>JAHPZJ010000031.1 GCA_019058245.1 Promethearchaeota archaeon | reverse complement strand
AATAATTTTAGTTTAAATAAGTTTATTAATTATTAATTTTTTTCAATATTGTATAAAGCTAGGAACAGATCTAATTAATGAAGATATAATATTGAATATATCTAAATTCATTTATTGTTTGTAGATTTGGAGAGCTGGTAAGTATTTTTATAGAAAGGAAGGATTAGAATGATTTAAAAGAAAAAATAGATTCAATCCCTCAAACATTTCAGCCATCTAATATTTCATATAAATAAAACAATTGTAAAAAAAAAAGAGAAATATTACATTAGAGGAATCTAAAAATAGATTAGAAGTTCAAGATTTTTGTCAGATGAAAAGTATGTTGGATTTAAAGAAGGAAAAAAAAGTAGATAAGATAATACAAGATTTTATAAAAAAAGCTAAAAAAAAACCAGTATTTTGTAGAATTCCAATCAAATATTCTCAGAAATTTTATGCTGAGTTAGACTCAGCAATTAATCCACAATTTCAGTTATTTATTGCTCGTGAGAATGATATGATAAAGGATAATCTTAGAGCAGTTTGTCCTAAATGTCATTCATGGTTATTTGGGGATGAAATACGCAATTTTGTATATATATTTGAGAGTCTCAAGATTCACTCACCTAATCAAAAAAGGTTTGGTAAGGATCATTTATGTTTCAATATGAACTGTGATTCTCAGGATATAATATTTCTTTGGGGCATTCCAGAAAATAAAAGAAATTACATTTTGAAAAAACTCGGTAATTAAATTATATTTTCTATTTCAAAATATAGCAGTTTTAATTTATTAAACATTTTTGAAATTAAGAATTATACTTTTATGAAAGCAAAGTTAACACCCATTTTAAAGAGAAAAAAATATGAGTAAAGAATACTACGTTAAGCCTGAACAAGCTCAAGCTTTAAAGGATTTAGAGCTACTTATTGGGAAGGTCATTCCGGAAATAAGATTTAAATATAATACTTACGGAGTTAAAATTGAAGATGGTAATATCATTGGATTAGGTCTATATAAGAATAGAATACCTACTCTCCCTGAGTCAATAACTAAATTAAAATTGCTTCAAGAACTTGATTTGCATAAGAATAAGTTAACAACACTTCCGGAGTTTATAGGTGAACTTCCTTCTCTTAAAAAGCTGATTTTGGAAGGAAATAAGTTAACGAATCTCCCAGAGACGATATCGAACCTTAAATCTCTTATATTCCTTAATTTGGGTAGGAATAAACTCACGACTCTCCCAGAGTCAATAACTAAGTTAAAATTGCTTCAAGAACTTGATTTGCGTAAGAATAAGTTAACAACACTCCCGGAGTTTATAGGTGAACTTTCCTTACTAAAAAGTGCAAAGTTTAGTTATAATCAGTTAACGACTTTTCCGAAGTCAATAGGAAACCTCCAATCGCTTCAAGAACTCATTTTAAATAATAATAAATTAGAAACTCTTCCAGAATCAATAGGAACCCTTCAATCACTTCAAAAACTTTATTTGGGTGATAACAAGTTAAAGATTCTCCCAGAATCAATAGGAAACCTTCAATCGCTTCAAGGACTTTATTTACGTAATAATAAGTTACAGATTCTCCCAGAATCAATAGGAAATCTTCAATCACTTCAAAGACTCTATTTAGATGATAACAAGTTAAAAACTCTTCCAGAATCAATAAGCTACCTCTTTTCTCTCAAAGAACTAAGTTTTTGGAGAAATAAGTTAAGTACTCTCCCCTTTAAGGCCTTGTCATTTCTGAACCAAAAGGGTGTGAAAATAGAATTCGATTATTCAAGGGATTTAGGCTTAGTATAAAATATTAAAAAATTTTTCGTATTTAAAGTCCAATAATTTCGGTAACACATCGACTCTGCTTCTTTTATTATATTCTCATTAGGACAAGAAAAATTGGTTTATCAGAATTTTTCGTGCTATTTTTAAGATCCTAGACCAATACAAAATCAAATGTCTATCCTTTTAGATTCAATAAGTATGGTTCTCATTGTTGTTTTAGTAAGTATCAGTAGTATTTTTTACTTTGCGAAAAAGCATGGAAGTTCCTTTTCTTTATTAAAGATTTTTATCATATTTTTATTGGTAACTGGAGTTTTATTGTTTAGTTTTACCTCTCTTCCCTATCTGGTATATACTCCAGATTCCGCTATTTTTCCTGTGAAAGTACTCTTGAGCAATGTATATTTCTTTTCACTATTGGTTTCTGGGGCTCTCTTTTTTTGTTCCTTTTATCACACTGGAAGAGACCTTGTACAACTGGAAAAGCCCTCGTTTCTACAATCTCGAAAGGGAAAGGTTAAAACGGGAACTATCATCGAAAATGGGCGATCTAAACGTCCATTCTATCTATCACTCGAAGACCTTGAGAAGCATATGTTTATCTGTGGAGCCACAGGGACAGGTAAGAGTAATTTCTTACAGCATTTCTTAATCAATCTTACACGAAGATATAAGATTCCCTTTATGTTGGTAGAATTCAAAGGAGAATATCATTTTCTCCAGAGAAAGATTGAAGATTTGTTAATTGTACGCCCTGGTGAGAATTTTTCAATTAACATTTTTAATCCGGGAAACTCTCTTCCAGAGGTTCATGCTGAACGGGTATTTGATATATTGAAGAGTGGTAAGTTCCTCGACACAACAGAGGAATATAGCCCACAAATGGAGAAAGTTCTAGTAGATATCTTAACAAAAGTGTGTGAAAACAATCAATTTCAGAGCTGGAAAGGATTTTATAAATATTGCAAAGGGTATGCTCAGAATAAAAAAAATAAGATACCTATGCTCAGTCAAACTATCATTAGTATCACCAACCGAATAAGGAGATTTTCGTTGGGACCCCTAAAAGCGTTATTTGATACTGAGCATAAAATAAAAACGGAAACCCTTTTTAGCAGGAATATCTTGATAGATCTCAGTTCAATTATCCGTTTGGGAGGAGAAAAGGAAGATGCCCTTTTCTTTTTGAATATGATTTTAAAATACCTCTGGGATCGAAATCTTACTCGCGGAGCGTATAACTTTCAAGGAATAAAGCATATAACTATAATAGAAGATTCACAATATTTTGCTCCAAAAGATCTTACCCGAAAAAATAAGCTTACCACGTATCTAGAAGATATTGCCTTACTCCAGAGAGGTACAGGAGAGTGTTTAATATCATTAGCAACTCATCCAGACATTAGTGAAGAGATTTTAGCTAATTGCGGTGTTTTAATATGTTTTAAAACCCATATAGAGAAAGAATTTTTATGCAAACTATTGAATTTAGATGTAGAAAATGAAGATTATTTATCGATCTTAAAGAAGGGGCAATGCATTGCTCGTGTGAATTCAATTGAGAGACCATTTCTACTGAAAGTCCCCCATATTCCACGTGAATGGTTAAAGATTACTGAAATTAATAAAAATAATGAGAGGATATTAGAAAAATTTGTTCAGTTAAAAAATAAGAGTATAGAAAAAAGAAATAAAAACCAAAATCACAATGTTAGAAATTTTATAAAGAAATATACTGGTTTTTTAAGAAAAATAAAAATCAAAGATGGAGGTAAGAATAGTAAGATGAATAAAAATAAAGCTAAATCAAATAAGAATTTGAATGATAAGGAATATTTAGACAATTTTTCCAGTGATTATGAAGTTAGTGATGATATATCAGAATCTTCTATTGATCCTGAGGAAGCATATGAGAATCTTAAGAATTATCTCGATGAGTTATATGTAAAGCAACAAAAACGCAAATAGATATGATAAATTTCTTTGTAGACTTTAAATATTTGAGGTAAAATAGATTATAGATGATATACCTTCCTTTAAAGAAATATCTTAATAATCCTTTTAGCGACCTCTTCAATGGATTAGAGGCATGGTGTGTCGCATTTAATGAATTTGCTGTAATTTTCTTTACCTTTATGAAATATATTTTATTTTTCATAATGTTTGCGATTGGAATCTTAACTTTTATAAAATTACGTGGAACCTATTTTAAAGAGAGAATGAAACTTAGTGATAAAGGATTAAAGGAAATAAAAGAAATAAAGGATTTTAATAAATTAAGAAGGCCACGACTCATTTTGGGGTCGATTTATATTGCTTTAGCGTTTGGAATTTTATTCAATTGGCTTACAATGGCTTTAATTTTTGTATTAGAACCATTACCAGATAGACTGATTTTTAACTTTATTAATTTTAGTGGAATTATTGATCCTTTTACAATGAATAGAATCATGGATATAAGCGCATCAATTTACCCACATGAACAAACTATTTATTATGTGGTGGCATTTGGGTCATTTATCGCAATCACAGATTTAGTAATTGCTGTATGGTATATGGTGAATAAGATACCCTTTAATCCCAAAAAGGCACTTTCATTGCTAATTGGAGGGATAATAGCAGGAATTCTATTAGGTTTTACAACCTGTTTATCATTTTTTTTATGAAATATTATGATTTTATGGTAAATATAAAATACATGAAAAAATTCAAAAATGGTAAATTATTCAAATTTTTAACTGTTTATCTGCTAATTGATCATAATGTCTGATGACGTATATTTAAAGTTAAGAGAATTTTTAAATCAATTCCCTTTAGGCTACCCCGAAACACCATCTGGTGTTGAAATTAAAATTTTAAAAAAGCTCTTTACTGAAGATGAGGCAAAAATAGCAATAAAATTAACTCGTGTTCCTGAAGAGGTAAGCGAAATTGCACAAAGATCTGGAATGGATGTTAGTAAATTGGAAAGTAAGTTAGATTCGATGGCAAAAAAGGGTTTGGTTTTTAAACTGCGAAGAAATAACAAAATTATGTACAATGCTGCGCCTTTTATGATAGGTATATATGAATATTCTGTTAATAAAATAGATGAAGAACTTGCCAAATATTATAAGGAATATTATGATACAGCTTATCAAGAAGAAATGGGAATTAGTAATGTTCCCGGATTTAAAGTAATTCCTATGGAAGAACAAATTGAATCCAATACTACTCTTTATCCTTATCATAAATTAGAGGAAAGTATCAGAAACGCACGAGTTATATCTGTAGCAGATTGCATATGCCGTAAGGAAGCGAAACTAAATGGAGAAGGATGTGATCGTCCTATTGAATCTTGTCTTAGTTTTGGTGTAGCTGCTGAATATTATATTGAGTCCGGTATTGGAAGGAAAATATTTGCTCATGAAGCATTAAAAATCATCAAAGAAACAGACGAAGCGGGGTGTGTACATGCAGGAGCGAATTCCAAACACCTATCAAATATTTGTAATTGTTGTCCTTGCTGTTGTCTAACAATGAAAGGAATTACTGAAAAAGGATTAGATAAACATAGGTTTCTGAATGCCATGTTTGAATCAATAATAGATGAAGAACTTTGTATTAATTGTGGAACTTGTGTTGAACGTTGTCCTGTTGGAGCGATAGAATTAAGTGATATAGCTGTAGTGTCAAGAGATAAATGTCTTGGATGTGGTCTGTGCGCTACAGCTTGCCCTGAAGAAGCAATAAAAATGCGATTGAGAGAAGATGGAGAGGTACCTTTTGATAGAGTAAGGGAGATGGGAAAAGCAGTAATTGAGGGAAAAAGGAAAAATCTTAAGTAATTCCCTCTAAAAATCAAAAATTCTTATTCTGTAATATAATTTGTTAAACACTTAAACCAAAAGTATCAATACTAAATTTTATTCCTATACAATCTATTTAGAAGTGGTTTAAAAATGGCGAATTCTTATCAATATTTTATTTCTTAGTTCTTTATTACATCTCACTAAGATCTACTCCACATTTCTCACAGAATCTCTGTTCTTTACTCTTAATACGTGCTCCACAATTTTTACAATAATTTAGGTTTTCTCTCAGACTTTTTTTTGTTTCCTTTACTTCTTTAGATTTTCTAGATTTAAAATATTCAGTATAATTATCTTCAGGATATAATTCATTTTGAAGTGAAGTGATTGTGTCATTCAACCACAACATGAAAATATATTTTTCAGTATCTTCAACAGTTTTGAAGGATTTATAGTTTTCAATTTTTTTATCTGGGGCTTCTATGAATTTTTTATCGCCAATTTCTATGAAAGTATTATAAAATAAAATTCCATCATGAATTAAATTTCTAATTTTTCGGTTTTTTTCAACTTCATAGGCTAATTCAAATCCTGTGGCTCCTTCATATATCATTTTAAGTATATATGTTAAAAATTTTAATTTTTGGATATTTTCTTCTTTAAAAATGTCTTGTAATTTCATGAAGGTAACACCTATTAGACTCTAAAATTCACAAATTATAGTTTATTTAGTTTTAATTAAAATTCTTCTACTTTTTCGAGTTAATTGTATCGTATCTATATTTTATTTTCTAATTTCATTACATATTGGTCATTTAGAAATCTGAATAGTAAACGGATTCTATTAAAATGTATTTCTGTAAGAAAAAATAGAAAAATTTTGTATAAAAATCTTTTCAAGATTTAGAAGGAACTATAATACTTTTCAGAAAATTAAAGGTTTAAAAACTAATATAAATAATCTTGTCATTAATTAATACAATAAAGTAAAATATTTATCTAAACTAACCGAAAAACCTTTAAGATCTTTTTCTAAAATGGTTGTTGTAGAAGTTGGTATTAACATTGGCATGAAAAATTTGATTAATATTAGGTATTACTCATCTTCAGATAGGATATTAAATCCTAATATACGAGCTAAATTTTTAGCGGGCTTGAAAGATTATATTACTGATATTTTTGATGATGAAATTAATGTTATATCTCTTCAGAACTTTGAAATTATCTGTCATTATAAAATGGTTCAAATACCAAGTGTTCCTGAAAGTAAATCTAGACCTTTATTATCATTTGCTATTATTGAAAGAAATACAAATCGTCAATTAGTACAAAATCATTTAGAAAAAATGATCACTCAATTTCTTAAGAAATATTCTCTCGATGATATATTTTCGAAAAATCCAAAATATTTTAAAGCTTTTATACCCCAAATTGATGAAAACCTCGGAGATCTAAGATTAAAAATTGGAGATCGTATTAAATCAATTTTCAGATAATTATAAACTCATAAATTCATAGAAGTTTATAAAGTAGAAAACCAGATTTCTTTAATAAAATAAATGAAACAAGAAAATCCACGACATTTTTATTTAATTAGAAAGCCTTTAAATAGTGCTATTATTCCTATATCAATTGCAATCAAGGCAATAATTTCTATTCCAATTTCTTTGAAAATTCCCCCTATTAAATTAAGAATAACCCCTATAATAACTATGAAGATTCCTATAAACAACCATTGTACCCTCTTTTTAGTTTCTTCTCCTACTTTTTTTACCATCATACCATATTTATATACAACATAAACAGCTAATCCTATCCTGATACTATTTACAAAAATAAACAAACCCAAAAAAGTATCTGTATCAACAATACCTATTGCATAAAGGTCCTCATCTAATTCAGGAAGAAAGATAAAATATCCAACACTCATGATAAGAAAAATTATAATCATTGATCCAAGATATTTGAAACTCATCGCAATCTCTTTGTATTTTTCTAAAACAAATACTGTCATTACTAAAGATACAAAAAGAAAATTATAAAAAATCTGAGCAGTTATCATTAGAGGAATAATAATCTTAGCATTATTAAGAATAAAATGGTATATAGTATAAAATGAAAAACCTCCTGAAGTAGCGAGAAAAAATGCAGCAAACCATCTATTTAATAAATTATCTGGATTTAGTGACAACACTTTAGTTCCCACAATTAAAGATAAGGAAACAGAAATTATTGCAGTTACTATTTTAATTATGTTAAGAATAGCCATCATGTCCTATTCATTTCCTAATTTAGTCTAAAAATTTCTTCAAAATATAATAAAGAACTATTATATAAAATACTTATTTACTCACTAAGTAAAATTCATTAATTATATTTTCAGATAAATATCTAAAAGTCATAAATGATGAGGATTTCTGAATAAAAAATTTTAAAAAATAATTTTTAATCTTCTTTAAATATATTTTCTACAAGTTTATTATCATCTTCTAATACAAAATGATGGAGAGCTCCTGTCCAATCTTTTAATATATTTTTATATTTCTCTTCAAACTTATAAACAAAATCCTTCAGTGGGGCTCGTATTTCTGAGCTTTGGGTACCTTTTATGAATAATGCTCCAAATATTTTGTCTCCATATTCAAGAAGTATGGTAATATCTCCATGGTCTATTTTTTTTAAGGTTTCTGTTGATTTGGTCATTTCTTTAATAAATGCTGTAATTGCAGAGAACATTCCCGAAACTAAACCAGGATCTTGAACTTCTTCAGTTCGAAAAGCATAATTAAAAACACCTCTCCCATCTCCATATATGATGTAAAGTCCTTGTTTTTCAACTTTTTCAAAGGTATACTTAAATTCTGGTTTCCATATATCGATAAAACCATTGAAAAAAAGATATTTGAGGGTAAAGAAGAACCGTTTTTTCTCATTTTCATCTTCTGGTTTAAGTATATCCAAGAATTTATCCTCTTTAAGAATATTTAGTAAATCTCTAACTTCTTCTCGTTCTTGTTCAAATTGTTTTCTAAATGATTCTTTTTTTCTTGATATTAAGTATTTTGATTCTTCTCGTTCATAATCATCCATAGAAAAAAAATCTGTAAGTGTTGAAAAAACAATCTTTTCTAAGTTCTTCTCATCAATAGGAACATTTTTCGTTTTAAATGACTTTCTACTATAAAATAACATCAGAGTCCAGATAATAATGTTAAAGACATATCTAGAATATAGATAAGGAAGTGCTAACACCCCTAATACTCCTTTTAAATAAGCACTTAACGCAGCAGTTCGAAGTGTATAAAACCTGAAATTAAAAATAATGGTATAACTAGTCTGACCTGTAATCCAATATTCTTCTGGGTCAAAATTAATTAATGTAGGCATTGCAAGACGACTAAAGAGAACTGAAAAAAGTATTATTACAAGAAAATACATAACAAATCCTAAGAACGTAGATTTTATATATTTCATAATAAATGCTAAGAGTCCTGCCATTATGATAATAGGAAGTAATTCTAAAACAATAAAATTAAAAATTATCATAAGATCAAAAGAAATTGCTGAATCTAAGGTAGGATTCACAGGAGGGATAAATTTTGCAGAATCAATAATGTTGCTGCTATTTGGAAAGCCAATAGAAAATAATGGTTGAAAAAATACTACATTTAGAAGTAAAAATATAACAATAGCACCAAAAGCCGCAATTATTACATAGTAAAAATTTGTGTAATTTATGCTTTTTATTTTTTGACTCCTATTTTTCCACCAATCAATTATTTTTATAAAAATTAGTATGGATATTGGTTCAAAGATTTTAAGAAATAAGATAAATATTACTGAAGCCATAATAAAGTAGGCAAAGAAGTATATAATGATAAGTATAGAAGATGTATATTGGATCATAAATAATATTAGAGATAATATTGAAATTGGGGCACCAACCGTATAAAGACTCTTATATGTCTGCGATCTTATATCTTCTCCAATGTATCTACCTTTTAATGCAACTTGTGAACTAAATAGTAATTCAATACTAAAGATAAATATCGCTAAGTAAACAAATAAAATCTCAAGAAACCATCCTAAAGCACTTTCTTCTGTAATTGCAGGATCGGACTCTAATCCTGAAACAGATAAAATAACTTGTAGAAGGTAAAGGGATATGGGGAGAAGTACTATTAATAGTTTTAGGATTTCTTTTTCTCTTGTCCAATTATTTTTTAAAATTCCCCTATGTATTAATTTCTTAGGCCCTTCTGTAAATTGATAAGTTACATAGCTTAGGTTTGATTTTGTTGATCCCTCTTCTTTTCTTAAACGATTCCACAAATATAATATAGAAATGAAAGGTGCCACAAAAAAAATATAGGGTAGGGTTACTAATGGATAAAAAGCGAAAAGCGATACAAGCGAACCAAAGTGCGCTGCTAAAAAACCTAGACCTTGTGTCTCTGTAGTATTTTCTAAATATTCAGGAGAATTTTCTGCTTGAAAAATAATAGGGAGAAACCAATATACGACATAAAAAATTAAGATTCCTAAATATATTCTTAAATATAATTTTCCAATAAATTTTTTTCGAATGAAGAAATAGGGGATACACAAAATCAATATAGGGATAATATTTAGAATTATTGTGATAAAAACATCAATTACACTCATTTTATTCTCACTTTCAGTTTTAATTTTTTTTTTTAGAATTATATTTAAGAAAAAATTGCTAATTTAATTATAATTATTAAGATATTTTTGAATATTTTTAATTTTAGTATGATAAATAACAACATAATTGGATTAATAATAGATGATGATTTTTCATCAAAAAATGAGCCCCCATATCCTCATCCTCTTTTTTTTTCATATGAAACTCCACTTAGAATTCAATCTATAATATTATATTTAGAATATAAGAATTTATTTAACGATAATAGACTAAAATTACTAAAACCTAAAGAAATAGAAGAATCAATTATTTTATTAGCCCATACAACTTATTATATTGATTCTATTAAATATCTCTCAAGTTTAGAAAGTGCTATATTAAATGAAGAGGTGTTTATTACGAAGGATTCATTTAAATTGGCTAAAAAGGCAATCGGTGGAGCAATCAAGGCAATTGAATCAGTTATTAACAAGGATGTATGTCAATCTTTTGCTCTTATTAGACCTCCTGGTCATCATGCTTTAAGAGAAGGTGGATCAGGTCTCTGTATTTTCAATAATATCGCAAATTCAATCCTATATTTACGGAAAAAACTCAATTATAACAAAAAGATTGCTATAATTGATATTGATAATCATTTTGGAGATGGTCTAGCACAATATTTTTATGAAGATCCAAGTGTTCTCTATTTCTCTATTCATGAATTTGACTTTATAGAAGGAGATATAGGTTTTATAAATGAATTAGGTGCAGGAGAAGGCCTTGGCAAGAATATTAATTTTCCGATTCCAATGAATAGTGTTGATGATGATTTTTTAGAATTTATGAAAATCGCTGAACCCGTGTTGAGAGAATTTCATCCAGATATAATTATAATAGCTGCTGGTTTTGATATGTATTACAGTGATCCTATAGGGAATTGTTTGTTAACATCGAGTTCATACTATAAATTTACCGAAAAAATTTTAAAGATTGCTGAAGATATCTGTGAAGGAAAATTAATTTTTATTCTTGAAGGGGGTTACAGCTTATTGGGTCTACCTGTTTGTGTTTATTCAGTTATGCAAGCTTTATTTAAAGAGAAATATGAAAGACCTGCTTTTGAATATCTAGACTTCTCAAAAAAATCGAAAAAGAATGAAATTGATAAAATCAAATCCAGTTTAAAAAACCTTTTAAGTAATTACTGGTCTTCATTTAAAAAAAAAAATTGAAATAATTTATACAAAATCCTTTAATTTTAGAGCATACTCTTGAGTTGCAAAGAGAGCATCTCTTGGTCCCGCTTGGGGATTAATATAACATAATAACGCCCCCGTACCTCCGATTGGAACAGGACAAATTATAATATGCCCTTTCCCTGTAATATTAGTACCAATTTTTCTTTCTTCAGTATTCTCTACAATCATATATTTAATTCCTTGAATAGTGATACTACTGATTCCCTTTTCACCTAACTCAAGCTTTTGGTTTAGCAGTTCATTGATTAAACCTAAATCACCAGCAATATTCCAATTTTCAGTTTGAGTTAGCAAATTCCCCTCCTTACTTATTATCGCTACTCCAAAAATATTTTGTTCTTCATTTAATAATGCATCGATAATTGCTTCAATTTCGGACATTTCCACCAAAATATTTATTATTAAATTGTTATAATAACATAAATAAAATCAATCATAAATTTAAATATAATTTAAAAATAAATTGAAAAACATACGGTGAAATTTTTTGGCATTTAGAATGTGGAGAAAAGCGATACTTCTTTCTTTGCGTGAAAAAAAAGTATTTGTTGTATTCACTTTAATTTATACTGTTCTGATTTTTTTAACTTCTTTCTTCATAGATTTAGGTTTCAAAGGAATGTTTGGAGATTTTGTATGGAATTTTGTATTTATCTTTCTTGGAACATCTTTATTTCTCTCTATGCTTTATGCTTGGATTTTAGTTTCCAGAAAAAGACGTATATGGGCTACATTTAAATGTATCGGCTATACTAATAAAAATATATTATCCTTGGTTTCAGGTATGATCTTTTTTACTACGATTGTAGGGTTTCTCATAGTAATTGAAATGTTATTTCATTACGCCGCTATTGTTGCTTATATTAACCAAACAGCTATAAATATTCCTCTTTTAATTTTAGTTGATTTGGTTCCTGTAGTCATCACTAGTTTGATATTTATAGGCGTTCAAATAATTGCATTTATTCTAGCGTATAGAAAAGTACTCAAAGTTAGACCAATTATTGCACTAAAAAAAGTAGGTGAATAAGGAGGTAGGAAAAAATTGTCAGAAAAAGATATTATGATTGAAGCTGTAGACGTTAATAAAGAATATAGAAGAGCTGGTGCTATAATACGAGCTTTAGCAGATGTAAATTTAAAAATAAAATCTGGAGAATTTGCTATAATTCAAGGTCCTACTGGTTGTGGTAAATCTACTCTCCTTAATGTTCTTTCTGGATTGGATCTCCCAGATTCAGGGAGAATCATATTTGATGGAGAGAACATCGCCAGATCAACGGAAGACAGATTAAGTAAACTTAGAAGACAGAAAATTGGATTTGTATTTCAAGATTTTAATCTTGTGAGAACTTTAACTGCGATGGAAAATGTTGAATCGGTTTTATGGCCAACTGTTTTACGACAGAAAGAAATTGAAAATCGAGCGGTTGCAGCATTAAGAGATGTTGATTTGCTTGATCGTAAAGATCATTTTCCTGTACAAATGTCTGGTGGAGAAAAACAGAGGTGTGCAATTGCTCGGGCTATAATTCATAGACCTCGGGTTATTTTAGCAGATGAACCTTCAGGAAACTTGGATCCTCAATCTGAAAAAGACGTTATGGGATTATTGAAAAAAATAAATAAAGAAATGGAAACGACTGTTTTGGTAGTAACACACAGAGACTTATCTGCTTATGGAACCAAAACAATTAGAATGGATGGCGGGAAAATAATTTCTATTAAATAAAAAACAATTTATTTTTTATTCCTTTTTTTAAATTTTATATTTGAAAATAAAAACTTAGAATGGATACTTACCAAGTAGAATTATACTATTTACAAAATTGATAATATTTGAAATAGTGATTCAAAACAAAAATATAAATATTCTTTAATTGTTGAATAGTAATAATGAAATTAAAATCATTAAACCATTTATACACGGGGAATAAATTTGGGCTGGGGTCGTGTTATTAAGTCAGGATGTGCTGGAATGTGTTGTCTTATTCCAATGGCATTTATTTCATTTAGGTTTCTTAACCTAACTGAGGGCGTCACAGGAGGATTGATTACTAACATTGATGATGCCATAGGGTCATTAACAAGTTCCCTTGGTGGAATTGGTATACTCATCCAATTACTTGCTGGTATGTTTATTGGAGCTGTTATGATCTTCCTATTTCCCATTCATTGGTGTTTATTTTATCGTCCCAACGATGTAATGCTTATTATAGCAGTAACAATTCCTTGGATTCTTTGTTGTGCTATCACTAGTGGTCTTTTTGCTCACACACCACGCGGAGGGGTACATACTAGTCTTGCTATAGGTATAGGATATGCAATTATACTCTCATTAGTTTACATCATATTAGCAGTTGTGATACCTTTTGGATTTGGTACAGCAATTCTAGATGGCTTATTATTAGGATTAACCGATTTACCGTACCTTGTTGCTGTTCTTACTGCTGTTTTGGAAGGAACAATAGTAGGTGCCATATTTGGAGCATTCATAGGAAGTTTAAGATATAAATCAAAGGGTGGGAAAGAAAAGAAAAAGAAGAAGAAAATAAAAGTTAAAGATGAGGATCTAGAACCAAGAGAAATGTTCGTTAGAGAAGTTGTAGAAGAAGTAAGTACTCCAACATCTGATTATTGTAAAAATTGTGGAGCTAGATTGACTAGTGAAGACTTATTTTGCACCAATTGTGGAGCAAAAAAGTAGATGTGAAATAACTTAAAATTTAAAATACTATTAAAAATTATCAATTTTTTTGAATCTGTATCTGTTTATAGTTCTAATAGAAAATATATTAATTATTAATTCATAGTATTCTATATTAATATTAAAAGTTCAATGTAATAGTCTAAATTATGTCTAAAGAGATAAAAGGGATAATAGTCAGCCGCCTAATTATTTTAATTTCAATAATTTTAGTTCCTATTGCGATTTTTTTAATATATAACTTCGCAAATTTTACATTATGGTATACAAATGACCCTACAATTATATTTATTGTAATTAAAATATTAAGTCCATTTATTTTTAGTGTTTCATGGTTATTCTTCATGATACTATTTATTAATCGCTTTGCTAATACTCTTGATAATTTTGATAAAACTATAAGTGTAGTTCCATCCAGAATGAAATTCTTCTATGGTATAAATGCTATTTATATTATGTTAATTTTCATTTTTCCTGTGATTACACCAGTAATTTCTATTTTAAGCTTTGCTTCCATGGCATGGAGATTAACAACATTTAGAAAAGAACGATGGGAGGATGATACAAAGATCTCAAAAATAACATGGATTATGATGATATTAGCATCATTAATTCCAATATTCTGCGCTGCAAGTGTTTTACCCAGCTTTTTAGCATTAGCAGATTTCTTATGGAATGATTTATGGTTACCTATATTACCATATTTATTTAGTATCTCTTATTCATTATTTACTGCACTAGCTTTTGGCTCTTTTATCTTATTATTGTATAATTCAGGTATTAGTGAATATGAACAATTATGGGTAGATTCTTCAAAAAAGGATATTATTTGGAATATTAGAATTCTTGAAATATTTCTTTTTGGTTTTTTCCTATTATTAGACCTCTATGAGTTTGATATAATTGAATTATTTTATTGGGGAGGATTTATTCTTATAATTTTTATTTCAATTGTAAATTATTTCCAAGGAAAATCAAAAGTAAAGAGTTTTAAAAGTCATTTATTCGGATATCTTATTGCTGCTGTGTTTATAGGGTCAAACGTAATATTTTCTACAGCCGATTTTGCTGAATTCTTAAGAATTTGGAGTTTACTTCTTTCAGCAATTATATATATTCTTGTATTTTTCTATACCTTTTTTCAAGTAGAGTGAAATAAAGCTAACAATTGTATCTGCTAGAAATTAGAAGAATTTCAGGAGCCCTTTAAAACCCAATCCTTAAAATGTTAATCATTTTTGTTTTTATTAGTTGATATAATAGATTCTTGCTATAATGATGATAACAAATAGAAAGAAAAAATAGATTTGTGTTCCCTAAGGACTCAACATTATTTATTTAGGGTCAACGAAGATTATTTTGAAGCTTCTATTATATTAGAACAAAAATTATTAAAAAGTCATATTTCGATTATAAAACTAATAGATACTAAATTATAATCACAAAAAATGAGAATATTATGAAAAATTTAAATATTAAGTCCTTAATGGTTATTACAATCGTAATCACTTCCGTATTTACAATGCCTATGTCAGTAATGGGCCAAAAAAAGGATTATAATGATAATTTAAATTTGAATCAAGTGGATGCTGGTATTTTCGATGGTTTTCGGGGTGGTTTTGGATCTATTTTTAGTAATAACTTAGGATATGCTGGACAGATACTTGGTTCTGTATTCGAAGCATTATTAGTGCAAGGATTAAATCTTACTAAACATGAAAAAATGGATAGTGTCTATGTATTAAGTGTCAATACCACAAGAACAATTTCTGGTGTTAAAAGCTTCAACTCTCAGAATAATAAAGAGATTTACCTTCTTCCGAACGATTATCGTGTTCCAGATAATCAAGGATTTGCTTACTGTGAAATTACTAAAACTGGTAGCTATTCTTTTGAATTAGAAGTAGGCGCTGCCATAACTCTTATTATTTGGGATCATGACAAATCATTTGTAGATGCTATAAATAGAGTACTCGGATTTATGAGGAAATTATTAAGACTTCAACAAGAGGGTGCACAAATTTCTCAGGATGTTATTAAGGAGGGTATTTCTATAATTACCTGGTTTTTAATTCACATTAATGATACCTTTACTGGAGATGAATTATTTATATTAAATCCCATAACCTGGCAAAAACTAAATATAACACCATCAGATTATACTCTTGAGAAAACGTGGAAATTAACAGGTTCTGATTATAATATTTCCGACAATGATATTAGGGTAGAAGATGGGTTTTCTGAATATTTAACATATTGGGAGAACAATGCCACAAATAGGAGAGATAATTATATGGAATGGCTATTAACACCATCAACAGGAGGAGATTTAGCTGAGAAAATTTGGACTCAATTTTCCTTTGATTTAATTCAATTATGGATTAAAAATTTTGAAATTCATATTGATGTAAGTGAAATTCTTAGCGCTGTGACTGGAGGTAATGGATCATCAGAAGATGCTATAGCTGGCGCATTTAATGGTTGTGATATTGAATATTACCTTTTCACCCATCATTTAGCAGGAGCATTCTTATATGATGATATGGATTCAAATAACAAAATCTCGGCTAATTATGTAAATGTAACTGATGATAATGGCAATCTTGTATTAGATGACGCTGGAGATCCAATACAGATTCCTGATCGTTCTGAGCTAAGTCATAGACTCATTTTAGGAAATGTAGGAGAATTCGAGTTTATAAAACCAGATCCTAGTGAAGGAGAAAACAGTATTTCATGGGGTTTAAGTATAAATGATGTAAATATATCTGCAGTTCCCATGTTTGTTGATTTAGATTCATATTTACGAACAGAACAGGAAAATCTTAAGTATATTTATTTTGGATTCACATTTATACCAACTAGGGATGCAGAAACTGGGGCAGCGAGGGGAAATGTTAAATTGGATCAATTTTTTGCTCCTTGGAATGACGGTAATGGTCCTAATTCAAATATTGCAGGATTAGATTTTGCTATTATTTATGTTTCTACAGTATTACATTTCCACTTAAATGTAAATGTTAATGATGAGGTAGATGATCCAGAAGTACTTCTGAATCCTAGAGAAGATTATGATAACGAAACCCATGAATTAAAGGTGGGTAATTACATTGGCAGAAGAGCAGAAGAAAAATTAGACTTAGTCGATATAGCTGGTCCATTTTATAGATTAGGTGATGATAATGAAACAGCATCTGAATTTGATGCTAGTACAAATATATTGCCACTCGTTCTGTACAAATGGGAATTGGATAGACATGATACCTTTAAATTAGCCAATGGGACTGAATCTAAAACATATGCTTCAGATATTAGAATTAGAACTGAATTTGATGTGATGGTATATGCTGTTTGTTATCCCGAGTTTAATGGTACTGGTCAAGGGATATGGCACGATCCAACCTTCAGTGTCTATATGGTTTTCGGAGAGGAAGGTTTCTGGGCAATAATCCTCTTGATTGCGGGAGTAAGTTTAGTAGGGGTTGCTACGATATTGATAAAGATGAGAAAGGATAGAAGATATTAATTTTTATTCTTTTCTATTATTTTTTTTTAATCAAAATTATTGATTTCTGTTATTAAATTTGATAATTTTAAATTAACGCTAAGATTTTTCAATTACTAATTCTTACTAAGCTTTAATTTTAGAAAATCAAAGTGATATAAGTTAAAAAAAAAAAATTAGAAATTGTGTAGAATTTATGAGCTTAAAAATGCACAAATCCTTTTATGTTGACGAAAATAAACGATGGTTTAAAAAATGGTGGCCAGAGAACGTTCCCTATAATACTAAATTCGAAGAAAAAACGCTAAATGAATTTTTAGATGAACAGGTTGAAAAATATGAGAAAGATAATTTTATTTGGTTTTTAGATAGTTGGATAACTTATAAACAGTTTCAAGATTATGTTAAATCATTTGCTACAGCCTTAGTGAATCAAGGAATAAGAAAAGGTGATGTTATTGCGTTATACCTTCCTAATTGTCCTCAATATATTGTTGCTTATTATGCTATTACCAGGATTGGAGCTATTGCCAGTGGAATTAATCCTACTTTTCAACCAATGGAAGTTCTTCACCAATTTGAGATAATAAAGCCAAAAATGCTTATTGTTTTAGATGCGTTATATGAATCATCAATTAAGCCAATTATTCAAGAATCAACAATAGAGATAGTCGTTTATAGTAATCAAGCTGATATATCTGAAATTAAAGGAGTAAAAAGAGCAATTGGGAAATTTATAAAAAAAATACCAACAGGAAAAGTAGATTTTCAAGGCGCACTTAAATTTCAAGAACTCCTAAAAACGGAAAAAAATGTTCCAAATGTGATTATCAATGCAAAAGAACATCCTGCTACGTATATTATGACGGGTGGAACTACAGGGTTACCTAAGGCTGCTGTTTTAACACATTTTAATGTTGTCTCAAATGCTACACAATGTAAACTTTGGTTAGGTGGTGAGAAACCAGGAATAGGAAATATTGGTATTTTGCCATTATTTCATAGTTTCGCTCATACAGTTGTAATGAATACTTCAATAGCTATTGGTGGGTGGATAATGCTTTTCCCAACTCCTCCAACCCAAGCCGAATTATGTGAGCAAATTGAGAAATTGCCTTGTAAAGAAGGACTAATATATACGGGTACAGAAATTTTGTTTAAAAGATTAGCAGAACTAAAAAATTTAAAATTAAGATTTCCAGGAGTTATAGGTAAATTAACTTTATGTATTTCAGGGGCTGGACCCTTACATGAACCTGTCCGAGATGCCTTCATCAAAAATACAGGTGGTAGAATTGTAGAAGGATATGGCTTATCAGAAGCTGGTCCTGCCGTAAGTGCAGGTAACTTATTTGGTGAAAGTCCTATTGGGAGCATTGGAATGCCTTTTACAGGGACAGAATGGGGAATTTGGCCTATTGATGATTCAAATAAAGGTCCAATATGTATGGGAAATCTTGATGATACCAATTTTGGTATTGATTACACCGGTGAAATTTATATAAGTGGTCCCCAAATAATGTTGGAGTACCTTAATGAACCAGAAGAAACAAGACAAACAATTATAGAATATAAAGATAAATTATGGCTTCTAACTGGAGATATTGGATTTATGAATGAAGATGGAACAATAGAAATAAGAGATAGAAAAAAACAACTTATAAAATGTAAAGGTTACTCCGTGTTTCCTAAAGAGGTTGAAGAATTATTAATGAAACATCCAGATATTGTAGAAGTAGCTGTTGCTGGGCTTCCTGATGAAGAATATGGAGAAAAAATTAAAGCTTGGGTTTCAATTAAGGAGGATTCTGACTGTTCACCTCAAAAGATAAAAGAATGGGCAAAAAATAACATAGCAAATTACAAAGTTCCCCACAGTATTGCCGTTATCGGTGAGATTCCTAAGAATCTAATAGGGAAGGTCCAACGGAGATTACTGCAAGAAGCAGATCCCGTTTGGAAAAAAAAATATGGAGAAAATAAATAGCTATAATATAATTCTTAAATAAAAATTTTATTAAAATATTAATGATATTTTAATAATGTAATATTTAAGAAAAAAATATTTTTATTAAGGGAGCTATTTAGTATTGTCTGAAAGAACAGATTTAGAGAAACTTCTAATTGAAGGAGCAAAGTTAGAAAGATCAGAAATTAAAGATACTGAACTTAAATTAATAGATAAAGTCATTCAAGAGGTTGCCCCAGAAATTGCATACTTGTACCAAATCAGAGAAGATGAATCAGAAGAGCTACAAATAAAAACTGGTCGACTTCATGAGAATCGTATCTTAGGTATTCTTTTAAAATTTTATTTAGAAGGAAAAAAAAAAATAACAACAGGAGAAGTAGAGGATGAATATAGACGATATTTTAAAGAAATTGCTCGTACAACAATTTCAACGTATTTAAATATGCTAAAAAATGAATCTACCTTATATAAAGAACGAGATGGGAGGGTGGTTTATTATATATTTTATGAAGACCCCCCTTTAGATATAAATCCCTTTTGGTTTACTCGTATCTTTTGCATAGTTCCCGCTTATTTCGATAGAGCAAGGACATTTTCCAAGTTATATATGAACACTAAGAATTATGTAAAACATTATGATAATGTTTATAGTCACAAGGATGAAGATCTCTTAATTCGAAATTTTAAATTTATTACTGGATTAATTATTCTAAATATCTTTAAAAATCGAAGTTTAAAGTGCGTACTTTGTCAGTTTAGTAAAAGAGAAATCTATAAAAAATTAGGAGAATTAATTTCTGATGCAGTAAAAGATAGATCAGATGTATTACCAGAAGATTTATTGGAAAATGTAATTGAAAAATTTTCAGAAATACCAATTTTTGGAGGGATTAAGATTACAAATGAAATTATTGAAAATCACGTTTCCAAAGAAATTTTACAATATGCCGATACTTTTAAAAAAGATTTAGATTTTCAAATTATGGTTTCAAAAAGAAGACAAGATATAAGACTCAAGCAAAGATTAGCAATAGAAAAGGAAGAGTAATAATTCATAATTTAGTGTTTTACAAAAGTCGTACTTATTTTCTTTTAATGATTTTTAATATAGAAAAATACTCTTTTATTATAGTAAGTTAGACTTTTGCAACATTAATCGAGCAAGAGCTTCGAATGTTTCCTCAACATTCTCACCTGTTTTTGAGCTACATTCAATAAAACCATCCACAACCCTAGATTTGGCTATATTAATACCCTCTTCTCCCGTTACTTCACGCTCACCCACAAGATCTGCTTTTCCGCCGACTACAATTATTGGAAATTGATCTTCTGCTCTAAGTTCCCTTCTAATCACCATAAGCCAATCATCAATATGAGCTAATGAACTATAGTTGGTAACATCATACATGAATAGAGCACCATTAGCCCCCCGAACATAAGTTGGTAATAAAAATCGAAATCGTTCTTCTCCACCAAAATCCCAGATTTGGAGTTTTATTTTTTTCCCATCAATTTCCAGACTTTTAACTTCGAAATCAACGCCTATAGTCATTTTTGAATCTGACTTAAATAAATTTGTTAAAAATCTTTGAGTTAATGTAGTTTTACCGCAACCTGCATCTCCGAAGATCACAATTTTATATGTTGCGTCATACAATTTAAGTAGTTACCTCCCTTAGTTAATAGGTTTTATGATTTGAAAGGATTTTTTTTGTATTTTTGCTTCTTATAGTGAGAATTCTAGTTTATATAAGTTAATCTCTATTACGATTTCTATAATTTATAATTTTTTAATTTATATAAAATATTTTGAGGTTTTATATTAAAAAGATATAATATCTTTTTAAAAATTTTTATATGTTATTTATAGATTTGTTTATTTAAATAGTTGATTTGCTTAATTTTATTATTTTTAATTTTATTTAACTAGTTTATAATTATTATAATATAAAAAACAAATTGATTGAATTAATTTAAAATTAAATCACCTGAAATAAAAGCTTTTATTAAATAATCTGGGGCTAATTGAAGTGTAATGTTGAAGAAGTATCATCCCTAGTATGAGACTTTTATTTTAAATTAGATATTTCTATATTTATTTATTTCAGAACTTCAAATGAACAATAGGAAGCATTGAAAAAATATTCTGAAATAAATATTCGGAACTATGAATTAATGGACTGTTGATTAAAGATATTTAACAGAGATTCTTACAGTCGTGTTTCATACTAAAATCTTATTTAAAGCAGTAACAAAAAATCATTGAAAAATATTAAAACAATCATTAATTTAAATAAAACAATTGGTGGGATATTTTTATGGATGATTTTTTTGTTACAGATTACTTATGATATAATAAGGAATTTTGATCTTGATTATCTTATTTTTGATTTAATTTTCTTCTTAATTTTTCTTACTGTTTTGATTATTAAGAAAAAAAAAATTCCAATTTATGTAGGATTAATATGTGGAATACTTTTTTTAATAATAGATGGTATTATTTGGTGGAACACAGGAGTTCGTGAAATAAAACCTCCAGAATATAAATTTATTGTAGATTTCATGATGGATTTTTCTTATGGTTTTATAGCCTTTAGTTGGGTAATGATAATGTTTGAAAGGAATAATTTCAGAGAGAATATTTTATGGACTGTATTTGTGTATAGCGGTTGGCTAATAACTGCAAGTTTGTCGCAATTTTTACCATTATTAGATTTAGAAATAACTACTATTAGGCATATGCGTAACTTAAGAATAGTAGAAATTATTACCGTTATATGTGGATTTTTATTACTTATTTTTTTAAGATATGACTATAAAACAATCCTATTCATCTTTTGGACTGGTTTTATGCTATCATTTATGATGGAATCATACTTATTGATTACTCGAATAAGACCATCTGGATTTGAATTATTATTATATGATTCATTAATTTTGACCAATCAAGGGGTTCCTTATTTATATATATTTTTTGATAAAATATTGCCAAAAATAAAAGAGAGAATTCTTAAAAATTGGATTTCAAAAGACGAAAAAATTGAAAAATCTCATATCATAACATAATAAAATGATTAAATAAGACTTTAATAATTTTAGAGTCATAAATTTTTAAGAGAAGTGCAAGAACAAGAATTAAAAAATGATTTTCTTAATATTGTTTATATTCTCCTTTATACCATGATCTTTGGGATTTTCTAAGAGTATCAGGCATATCCTCATATGGAGATATCTCTTCTTTAAGTTCACATTTCACACCATATCGAATGTTTGTTTTTGGGTGAACATATCCCGTTTTTGATATGCCGCTTGCAGCTCTAAGTGCTGTACGTCTAGATATTAATGAAGCACCCTTAATATAAAAATATCTCCATTTATTTTCGTTAACGAGCTCTAAGAAAATCCCTTCATTCATATCTGCATCAGATTCAACGGGTAAAAATAGCCCAGAATCATCATTCCATTTCAATACGAAATTGTCTTTTTTTTCTGTCATCATATTCCCAATAACCGATTTTATGATATCTAGAAATTTAATTATATTCTTTCTTAAAAAATTTTAACCTTTTTTTTATTAAAATATAAAGTTTATATTATTTAATCTTAATTTTAAAGATAATGTAAAACTTCAATTCATTTACATAAATTTTATGAGCTATTTTGGATATAATTATCAAAACAGATAAAACTATCATTTAATGTAGAAATAAAAGTTTTAGATTTTACTCTGATCCTTAAAATGGAAATTATAGATAAAAAATCAATAGCTAAAATTCTAGAGGAATATATTTCAGATCTTAGTTTAAAACAAATTGAATCATTAATAGAGACCCCGCCTCCTGATTTTGAGTATAATTACGCATTCCCTTGTTTCAAACTTTCAAAAATTCTAAAAAAGTCACCAGATTTGATAACTCAAGAATTAAAAGAGAAGATTAAACCAATCGAGTTTATAGAGAGCATTAATGCAGAAGGTCCATATTTAAATTTTACAATTAAACAAAGACCAGTTTTAGAAAATATTTTTGAATTTAAGTATGATTATGGTAGGATAAGAGAAATTTCAGAAAAAATGGATAAATTAAGAATAGTAGTTGAATATCCCTCTCCTAATACTAACAAGCCACTCCATTTTGGTCATGTGAGAAATATGGTTATTGGAAAGTCTCTATCTAATTTATTGGAATATAAACAACACGATGTTTTTCAAGTCAACTTAAATAATGATCGTGGAATTCATATTTGTAAGAGTATGCTTGCATATAAAAAATGGGGACATGATAAAGAACCAAATAAGAAAAGTGATCATTTTGTTGGCGATTATTATGTACTTTATAATGAGAAATCTAAAAAAGATTCTAATTTAGATAAAGAAGCCCAAGATTTATTAAGATCTTGGGAGATGGGAGATCAAGAAGTTATAGATTTATGGAAAAAGATGAATAAATGGGCAATTGAGGGATTTAAGACAACTTATAATAAATTTGGTATTAAATTTGATAAGGAGTATTATGAATCTGAATTATATCTAAAAGGAAAAGAAAAAATTTTAAATGGATTGGAAAAAGGCCTTTTTGAAAAAACTAAAGATGGCGCTATAATTGCAAAATTAAAAGAGAAATATAATCTTGATGATAAAATTTTGATTAGAAGCGACGGAACTTCTATTTATATAACTCAGGATATATACTTAGCATATAAAAAGAAAGAAGATTTTAATTATGATAGATCAATTTACATTGTCGGCGATCCACAGATACAGCATTTTAAATGGCTTTTTGCAATATTAGATCTTTTAGGGTTCAAAGAAGATAATTATCATCTTTCATATGGAATGATTAGTTTACCTAGTGGTAAAATGAAAAGTAGAGAAGGTACTGTGGTTGATGCTGATGATGTGATTGAAGAAGTCGAAAATCTTGCTCTTATTGAGGTAAATAAAAGGTATCCTGAATTAGAGAATGATGAAAAGAAAAGAAGAGCAGAGATCATTGGATTAGCTTCAGTGATATTTTATCTTCTCAAATATAATCCAATAAAGGGTTTTGTATTCAAACCAGATGAAAGTATATCTTTTGAGGGTGAAACAGGTCCTTATATTCAATATTGTTATGCTAGGATTGTTTCAATAATATCAAAATCAAGAGAAAAGATAACTACAGATATCAATTGGGACTTACTATCTCATGAAAAAGAAAAATTTTTAATAAAACAATTAGTTTATTTCCCTGAAATAATTGATACAGCCGAAAACACCTATAGTATTCATTTAATTCCTCAATATCTTCTCTCTTTATGTCAAGCATTTAATTCATTTTATACATCTTGTCAAGTTATATCTAATAATAAAGAATTAGAAAAGGCAAGATTATTACTTATATATTGTGTACAAATTGTCATTAAGACAGGATTAGATATCTTAGGAATTAAAACATTAGATAAAATGTAAGAAAAAAATTTTAAAAAGTAAATAGAAAATGAAATTTTTTGATTTTGATAATGATATTAAAGAAGATACCCAATTTGTTATTTTTGGTATACCATGGGATTATCTAACATCAACAGATTTACCCAACTCTTCAATTGCACCAAAAATCATCAGAGATGTAACAAATGATATTGGATGGACAACAGAACTAGGTTTTCATATAAATAAATTTAAAGTTGTCGATATTGGAGATGTAACGATTGAAAAAGTTAATATAGAAAAAAATCTCAAAACGATTAAGAATTTCATTGAAGAGATATATAAAAAAAATGAGAATCTAATACCTATTATGATTGGCGGTGATCATTTTTGCTCTTATCCTGTAATAAAATCTATTGGAGATCATTTTGTAAAGAAAGAAGAATTTGGTGTATTAATATTTGATTCACATCTGGACTTTTATCAAGAATGGGATAAGGGAGTTTATTCTCATGCTACAATTTCTCATAGAATTTATGATTTTGAATATATAAATAATAAAAATCTCCTTATAGCTGGAACTAGAGATATCGATATCCCGGAGTTAGAATTAGCAAATGCTGAAGATATTAAATATCTTAGTGCTTATCAATTAATAGAAGGACTAGATAATTACATAATGAAAATTATAGATTTCTTTAAAAAATCTAATATAAATTATCTTTATGTTTCGATAGATATTGATGCATTGGATCCTTCTATTGCTCCTGGTACAGGTTATGCCATTCCAGGAGGTTTTTCCTATAGAGAAATATGGAAAATATTAAAAGACATTTCAAAAAATTTTAAAATAATAGGTTTTGATTTAGTTGAGGTTGCACCTAATTTAGATTTAAAAAATAAAATGACTTGTAATTTAGCAGCGAAATTAATTGCCGAGCTAATTTCCTTCATCTCAAGTAAAAAATAAGATATGATGTAAATGCCAGAAAAAGATTTTGAAAAGTTATTACGAAAAGTTGAGCAATATGAAATCAAAAAGGAAACTAATATCATTGATTTAATTAATTCATTGAAAAAAACAGGATTTAATGCAAAAAGATTAGCAATAGCTTGTGAAATTTATGGTGAAATGATAAATAATCATGAGTGTACTAAATTTTTTGGATTAGCTGGAGCTATGGTTCCAGTAGGATTACAAAGAATTATTTTCGATTTCCTAAAGGAAGGTTTTATAGATATTTTAGTAACGACAGGCGCAAATTTGACGCATGATGTCGCTGAAGCCTTAGGATATCATCATTTACAAGGAAATATAAATATAGATGATATTGATGATCGATATTTACATAATGCGGATATAAATAGGATATATGATATATTCATGCCAAATAAGGTATATGAAGGTATAGAAGATTTTATTTCTAAATTAAGTATACCAGATAATCAAATGACTGTGAGTTCATTTCTAAAATTTCTTGGAGAACGATTACCGAAAACATCTCATTCCATTCTTAGAATATGTGCTGAAAAAGAGATACCAATTTTCTGTCCCGCATTTACTGATTCAGGATTAGCTATCCAATTAGGATTTCATCACCAAAATTTGAACTTGAATCATTTTAAAGATATGTTAGCAATGGTAAACTTAGCATGGGATGCTAAGAAGGCAGGTGTATGTATTATAGGAGGCGGTGTTCCAAAAAACTTTATTATGCAATCATTACAATTTTGCCCCACTTCTGCCGCTTATGCCATCCAAGTCACCATGGATCGCCCAGAACCTGGTGGATTAAGTGGTGCAAGTTTGAGAGAGGCAATTTCATGGGGTAAAGTTAATGAGAAAGCAAAATATTGCACTGTGATATCAGATGCAACTATTGTTTTACCAATAATTTTATGGTATTTGAAGAATATGCAAAAATAATCATGTACATTGAGAATATTTCCTGAATAAGCTAAATTAATTAAAATATTTTCTTAAATTTCTCATCAATAGTATTTGTATCAGAACCAAAAATTTCATCTAGATATAGTTTAAAATTTTTAAATTGTGAAACTTCCGATAAATTTTTTCCTGAATTTAGTGATTTAAATTCTTGAGTTATTTTTTTCAATAATGGTTGAATAATTTTCCTCATATATTTTTCAATTTTTTTCTCTTTATCCAAAATAACATATGAAACTAAAAGCTCAGGTTCAAAACTATCTTCAGCAATAATTTTGTCTTCTGTAAATGCTATAAGAAATTTCTTACCTTCAAAATATTCTATGACATCTTTTGAAAAAGTAGTTTGAGCGAAGTTCAATATGGCAGTAAGCAATCCACTCCTTAGGTCTGTATCTATTTTTCCTTTTGTAGATTTGTGGTAACTTTTTTTTATTAAAGTATATCCCCTAAATAATAGACCAGCTTCTCGAACAACCATAATTGAGAATTTTATGTACGCTTTTGAGATATTTAGAATAATAGTTTAATATAACAACTAGTTTAATATTTTTAATATAACAACTTTTAATAATAAATGCTTTTGTTCTCTTACTTTTTGGTTTTAATTTAAACTTACCAAAAACAATTTTTATTAATAAATTATTTGAGATATTATGATCCCTAAAGAAAAAATCAAATTATGTGCTGAAAATATTGTTAAAAGCATAAACATCAAAAAAGAAGGGGAGTTTATCCTTATAAGAGGGGGTTTCTATTGTTATGATTTACTTGATGAAATAGGTTTATGTGTTCTTAGAGAAGGAGGTATTCCACATATATCGTCTGTAAGTGATTATTTTGAGGAAAATAAGTGGCAAGATGACAGAATTAAGGTAGAAACTATAGAAAAACCACCCTCAGCATATTTAAAAATGCTTGAAAATATTGATGCTTACATCGTATTAGATCTTCTCGAAGATCCATCTATACGTAATAGAGCACCAAAAGAGAAATTAGAAGCATTTCAAAAATCAGACGCGCCACGGAGAAATATTTTATATGGAATGACAGAGAAATATGCTCCAGGAAAAAAGTGGGTCTATGCGGCCTGGCCTACGAAAAAAACTGCTGAATTTTATAATATTGATTACAAATTATTTGAAAAATTTATTGTCGATGGTATGAGTATTCCCTCAGAAGAATTACATAAGATCACATTAAATTTAGGACGTTTCTTTGAAAATGCTAAAAAAGTATATGTTAATGATGAACTTGGGACTGATTTTTGGGTTTCAATAGAAAACCGTTCTAAAATTCTTGATGATGGGATTCTTTCTGATGAACAAATTGCCTTGGGTGATTTAGGAGGGAATTTACCTGCGGGAGAAGTATTTTTTCCACCACATGAAAAACAAGGAGAGGGGAAAATTTTTTGTCCACTCACAAAAGAACTATACTCTAACAAAATTATAAAAAATATTGAACTATATTTCAAGAATGGTAAATTACTACTGGATAAAGTAACTGCGGACCAAAATTTAGATACTTTAGTAGAGGCTTTTAAACAGAGGGAAAAAATAGATAGGGCTAACAATGTTCCTGAAATACGTACTTACAATGTTGCTGAACTTGGTATAGGATGTAATCCTGTAATTACTAAACCTATTGGATATATTCTCACAGATGAAAAGATTAACGGTAGTGTTCATGTAGCTTTCGGATCTAATAAATCATTTGGTGGTACATCTGCTTCTCAATTACATTGGGATTTTGTTACTACTCCTAAAGTTAATATAAAAGTTGAATATGAAGATGATTCTACAAAAACCATAATGGAAAATGGAATATTAATTGAAGAATAAACCTGATAAATCTTTTTGTTATCAGAAGTAATTAACTAGATATTCCTCTAAAAAACTAATTATTTTTTCTAATACTTTTCTTTTAAAATTTATACGGTCTGTTTTAAAAATAAACTTCTGTATAATTGATTCCTTTTCAGTTGAAAATCCTATGAATACAAGTCCTACTGGCTTTTCTGGAGTGCCTCCAGTTGGTCCGGCAATACCACTAATTCCTATTCCGATATCAACATTTGATTGAATTCTAATATTATACGCTAATAAATTAACTACTTGTTCTGATACAGCACCATACTTTTCAATAATGCTAGGATCTACATTTAGCAGATCAATTTTTGCTTGATTACTATAGCAGACAATTGCTCTTTCAAAAATTTTTGATGATCCCGAAATATTAGTAAACATGTGAGAAATAAAACCACCGGTACAACTTTCTGCTACAGAAATTTTAAATTTTTTATCAGAAAGTATTTTAAAAAGCTTTTCTATTCTTTGTAATATGTCCATATTTTTATCAACTAAATAATTCCAATTTTTTCCCACATGATTCACAAAATAGTGCTTCTTTATTTAAAGAATGCCCACAATAAGGACAATAGAAAATTTTTATAGCTTTCTTGGAAGGCGTTAACTCTCTATAAATTTCTGGTTCTTTTTCTCCAAAAGGTTTATATTCTAAATTTTTTTCACAGGTTTTTTTATAACATCTTGGACAACTATCCTTCTTCTGTAATCCAAAATAGATAAGATATGGATTGATTATCATAAAACCCCACATAAAATATATAAAAAGAAAAAGTTCTGAAAAAATTGATAAAGATATTATTGTTATTGCAGTAAATATAAACAACAATATTATAATAAAAATAACATATATTATGATATTAAATTTAGGTCTTGAAGGGAAAACATTCATTTTACATTGATTACAAAACATCATATCGTTGGGGTCTTGAACCATGACTCTCAAAGTAAATATTTAAAATGAGTTGTTATTATTTATATAAATTAATAACAATTAAAATTAAATAAAATAATAAATTGTATACTTTTTATAAATAATACATTACAAAGAGAATAGAACAAATAATATAAACAGAGTGATTTAAATGGGAAAAAATGAGACTGCTAAAGGATTCGTATTTAAAATAACTGTCATTGGTAATGGAGCTGTTGGAAAAACATCCTTAATTAAGAAATATACGCAGGGTAGTTTTCAAAAGGACTATATTAAGACTCTAGGTGCCCAATTTTCGAAATATGACGAAGAAATAGATGGTGATAATTGTAAATTATTTTTTTGGGATATTGCAGGACAAGATGAATTTAATTTTATGCGCCCAACGTTTTATAAGGGTAGTAAGGCGGCAATTATAGTCTTTTCACATACGGATAAGGATAGTTTTAATAATATTATAGATTGGCATGAAGACATTAAAAAGTATACTGGAGATCTCCCTATTGTTTTATTTGGAAATAAGACCGACTTAATTGATGAAAAAGATTTAGATGATAAAAAAATAAAGAAAATTGTAGAAGAGAGGAATTTTATGGGGTATTATAAAACTTCTGCTAAAACCGGACAAGGCGTTTTTGAAGCATTTCAGGCAATAATTAAAGAGTTATATAATAAATATAAAGAAGATTAGAAAATGTATGATGATATCAATCAAGGATATCCGAGAATCTTATTTTTCTCTTCAAATCATTGTGCACCATGTAAACCAGTTGAAGAAATGTTAAAAAAAATCAATATTTCTTTGTTTGGAAAAAAATTAAGAATTGAAAAAATATCAATTGAATTGGAGGATAATAGAAAGTTGACTCAAGAGTATCGTATAACTTCAGTACCCACTTTAATTATAGCAGATAGGAGATTATCAGTCAACATCCAAGAAGAGGAGATTATAGATGCGGTTCTCTATGCATTTATATCTTCAGTTAAAATATAAAAATGAAAAAAAAAAACAAAAAAGAGTGAAATTTGATGGATAGGCAATTATTATCAAAAATTCTTGCCCAGATGAGAAAAAATCTAAAAGAAGGTAAAGATATTGGAGATATGAAAGTAGGTGCTTTACTAGCATTAGGACACCAACTTGAAGCTATTTTTTATTATTTAGGACATGAATTGGGAAGTACATTAAAAATTAAAGCAGTTAAGGATGTATCTCAAGTTCCAGAAGAATTAGAACGAATTATTACTGAATTCAATATAGGTTCAGTTGAGATTACTGAAAGTTCTGAAGAAATAGTGCAATTAAAATTAAGGGACCATTCATCTATAAAAGATTTAATTAAAAAAGGAATTAAATCGTCAGGAAGTTTTTGCTCGTTTGAAGCGGGAATATTAGCAGGGGTCGTAGAAAAATTAAGTGATCGACATTGTTTTGCTCAAGAGCTTGGATGTAGTCTACAAACTGGTGAGAATTATTGTGAATTTATGATAGTGTTCCAGAAAGATTAATTTTCCATAATAATGTTTTACAATTCCTTTTTTTGAAGAGTATTATTATACACAAAGTTGATTATCAATTTTAATGTTGTATTAGAAAATTATTAATAAGTGCAAATTATACTTTGAATATACAATAAATATACAAGTTTTTTATTAGGTTATAATTTATGACTGAAGCTAAATATATTATTAAGATAACATTATTAGGAGAAGCCAATGTGGGAAAGACATCACTTGTTTATAGATTTATAGAAAATAAATTTAGAGAAAATTATAAAAGTACTCTCGGTGTCAATCTTTTAAAGAAGGATATGAATATCGAGCAATATGGTGATGTTTCTGCTCAAATTTGGGACCTTGGGGGTCAAGAATCCTTTAAATCTCTTAGGAAATTATATTTAGAAGGAGCAAATGGAGCGTTATTAGTCTATGACGTGACTAATATTAAGACATATGAGAAACTTAATGATTGGATAAAAGATTTTAGAGAAGCTAGAGATGCAGCTCCTATAATATTAATAGGAAATAAATCTGATTTAACAAACCAAATTAAGATAACTGAGGATCAAGCAATGGCATATGCTGATGAAAATAATTTAGGAATTATTATTACTTCTGCTAAAACGGGTCAAAATGTCGAAGAAGCATTTATAGAATTATCGAAAAGAATTTTAGATCAAATTTCAAATTATCCTTAAAAAAATCTTAAGTCAATTCTTTTCATTTATCAATTTTTACTAATAATACATATTAAAATTTTTTTGATAACTATCAAAATTTTGTGCTTTCAGCACTAACCTTTTTTAAATGTACCACCTTTATAAAGGAAGATTTATTTAAATAAAATTAACAAAAAAACGTAGTTATAAAGAATATTTTTATTTTTCAGATTTCAAATCATAATTATCACTAACTATAATCATGTCAGACGAAGAATTTGATGATGAATTAGATGAAGATCAAGAAGAAGAATACGACTATGAAACAGATTTAGATTATAAAATTGAAAATGTAGTAGCCACTGTTACCGTTGAAATTACAGAAAAAATTGATTTAAACCAGATAGCAAGACGCCATGAGGAAGTAGAATATAATCCTGAACGTTTTCCTGGACTTGTAATGCGTATTGAAAAACCACGCGCTACAATACTAATATTTTCGACTGGAAAAATGGTAGTGACGGGTCTTAGACAAGCATCGGAAGCAGAACGAGTTGTCGATAAGGTCGTCAAAAATATCAGAAAGGCAGGAATAAAACTCTCAAATCCTGAAATTACAATTCAAAATATTGTAGCTTCAGGGGATTTACATACTAATATTGACTTAAACATGGCTGCTATCGTAATGGAATATGCTATGTATGAGCCTGAAGTATTTCCAGGATTAATTTATAGAATGCAAGATCCTAAAACAGTTTTTTTGATATTCAGTACAGGACGTATAGTATGTACGGGAGCAAAACAAAAAGAAATTGTAAGAGATGCAGTTTTAAAATTAAACCAACAAGTTAGGGAATTGGGCGTAGCAAAATCGGATATTGGAGATTCAGAATACCAAGATATAACCTTTATATAATTATTTTTCTAAATTTTTATTCTTTTTCAATTAAAGAAAACTCTCAGAAATTGATCTTAAAAAGAGTGCTAAAATGATTTCTTCTCTCTAATTGCATCGATAGAATTAAGATATTCATTATATAACGCATTTAATAAGTTAAATTCTTTAGCTTTGTTAAATGCCAACAGAAATAACTGATTAAGGGATATATTATTATTAATTTCATAGATATCCTCATTTAAACCAATCTGATCACTATTTTGGTCAAGGAAATTGCATAAGATATATCGATTTTCATTTCGCATATTAACATGATTTAATATTCCAAACATTTTGATTATTAATGGTGTTTGAAATCTAATCTTATTATGATTTAGTGCCTGGAATATTTTTAAATAGTTATTTCGTTTTAAATAAACCGACATAAATATAGAATTTAATCAATCATTTTTCAAAGAGAGTGTTATGGAGGTATTATATTTAATATTCAAATGAGTAATCAAATCCTTTAAATTCATTTGTCGGTTTAGTGTATGTATACTCAACCTTATCTACTTGAGCATGCTTAGGTCCTTTTTTTGAAAATTTCAATAGTTCAAGTAATTTATCTTCAGGCCCTTCAGCTTCAATATATACAGTCCCATCTGGCATATTTTTAACATATCCAGTCAAACCCAGTCTCCTAGCAACTTTTCGGGTTGTGTAACGAAAAAATACACCTTGAACATATCCATATACATTAATTTTTATCCTTACGGTTTTCATACTTTTAAGAAGTAAGTATTTTTGTTGGGATCATATCCGACAACTTGATTTTTTACAAGAGTTTCAAGTACGTTAGATAGCCATCGTTTACTTGTCTTTATCACTTTTTCAAAGTCTTCAATAGTGGCTGATTCGTTTATTGCTAATAAGAACAAAATTTTACTTTTTACTGATAAGTGATTTGATTTTGTTATGAAATCAAATTTTACTTCGAAATCATATTCTCTTGTTTTTAGATAAGCTACTTCATTGCTTAGTTTGGTTATCACCTCATCAGTTGTACGGAAGGCATCTAGACTAATATGAAACATAGTTTCCAAATTTTCTTTCAGTTTTTGTTCAGATAATTTATCGATTTCATCATTAAATTTTTCAAGGATTTCTAAATAATCATTACCATCATCATACCTACTTAAGACTAAAACAACTATAATTTCTTTATTTTCATTATAATAAGAGACTGAGTTCCAATCTTTTTCTTCAGTAATTATGTAAGATTCTGTAAAATTATGTGATATTGTAATTTGTTGCACCACGGGAGTGGGGATCTCTAAATTTTCGGGATATTTTAAATAAACAATACCCCCTTCAACTTCATCCCATTGAATTAAAAAAATCCCATTTGGCATTGTATCGAGTATTGTATCTTGTTTGAATGTTAATATTAAATTATAGTTTATTATTAAAAATTTAATTCATAATTACTTAATTAATCAAATATGATATCGTTATATATATATTTGACCGCAAGTAGGTAAATTTTAACGATATTTACAGAAATGAACTAAAAAAATATATAGAACAATATTGATAGATCAATTAGAGGATTCGATATGGTTGTTTATTATGTATACATTTTAGAGGTTGTTGATAAAAATGGAAAAATGATGTATTATACTGGATATACGAATAATCTCTATAGAAGATGGCATGAACATAGGAATGGAACAGGGGCTAAATTTTGTCGAGGTAAAAAACATATCGAATTAAAATATTTTGAATCTTATCAAAATAGAAGTGAAGCAATGAGAAGAGAATTAGAGATAAAATCATTTTCAAGACAACAAAAGGAAGAATTAATAAAAAGCATAATTATTGACATAAATTAGTTGATTTGATTATTGGCTAACCAAAATTTTTTAATTTGCTTGGTAGGATTACCAGCGTCAGGAAAAAGTAATTTTGCTAATAAATTAAAAATAGCCCTTGAAAAAAAATTTGAAAATTTGAATATTAAAATTATTGATCCAGACATAATAAGGTATAGTCTGACTCCAGATAAATTTGATCACGAGAAAGAACAAATCATAAGGAATGAAAATCTAAGAGTAATATGGAATGAATTAAAAAAAGGGAATATTGTAATTAGTGATGATTTAAACTATTATACTAGTATGCGGCATGAATTAAAAGATGTTGCTGAAAGTCTTAATCTATTTCTTTTTATTATTTATATATCAACTCCTATTGAAATATGCTTAAAATGGAATGAAAAAAGAGGTGAGCCAATTCCAAACACAGTTATTTATAAAATCAATGAAAGATTTGATAAATTTTATAAATATAAATGGGATATACCAGACGTCATGTATGATCTTTCACATATTACAGATTTAAACCAGATAATTAAGGATACTTTAACTAAAATTCAAGAAAAAAGAGATTTTATTATCTCTAAACCAAAAAAAGTAGAGATAAATAATATTGTATCAAATATAAATAATGAAAGTCTAGACAGAATTACAAGATTATATGTGAATACTCTCTTGCGTGATTCGACATATATACCTTTAAAAAAGAAGATTATCAAATTAAGAAAAGATTATGTAAAAGAAAATAAAAATAAAGCACTTAGAGAATCAGAGATTTTAAAAAAATTTAAAAATTTTTTAGAAAAAAATTTAAGCTTAAAAATCTCAGAAAAATCCTGATATTTTCATTATTATAAAAATTAAAGAAAAAGAAAATAAAACATTATTACTTTTTTAATTTGTATTTAGATTATTTTATTTTTGAAAATTTGATAAGTAATTCGTTTATTGAAAATGTCGCAAGAAAAAATTCCGATTAAAATAGTTAAACTCAGAATAGAGAGATTAGAAAAAAGCAGAAGTGGACGTTCTCTTTGTTATATTGATCAAGATGTAATGTTCGAACTAAAATTAAATACGGGTGATATTATTGAGATTAGGGGTAAAAAAAAGACGACTGGTATTGCCGTTTCTTCTGTTCAAGATAGAGGAAAAGGAATTATTAGATTAGATGGACTTCAACGGCTTAATGTAGGTGCAACAATAGGAGAATTTATAACAATTCAACTTGCTGAAGTATATCCTGCAATTGAAATTGTTTTAACTCCAACACGCCCCAATATTGATTTAAAGAGGCAAGCAGAGGCAATAAAGGGAAAATTGATTGATAAACCCGTAGTAATAGGAGACATTGTAGATGTTTTAGGTACATTTGTCCAGAAGGAAGATTCAGAAAATCCTATGTCTGACATTATGAAAATGTTTCAGATGGGAGGAAAAAGAAGACCAACTTTAGGAACATTACGGTTGATCGTTGAGAATCTAAGACCTAGAGATAAAGTTGTAAAAATAACGAGAGATACTATAATAAAAGTTAATAAAAGGGTTGCTGTTCTAAATGTTTCTGGTGGAGTTGTAACATATGATGATGTTGGAGGTTTGACAGATGAAATTCAGAGAATTAGAGAGATGGTTGAGTTACCTTTAAAACATCCTGAATTATTCCATAGATTAAATATAGATCCTCCAAAGGGAGTATTATTTTATGGCCCTTCAGGGACTGGTAAAACACTTATGGCAAAAGCCGTTTCTCAAGAATCAAATGCTAATTTTATAACGATTAATGGTCCTGAAATAATGAGTAAGTTTTATGGAGCCAGTGAAGGAAGACTTCGCGATATTTTTAGAGAAGCTGAAGAAAATGCTCCTTCTATAATATTTATTGATGAAATTGATTCTATAGCTCCAAAAAGGGTTGATACATCAGGAGAAGTTGAAAGACGTGTAGTTTCTCAGTTATTGTCATTAATGGATGGTTTACGTGGTCGAGGAGAAATTATTTGTGTTGGTGCTACAAATAGAATTAATACTATTGATGAAGCATTAAGAAGACCAGGAAGATTTGATAGAGAAATTGAATTTGGTGTGCCTAATAATAAAGGTAGAAAAGAAATCTTTCAAATACATACTAGAGGAATGCCAATTGAGGATAATGTTAACCTCGATAGATATGCGGAAATAACTCATGGATTTGTGGGTGCCGATATTATGGCAGTTAGTAGAGAAGCTGCAATGTTTTCATTAAGAAGAATATTACCAAAAATTAATTTAGATGAACCTATTCCAAGTGAGATCATCCAAGAATTAAAAATAGAGGATGGAGATTTTACTAAAGCAATAAATTTAATTGAACCTTCAGCAATGCGAGAAGTAATGGTTGAAATTCCAGATGCTGGATGGGATGATATAGGAGGTTTAGAAGAAATTAAACAAGAATTAATAGAAGCTGTGGAATGGCCATTAGACCATCCTAAGCTCTTTGAAAAGGCAGGAATACGACCACTTAATGGGATTCTTCTATTTGGTCCGCCAGGATGTGGAAAAACCCTATTAGCTAAAGCAATCGCAAATGAGAGTCAATCAAATTTTATAGCAATCAAAGGACCAGAAATCTATTCTAAATGGGTTGGTGAAAGTGAACGGGCGGTTAGAGATATATTTAGAAAAGCTCGACAAGCAGCACCTTCTATATTATATTTCGATGAGATAGATGCTATTTCTTCAGGAAGAGGCAATTATGAAGGAACGCACACTTTTGCCTCAATTGTGAATCAAATATTAGTTGAAATGGATGGAATTGAAAATCGGAAAGGAATTGTGATAATAGCAAGTACAAATCGTCCCGATATTGTTGATTCTGCTTTTTTAAGACCAGGTAGGTTTGATAGACTAATTTTTGTTGAAGCACCTGATTATGAAGCTAGATTAAAGATATTGGAAGTGCATACAAAACTCATGCCATTAGATGAAAGTGTTTCTTTAAAAAGAATTGCTCAAAGTACCGAAGGATATAGTGGTGCAGATTTAGAAAATGTGTGCCGTGAAGCAGGAATGCAGGCAATTAGAGAAAAGATGGAAGAACTAAAAACCATTGAAAATAAACATTTTGAGTTTGCATTGAATAAAATAAAGTCTACCTTACCCAGAGAAATTATAGAAAAGTATGAAAACATGGCTAAGCAAATAACTGAATCCAGAAATATAAAAGAATCTCAGACGGATTTATATCGGTAGCTAAGTTTTTTATGAGAATTCTCTATATTTTTATCTAAATTATTGGGTTTAAAATAATGAATTATAAAGAAAATCTCTTTTTACTATCTATAAGTTTAATATTTGTTAAAGATATCTCTAAAAATAAGAATTACAAATTTTGAACAAATTTCTCAATTCTATTCATCGCTTCCTTAAGTTTTTCTATTTCAGTTGCATAGGATATCCTTATCATATAGTCAGAAAAGGAACCAAAAGTACTACCAGCAACAACTGCCACCGCTTGCTCTTTCATAAGTCTTTGGGAAAATTCTTTCCCATTTAGCAAAAAATTCTTTGTGGAGGGCATTACATAAAAAGCTCCACGTGGTTTTATAAGGTCAAAACCGATCTCTTTTAGTCTATTACAAACTAAATTTCGTCTTTCATCAAAACTATTCAATATTTCTTTAAAAAAATTAGTATCCATTTTTAATGCTTCTATAAATCCATATTGAGCAGCGTGATTCGTTCCCGCTACTGTATATTGGTGATATTTTTCCATTAAATTTATAATTTCTTTTGATGCGATAACATACCCAATTCTAAATCCTGTAGCTGAAAATAATTTTGACATTGCATTTAAAGTAATAGTTCTTTCAAACATATCTTTTAGAGAAGCGGGACTTATATGATTTAATCCATCATAGATATAATTTTCATATACTTCATCTGAAATTAAATATAAATCATTTTCAATGATGATCTCAACAATCTTTTTCAATTCTGATGATGCTAAGGCATAACCAGTTGGATTATTCGGGGAATTAATGAGAATCGCCTTAGTTTTGGGCGTAATTGCATCTCGTATTCCTTTAATATTAAGACTAAAATCTTTATTTCTCTCTATTTCTATTAGTTTAGCACCAAAAAATAAAGCACAATAGAAATAAGATATAAAATTCGGTGAAGAAATTATCAACTCATCACCAGGATTAAAAATAGAGGCAAATGCTAAAGTAATTGCTTGACTACCTCCATTTGTCACTATTATATTATCTTTCCAATTGGCTTTAATATTATTTATCCTATAAACTTTTTTTTCCAGCAATTCTAATAATTCTGGAACGCCCCTAGTAGGAGCATATGTTGTAATTTTATTTTTTAATGCTTCAATATTTCCCAGTATTGCTGGTTCTGGGGTGATGAAATCAGGTTGTCCAATTCCTAGACTGATAACATCTGAACGCCCTGAGGCAAGATCAAATAGTTCCCTAATAGTAGATTTTGGAGCTTTAGATACTACATGAGATTTTTCTTTCATTTTTAATTATCTTTGCCTTAAAATATTTAATATTTATATCGTTAATATACTTCATTAAAAAAGGTTTTTTTCAAACCTTTGAAATCTTTTAAATAATTACGCCATTATTGCTCAATATTTGATTCACTAAAAGGGAAAATGCCATTTCAATATTTTCACCTAGTTTTGCTGACGTTTCTATAAAATGACTAGCTTTTATTTTTTTTGCTAATTCCTCTCCTTTTTCTGTTGGGACAGCTACCTGGTTTTTTAGATCGGTTTTGTTTCCAATTAAGATAAAAGCTCCCATCTTTTTTACATGTTTTTTATAATCTCGTAGCCATTTATTGTTTATGTTCTCCAAGGTATGGTAACGTGTAACATCATAAACAAGAAGTGCTCCTTCACATCCCTGAAAGTACATACTCCGAACTACGCGATACTTTTCTTGTCCTGCGAGGTCCCACATTATCAGTCTTACTTTTGTATTATTCAGATTTACATCCTTTCTGACTATATTAGCTCCGAGTGTAGGTTTATAATCTTCACTAAAGGAATTTTCTGCAAATTGATTTATTAAAGAAGTTTTACCTACTGCGGCATCTCCAATAATTACTATTTTAAATACAAATTCTCGTAGATCTTTAGATTCTTCTTCTTTAATCATTATGCAATTAATAACTTTGTTGTAAATCTATTTAATACTTTATTTCTAATTTTCCAAAGAAATTTTTTTATTGATGGAAAAGGATTTCAATTATTATATTTGCTATTAATCTATTTAAAATTTCTGCCAATTTTTAATTTAATAACAAAGTTATTGTGATTTGGTTTATTAATGTCTTGTTTATCCATTTCATAATTAACAAAAAAATCTGAGGGTAATGATTTTTGTAAAGAATAAACTAAGAATCCAGCAAATAAAGCACAGGGAATACCTATTTCTGAACAAAATATGCATTTATCTACTCGAACTGTTATTTCATCTGAATTATTTTCTATAATTTCAACCTTCCAATCCGTAAGAATTAAAGAATTAATATTTTCAATTATTTCCTCAAAATTAATTCCAAAAGGAAATAAGTAGAAGGAGAATTTCTTTCCAATCTCAAAAAGAAGTATGGAGGAATCATATAATAAACAATTTTGGGCAGAAATGATTTTCTTGAAGGAGAAAAAATCTATTGAATCATTCGGATTTTTATTTCCTATATCCTTCAAATACAACATTTCTGCTTCTCGTAAAATAGATTTCATTCCATCATAATCAAGTATATCATGGTATGCCTGGAGAAGTGCTACAAGTACCTTGTTTTTTACCGATCCTTTATATTCTCCTATCATTTTGTTACATTTTCATATATTATTATTTTTAATATAGTCTTATTGCAATTCAAAATCTATGTTAACACCAAGCTTTCCCAATACATGAGATACTAAAGTTCTAAAAGCTTTCTCAACATTTTCACCATATTTTGCGGAAGTTTCAACGAATTCTACTGCATTAATCTCTTCAGATAGGGATTTACCTTCTTCTGATGACACTTTGATAGAATTTTTTAAATCAGATTTGTTTCCAATCAACATATAAATTCCATCTGGTCTACCATAATTTTTAAAATCCTCAAGCCATTTAGTCTTCACGCGTTCAAAGGTGAAATATCTTGTCATATCATAAACGAGGAGAGTTCCTGAACATCCTTGAAAAAACATCTGACGTGTTAATTCATATTTATCCTGTCCAGCAATATCCCAGAGAAGTAGCCGGATTTCGGAATTGTCTTCTTTAATCCGTATATCCTTGGTTACGATATTGACTCCTAAGGTTGGTTGATAATTTTCCTTAAAGGAATCTGTAATATATTTATCAATTAAGGAGGTTTTTCCTACTGCAGGATCACCTAATACTGTTAATTTAATTGCCCATTTCCTCTTATCTTTTTCAACCATTTTTTAATACCCTTTTATTATAATTCCAATAAGGATAATTCAAATTGGGGATCGTTAACTCTATTAATTTTAGTATCAAACTCAAATATTATTATTTCTCCAGTAATAGAGACTATACTTGGTTTATTTAAATGACCTCCAATTACACTATAATCATTTCTTCCTAATGAAACATGAATGTGAATTAGTGGTTCTCCATCTTTATAAGTAATGTTTCCAATACATGAAATCAGTTCTACGTTTTCATTATAAGTCTTCATTTTATATTCTCTTGAATCAATCATATAAAAACCAATTGTAAATGTTTTTAAAGCCCCTATGCATTTGATGAATCCAGATTGAATATCATGTTTTTTCACTATACTGATAATGGAATCAACTAAATCCTCATCTGGTTCAATTTTTCCTACAACTACTCTCTTTATTTTAGTTTCAATAGTTTTCAATTAAGCACCAGAGTTATTATAATAGATTTAAGGTTTTTAAGATATAACCCCTGATTTCATTAATACTTTAATAACTAATTTCTTGAATGCCTCTTCAACATTTTCTCCGTATTTTGCACTTGTTTCAACAAAATCTGCTGCTTTTATTTTTTCAGCGAGATTTTTTCCATCTTCAGTTGATACTAATCTCGAATCATTTAAATCAGTTTTATTTCCTATAAGAATACAGGAAAGATCGTTTTCTGAATATTCTTCTAAATCCTTAAGCCATTTCGATTCTATATTGGTAAAGGTATCTTCTCTAGTTGTATCATATACTAGAAGTGCCCCAACAACACCTTGAAAGAACATCTTCCTAGATATATCATATTTTTCTTGACCAGCTATATCCCAAAGTACCAATCGAATTTGAGCATTTATTTCTTCAAGCTTTAATTCTTTAACAACAATGTTGACCCCTAAAGTTGGAATATAATTCTCCTTAAATTTATGATGAGCATACCTATCAACCAGAGATGTTTTTCCAACAGCTGCATCCCCTAATAATACAAATTTGAGAACGATATATTTTTCCTGTTCTCCTGACATTAGTTTTTTAATTTTCCTTTATAGTTATATATAGATTAAATGAATTCATATTTTTTATACTTGAGGTATAAAAGAGATTTTTATGAGTATGCTACGAATTATGATTTTATTTAAATTTCAATAAATTATTTATTATGAATATTTATACCTATTATTTGTAGATCAATGAAAGAGATATTATGCCTGAAAAAATAGAATTGTCTGGAGTTGAATTAATTTTATCTGAACCTGCAAATGTTCAGATGGATTGGGTTGGCAACGATGATTTAATAAATCAATTGAAAGCAGCATGGATGATTGTTGATAAGGAAGATTTACCACTCAACCCTCGAATATTAGGAAAGCCTGGCATTGGAAAAACAACATTAGCTTATGCTGCAGGGAAAAGATTACAAAAAGACGTCTATATATTTCAGTGTACAATGGATACTCGACCTGAGGATTTGCTAATTAGCCCCGTTATTGCTTCAGATAATAAAATAGCCTATGTTGCGAGTTCTTTAGTATCAGCCATGATAAAGGGAGGGGTATGTTTGTTAGATGAGGGGAATAGGATGAGTGAGAAAAGTTGGGCTTCTTTAGCACCATTAATGGATAAAAGACGTTATGTCGAGAGTATTATTGCAGGTATTAGAATTTATGCTCATCCTGAATTTCGACTATGTGTTACTATGAATAGTGATAGTAGCACATACGAGATTCCTGAATATATACAATCGCGCCTTCAACCAAAAATATTTGTGGATTTTCCTAACAGAGCTGATGAGCTAGAGATTCTTAAATACAATCTACCCTTTGCATCAGAAGAAATATTGGATTATTGTGCTGAATTCTTGGAAAATGCGCATTCTGAAGATCAACCATACGTAGTTCGTGATGGTATAAATATAGTAAGATATTATATGAAAACTAGAGAATTGAATGGGAAAAATAAAAGTCGCCTTAATGAAAAAGAATTTAAAGATTCTATGAAGCATATCTTAGAAGACGGGGCATTAAGATATTGTTCCGAGGACTTCAAGAAATATCAAGATGAAAAGCTGAAGGAAGCATCTCGTCATGACGATTTTTACTTAGATGATGAAGATGAGGATATGTATTAATTATCAACAATAAGTTTATTTATATAAAAAATGAGACAAAAAACTCCTTTAATGGAAGAATTTGAGAAAGAAAATCCTGGAAAACATGCCATATGGCAAGGTGAAATAACAGAACAATTTCGGATTTGGAAGGAGATAAGATTAGATCCATCTTATAATCCTCAATTTCTCTATCAAGGAAAAGATGGATTTATCATTGAAAGACGAAAAAATATTAATTATTATGTAGACATAATTGAAGAAATTATAAAGAAATATAGTCTTTCTGAAACTCCAGATTGGGATCAAGTTAAACATTTTGGAACATTAATTCATGATTATATAAATAGAGCCAAATTTAGGAGAGATAATGACGAAGGCGATTTTCATAGAGACATAACACGTATTGCAGGAGACTTAAGTTCAATTGATGAAGATTCTATTAATTCATCTAATGACTTCAAAGAATGTGTGATATTGTACTAAAGAAAATAGATAAAGCTAGAGGGGATCTTTATCATGATATTATGTCTCGATAAATTTAGAATAATTTTTAGTGTTTTTTTAGAAAATGGATAAAAAACCTTATATAAAGTATAAAAACTTATATGTTATTCCGACATTTCATTCGCGGATAGAATTTGCGAAATTGGTACGTACAGCATTATTTAAAGTGTTTCCAGACGTTATTGCTATAGAATTGCCTAATAACGTTCAAGACGAGGTAACAGAAGCGATTGAAAGATTACCTTTTCTATCCTTAATTGGCTATGCGGATACATTGAATCCAAAAAGGTTGAATTATATCCCCGTAGATCCTGGGGATTCAATTATGGAAAGTATACGAATTGGGCTTGAACATAATATTCCAATTGAATTCATTGATCTTTCAGTTTCCGAATATTTACCTCCCAGCTTTAAATTACCAGATGATTATGCTATTAATCAGATTGGACTTCCTAAATTCTATGAACAGATAGCAAAATACTTTCAGGATGTGTTTAAAGCTGAAAAAGATATGCTAAGAGATAAAGTAAATTTGGAGGATTTTCTTAAAAATCAAGAAAATGTGGACCAAAAATATAATTTCATAGAAAAAGATATTCTTAGAGAGAAGTATATGGCAGCTCACCTTTTAAATTTAATGTCAATATATCATAGGGTTTTGTTTATTATCGGTATGGCGCATTGGGAAAATGTAAAGTATTATATAGAAAATCCAGAAAAAATCGAAGATGTGGATTTGGAGTTAGTTCCTCACAAGTATGTAAAAATTTATAATATTAAAAGTTCTGATGCCAGATTTATTTTAAGAGAGTTACCATATCATACATACAAATGGTTAAAATTTCGAGATGAATTTTCGAAGGAAACATTAGACCACATAGAAACTCCTGATGAGCTTTATAATATTTTAAATTCTTATAATAAAATTGAACAAATTAGAACAATCTTAATCAAAGCAAAATATGAATATGAAGAGGAATTCAAGGAATTTGTAGATCTTCATAAATTAAAAACATTATTTCAGTATTCAAGGAATCTCTCATTAACAGATCAAAGATTATTGCCGAATTTATATCATTTATTAACATGTTCAAAGAATATAGTAGATGATGATTATGCATGGAAAGTTATGGAAAAAGCTACTAAATACCCTTTTAATGATGAGAGTGATAATTATGAAACACTGAAAATGGGTATAGAAGGGGGTTACGATCCAAGCGGTCGCTACATAAGATTACGTAGACATCATCCTTATACTTATGGTAAAGAAAAAGATGTACCATTAAAAAAAAGACCTGAAGAAAAATATCCTGGAGAATGGAGAGCTAAATGGGAAGAGGGGAAAGACTACACAGTTTCTTGGCCTCCTGAAGACATTATAGAAGAAGATTATTTTGCGTTTATAAGAAAGAAAACTATTAAAAATTTAAAAAATCAGAGAATTAAAATTGAGGAATTCAAGTCCAGTCTAATGGATGGGATTGCTATTAAAGAAACTATTCGGAATTGGGCATTTAAGAAAAAAATTTATGTCCAAAATATCCAACAAATTCAAGGCAAAATTGATACTATTATAGTTATTTTTGATATTGATGATGGAGAAGTTGAAAAATATCCGTATAAATTAACATGGTGGGCAGAACATGATAGAGAAAGTGATATGGCTTTTTATTCTACGAATCCTGGTGATTATGTAATTGGACCGGGTATTACTCACGTAGAAGTTGGAGGATTACTTTCTATATTTCCTGCAATATTTATGAATTCTATTTTCGATTCGTTTATGGATTATGAATATCGAGATACTAAAAATAAAGCGGAACGCCTTCTCAAGGCTGCTATTATTTATTCAAAAGAACGCTATATTGCATATTTAGCTCCAGAACCTCCACGTAAGTATTTTTTTTCACTTGCGGGAATAAAAAGTCGCGAATTAATCTATATTCCATTAGATCAATTTTCATCTCTTAAAACAATTAAGCATATCCATATCTTAGCAGGAAGGGATAAAAGAAAAATTGCTCATAATTATATATTTTTGGATAAATGATAAAATAAACTGATAAAATACCGAAATATTTTTTAGAGCATTTCACCTTATTCATAATATAAAGTGGATGTGGATGTTATGAATATAGTAACTAAATTCTTAGGTTTCATTAGAAATAGTATTATGATCATATCCACGATTATTATTATCTAATTTCATTTATTTGTGAAGTGAATTTTCCTAATTTTTATTCCACATCCTGCTTCACCGATAAAAAATATGTGAATGATGAGATTCTCTAATATTTGTAAATTAGATGTTTTTTTGATAATTTTAAGTCATGTAAATTGATATTTATAAAAAAAATCATAAGGAAGGTGTAAAAAATTACTTATAATGAAAAAGAAGTAGAACTTCTACGATTTTGGAAAGAAAATGAAATATTTAAGAAAAGTGTAGAGCAGAGACCAAAAGATAATCCATATATTTTTTATGATGGACCTCCATTTGCTACTGGTTTACCCCATTATGGTCACATATTGAGTTTTGTAACAAAAGATGTATTTCCACGATATTGGACAATGAAAGGCCACCACTGTGAAAGAAGATGGGGTTGGGATTGCCATGGATTGCCAATAGAAAGTATTTGTGAAAGAGAACTCAATTTAAAGCAGAAGAATGAAATCAATGAAATGGGTATATCACATTTCAATGAATTTTGTCGATCAAAAGTGCTTTGGTATACAAATGAATGGAAAAAAACAGTTGATCGAATGGGAAAATGGATAGAATTTGATAATTCTTATAAAACTATGGATAATTCCTACATGGAGACTGTGTGGTATATTTTTAAGAAAATTTATACAGATGGTTTTATTTATCGAGGAAAAAAAGTTTTATTTTATTGTCCTCGGTGTGAAACACCGCTCTCTAATTCTGAGATTTCAATGGACAACAGTTATAAAGATATTAATGAACAAGCTATAACTGCAAAATTCAAATTGAAAGGAGAACAAGATACATTTTTATTAGCGTGGACAACAACGCCCTGGACCTTAATAGGAAATGTTGCTTTAGCTGTAAATAGTGAACTAGATTATGTAAAAATTAAGCTTAATGAAGAATATTTGGTATTAATAAAGAATCAACTAAACCTAATTAAAAAAGACTATAAAATAATTGATGAATTTAAGGGAAAAACTCTATTAAATAAAGAATATGAACCCTTATATCACATTTCTACCAATACTAACAAAAAGGGGTATTTCATTCTCGATGGTGGTGATAATGTATTATCTGATGAAGGGACAGGGATTATTCACTTAGCAATATATGGAGAATTTGATTATGAAATGATTAAAAAGTATGATTTGCCTATAATTCAACATCTTGATGAACATGGTGATCTGGTTAGCGGTCCGAAAGAATGGAGAGGTTTGTGGTTTAAAGAAATAGACAAAGAGGTTTTAGAGGATTTAAACAGACGGAATCTTTTATTTAATGTAGAAGATTACACTCATTCCTATCCATTTTGTTATAGATGCGATACACCTTTAATATATAACGCTCTTGATGCGTGGTTTATTGATATCCAAAAAATAAAACCAAGACTTTTGGAAACTAATGAAAAAATCAACTGGTATCCTAAAGAAATTTCAAGACGATATCAAAATATTATGAAAAGTGCTCCTGACTGGTGTATTTCAAGAAATCGATTTTGGGCTACTGCTATGCCCATTTGGGAATGTGAAGAGTGCAAGCAAATTAAAGTCATTGGTTCAGTTAAAGAATTACAGGAGAATGCTATAGAAGAAGTTCCTGATGATCTGGATCTACATAGACATATAGTCGATAAAATTCATCTTCAATGTTCAAATTGCGGTAAAAAAATGACTCGTATACCTGAGGTATTCGATTGTTGGTTGGAATCAGGATCAATGCCATATGCTGCTAAACATTATCCCTTTGAGAATATGGAATGGTTTAAGCATAATTTTCCATGCGATTTTGTTTCTGAGTATATTGGGCAGGTTAGAGCATGGTTTTATTATATGCATGTGGTAGCTGTGTTATTATTTGATGAAATTCCGTTCAAAAATGTTGTAGTAAATGGTAATATACTTGCTGAAGATGGAACAAAGATGTCAAAATCTAGAAGAAATTTCCCAGATCCAAACCAAATAATTAAAAAATATGGAGCTGATGCGTTAAGAATGTATCTATTGTCATCTCAGTTAATGAGGGCGCAAGATTTAAATTTTAAAGAAGAGATAGTAAAGCAAGTCTACCGTAGATTCAACTTATTGTTGATAAATGTTCTAAAGTTCTATTCTTTAGTTAAATTGCAAAATATACCTGTAAATAATACAACTTCAGACAATATTTTAGATCGATGGATTGTAAGTTTACTGAATAGTCTTTTAAGGGATACAACACTGTTATTAGGTGATTATGATACAGCAGAAGTTAGTAGGTTATTATTCAGATTCATAGAAGACCTTTCTACATGGTACATTAAAAACAGTAGAAATCGATTTAAGAGTGAAAATATAAATGAAAAAAGATCAGCAATGAATACATTGTCGTATGTTCTAAAAAATTTGTCAAAGATAATAGCTCCTTTAACACCATTTATTTCGGAATTAATATATCAAAAATTTAGAGAAAGAGGAATTGTAAATTTAGAGTCTGTTCATTTAGAGCTTTGGCCTGAATTTGATAATAAATTAATTGATAAAAAAGTTCTAAAAAATATGGAATTAGCACGGGAAATAGTCAAAAAGTCCTTAGAATTAAGAGATACTGCTAAAATTCCAGTTAGACAAGCTTTAAATGAGGTTATCTTAAAAGGAGTAGATCTTGAAGAACAATATTTAAGTATAATTGCAGAAGCTATAAATGTGAGAAAGGTGACTATTGAAATGCCAGAAGACTCGAAATTAATAGTAGAACTAGATACCAAAATTACACCATCATTAAGGTTAGAAGGAATTGCAAGAAATCTTATTAGAAATTTTAATAATTATAGAAAAAAATTGAAACTCTCAACCAGAAATCGAATTGATTTATATTTAGAAATATCTGATAAAGAAATTTCAGAAGCTCTGGAACAATATAAAGAAAAAATTAAGAAGATGATACAAGCTGATAATATCATTCACAATTTAGAAACTGAACAAGATGTAAAAGAACTGAAAATTGAAAATAAAATAGTGAAAGCACATATAGAAGTGAAGAATTAGTTTAAACTTTAGTAGAAGATAGTAGATCTTAAAAACTTCCATAAAATTCTTATTTTTTGCTATTCTTTATTATTTTATGCTTAAAATCTATAACACAATGACTCGGCAAAAGGAAGTATTTAAACCAATAGAGGAAGGCCGAGTAAGAATTTATACTTGTGGGCAGACTGTGTATGATGATGTACATATAGGTAACGCAAGAACTTATAGTTCTTGGGATGTAGTAGTAAGATACCTTCGATACAAGGGTTATGATGTATTCCATGTTCAAAATTTTACTGATGTAGGTCATTTAACTGATGATGCCGATCAAGGTGAAGATAAGATAGAAAAAAGAGCAAGAGAGGAAAACATAAATCCTTGGGAACTTGTTGATAAACAAATTCAAGAATATTGGCAAGTTATTGATAATTTAAATATTCAAAGACCAAACATATCACCTAGAGCGACAGCAGTAATTCCTGATATGATTGAAATCATTAAGATTTTACTAGAAAAAGGTTACGCTTATGAAGTCGAAGGAAATGTGTACTATGACACTTTTAAATTTAAGGATTATGGAAAACTTGCCAAATTAAAACTTGATGAAGAAAAAGCACAAGCACGTGTGGTTCAAGATCCCCTAAAAAGAAATTATTATGACTTCGCTTTATGGTTAAATGCACGCAAGGGAGATCAAATCCACATTATGAGATGGAATTCTCCATGGGGAGAAGGCTATCCTGGATGGCATCTTGAATGTTCTGTTATGGGAATGAAATATTTAGGAGAAACATTAGATATTCACGGAGGGGGAATTGATCATATTCCTACTCATCATCCCAATGAAATTGCTCAATCTGAAGCCGCAACAGGTAAAAAATTTGTTAATTGGTGGATGCATGCAGAATTTATAACTCTTAATGGTCAGAAAATGAGTAAAAGTCTTGGAAATTATGTCACTGCCCGTGAATTAATAGATGAGCATGGAGGACTTGTGGTAAGAATGGGCCTAGTTTCTGGTCATTATCGATCTGCGGTGGATTGGAATCCAAAAGTAATAGAAAATGCCAAAAGTAATATTGAAAAAATTAGAAATTGTTTGAATAACATTGAACATTCCTCTGGTGGAAATAGTGAAACACTCAAATCAGCAATAAAAGAGGTAAGAAGTAGTTTTGAGGAGGCAATGGATGATGATTTTAATACTCCAAGAGCTTTTGCTGCAATCTATGAATTTATAAAACAAGTTAATTCATCACTAGATAATAAAAAAGAAATACTTAACAAAGCAAGAGATACTCTTATTGAATTACTTGGAGTTCTAGGACTTGATTTCACTAAAAAGAAAGGTTTTGATGATAAAAAAATAAATGAATTAATGGAGATAATAATTAATATTCGAGAACAATCAAGAAAAGAAAAAAATTATGAATTAAGTGATAAAATTAGAAAAAAATTAAGAGAAGTTGGTATTCAAATTGAGGATGGGGCAGAAGGACCAAGATGGAAAATAACTACATAAAATTAAAATAACAAAAAAAGAGAATTTTATAATTGATTTTTTTTTCATAGAATCTGTTTTTTTTAGCATAATTTCTTTTTCAAATTGAGGTTAATCAAATTTCTTTGCTGCTCCTCCATGGGTGAGTTCCTCATCTAAAGCCAAACGTACGAGGTTACTTAGGATATAGGGTTCCATTCCCTGTGCTTTTGCTCTGCCTCTAAGACCAGGAATACATACAGGACATAATAGAACAAAAGCTTCTGCTCCTGCTTCCTTTGCGTCCATGATATTTTTCATTCTCCATTCATGCTCTTCTTCTTTAGAAACAGTATCCATTGCTGATTGAACTGATCCACAACATAAAGCTCCTTCTCTGTCATATTTTCGCTTTACTCTCTCGACTCCTATTAATTCAAAAAGCTCATCCAAAACTTCATCCATTCCATTGACATATCTAGAGGAACATGGGGGATGATAGGCAACTTTCATATTTAGTTTTTTGACTTGATCTGAATGCTCTTTCACATAATCTCTTAAATATTCATAAATGTGAATTGGTCTAAAAGGTACATCAATATTGAATTCTTTTGCGAAATAAGTTACCACCACATAGCATTCTTCATGATAAAAAATAATTTCGTCAACATTGAGTTTTGCATAATTATCCACTAGATTTTGAACATTTTCTTTATTAACCAAACTTTGTCTTCCAATGTGAACATTACCGACCCAGGAAAAATAATCTCCTCCAGATAAAGTAGTTAGTCCCTCAAAAAGTTGTCCTTCCAACACTCCTGGTAAACGAGCCTTCTGAATTAAGGCAACCCCCATTACAGACTTTCCTGGATCACCTATAGTTATCTTTGAAGGAATCTTACTAACCATGTCATAATTTATTAATCGATCCTTATTGAATGGAAATGTTCCAGTTTCTTCTTGTCTCTTAGATATCAAATCAAATGGATTTGCATTTTCAGGACAGATGTTATTGCACCTTATACATGTGACACATTCCCTAGTCACCGAGCTATCTTCGCCCTTTATCAACTTTTCAAACTCCGATTTAGCTTTTGCCTCCGGATATGATAAATAATAACATTTCGACAAGCATTCTCCACAGAGAGTGCATCTTTCTTCATAGAACATACTCAATAATCACAATTTCTTTTTAATTGTTATTTAAAATAAAAAATGAATATATTACCTAAAAAAAATAGGAATAAATTAATTAAATAGGTTAAGTAATTTTTAAAAATAATTTTATTACTAAAAAAGGAAAGTTAAATATCCTCTATATGAAAAAAAAGAGAAAAATAAAATATTACTCCATTGTTTTTAATAATTCCTCGATTTCTGCCATAATCTCTTCAGGTTTTTTAGCTGTTTGACCTTTAATCGCAAGCTGTCGTTCTATAATAGGACGATGCAATGTATTATGGGCGCAGAACGGAATTTCGCGAACTTTGCTAGGATCATCTGGATCAATTACACCATAATGTACAAGACATCGACAGACTCTATCGAGATCGAAATTATACGCATCTTGAAAATGCATTGAGCTAACCATCAGGTTCCGATCGTGGAAAAATTTCCCTGCTGATGCTAAATTTGGTGCCATTACCAAACGAGCAAATGCTTGATATGTTTTACTAGTAAGAATTTTTTGCGGATTTTTAATATATTTTGCTGCACCCGCAAAAAAATATGCTTTCATAATCTGTCTGTATCCTAAATTGGTCATATCATCAACAAAATTTCCAATTTTGGAAGCAATCTGCCCAAAATCCTCTAGATTAATACCTTTCAATAAACCAGTAGGTTTTGGCACTTCTTGTTTTTGAACCATATCCCATACTTGATTAGCCCATCGAATTAATCCTTCAGCATCAAAAAAGTTTTCGATTGGTTCCCATTCATCCTTATCATTGATGACACATATAGTTGCAAAGCCGCAATCACTATGACTTGTCATACCGAATTCCGCAACGTCGTCAAACCATGCTAACAATCTGGTAAATTTCGCAGTAAATGCAATAGGATAAAATTGGGTAACAGATCCATTAGTGTATTTATTAATTGCCAGTTTTAAATCAGAAGTGGTGTATCTTATATCCATCAATTCCTCAAAACTAATACGCCCAGTCAATGATACTGGCTGGAAGATAAGACCTGAGACAACATCAGTATTATCTTTAGCAAAATCTAAAATTTTTCCAATTTCTTGGTCATTTACACCTTTCGCGATTACCGGGACTAACATAACGCCATAAAATCCCAATTTTCGGGCATTTTCAATAACTCTCTTTTTAAGTGGCCATAAGTTGACACCTCTGATCTTTTTCCATATTTCTGGGCTATCAGTAGCGTCAAATTGAAGATATATAGCATCCGTTCCAGCATCAATACATGCTTTCATAAAATCTATGGATTTTCCAAATCGAACACCATTGGTGGTAACCATAACTTCCGTAAAGCCCAATTCATGTCCTTTTCGGATTATTTCTGGGAGATCATCTCTTACTGTAGGTTCTCCTCCGGAGAGTTGGAGTAAGACTGCTGGGATAGGTTTCATCGATCTGAAATGCTCCATAATTCGGACGAGTTCTTCGAAGGTAGGTTCTACTACATAACCTTTTGCACTAGCATTGGCAAAACAGATAGGACAAGCTAAATTACAGCGATTAGTGATATCAATTAAGCATATATTTGGTGCACTTTTATGATTGGCGCATATACCACAATCATACGGGCATCCTTTATTAATTTCTTTAATTCCAGAATTTACAAATTCAGGCTGAGTGGAATTATTTACGGTTGAACCAATTTGGTTTGTAATGTTTTGTTGCCATTTATATTCTTCAGGATCGATTGATAGCTTATCTTTGAATTCTCCATGGTCCTTACAAGTCTTTCGCATCATTACCCAATTAGTTTCAGGATCTACGTAAATTTCAGCGGCGAGATGTTTCATACATTCAGGACAAATGCTCGTGGTTGTTCTAATAATTTCCACGTCTTCTCTATGAGCAGATTGAGTTTCTAATTCAGTCATATGAATCTATACTCTGTTTATTTTTTAATTAGATAAATGTTTTATTGAATAATTATTTTACTAATTAACCTTTCTAATCTTAAAAACTTTATAATACCTTTGTAAATATGACAAATGTTATTAAAAAAACGGCGTAATCTTAATAAAAAAGATTATTAACCTTATTAAAATGGTTAGATATTAATTTTTATTTAATCTTTTTTAAAAGAATTAATAAAAGTTAACTTTAAATAGTAGATTGTAATATTACTATGATTTTGTTTTTACAATGCTTTATCTTGCTCAATCTAATTAACTTTAAATGAGTAGAAGGGTATTTTATTTAAAAAAACGTTAAAATTAGAAATAAATTCATTTAGAGTTATAAAGGGTGACTCCTGCCCTACGCGACGCAAATAAGCGTCAAAAATAAAATAGGGGGAGGAGGGCGAAATCAGAGTGTAAGAATTTACACTACCAAAAGACAAAAATCCAGGGTGTAGGCAGGAGTCATAGATTTTTAGGTTTTAATATAGTTGCTTTTATAAATTTAGATATTTATGTATGATTTTATATGAGTATATTATAAATTTCTATCTTAACATTAATATATCATTATGTGTTTATAAATAAAATCATTTCGGTGTCTACTTAATTAATTTTATTAAAAGGAGTTTAAAACAAATGAAATGAAATTAATAGTCAATTATTATAAGTTAAATATATACTATAATTATGTCAGAAAGAATTAAAGATCAAACAGTAGGAAGACCAGAGCCTGAATTTAAAATAGATATTGGAACAATAATTTGGGTATTTATAGGATTTATTGTATCTTGGGTAAATATGATATTTATTTTAGATTCTATGGAGATCTGGTCTTATCTTACAATAATTTTTACAACCATAATTCCTACAGTTATTATTGCTTTAAAGAATCGATTTTGGGGTTATGGGTATATGGTAGGATTTGCTCTGGCAGGTATACCATTCTCATTTTTAAAGCCACCTTATGGAGATCTATTTATTGGATGGTATACTTTTGCAACTTCTTTCTTTATTTTTATTATTTTATGGTTAATTTTCTGGAAGGCTTGGAGATCACTTGCTTCGATCAAGCAAGTGTAAAAGTTAAATATATTATAATTAAATATTTAATTTTATAGAAGTTATTTAGACTATAATTAATTGTTTACATTTCATACATAATTGTCCATTTAATTTCGCCTTCTTTGCACATTCTAAGCAATATTTAGCTTTACATTTGGGGCATATATATATATCTCCTTGAATAGTCCCTTTATGAAAAAGACAGAAATTTTCTGTTAACTTAATAGAGGGAGGTAATACTGGGGGAGGAGGTACTTTCTTTTCGCTCATGGGTGCAAAAAACTACTCTCTTGAATTCTATTAATCTATCTAAAATAATAGAAAACAGGTTATTTATTTTTAAGTATCTTCTATTGATTGAGACTGGGGATTTCTTCGATTAATACATTTATTACATTTGCAACTGCCATGAATTTTTCCTTAATTAAATCCAATGTTAATTCACCGGAATCTATGAGATCTCCAATAAGATACGTTTCATAGAAACATTTTTCCATTTCATAACATAAACCTGTAGTATGGAGGATTTCTTTGCTTAAATTCAATTCATTTAATACGTTGGATATTCCTTTGACTAGATCTGGAGAAAATTCTTTTAATTTTACGAGAATTTTTTTAATATTTTTTTTTTTTGTTGGAAAACAACTTACTTTTACAACATCTTCTCGAGAAATGAAAATTAATAAATAATAAGGCGAATTCAATATTTCTTCTTTAATTTCTGAAGGAAAGATGGGATTATTATTAAGTTCATTATTATTTATAATCAGACCTATAGAAATTTTATTTTTCTGAACACTTTTGTCTGGTTCCATAATAATTAAAAACTAAAAGGTAATTAAAGGTTATATTTGACTGAGGATATATAAAGTTTTTTGCTTTTTTATTTTTATTTTTTTTATTATTTATTTCCATTGTTATTTATTAGCTTTAGAACTATTCTACTTTAATTTTATTACATAGGATTGCTCAAATAATACACTCCAGTAATACAGAGATAATATTTGTATTTTATATTTAAATCTAATTTTCAATACATATTACCTCCACGAATTTATTTTAAATAAAAGTTGGAATAATGGGAATTCAAAATAATTTTAAGTCTATTGGAAGGAAGTTTGGATTTGAACTTGACAAATACTCATCTCAAGAATGTAGATTTCATGCAATTTACTTCATTGATTATGAAACAGGAGCCTTACTTGTAAGTAATAGATACTCTGATGATATAAAATTTTTGAAAGATGACCTAATTTGTAGTTTCCTAAATGCCATAAATTTATTTATAAATGAAGTAAATATAGGAGCAAATGAAGAACTACAAGAGATTAATTTTAGAGGAACAAGAATCTTATATCAAAGGGAAGGGAGGTTATTAGCGATTGGGATTACAAAAAAAACAAACTTACAAATAGAAAGAGGGATCATGAAGGAGATTGTAGAAGATTTTTATATCCGCTTTAAAAATTTCATAAATAATTTTAATGGAGAAGTAGATCCTTCAGTATTAAATTACAAAAAAAGATTGGAAAGTATGAATTTAAACTCACTATTCAAATTTAATATTCGTATTTAGATAATTAAGAAGTGTTTTGTTTATCCTCATCCTTTTTTATTTTATCAACCTTAGATTCAAATTTTTCTACTATAGATTTTGCTTCTGATTTAATATCATATTGATGAGCATCAAGTCTACGTTGCTCTTCAATTTTTTTTGCTTGTTTTTCTACGGTACTAAATATTTTTTCACTTGTACCTTCAATATCAGGATGAAGTTCTCTTCTTTGAAGTTCGCTTTCTTTTTTTCTATCTATTATGAAAGCTTTCTCTACTATTGATTTTTCAATTTTCTCTGCGGTACCTTCAATATCAGGATGTAATTCAACACGC
>JAHPZJ010000030.1 GCA_019058245.1 Promethearchaeota archaeon | reverse complement strand
TTTTTCATGTTTCTCCAATTTTACTTGGTAGAGTTTTATCTGATTGGCATAGATCTCTGCTTGCTCTTTCCAACCTCTAGCATACACTTTTTCTCTTAAATTTTTGTAAATCTCAATTATTTCAGGGTAAGGGGTATCTTGTAGTACTTTTCCTTCTTTTATAGCTTTTTTCATTGCAGAATCGAATTCTCTCTCTAATTTTTCTGCTTTATTAATCATCTCTATAATAAAATCTTGGAATTCATCGTTTTCCTCTTTTTTCTTAATCGATTCCAACGTTTTTTGATCAACTTCTACAGTTTTTCTTACTTTGTACATCTCTTCAATTTGTATTTCTCTTTGAGCTTTTTGGGCTTCAACCTCTAATAATTTTTCATGTTTCTCCAATTTTACTTGGTAGAGTTTTATCTGATTGGCATAGATCTCTGCTTGCTCTTTCCAACCTCTAGCATACACTTTTTCTCTTAAATTTTTGTAAATCTCAATTATTTCAGGGTAAGGGGTATCTTGTAGTACTTTTCCTTCTTTTATAGCTTTTTTCATTGCAGAATCGAATTCTCTCTCTAATTTTTCTGCTTTATTGACATTCTCAATTATTATTTTTTCAAATTCCTCTTCTTCTTTTTTCCTTTCTAAAGCTTTTATTCTCTCTTCCTTTATTCCTTTTTTCTTACCGATTTTATGCATCTCTTCAATTTTTTTTTCTCTTTGAGCTTTTTGGGCTTCAACCTCTAATAGTTTTTCATGTTTCTCCAGTTTTTCTTGGTAAAGTCTTATCTGATTGGCGTAGATCTCTACCTGCTTTTTCCAACCTCTAGCATACACTTTTTCTCTTAATTTTTCGTAAATCTCAATTATTTCAGGGTAAGGGGTTTCTTCCAATATTTTTCCTTCTTTTATAGCTTTTTTCATTGCAGAATCGAATTCTCTCTCTAATTTTTCTGCTTTATTAATCGTCTCTATAATAAAATCTTGGAATTCATCTTTTTCCTCTTTTTTCTTAATCGATTCCAGCGTTTTTTGATCAACTTCTACAATTTTTCCTATTTTATGCATTTCTTCGAGTTCTTTTTCTTTCTGAGCTTTTTGAGCCTCAACCTCTAATAATTTTTTATGATTCTCTAATTTCTCTCGATAAAGTTTTATCTGATTGGCATAGATCTCTGCCTGCTCTTTCCAACCTCTTGTATAGACTTTTTCTCTTAAATTTTTGTAAATCTCAATTATTTCAGAGTAAGGGGTTTCTTCTAATACTACCCCTTTTCTAAATGCCTTTCTCTTTGCAATTTCAAATTCTCGTACCATTTTCTCAGCTTTATTGACATTTTCAACTATAAATTTTTCAAATTCTTCTTCTTCTTTTTTCATTTCTAAAGCTTTTATTCTCTCTTCCTTAATTCCTTCTTTCTTACCAATTTTATGCATCTCTTCAATTTCTTTTTCTCTTTGAGCTTTTTGAACCTCAAATTCTCTTAATTTACCATCTTTTTTTAATCTCTGGTTGTAAAAAGCTATTCGATCATTATATACATCAGCTTCCTTATTTTTTCCTTTCTCCAATACCATTTCTCTAGCTTTTTCATAAATCCTAATTATATTTAAAAATGGAGGATTATTTGCCAATTTTCCTTTCTTTATAGCTTTTTTCATAGCAACATCATATTCTCGTGCCATTTTTTCTGCACGATTTATCATTGTATCAATAGTTTCTTCAAAATCTTTCTTTTCCTTTTCTAAACTTTTTTGTTCTTCTAATGATTTCTGTCTATCAATTTTTGAATCTATACTAAGTTCTTCTTTTTTGAATTTAATCAATTCTTCTACCTCTTTCCGCTTTATTTCCTTTTCAGCTTCAATTTGTCTAATTTTTTGATCCTGTTTAAACTTTTGAATATAAACATCAATTGTATTATTATAAATTTCTGCTTCATTATTCCATCCTTTTTCAAGAAGTAATTCCTTTATTCTTTTATAGATTTCAATCACTTTAGGATAAATGCATTCTTCCACTAAGGTTCCTTTCTTAATAGCTTTCTGCATCTCTATTTCGTACTCATGACTTATTCTAGTAGCTTCTGTTACCATTTTTTCAATCTGATCTTTGAATAATTCTTGTTCATTTTTTTGGACCTGTATCTCTCTTAGTTTTTCAATCTGTTCAAATTTTTCTTGTTCCTCCAATTCATTAAGTTGTTGATTAGGTAATTTTTCAATTTTTAATTCTCTTTCAATTTGTTCTTTTTTTCTTTCAATAGATTGAAGATATATGATCTTTTCTTTTTTTATTTGCTCAATTGTATCTTGAATTTTCTTAAATTCATATACCCAGTTCAATTCTTTAAATAAATTTGCTCCTTCTTCATATAAGTTTATAGCTTTATCATAATCATGATCTTTAACTAATTCCACCGCTTCATCTAATATCTTATATGCTTTAGATGATATTTCTTCTTCACGCTTTTTGCTTTCAAGATATTCTTCTAATTTTTTTTCTTTTAACAGTTCCTCATCTAATGGTGATTCTAATTCTTCACTATTTACGATTTCTTTTTTAATATTTCGTAGAAATTCAGCCTTTCTTTCATAACATTCTTCAATTAATTGATATAATCGCTTTATTTCGCTTTCTTCTCCAAGTTCCTCAAGAATTCTCTCAGCTTCATCATACTTATCAAGAGCGTCCTCAAATTTATTATTATTGGTTAAATTATGCGCTTCGACTATTAATTGGTCTGCGGTTTTAATTAAATCAGTTTCATTTTTGGTTTCTTCATGAAATTCAGGCTCTTTTATCGATTTAGTATCTTCAATTACAATACTTTCTTCATCTACCTCAATACTTCCAGTTTCTTTTTCTGCTAGTATCTCACCTTCTCTAAATGCTCTTTCTTTAAGTATGTAAACCTCTGAAATTTTTTCATTTATAGCTTTAATTTCATCTTCTTTATTAATCTGGGTATATAATCCTATTGCTTGACGAAGAATTTCAATTCCATCATCATAATACCCTGTATTTATTAAATTAATCGCATGCTCCACTAATTCATATGCTTCAATAGCAATTTCCTCCTCCATCTCAATCATACTAGAAAAAAAGGCATCTTTAGTTAAATCTAAATCCTCATTTTCAAATTCTTCCTTTAAATCTTCTTCTCTTTTCTCTTCCATAAATCTCATCTATTTTTAAGGAGAATTAAGAATGAACTTGTTGAACAAAATTCTCAATACAAATTTTCTAAATTATTTCCTTTCCTATTTAAAAATTATATAACGAAAATAAATATTTAAGCAATTATAAATCAAATTTTCCTAGATTTTTATTTAGATAATCATCACATATTCTCCCTCCTTCACTCGTTAAACTCCAACCATTAGCATCTCTTTTTACAAGATTCAAATTCTCAACACTAGTTAATATCTCATGAACATCTTCTTCACTTTTACGAATATTGAAATCTACCCTTAAACTAAATAAAATCTCATCAATTGGTACAGAACCTCCAAGTTCATCTTCCATTACTCCAAGTGCAGCAATTATTTGATTTTGTTCTATCATTCCTGCATCCATAGTTTGCGAAACTTCGCCAAGAAGCCATGGATTTTTATCTAAAAGCTTTTTGATTGCTTTTTCATCACCCTTCTTAAATAACTTATCGAATTCTTCTCTAATCTTCTTCTTAGCCATTTTAATTGCCTATTTATTTTTTCGTTGTTTATGAAAAATTCTAGATATTATATTAATATCTATATAATAGATTTAAAAAATAAATTCTTTTATAACAAATAGAAAAAGAAAGTTTATGCTAAATTATTTAAAAATTCTTCCACTTCTTCTTTATTACACATATGGAACTGTTTATCTGCATCCTTAATATATGCCAATCTGATATTCTCCTTAGTTGCCTCTTCATCAATTGATTCTTTAAGTGTTTTTAAAGTAAAATTTATTAGCTCTTCAAAACTCATTTCTTCTTTATAATTTTCAATAAGATATTCTCTTGCTGATGCTTCTCCAGTCCCTATTGCATATGATTTAAATGAACGATATATTCCACTCGGTGAAGTAGTATAAATTTGCGGGCCTCCCGCATCTATTGCTATGAAAAAAAGCGCACAACCAAAAGGTCTTATTCCCCCATATTGACTATACATTTGACATAAATCAGCAACAGCTTTAGCTAACATATTGAGTCTCACAGGTTCATCATAGGTTAATCTAAATGATTGAGCTTGAACTCGTGAGTAATTGATTAGTGCTCGAGAATCGGCATGTAAACCAGAAATAGCTACTCCGATATGTTCATCAACTTGAAATATTTTATCTATTGAATCAGCATCCATTAATTTTGAGGGTACTTTAATCTGAGCCGCAATACATACATCATCATTTGATTTTACTGCTAAAGCAAGAGTTCCTCTTCTAACAGCCTCCAAAGCATACTCTACTTGGTATAACCTTCCTTCTGGGCTAAATACTGTAAGCGCACGATCATAGGCGCGCTGAGTTCCACCAAACATAAAAATTACCTTATTATATAAATTAAATTAAATTTCTAAATTACTTGAAAGATATTATGTGATAATTATAAGAAATTTTTTTCCAAATTTTAATTTATTGTTTATAACAAATAAAAAGCTAAATCTTTTTAGTCTTTTTTAAAATAGCTAATGTAATATCTTTAAAAACAGGTTCGATTTTTACATCTTGCTTAGCACTCGTTTCGTAATATGCGATTGCTTTTATTTCATCCTTTAAGGCTTCACCATCTTGTTCTCCAACTTCTCGGTTCCCCTGTTCTGCTAAATCTATTTTGTTTCCAACAAGTAAATATGGCTTATCATTACCAATTACTTTCTCTACTTCAGCTTTCCAGTCTAATATATTTTGAAAGGAGCTCCGTCGTGTAAGATCAAAGACATATACAATTGCAGTAGCTCCACGATAAAATGGAGGACGTACAAAGCTAAAGTGCTTTTGTCCTGCAAGATCCCATAACTGCAGTTTAATAAGATAATTTGGATAATCTTCTAATTCTATTTGTTTTGTTGAAAAATTAGAACCAATTGTCATAATGTAATTCTCTTTAAAACTATTTTCACAATACCTTAAAACCATGCTTGTTTTTCCAACTCCGCCATCACCAACAACACATACTTTATAAATAAACGACTTAGTAGCTGAAATCTGCCAATTCACCATTGTAATTAATTTGTTTCACTATATTAAAGCAATTATTCAATATTATAAATTTGTTTAGTTTTCCAAAATATTGAATTTTACTTAATTGAGTTTTTTTTATTATTATATTATATTCAATAAATAAAAATAATCATTATTAACTTTTGTTTTTCATTCTCTCTTTTAAAACAATCCTTTCACACAATTTAGATCAAAAATTTATAATTCTAGCAAGATTAATTCTTAATTGAGAATATTATTAAGTATCCCATAGCATACCAGAGTTTTAAAGAATCCAGTTATGAAATAACATTCTTTTTTTCAAGCTAATTTATAATAAATGTAAAAAATACAGTTATCTTCTTTTTGTTATTTTGATTTTTCAAATTCATCCACAAACATTAATACATTAAAATCATAAGAGAATAACATATTTTATAAAATAAATCAATCACAATAGTTTTCTAACTAATATATTCTGAAATATTTTTAAAAAAAATCAATAGTAGAAAAAGTTGATAAAAGAATTGAATTCATCTACTAATCATAGAATTTCAAAAGACAATTATTTTATGAAAATTGCTGAAGTGGTAGCATTGAGATCAACCTGTATAAAGAGGAATGTTGGGGCAGTGCTAGTTAAAGACAACCATATTTTGTCAACAGGATATAATGGTGCTCCGTCAGGATTACCACATTGTACACCAGATACATGTGTTCGAAAACATCTTAACCCTGGTGAAAAACCAGAACTTTGTAGAGGGGTGCATGCTGAAATTAATTGTATAATTCAAGCCGCACTCCATGGAACTGCAATTGAAGGTAATACTTCTCTTTATACTACAACATTTCCTTGTATGAGTTGTTTAAAATTAATTATCAACGCAAAAATTAAGCGATTAATCTACAAAGAAGGTTATAATATGGAAAACATCGTAAAAGCAGATTTAGTAAAAAGCTCGAATATAGACATTATTAAATTATGATATATTCATATTTGAGTGATATATATTTCAATTTTTACAAGCTTATTTGAGGGTATGAAAAAAGGAAAATTTTAAGATGTAATATTAAATATTTATGAAGATCAAGGTTACGATTCAACCTTAGTCTATAGATTAGATCTGCCAGGCTGCTTTTGCGCCTTCTTCCGTAGCCTCAATAATACGGCGGGGTTCGTTTGCATCTCCGACAATGAAATGGTGGATCCCCTTTTGTTTGAGAAACGCCTTAAGGTCATTCCTCGGCGTAACTCCTACTGCCACTATCACTTGGTCGATGGGTTCGAGTCTGTGTTCTTTTCCATCAGTACTTATAACGACAGATGCAGCCTCGATCTTTTGGACTTGGGTATTGAACATAAGTTTTGCTCCTGCAGCATTCAATCGTCGGTATAACATTGTACCATGAGCAGAAATAGGCATTACTGGTGGTTTGGCTAGCATTTCGACCAATGTCACGTCCTCTATTCCTTTCTCGCACAGGAAATCTGCAGTTTCCATGCCGACAAGACCGCCACCGATGACCAAGGCGTGATTTCTCGGTTTAACTTCGCTATTTAAAATTTGCCACGCATCGCATACGATTGAGTTCGTGATCCCCTCTGCGGGACATTCGGCCTTATCAGCGCCAGTGGCTAGAATTACGACTTCTGGTTTATTCTGTTCAATCATCTTTTCAGTAACTTCAGTTCCAGTTTTAATGATCGCCCCATTTTTTATACATCGTCGGGCTAGCGTGTTGATCCACCTTCCGTATACCGCTTTATGAGGTGCTTGTTGGGCATATCGAATCTGCCCACCGGTATTTTTTTCCCGCTCGAAAAGGGTGACCTTATGTCCCAATCGAGCAGCCTCAGATGTTGCCATAAGACCGGCTGGGCCTCCGCCCACAACCCATACCGTGCGACTCTTGTCGGCTCGTTTTTGAGGATATATCATTTCTTGACCAGTCTCCGGATTGATAGCACAGCGGATAGATTTATGCTCTAATATTTCTCGTTCAATACACCCCTGATTGCAGGCAAGACATTCGAAAGTGTCTTCTGGATGCCCCTCCCGGGCGTTCTTAAGAAAATCTGGATCTGCAAGATGCTGACGCCCCACAGCAATGAAATCTGCGTCCCCCCGCTCGATTACTTTGTCCATGAAATAGGGATCCGTGAAACGCCCGACTGCAATAACCGGAACCTTGGTAACTTCCTTGATCTGACAAGCAAGCTCTGCCTTGAATCCTTGCTCATATTCCACCGGGGCACTCGCATTCGGGGTGTCAGTGCTTACTTTAAAATTTGCGTGGGTACTAAATGACACGTGAATAATGTCTGCACCCGCATCGACCAAGTCCGGGATGATGGTCTTGATATCACTGATGGTGTATCCATCCACGATACATTCCTCGCCCGATAACCTTATTGAGATCGGGAAGTCATTGCCTACCTGATTGCGTACCTCGCGCAAACACTCGAGCATGAAGCGGGCTCGTGCTTTGAAGTCTCCACCATATTCGTCGGTACGTTTATTAGAGTGGGCTGACAGAAATTGCATAAGAAGGTAACCATGCGCGCCATGGAGCTCGACCGCATCAAACCCAGCAGCTACTGCGCGTTTAGCTGCTGCACCGAAGGAGATGATGGTTTCCTTTATCTCTGCTAAAGTCATCTCGCGTGGACTACCCAAAAATCCATAAATATAGCTTGGTACAGCGGACGGACCAATTGCGGTATGGTTCTTTGTCTTCAAATAGCTCTCGCGACCACAGTGATGGAGTTGCATGGCTATCTTGCCCCCCTCTGCATGCACCACAGCAGCCAACTTACTTAGCCCCGGGATAAACTTGTCATCCCACACGCCCAGGCAGACGGGACTCACCGATCCCAAGGGATGTACCTCCGTAATCTCGGTAATAATGAGACCTGCTCCACTCTTAGCCCTGCGTTTCATGTAGGCTATATTCGCGTCACTTACTGTGCTATCTAGATTTCCGAGCCCTGTTCCCATGGGCGGCATTACCAGGCGGTTTGGAATCTCTAGAGACCTAACTTTAATTGGTTTTAATATGTGTTCCAGAGTATTCATCTATTAAATTCACCCAATTTTGTTATAAAACTAAATTTTTTTAGAATTTATAAAAATATTTGAATTACTAAAATAAAAAAGATAAAAAATAAAAATTTGCCTATTGCCTAAAAGTTTCAATATAAAGCGTATATTGACATACAAATTTAATAATTCATTTATTTTTTTTATTTTTACTTTTAATCACCCCTCTCTGTGACCATAAATCAATATTCCTTTTAAATGAAAACTCTTTCCTAAACTACAAAACGATAATTGAATCTGATGATAAATTGTGCATATTTCAGAAAATTGTCGGTGTATTTTTGTTTTATTTTGAAGAATAGTTACTTCATATAATGACGTTTGATTCTGGTCTCAAAGTTCTTATGAGGAACACTCATTCTCAACTCATTTCAAGTGGTGATACCACATTAGATAATTTGCTTTCAGGGGGATTTCATCGCGATCTAGTTTATTTACTCTATGGAGATAAGAAGCTAACTACCAATATTTTATTAACAACAGCAGTTATTGCCCAAAAAGCTTTTAACAATGGAGGTTTTGGAGGGGGCATTAAAGTCGCTTTCATTGATGGAAATAATCGTTTTAATCCTTATAATATAAGTAAGTTTGCGGTTTCACAGAATTTATCTCCTCGGAAAGTGTTAGAGAACATTCTCATAAGCAGATCGTTCACTTTTGACCAGATGGTTGAAATTTTAGAAAATAAGCTTTCCACACTTGAAGATGTCAAAGTGGTGTTGATTTCTGGGATTACAACCATGTTTGAAGGCTACGAAAAGCAGACATTCGAAGATCTTCTGAGAATGATAGATGGAATTAAACAAATACTCTGGAAGACAAAACCCCTCATTATTATAACGGCGCCTTTACATGATAATTCTCTTTATAGACCGAAGGGAGGAAAAATTCTCTCCCATTTTGGAAATGTGCTAGTAATGATAAATGATAATGAACGATATGTAGAGTATACACTTGTTCAGCATCCTTACTTGCCTGAAAATAGAGAATTAAAGTGGAAACCTCGCAAACCTAAAAAAAAAGCTCCTTTGAAGAATACGACGATTGATTACTGGTTTTAGGTATATTACCAAAAAGCTTTTTCAAATTTATCTATAGTGTCTTGTAAACTATCTTTAATGTGGTTTTCGAAACCAGCAAACAAGTTTAAATCATTATCCCAGTTATTAAGTATCTCTTTTGAATATAAATTAAAGAACTTATTTACAATTCTATTTAACTCTTCTTTAACTTTTTTTTCCTTAGTCTTTTTCGAGGAATTAACAATAAAAGATATCCCATGCTTTTTTATAATAAAATATTTTATATCTTTTAATTCAAAATTAGATAAGCCACCTGTTTCTAACTCTTCTGCTAAAAGATTCAATGCTGAGAATAAAGCTCCAATTAATTGTTCTTCTAGATCTTTACCAAAAACACGCTGATATAGGACAGCTCCAGCATCATTTATTATCCAAATATCTTGTATTATTTTTTCCACAGAAATCACAGCTTAATCTAATCTAATTAACATTCAAATTATTATAATAAAAACAAATTAATTTAATATTTAGTAATTTAAAAATTTAAAATTACTATTCTCTAGATTTTGGTTTAACATAACCTCTATAAGCAAAAAATATCCCTACTATTACAAAACTCCAAGCTAGAAAATAAAATACAGTAAAACCCGGACTCCCTAAAAAAATTAATACTCGGTCGATTGCAAAACTGAGAAATATTAACATAAAACTTAATGACATAATTGCTAATGACAAAAAAGCCTGTTTATATTGTTTTTCATCCACTCCTCGATAAGATTCTATTGATCTTCGTAAAAAGGGGGCATATACCATAACCATATATATAAAAACAATTAAAAATGCGAATATGTCTAAAAATGTATTGTCATATTGATATATAAATAAGACATAAATACTTGCTATTATCCCGTAAATTATTATGATATATTTTTGAATTGTGTTATATCCTTTTTCGAATACATTTACTTTTAATATATAAGATAAAAAAATGGCAATCGTTACAAAGAATTCACTTAACCTAAAGTCTACAATTATATTGTATAGATATGCAATTATTGAACCATCTTGTACCATATTTACTTGTGTAACTACAAGAACTTTTGAAATCCAAGAAAAGATAATTGCAACAAAGTAACCTGTGAAAATTATAAATAGTAGGCGAGTTAGCTTATGACGTTTAATAAAATACTTTTTTAATATGAGTATTAACAGAACCACAGTCAAAACAATGATACAAAGCTCAAAAATCATACCGATAAAATTTAGTAATATAATTTGTTCAACCATAATATACTAGTATGATCATCTGTAAATTTAAAATTTTATTTTAAAATTTAAAGATTGAATTTTGTTTTTTTTAGTAGGAGGGTAAATATATCAAATAAATTATTAAGGATTGTATTTTTGAAATGAAAATACTAAAATAAAATATATCACCCAGAAATTAGAAAATTTGCAATGTATTCTCCTTTTAATTATCTGAAATACTCATTCTCTGGGATTCTAATAGAATCGGATGATTAATAATGGGTAGAACTGTACCTTCTTTTAGACCTGCTTTAGAACATGAAATTGAAAGTTGGAAGGATTTCAAAAGAGCGTTACGTCCAGAAGAACAGAAGATATTCGACAAATTGATGAATTTTGCTCGAATACATGCAGATGCAGGCAGCATGAGTGCACGTCCACTGTTGTCAGATGTTTTATTTATCTCTTTTGCTATTGAACAGGAAAAAAAAATCGAGCTATTAGAAGAAAAAGTGAAAGAATTAGAAAAAATAATTAAAAGAAAAGATTAGGTTGAATTTCCAAGATCAATTTGATGGTTGGTTGTTAGATGTTACCACACATAGTAATGGAGTCATTCTTTGGGTGAAAACCGTAAAGGAGCAAAAGGTAGTGAATATTTACCATGACTTTCATCCTGAATTTTTCGCAGTTCCAAAACAACATGTTGGTAAAGACTTCAAAAGATTCAAACAAATTCTTAGATCACATGACAATGTGATGTCTGTTAGAATCTGTGAAAAATATGTGAAACTCGAAGATCATGAAAAAACAAAAATTTTTGGAGTTTCTGTAGTAAAACCATCTGTATTTAAGAAGACAATCGAAGAAATCGAAAAGATTGACTTGTTTACTTTGTATAACACGGATCTTCCAATCTCTCAGATGTATTTTTACATAAATGATCTATTTCCAATGTCTCTTTGCAATTTTAAGGTCAAGTTTGAGGATAATAAAAAAACTGGCTTTTACTCAATGCGTCTACAGTCATTAGAGTTAAAAGATAACAACGAAGAATTGTTTTATGAGTTACCTCCTTTAAAAGCTATATGGCTTGATATTAAAATAGAGCAGCGCGGAATGAGATCATATTATAACGACCCTCTGGCATACGCAGAAGTAAGTATTATTGAAAAAGATGAAAATGCTAACATCCCTAGAGCAGATGGGTTGAGAAAAAAAAAGATTTTAATCGATAAAGCTGATGAAGCTGAAACCATCAAGACTATTAGTAAGGTAATTGAGCGATTGGATCCTGATATCATATTAACACATGGAGGAGATGAATTTTTATTTCCTTACTTAGCTGCTCGAGCATCAGTAAATCGAGTTTCAAATGATCTCTATTTTTCTCGCACAAAAACACCACTAAAAAACTGCATCTTTAATCTATCAGGAAATTCAGATCATTATATGTCATATGGAATAATAATGCGACGTTCTAAAACACAAGTCTATTTTACAGGACGCTTTCATTTAGATACTACTACCTATGGCAGTCTACATTTTAGTGAGGGTAATATACCTGGAGTTATTGAAGTTGCAAGAGTGTCTCGAGTACCAATGCAAAGATTATGTAGAATAACAATTGGGGGTGCTTTGCAATCAATTCAATATTATAATGCATATAAACTCGATCATCTTATCCCACCTTTCAAGAAGAGCCCCGAAGGTTTTCGAAGTGGTATGGATTTAATTACAAATGATCGAGGAGGTCATATATTTGAACCATTAATCGGAGTCTTTGATCAAGTTGTAGAATTAGATTTTTCTTCGATGTATCCCTCATTAATGGCAAATTTTAACATTTCTTCGGAGACAATTAACTGTAAATGCTGTAAAAATGATGGTACGGGAATTAAAGTACCAGGAACCAATTTCCATATATGTACTAAACGTGAGGGTATTATTTCAAAATCAATTAGCCTACCGTTGAAAAAACGTTTAGAGTGCAAAGAATATAACAAGACACATGATGATCTTCGATACAAATTCACGGATATTGCATTAAAGTGGGTGCTTGTAGTAAGCTTTGGATATTTAGGATTTAAGAATGCTCGTTTTGGCAAGATTGAGGCACATCAAACAGTTTGTGCTTTTGCTCGTGAGTTTTTATTGAGATCGGCAGAGATTGCAAAAAAATATGGTTGTAAAGTAATCCATGGAATTGTTGATTCAATGTGGCTTCAAGATACAAAAGGAAGAACTCCAGAAGAATTTGAGAAAATAACAAAGGAAATTGCAAATGAAATATCTGATAGTACTAGTATTCCTATGCATTGGGAGGGAAGATATAATGTTATCACTTTCCTACCTTCCCGAGCAGAACCAGATGTTCCAGCCCTTAGTCATTATTGGGGGATAAAAAGTGATGGTGAAATAAAGGTGAGAGGCATCGAAGTAAGGCGGAGAGATATGCCAAAAATAGTGAAAGATGCACAATATGCATTTATTAATATATTTCAAGGTTCACATACTGTTGCTCAGTTTATTGAAAGGATTCCAAAAGCCAAAAAAAAACTTTACGAATATGTGGAGAGAGTGTACTCCGGGAAAGTATCTCGTGATGAGTTAACGATTAAGCAGAAAATCTCTCGAAGTCCAAATCAATATAAAGTAAATAGCTTCCAAGCTGTTGCTGCCAGACAACTAGAAAGATCAGGTGTAGTAGCATCTGCAGGAATAAATGTGAGATATATAATTCTTAACGCTGATGCTAATCCAAATTTTCCTGAAAAAAAAGTTATCCTTTCAGATCTCTACGACGATAAAAAGCATGAATATGATAGAAAGAAATATGTCGAACTATTGAAAAGAGCTTTTGAAAACATGTTCCCTTTTGAGTTTCCTGAACTTGAGGAATTACTGACACCTGATTATAATAAGAAGTCTATTCAGAAAGATATGTCATGCTTTATTTAAAAAAAAAGAAGGTTTATGGAATTAAGAGAACCTCAAAGAAGTCTGATATAATAATTACCAAGCAAAATAGTTCTAAAAACATCCAGAGATTGCGCTTTAAGCTTCTTAATGCTCCAAGGGGTTTACCAAAATAATTTATTAGATTATATATAAATATAATTGCCCAAGTTGTTACTAAAAACGTAATTGGGAGTAATAATGTGGCCAATTCACGACCAACATAGCCTAACAAATATTCATAGCCAAGAATTGCAAAACCCGTAATGACAAGAGTGAATCCTAAGCCAAAAGAGTATTCAGCAAAAGTTACAAAACGTTGAATACGTTCTTCAGAGGATTTTCCTTGATTAACTTCAAATTGAGCTTTAGAATTTGTAGATACAGAGTTTACAAAAAAAATGAATGATACCATTAATAAAAAGGTACTAGTAACTATTCCATTACCCGTAGGAGGTGGTACTTGCCAAATTAAAGCTAGGATTGTTAATACTGCTCCTATCATTACGGTGCTTAGGGTAATCCAATCTCTTACATTAATTTTTTCTTGTCCTTGATTACTCATTTTTTGATCCATTAATTATTAGTTATTAAAATAACTATTAGATAAAATTATATAAACTTTAATATTATAATTGGAACTTACATGTCCATACCTATTCTATAATACTATATCGATTGAATAGTTTAAATACTAATTTTAGTAACCAAAATGATTTTTTCGATTTTCTACTTACAAGTGAATTGAAATTTGCTAAAACATGATTTTCTCTCGATGGCAGAGAGTTTTTAAAATCAGGATAATATAATCCTCCTGTAATTTTAGGAGGTCTACCGAGGCTCTTTACATTCCTCCAATCTTCACTTTCTTCTCTCTTAGCCAACCATGATTTATCCGTTTTTAATTTAATCCTCTGGTTATCTACTAATTCAATTTCACCATAAACATTAATAGGGCCAATCCCTCCTATAAAATCAGAATTTTCAATCTTAATTTCATTTTTCCCTCGATTAAGGTATTTCTTTATATCAAAAATTTGAATATTTTTATCATTCACAACAACATTAAGTGAATGTCTCGTAATTATATGACCAATATAGGTTTCATTTACGAAAATTTTAGCATATGTACCCGCAATTACTTGTAAATATGCATTCTTTATCTCTCCTTCAATATTTACTGTTTTCGTATAATAAGTAGTATGAGCACTATGTAGAGTTTCCTTATCTAAATATATTGACTCACTTGGGATATTAGGATCTATCCAAATTTTACTATTTTGTATATCTTTAATTTTATCTTCATAAAATTTTATTAACCACCAATATAAAGTTTTTACAGGTTCCAAACCTTCCTTTTTTGCACATGATAACCATAAGCACTCATATTCATTTATCAATAAATTCAATTTAGTAATAAATTCATTAATATCAATGATTTTTTGTTTTTTGTTTTTCTCACTAAAAAATTTCAACTTTATAAAAAGTTTTGTACTTAATCTTTTTTCACAGAAGATGACAATGTGTTTTAAAACAAATGCTAAATTTCGGATGTTAATTTTATTTTTAAGGACTTTGTCCTCTAGCTCTTCACAAATTTTAATAATATCGTTCAAATTTGATATTAATTTTTCAAATTTTGTAGTTTTTATCCTTCTATAATGCCTTGTAGTATTCTTTGAAAAAGGGTGGGCAAAAAAATGATTATAATAAGTAGTAGGACGAATATGTAATTGACGCTTTTCTTGTATTGAGCGAAAAATACTAAAAACCTTAATTAATTTAGGGTCGAATATTCCAAAAAAATGTAAAAATAAACTCTTCCAAAAATATAGAATATTAATTTCTTTTACTGGATCCCATCCCACCATCGCAGAATATATAAAACCATAAAATCGGTTTTCTCTAATCTCCTTATTCCGATAATCACCCCAACTCGATGTAATTTCCCCAATTGCTCCATTATCATAACCACTTTTAATTAAATTAACTATATTTTTCTCATATTTATCAATAGTGGGAAATATTCGATTATAATCGATGATAGAGGGGCTCACTATTATTGGAAAACCATAATTCTTAATTTTCTTTAATTCTGGATACTCATTTTTAAATTTGTAATTGTAATAATTTATTATTATGTCCTTTGGCAAACCTTCAATAAGTTCTTTATATTTATAGAGAGTATCATGATAGATAATCACCTTTTTATATCCATGTTTTTTCACAATTTCATATACTTTTTTATAGTGATTTAGATATACTTGCCCAATACCTATTATTTTTATTAAATTATTTGAAGCTAATTTTCCAACATCTAAACTTTCATCTCCTCCAATATGAAAATATTCTGATTTAAAGGTTGTACTTAACTCCCCAATCATTCCATCCAAAAGTTCATAGATCTTATCATTACTTAAATTTAAACTATCCGAACCAGGAAATTCTCCATATTTCCAATAATCAGGATGATGTAAAATGTTATCCCAATTACTTACAGTCTGAAAAATAGGAATCAACTGTATAAAACATTTATTAGCAAACTCCTGCAATTCTAATATATCCTCTTTTGAGTATCTACCTATGTTTATCCCAATTTCAGGATAATTTGAAAATTTAAACATATCATTTATGAAGGCTAAATAATATTGATTTATTTTATAATAGCTTAATTCTTTGATGAACTTTTTTAAATTATCAATTGTAGGTGATTGACCTCTTGAAATATCATCAGAGATCCCTCTAATCTTTAATAGAGGAAAATCAATTATATTGATTTCAGCTATGGATAATTTATTTTGACTTGAATTTAATGACTGCATCAAAGTTTGGAATCCATAGAATATTCCTTGATAAGATGGTGCTTCTATATAGATTGTAGAATTATTGGAAATTAAGATATAACCTTGTTCTATATAATTTTTTTCATCTAAGATTTTGTTATAAAAACCATCAGGAAAATTGGAATAAACTGTATCTTTAATTGATTTGATTTTTGGTAATTGATTAAAATTATTTACATGATTGATTTCTAACTCTTTTCTAAATCCAAAAAAATTCAACTTTTCTTGGAATTGCTCAATAATAAAGAAATATTCACGATCCAAATCCGTATATAGTATTGAATTTTCTGTAATTTTCCATTTTTTAACATTTTTCAATCTAAAATAGCGAGGTTTTGGAATTAAAAGTAATTCTTTATTATCATTTTCCGTTTCTTCTAAATTCTCTAAATAAATAAACATACTATGATTTTAAATTAAATAAGACAAAATAAGTTTAACCAATATTTCAAGTTCGGAATTAAAAAAAAAGAAAAATGATTAATTTTCCCAAAATGGCTTGGTTTTGAAAATACTTAGAAATACAAATTAGAAGGTTCGATGATATTAGGATAATAAGGGCGGAGATAATTCAATGCACTAAAACAGAGGTGACATTTATCGGCGTATCCATCCTGCGGTTTATATCCTTTTTCTATTGCCATTTCAAGAAGATTTTGAGGCCCTCCCTTAGCAACTAACTTTCCTATTATTGGATGTTTTCTGTAGTTAAAATTCTCTATTATTTCAGATAAAGATTTTTTCTTAGCATTCCCTATACAAATTCCCAGACATGATTGATGAAAAACCCATCCATAAGGATCTATCATAAACATTGGTGTCTTAAAGTAAAGACATCTATCAAAGAGTTTCGTCGTCATTGTGTAGTTTCTTTCAAGTTCTCTAGCAGCTCTACCTTTTACTTGTAGATCAGTAGTGATGGTTTCTAAAGACTCAAATTCTTTTGAAAGAACATCAATAATTTTCTTTGTTTGTTCGTTAAAAGAATTTTTCTCATTTTTAGATCCTACAGTATGAGCAATCAAATGTATCCATTCAATTCCAGCATCATAAGTTGCTTTTATCGCACGCTTAACGACATCAAGTGAAATAAATTCTTGATGAAAAGCATCAATACTAAAGCCAATGTGATTTAAACCTGCTTCTTTTAATTTTAAGGCATAATCCTTGGCTATTGAACTATTTTTTCCCCAAAATCCATTTGTTGGTAATCCAATCTTTGGAATATCATATTTTTTCGCTTCCTCAACGAGACTAACCAACAAGTCAAAATATAGAAATGGTTCTCCTCCAAAAAAACCTACTTCCCCTATATCATAATTAGAAGTAATATCTTTCATGTATCTTTTTACATCTTCTAATTCTATTGAAATGTTGTCTTGTTTTGGAGAAGCTTGTAATGCATAATGCTTGCATTCATTTGTACATCTATATGATATAAGAAAAGTAAGGAAAGTAATTTTTTTTTTAATTATATCTTCACTCATTTAATTATTTCAACTCTATTTTTTATTTTTTTTTACTTAATTGTTTTATATCAATTTTCTTTATCCAATTCATTTTTAATTTGTGAGATTGTATTATCAAAATCAGTAATATATTTATTCAAGCGATCTCGATTTTCTATAATTGAGGCTTTCATCTTTTCTAAAATCTGGAGTCTTTCATTTAGAGTTAATTTCCCATTAAACTTATCTGCCTTTAATGCAATTGGTAACATCTGGATATTTGGAACTTCACTAAAGTGCTCGAGTTCTTCTATATCAATAGAACCATCGTTTATAATTGAAGATGTTAAAAAATGACGATAAGCTTTACGTATGTTTCGCTGAGTTTGTTTCATTAATTTTAAAGTTTCTCTACCTTTATCAGTAATCTTGTAAACTTTTCTATTTTTATCATCTTCAATGAGTTTTATAAATCCTTTTTCCCTGTGATTATTAAGTATCCAATATAGCGTTGATGCTCTTGGTTCCCATATCCCTAGAGTACGCTTTTCTATTTCACGTCCGATTTTATAACCATGAGAAGGACCTTTCTCAAGAATACTAAGGATAAAGATATTAATGAAATTTTTTTTTACTACTTTTTCAAAATTCTTATGATAATTTTCAACCATAGTTAACTAAAAATCATAGACAATTGTATTTATGACTAAAAATTTTACTTATTATAAAAACTACCAGTTACTGGACTACCAGTGACTGATATAATAATGATAAAAAATATAAATGTTTCTTTTTTAAAATTTTAGTTAAAATTCAAAATTACAAGACTAAAGATCTCCCATCAAATATAGGTTTCATTCCTAACTGAATAACTTTTCCTTGCATTTCTTCTTCTGGAGGACCTTTCTTGAAACGTATAGCAGCATCAAGTATTTTGGGCAAAATATGAATATCGGCGCTAGAGTTCAGGAAAATACCTTCTCTTCCTAAAACCCAATGAACAGCACGGTCAATATCAGCTTGATCTTTAAATAGTTCGTACCAGGTAGATCGTATCCTTTTCTTTTTCCCCCATGGACCACGTGCTAAAGATTTTATTGTTTGTACTGCTACGTTTCGCTCTTTACATATTTCCAAGAGATTATCAAAATCTGCTGCATATTCTGAATTTTGCATCATAACATAGTTATAGGGTAAAAGAACTGAATCAAACTCAAATTGTTCTAAACTTCTCTGGTGCATAGCAGCTACCGTATATCCATGTCCAGTTACCCCGATATATTTAACCAATCCTTGTTCACGGGCTTCAATAGCAGCTTTCAATGCCCCATCAGACCCCATTACTTTTTTCCAGCTGTCTTTAGACGTTAAATTATGGAATTGAATTAGATCTATTGAAGTTGCTCGCAATCTTTCAAGTGAACTATTTATCTGATTAAGGGCATCTTTATACGACCGTCTAAATACCTTTGTAGCAAGGAAGAATTTATTACGATGTTTCTCCATCCATGGGCCAATACGTAATTCTGATTCACCGTAACCTGCAGCTGTATCAATATGATTTATTCCATATTTAAGAAGGACTTCGAAGGTTTGATCCGCTTCAGCTTGAGTAACATTACTAAGAGCAGCAGCTCCAAAAATAATTCGTGTACTCAAATGTCCAGTTTTTCCAAATTCCAGCTTAGGTATCATTTTCTCTCAACCAATTATATTACTCTTATTCTTAATTATCTTATACTAATTATTCACAAAGATATAAAGATTAGGATATTGTAAAAAAAAAGAAGAAAAAATTATAAAAGGAGAACAAGCAGGACGACCTAAAAAAATATATTCTATAATAGAAAATTAGAAATCGATAATTTTTGTCGGATATATTTCTAATACGTAGTATATGAACTTTTTCTATTATATATCTTTGCTTATTTCATTTTTTTGTCCTTTTGGCACGACTAATAGATTGTAAGACTTAAACCTAAATATACAAATTTGTAATTATGATATGATAGATTATATTTATCATATAGATTATTAGAAAACTGATACACTATCTTGGTTTATTTAAGTAAATTTTAATATTATTATTATGTCTAAAGCAATAAGCTATTATGATTGGCAACAGTCTTTTGGAGATAAATCTAAATCAAATAAGTTATTAAATCATAAAATAGCAAATTCTCTTGGTATCCCTGAAAACAGCTTTAAAGATTTTATAAAAAAATGGAAAGAAAAAAATTTTACTTAAAGAATATTTTTAAAAAACGCTGAAAATTATTCTAGATTTCTTCTCCTCTTCTCGATGCCTCAATTTCTTTTAGATCTTTCCTAAGAACTTTTCCTGTAAAAGATTCTGGAAGTTCTTTTCTAAATTCAAAAAATTTTGGTACTTTATAAGGAGACAAATTTTTTCTACAATATTCTTTTATTTCAGCTTCTATTTCTGGTGATTCTGCAAAATCATCTTTTAATACAATGTAAGCTTTTACTTTCTCACTTCCAGGCTTTAGAGTATCAGGAACCCCAATAACAGCACACTTTTCTATCTTTTCATGTTCAAATAATAGATCTTCAACTTCTCTTGGAAATACTTTAAATCCACTTACATTAATCATATCTTTCTTTCTATCTACGATAAAAAAGTAGCCATCTTCATCCATTACTGCGATATCACCTGTAAGAACCCATCCATCTTTTAATTGATTCGCGGTGGCTTCGGGTTTATTAAGATAACCCTTAAAAACTTGAGGTCCTTTTATCATTATCTCACCTGATTCCCCTTGAGGTACGATCTGGTTATAATCTTCAATATTAACTAACTTAACTTCAGTATCAGGAAATGGGAGTCCAACAGAACCAATTTTTCTTTGTCCTCCGAATGGATTGGAAATTGTTGATGGTGAAGTTTCAGTCATTCCATATCCTTCTAAAATAACAGCTCCGGTTCTTTCTTCAAATTCATTTAGAACTTCTGGAGGCATTGGAGCAGCACCAGTATTGCAAACTTTTAGTGATTTAAGATCTTTAACGTAATCTTCAAGATCATCGCGTTCTAATAATCGCATATAAAACGTCGGTACACCAGGAAAAGCAGTAGGATGAGTTGCTTTTACTATTTCAAATAAAGCTCTTTGATCTCTGGCATCAGGATGTAAAGCGAGAGTTGATCCTTGATATATACCCAAATTCATACAGACTGTTTGGGCATAAATGTGAACTAAAGGCATACTGGTAAGAGTAGTTTCCTTCCCCCTTGTTAGTACATTCTTAACCCATTCTGCAGCCATATAAACGTTCGATGTAATATTATAATGTGTTAGCATTGCCCCCTTGGGTAATCCTGTAGTACCTGCGGTATATTGAAGGCATACTAGATCTTCTTTTGCATTTGTTTCAAATTTAGGAGGTTTAGGTTTGGTTTTATTTATCAGATTTAATAGTTGCAATGTTCCAGCGATTTCAGGAGGTTCTCTTTTACCGAGAGGATTAGCGTTTGGAGCAAAATCAAAGACATTGGAAATGATTATATATCTGAGACGAGTTCTTTCTTTTACTTTTAATACTTTATCTAATTGGTTATCCCAGACAATTATTATTTCTGCTCCTGCATCATTTAATTGGTATGCTAATTCATGTTCTGTATATAGAGGATTTACTGAAGTAACAATACCTCCTGCTTTCAAAATACCATAATAACCTATTATAAATTGAGGAAAATTTGGCATCATTAGAGCAACAACATCACCTTTTTTAGCTCCTAAGTCTACTAATGCTGTAGCAAGCCTATCAGTGAAATCTTTTAACTTTTTATAAGAGATTTTCTCTTTCAAAAACCAAATAGCTGATCGACTTCCAAACTCCTTTGCTGAATCATCTAAAAATTTACTAATATTAATTTCAGGATAATCAATACTAGCTGGAACTCCTTCATCATAATGTTTTAACCAAGGTTTACTTGCATAGGGATTAGTTTCACTCATTTTCTTAAAACCATCTATTGTATAATTTTTAAATTTACATTTATAATATTAATAAAAATTTCGATCCAATAATAAGGTTATGGCTGATCTTTAATTCAATTTTACTAAGAAATAGTTAGAAAATATAAAGACGATATTCTTTGTAAAAAATCAATTAATTTTGGATTTTTGTTAATAAAAATTGAATTTAAGATTCAATAAGTTATTTTTTAAATTCTCTAAATTGTTAAAAAGTTTTTAAATAAATTGTTAAAATTTTATCTTAAGATCTTCTTTATTCACCAGTTAATTCATCAAGAGCATTATAAGCTGATTCACATACATAATCACATTTATCATGTATTAATTCATTTAGGATTGAAACAACTTCTGTTGTTTTTTCACCTATCTTACCCAACGCTTCAGAAATTCTCCATCTTACATCTGGACTTCTATCATTTAATGCATTGATCAAAGATGGAATACTCATTTTTGATAATGATCCAAATTTACCTAACGCAAGAGCGGCTTCCCGACGAACATTCTTCTTTGGATCTCTTAATGCTATTTCAAGGGCTTTTATAACATTTTCCGATTCTGGTCCAATTCTACCGAGAGTTCTTGCTGCTTCAACACGAATTTTACTTTTTGTTGAGGTTGGATCAGTAAAAAATGTTGAAAATGCTTGTCCTATTCTTCCAAAGAACGACTGTGAGAGTGGAAGTTCATTATCTTGTTCAGGATGCTTTAGAAAATTTATAATAGTGGGGATTACCTCTGCTGCATCCTTACCAATTCCTCCTATTGCTGTAAGAATTACGATCTGCATTTTTTTATTAGCTGTATCAAGTGCTTTAACTAAGGCTGGAATGCTATCTTTTCCAATATTTCGAAGAGCATATGCGGCTTTTCCTCGTACAGCTTCTTTTTTATCTTTTAATAGAATAGCTAACCTATTTATAACTTCTGGATCACTTATTTTCATTTCACTTAAAGCATCAATTGCTCCAATTCTGACATTTTTTTTCTTATGGTTTAATACTTCTAAAAGGCTTTGAACAGCTTCTCGACCAATATCCGCCAATGTATTTATTACTCTGTATTGTACTCTCCAATCTTTGTCTTCTAATGATTGAATCAGTTGAGGAATGGCTATTGTAGATCCTTTTCCAATCTTACTAATTGATTGAGCAGAAGCTGTTCTAACCGCCCAATCTGCATCTTTAAGACACTTCATTAATTGTGGTATAGATCCTTGAGCTTCTGGCCCTAGTTCTCCAATGCTTCTTGCTGCTTCAGTTCGAACTTCCTCACTATCATCATTACATGCCTTAACTAAACCTGAAATTGAATCTTTAGTTGGATTTCCTATTTTACCAAGACTTATTGCGGCTTCTTTGCGAATAGATATTTCTTTACTATTAAGCAATTTCGATAGATTGGGTATTGCATCTTTTGCAAGCTCTCCAATATTTCCCAAAGAACGTACAGTTTCTCGACAAATACTCCAATCCTCATCCTCTAAAAGTTTTATTAACTTAGGAACAGCGGTTTTGGATTTGTCTCCTACTTGCCCTAAAACGTTAATTGAATTGAATTTTATAGATCTTATTGAACTATCCAAATATTTAATAACTTCACTAATTACAGATGGATTACTCTCTATTCTAGATAATACCAGATCAACTCTGGCATCCCTTAACAAATTTTCTAATGATGGTTCAGACATTTTTTCATCACCTAAATACCTAAATATGCTTCTTTAACTCGAGGTTCTTTCATTAATTCTTCTTTTGTGCCACTCATTTCAATTTTTCCTTCTTCAAGGATATGAATATTCTCTGCAACGTCCATAGCTAAAGTAGCATCTTGCTCGACTAATAAAGTTGTTGTTCCTTCTTCTTTTATTTTTTTAATAGCTACAAAAATACTTTCCTTAATTTTTGGAGCCAAGCCTAGTGAAGGTTCATCCAATAGAAGTAATTTTGGATTTGATATAATTGCCCGTGCTATTGCTAACATTTGTTGTTCACCACCACTTAATGTTCCAGCCCTTTGTTTTCTTCTCTCCTTTAACCGAGGAAATAATTCATAAATAAAATTTTTCATCTTTTTGTATCTAACCTTATCTTTTAATAGATATGCCCCCATCTTAATATTATCTTCAACATTCATATCATAAAACAATCTACGTCGTTCTGGGCAATGCGAAATTCCTTTTTGTGCGATTGTATATGCTTTTAAACCATCTATTCTTTCATTTTGGAATTCTATTTTTCCTCTGTAAGGTTCCTCCAAACCAGATATAACTCTAAGGAGAGTAGATTTTCCAGCTCCGTTTGGACCAATAACAGCATCTAATGACTTTTCGTCAATTTTTAAATTTACTTCTTCAAGCGCTTTTGCGCTCCCATAATAATGATAAATTCTTTTTATTTCAAGCAAATCCTTCACCTTTTCCTAAATATGCTTCGAGTACAATTTTATTATTTGCAACCTCACTTGGAGGACCATCAGCAATAAATTTACCTTGGTGCATAGCAATAACTCTCGGAACTAATGCCATAAGTTCTCGTAAAACGTGTCCAGTCATAAAAATTGTTACACCTTCGCTATGTAATTTTTTAATCAAATCAGTTATACCTACTTGTTCTTCATAAGAAAGACCACTAAATGGCTCATCAAGAAGAAGTAATTCTGGATTACTTCCAATCGCCTTAGCAATCTGTAATTTCCTTAAATCACCATGAGGTAATACTATAGGAGGAACTGAAGCTTTATCTATAAGACCAACTGAACGAAGAATTGAACTTGCATATGCTTCTGTGCCTATTGTTTTTGAAGCAGCCTTACCTCTTTTTGAAAGACATGAGACTTGAACATTATCCAATAGACTTAGAAATTTAAATGATCTAACTAATTGAAATGTTCTAGCAATTCCTAAATTCACAATCCTAAAAGGTAATTTACCAGAAATATCAATACCATCAAAATGAATTGACCCTGAGGTTGGTTTCTCCATTCCGCTAATAAGGTTGAATATAGTTGTTTTTCCAGCTCCATTTGGTCCGATCAATCCGATAAATTCTCCACGGTTTATTTCAAAACTGAAATCATTAACCGCTGTTAATCCACCGAACTTTTTTGTGAGATTTTTAACCTCTAAGAGAACCCCCATTTGTTTTACTCCCTTTTTTTAAAATTTTAATATATTTAATTTTTTATCTTCCTAACAAAACATCCCATAGATCTCTTAAACGATCTAAAAGAGGTGCTAAAAGACCACGACTAGCAAATCTTATAACTAGTAATAAAATAATTGAAAAAACTATATGTACAACATCCATATCTAATCCAATTTCGACAAGAACAAATTCAAGAAAAACATAAAAAAATGCCCCTACCAGCGATCCTCTGATTGTTCCAATTCCCCCTAAAGCTGCCATGATAATAGCGAGAAAAGAGATAGTCATACTTAAATTTCCAGCAGGATTTACAGTTTGATAATGTAAACCGAAATAAATCCCAGCAAGTCCCGAGAATAACGCACATAGCATAAATGCAATAAGTTTATATTTCATGGTGTTAATTCCTGAAGCCTCTGATCCTATTTCATCATCACGAATTGATCTTAGGATAGTTCCTAATTTTGATTTAGATATCGACATCATAATTATAAAACAAACTATTAAGGAAATAAACAATATGAAATATTCTATTATTGGGTTAGGGTTCAATTTTGGAAGTCCTGATATTCCTTCATACCCATAAAGTGGTGGTCCTGAATGGCTTGTTGCTAGAACCCGCAGTATTATAAAACTGAGGACTAAAGTTACTAACATTAAATATGGACCCTTTATTTTTAATGCAGGAATTCCTACAAGAAATCCTATAAATGTTGCTCCTATTACAGCGATTATTATTGCTATCCAAGAAGGAACGCCCATTTCAATAATAAGGGCACCGCCTATATATCCGGCCAAACCAAAAAAAATAGACTGTCCAAAATTAGCTTGTCCTGCAAGTCCAGTAGCTATATCCCAACTTGCTGCAAATATCGCGTAAATAAAAAAGAATGTAAATTGAGGTATAAAATAAGAAACATAAGCCCGATCTTGAGAAAAAAAGGGTAGAAAAGAGAGTATTATCAGACAAAATATAGTTAAAGAACCAGAAAAAGATTTAATCCAAGTTGTCAAATAATTCTGTGTTCCAGATACTTTATTTTTTATACTTTTTTTCGATATCATTTTTACTTCCATTTTTACTTCACCTATTTTTAAGATATTAATATTTTATTTTAACTCTTTTTTGCCAAATATTCCACGGGGTCTAACTAAAAGCATTACAACAATAACCACCATAGGTACTATAGCCGTCCAAATTTCACCTTTAGGTATAAAAACAAGAGTAAAACTCATTGCATAATTAAGAATAAATGCCGCTACCACGCTTCCTGTAAGACTTCCCAATCCTCCAAGAATGACTACTGCCATCGAATTTGTTAAATAATTCCATCCCATTGAAGGGCCCATTAAATTAGCACCTGGGATCGCTAAATAAGCTGCAAATCCTGCTAAAAATGATGCGATTATGAAAGTATATAAAAGAATTCTATCAGAATTTATACCCATTAGTGTCGCAGCTTCCTTATCTTGAGAAACAGCACGAATAGATTTTCCAAGTTTTGATTTATTAATAAATAATCCAAATATCGCAACAGTAATTAAACCTATAATTATTTGTAAAAGAACTCGAACCTCCATTGAAACACCTCCAATCACAACAATTATATCCGATAATTTGTATTGATCTATAGGTTCAGGTTGAGTACCTGAGATCTCTTTTACTATCAGTTCTAAGAAAAAAGCAAACGCAAAAGTTATTAATATCATATTTATATGAGAATTTTGTAAAGGTTTTATAAGAACAAGGTAAGATAAAGCTCCTATAAATGCAATAATTACTAATACTATAACCACTGATAACCATATAAGTTCTGAAAAAATAGGACCCCATGTTAAAATCCATAATAACATATATCCCGCTAGCATAAAATATGCCCCATGAGCTAGGTTCGTTACACCTCCAACACCATAAACTAATGAAAAACCAATGGCTACTAATGCTGTAATGGCACCATCAGCAGAACCTACATATAGCATTTCTAATAAATCACTAGCAAACAAAATAATCTACTCCAAAGTTTTTTAATAATAATATTTCTCTTACATCTTTTATAAATCTTCTGCTCCATTTAAATTTTTTTTCGGAGTGAAGTAATTTACAGAATTGTAATAAAGATAATATTGTGAAATTAAAGTTGTTTAGCGCAATTTTCAATTAAATGATATCAATTTAGGTGAATCTCCAAGTTCTATTGAATTCAAACCTCATTTTTAAAATAATGTTATAATTTCTTGAAATTTACTTTTCCATTTTTATGTTTCTCTTTTAATATTAACATTTAAGAAAACTCTCAGAGGATTTATAAAATTATGAGATGTTTCTCATTAATTAAAAATAACTACTCTCATAAATCAAAGATATTGTAATTTATTTGAAAAAGGTTAGATTTTCTATTAAAAAGTATCTACTTTTAAAGATTGATGGCTATCGTCCATTAACAAATTGGAAATATCGGAAAAATAGTAAATAATGAGTAGCTATTAAATTATGCGATAATCCAACAATCTGACAACTATAGGGCTAATTCTATCTCTCAAGGAAAGATCGATATTTAGAATATGAATTATGAATTTTCCAAAAAGCTAAGAATATTTATAAATAATTGGATTGTTATTGATTAAAATTTAAGCAAAAACATTACCATAAAGAATAAAAACTATAAAAAACCAGTGAAATGGTATTCCTTTTTATAAGAATATGATTTTATTATTTAATTTGATTATATAAACTTTTTATTTTTCACTAATTCGATTCTTTAATATCCTTTTTTGTGAAAGAAAGAAATATTCCTTCTATTAGACAAAAAATATTGAGATATGATTGAATAATTTTAAAATAATCTTGATTTAACAACCAAAAGAAAATAAATAAAAAAAAAGATATTTTGTAAAATATTTAGTTGTATTATTATTTGATGTTTTGTAGCCTATGCTCCATAATCCCAACCAAAATAATCAGGTATTTTCAATGTGCCCATTGGTGATAGAGTACTTGGGTATTGTGGTGGGCTTGTGAATGAGGGAATGAGTGTTTTAGTACCGTTTTGCCACTGAAACCAGATACCATATGCGAAAAGGGTTCCTCCTTGATACCCAGCAACAAGGTCATGAGTAGTGGGCCACCAAGCGGTGGGGTCACCACCAGCACCACCATGTCTAGGATTATCTATAGTAAATGTTTCCATTTTTGCTATAAAATCATTTGCACTAATTGAATTCGTTTCTTCGCATATTTCTGCAATAAGACTTACAGCATCATAAGCACCAAATCCTATATAAATAGGATGTTCATCAAAGGTATCAATAAAATCATCATAAGCTTCGATAGTCTTTGGGGTTTTATTGCATCTTGTGGCTGTCGTTGATCCTATTTCATAATTACAAGCTCCATTAGTTTTATCCCAGTATCCTGCTGTTTGGGCTTGAACATTAGAACCAAATAATAAGAATTTTCGTTGATGTTGTGCCCATTGTTGGGTCATTGTAAGTCCAGCACCTAGCGAAATTGCTATAAGTACTACATCACATCCACCATCTTCTAATTGTTCTAAGTTGCTATTCATAATTGTTGGAGTAACCTCTGGATCAAAAGCAATAACTCCATCTGAGGGTACAGTTCCCGCGCCATACGTTCCATCTATATAAGCAGCGACGACAGTTCGTATACCCTCTGTCCAAGCGAGATTTTCTGCTAATATACCCATATGGTTAACATCATCACTTCCATATACGGCTCGGAGATATCCATACATATAAAGTACTGCTGTTACAAAAGCCGAAGACGAATGTGATGAGTTGTAAGGACTGATTCTAAAAGTATATTTATAAGTGTTATAATTATCTTCGACATCTGTGCAAAAAATGTCTGTCATTGCTCCTGTAATCAAAAAGGGTATTTTATTGGTCATGAAAGGTTCCCGGTAGGCTAGTAAGGATTCTGTTCTGAAGCCACCAACAGCAAAATCACACTCTTGCTTGTATACCATTCTCTCTGCTGCGGCAACAGCTCTTGATGTAGAGAAATCCGAAGCTGATTCGTCCGTATCTTCCCATGAAAGGGCAATAGCCCATTGGCTACCATTAATGGTAACACCACCAGCTTCATTTATTTTCCTCGCTGATAGGTAACCACCCATCCAATTTTGATCACCTTCAAGTTCACCTCTATCACCCATCATTCCGATCTTGATCCATCGTTCTTCTGGTATACCTGAGATTCCTGGGGTTGTCCAGCCATGGGATGTTGGTTGTATTAAGATAAACCACACCCCTAAACCGACACCAACAATTATAACCACAATAAGAACAATTGCTACTATTCGTTTAGTTCCACTTTCCATTTTTTGGATCACTTCAAAATTTATTTTTTTTTTTTAATATTTATAATTAGATTTTAACAAGTAATAGTTCATTTAAACATATATTTAAAAGTTATCAAATTTTTATAGTAGACATTTAATATTAATAACCATTGAAATTTGAGGAAAGGGGTCTTTTTTCCCGTCTATAAATACTCTACATCTATTAAAGTACTAAAACACCTAAAACCTGTAAGCTAAAGATTATTCCAAAAATTATAAGCAAAATAATTAAAGAAATAAGCGTATAAAATCGCCATTTAATAGATATTTTTTCTTTTCTTTCATAAAAAATCATTAAAGGTAATAAAATTGCCCCTGCAATCCAAATTGATATCCAAATAATGAAAATATGCCAAAGGGGTGTGATAAAAATGATTAAAACTATAATAACACTAATCCAACTAATGATTATACGAATCATTCTCCGTTGAAATCTTATATCAACATCATCAGATTTTTTAGAAGGTATAAATGAATAAAGTAAACCAAAAATAGGAAATATTAGAAGAGTTGCATGAATAGGATTTAAAAGCCCCAATATTATCTCTGAGAAAAGAATACCAAAAAAAACTGAGATAAATATATTAGTAATTATCCAAATAGTCTTATAGTGAATCTTTATAAAATGGCTAATTTTTAAAAGAAAATTCTTGATCATTATTTTGAGATTTTTAAAAATTTTTAAAATTGTATCAACAAGCCAATTAAAAAGTTCTTTTAACTGTTCTAATAAGAAAATAAATGGGAATAATAGAAGCATTATCACAAAGAAAACAATACTATAAATAGATGATATTGAAATTTGATTGATAATAGTACTTAATAAGAAAAATATTACCAACCAAAAAGGCAGTGCTATATGCCAATGTTTTTTAAAAGGATTAACAAGTATTACTAAAAATAGTACAAAAATCAAAGATGAAATGCTTAGGTTTAATATAATATCAAAATTTGGAATACTGTTTAATAGTAAATATAGATCAGTAGATAATAATGCTCCAAATATCATAAATGAGCTTAGTTTCAATAAATTTCGCAATTTTTCTTTCAAAACTGCATCAATTAAAGTTATTAATAACATAATTAAAATCGCGATAAGTATCAAATTAAAATTCAAAAAGGGATCTAAACTAAAAAAATAAAAAGGCCAAGTAATGAAATTAATATATGTAATTATAACTAGTAAAAATCTAATTTTCTCTTTATTTAAAGCAATTACTTCCCAAATAGACAATAATTTGAAAAGATAGGCAAATTCAATGATAAGGATTAAAACAATGAGGGGTATAACAGTAAAAAATACGCTAATAAAAAAAGTATTATAAACCCAAATTAAATAGAATGAGGAAAAGGTCATAATAAAACCCCAAGATATTAACTTAATATAAGAAGCACTTTTTTCTAAAAATTTTAATACTTTTATATCAATAATCATTAAGATATGGATTGTACTACTTAAAATTAATAAAATCAATTGGAATTCAATTCTTTGTAAAATTAATAATTGCAATAGACAAAAACAAAATAATCCATAAAACAACCAACCTAATATATGTTGAATAGAATTTTCAAGCTTCTTGAATTCAATTTCATTCTGAGGGAATAATAATTTTAATGATTTCATAAGAGAGAAATTCGAATAAAACTGCATTATAACAAATATAAAAAACTCTATACTCAATAAGATAGAATATTGAGAGATATATTGATTTAAAATCATAAGTAGCATTATTGAAATAAGTATAAAGCTGATTGAATGAACAAATGTAGCATAAGATCTTGTTATTTTTTTTATCGAATGAATCTCTAATATCGTTAAAATGAATAATATTAATAAAGAAGAGAGGATACTCTCAAATAATCCTAAATAATTGAGCAATAATCCAAGTATAATTAAACTAATTTCAAGATATAAAAGTAAAAATAGAATTGAATGCATCTTTTCCAAAAAATTCGGATGTTTTTGATCAGGTAACATATTATTATAAATTTTTATCGTATTAAACAATAAGCATACTTCCAGAAATATAATTACATTAACTATAAGGAAATTCAAATAATCTAAGATTTGGAAAATAAAAATTAAATCTAATGCTAATAAAGTACTAAAAAGCAACCATGAACATATACTAAACAAATTTCGGATCGATTTAAACAAAAAGTGAAAATAAAGTCTATCTAACAAGAATCCTTCTAAAAAAGCAATTCCACTAACTAATAACAAAAATGAAAGTGTAACAACAACCAAATTCTGGTTAATAAGTAAAAGATAAAGTAAAAGATTCACTCCTGAAGCAAATGAAATAAAAATATACAAAATAAGACTTAATTTATTAAAAAATGGTGAAATATCTTTAATTTTCACATCTAAACCTGACTTTTCAATATATTTCATACATAGTAAAAAGAGCAATGACCATAAAAGTAAAAAATCGCAAATTTGGTAGACAATTAAAATTTGGGTAAATAATATATTTTTAATTAAATTTGGTAAAATTATTCCTACGAATAAAGAAATACAAATTGAATTTAATAGAAAGCATATAAAATTAAACCATTTTAACTGATTTTTATCTTTATAAATCGCAAAGATGCTATTTTTTATTTCTTGCGCCTCTTCTTGTATTTTATGGGTTTCTTTTTGTATTGACCTTTTGAAAAAATTTATAATAATTTGGAAAGAAATGAGATATAACATTGACCAAGTTAACAACCAAAACGGTTTAATAACGTCGAATATTAACATTGCTTCTAATATCGGAGTAGTTATAGGAATAGGAAAACCAAACCAAAGCAAATATCGATATTCTTTAATTAAAAAATATAAGAATACTATAAATACTGAAGAAAACGTAGAGATTAATATCCCGGGGGATGCTTTAAAAATTAAAGATATAAAAGAGGTGACTGAAAGAGAAGCCCCAATCGTGATAATTGAACTTGGAATTATAATTCTAATAGGCATTTTCATTTTGTAGTGATTAAAGATGAAAAATGAAAATCCAAAAACAGTTAGTGCTAAAGAGAATGCAAACACAACAAATCCTGGAAATAGATTGAAAGTATTGAAAGTTAACCATGCTAAGTTGAATATTAATACCCAAGAGAGACTATGATCTATAATTCTATTCGATAATTTTAAATATTTTGAGGAAAAAAGACTTAAACCAACTATGATAAAACTAATGTTCACAGAAAATATGGGATCTAATAATAATAAATAAAAAATGAATAAAACTGTGGAGAAAATACCTGAAAGTGTAATAAGATAGGCACTTATTAATATAACTCCATAGGATCTTATATTTGGAAAAAATGAATAAACAATAAAAAATAACCCAAAAACTAAAATGTCAATTGAAATTACCATTTCTAAATTGACCCCAATAGAAACTAAATAGCCCAATAAAAATAAACTATTAATTATAGTTAATAAAAGCCAAAATATCGACACCATTTTCCAATATTTAAATCCCGCGAATAAAGGCATTAATAGTATAACTGAAAATAAAACAAAAGATAAATTTCTTAATACTAGATCACTGACAAATAAATTTGAGTTAACCCAATAGAGTAAAAATAGACTTTCACCCCATATAATAAATATTATATAAAAAAAATATTTTTTAATTTTTGTATACAATACTGGCAAGAAAAATAAAGAACATATTATCATTGAAATTATTAATGAACCTTCTACTTGAATTAATCCAAATTGCAATGAGTCAGTGAATACATCAATTCCAGTAAAACTTTGATATATAATAAAGAAGTTAACAAAAGGTAGAATATTCCACACATACCATCCAGATTTCCAAATTGCCCATGAAATCCTCCAGTGATATATTGCAATACAAAGATAAAAAAGAAAAACACCAAAATCTATTGCGACTATTAATGGAACTATAGATAATAATGGCATTGATAAAGACGCAATCATTAAAAAATAGATAAAGATTGGAAAAGCAATAACTATTGATGCTAGTATAATATAGAAGAATTTCTTTCGAAATTTTCTTGGAGCCTCATTATACAATAAAACGAATCCAAAACCTGTTATACTAAGAGTAAGAGTGAAAGTTAAAATTGGATTGTAAGTATCATAAATCTGATTATTAAAGAACCATGAATATGATAGAAAGCTAATAAAGTCAAAGATAAACAAAATTAAACAAGGCTTAATAAACCATTTATAACGTTCATCTTTTTGATGATGAAAGTAAATTCCCATAAAGAATAAGAATATGAAAAGTGAAATTGTAATGTTATAAATTGATAAAATATTTGTAAAGTTCATGAGAGAAACATAAGAGAGTATAGAAATTAGAGAATATAATGTAAATTTTTCTTGGGTATTATTTTTCTTTATATTTAGAATAATAGAGAAAACCAAAACGAAAATTGTCGTTAAGAGATATAGATTGATGAATATACTTAGATTTGTTAAATTAAACGCTATTGTAACCCCATAGAAATTTATAATTACTAGAATCGTAGTAAAAGTATAATAACTTAGTAAGAAATATGATAAAAACCGAAAAATAGAAATTATGCTCCTCTTAGAAAGAATTAATACATACGATAGTAATATAAGGAAAACTGAAAGATTAGTATTAAAATAAAGAAAGCTGAAAAATAATAAGAAGGATGTTAAATAAAAGCTGTAAATATTGAGTGAAGAATGTTCTTCTAGTACTCTATTATACTTTATAGAAAAATAATATAAAATTAAAATCAGATTAATAGTGAGAGATACTATTTTCAAAAGTGAGTTCTGATAAAATAGTGGTATTAAATTTAATAAATTGTAAGAAATTTCAGTATAAATTCCTAATAAAGAAATAATAAATACAATTTCAGTTAGTTTTTTTATTAGTAATTTATTTTTAGATGATACTAAACTCAGATTTTTTAATATATGAAGACTTAAGGGTGTAAGAACGGTAAAAATTAATGAAACTAGCAATATTTTATTTACAATAAAGAATTGATACGCAAAAACGTCAATAAGAAAAAATGTTAAAATGCATAATATTACCTTTATAATTACCCATGCAATTAATTCGCAGATTATTTTTACCTGCGGTAATTTCAATTCTATTAAATTGTCACCCAGAATCAAAAATAAAAGAAATAATGAAGTAAAAACACCAATTATAATAGATGAATTAAATATTATTGAAGTTAGAAAAAAAGATGAAAGAATATTTGTTGATATGCTTAAAAAAGTAAAAATTGATGATAATGAAAGAATGATTCCATAAATGATAATATCTTTATACTTTTTTAATGTCAATAATTTGGGATCATAGGAAAATGTAAGTTCCAGGGTATACATACTTAATAAGAAAAAAACTAAAAAGCTACAACTTAACACTAGAAAAGTTATAGGAGTTAGTGTAAGTCTAATAATAAAAATCGTAGATATATAATAAGACAAAAATAATGATAATAGAAAAAAGAGAATTGGTTTAAGCAATTTAGAATATTTTATATATCTTTCTTTTAACTTAATTTTATTTGCGATAATCTCAAAAATATTAAGAAAAACAAATAGAATTAATAGTGTTAGGGTTATTATTAGGATGAAATTAGCTGCGAATCCAAATACTTCTAATCCAATTATAAATGGTAACGAAATAATTAAGCACGATAATACAGTAAAATTATAGATTGTTAATAGTCTTACTAATACTAGATTGAAATATTCTTTTCTATAAGCATAATAGAAAATAAAAAACCAAGAAGACAATAAAGCAATGAAAGAAATAAGGATTTTATAAAAAAATCCACTTAACAATGAAAATGGGTAGAAAAATAGTGTAGTAATAGAAATACAAAATATGGTAAAGAATTGTAATCTACCTAAATTTAAAATAAATTTGCTTTTTAATTCTAATTTTTTAAATAGACTACTAAGAATTAATAAAAAAATAAAGAAAATGTAGAAGGAAAAGTTTATAATATTTACAGGTAAAACCTTAGAATAAAATATCAAACTTTTATTTATTAAATCTAAACTAACTATTGAAGGTATTGAAGTAAATAAACCTGTTAAAGCTATAGTAATTAAAACTATTTCTAATTTAACTAGTTTAACATTAAACAACTGTTTCTTGTAAGAGTAAAAAAGAGGTATATAAAAGAAGCAGAACATAAAAATCAATGGTAATACTATGCAATAGAATGTCCCGGTTAATAGAAAAAATGGATAATAAAATATCGTTGTAATTCCAATAATTACTGCTATTAATATATGTAATTTAAGAATCAGATTAACTCGATTTTCATCAACCTTGATTTTCTTCAATAAGAAATAGTAAATACCAAGAAGAGCGAATACAATATATAAGCTAAAATTGATTACAGAAAATATTAAAAAAATTAAATCAAAATATAATCCTAAATTGAACATTTCCAAACCTATAATAATGGGAATTAAGGATAATGTTGCTGAAAATAGCAGACTATTTACTTTTAATAACTTAGATATAAAGTTTTTGAATATGCTTTTCTTCTTCAAAAATAAAAGCGGTAAGTAAAAAATTGTAGAAAAGACCAGTAGAGGAACTATATAAACATAAGTTGTATTAAAAGTAAGTAATAAAATGAAGTAAAAAGCTATTAATGAGCTATATAATAGAATAAATGCATTTATTCTAAGAATGAGGTCTTCCGAAAAAATTTCTATTTTTGAAAATAGATTGACTAATCCACCGACGATTAGTAATGATAAATATAATGAATAGATTAAATTTTCTGCTAAGGAGATAGATTGAAAAGCTATAAAAAAAATAGTAAAAAATAATGATAAAAGCTCAATACCAATTAAATAGGAATTGATTTTATTATTTGTATTAAATTTGGATTCATTTATTTTTTCTAATTCCATACCAAATTTCAATATAAAATAATAAAAAATGGATGAAATTAAACAATCTAATATTAGAACAATGATGTAAATATTGAGTAAAGAGATAATCAGCAGAGAAATGAAGAAATCAACAATAAAAATCCAAAAAATATAATAACATAAGGTTAAGAAATATTCTAATTTGAATGCATTTAGACTATAATTTACAAAAAGGAAAACTATGAAAACAATTGGGAATAAAATTGATGAGATGCAAAGTGAATATAAAAAATTGATAAATCCCAATACTAAAAAGTTCCTAAAATTGATGAGTGCAAAAATAACAAGTTCAATTAAAAAACTTATTATGATAATATAGGTCTTAAATGATTTCGGGGTCTTAGCATAAAAATATCGAACCCCTAGAATATATAATGAAATTAAGAAGGTTACTAAAATAATCAATGAATGTAAAAGTATATTTGAAATAAGAATTATTATTGGGTTTGATGTAAAGGTTGTATATTCGATAATAGCTATCGGAAAGAATGAGTAAAATAATAATATAAAACTTGCTATAGCAAGTAGATTTTGGTATAAAAGAATATCATCCTTAATGAAATATTTATATCTAGCAAAAATTTGTAATACAAAATACAATGAAAGACAAAAAATTAAAAAGTTTAATAAGGGCATCTCAGATATCAATGGTATTAAACCAAAAGCGATAGAAGCCAATATTGAAATTGAATTTAATAAAGCTACAAATCTGCTATATTTTTTAGGACAGAGATCTGATTTTTGTTCATAATAAAGAAGAATAAAAATGAAAGGAAGAATAATTACATTTAAAAGAGGAATTTCAATTAAAAAAGAGAATATAGTAATTAATAGAATTAACACTCCGGATAAATAAGAATTATGTTTTTGATACTTGAAATATTCTATAAACGTACTTTCTTTTGAAATATTGATATTATCAGATACTATATACAATTTAAGTCTTGTGTTATAGTACACACTAATATAGTACCTAGATTTAAAATAGAACAAGATGAAAATTACTGTTAAAAATGCATAACTTATAAGTTCTAAACTTGAATATAGAACACCTCTAAGACTGAACATAATGATACTGACAAAAGGCATTTGAATTAATAAGATAAAAAGAAGATTAACTATACAAACTACAAATTTCTTTTTAAAAACAATTAAATCTTTTACAATTGACTTATTCTCAGCAATAAGTTCCTTAATCTTCCTAATTTGATCTTTAGTTGATACTAAAGTGAGTATATAGACTGCTATATCTGAAATTAAACTGAAAAGCCAAGAAAATTCTGTAGATGCTGTAATTCCTAAGAAAATGATATGGATTAAATAATTAAGAAATATTATAAAGTTATACGGTTGTATAAACATTAACTTGATATTCTCAGTATGTTTAAACTCCTTCTCTTCTAAGTTGAAATAATCTAATGGTTGAAGATAATAATAATAATAGATGATATTATAAAGAATAGCATAACTAATTAGAGGAAGTAAAGTAAATGGGATATTCATAAGTGAAATTAAGTAAAATATTGGTGTTATTATCAAAGAAAATATAGAAATTAAGAACAAACTATGAATTCTGGCTGTAGGGTTATTCTCTTTATTTAGAAAAAATGGCTTTCTTCTGTATTTATCATATACTTTAAAAAAGAAAAGTAGTGTAAAAATAAAACTTAAAACAGAAAATGCTAATGAGATATAAATATTTACTCCAGATTGAATAAAAATAACTATTATTAAAAAAGCAATAATCAATGGAGCAATAACTAAGTAAAAACAAAACCACCATGACTTCTGAAGAAATTCCGTAGCCTTTTTAATTTTTTCTTGTGAATAATTTTTATTTTCGGAGTTCATCGCCCAATAAATCTTTTAATTTATTTTGAAGATAATAAAAATATATGTTAATAAATTTATCATTAGTTTATTTGCTATAAAACAAGGTCATTATAATTATTCTTTCCTTAATTCCTTGAGAAAAATTATTGAAATTAAAAATAATTTGATAAATGGGATTGGAATGGGAAGATTTATATAGCTATTCAAACTTATTTTAAATAATGAGTTTTTCACATTATACTATGGATTATTGGTGTAAGACACAAGGTAAGGTATTACCGGTAATCCGTGGTATTAAGAGAGAATAAATCAAAACTCTTGACCTCTTTCTTATAATTTTTCCTGATTTGTTCTCTTTTATAACTACAACTCAATGAAATTTATTTGAAATTGGTCAATTGTAGATTTAATTCTCCTTGTGAAGGCTTCAATAAAAAATGGAGGTGAAAATTCTTGGAGGAAGAATCAAGTGAAATTGATCTAATATTGGATTATTATAAAGATTGGGATTCTTATAAAGCTCCAGTCATGATGTCTATTGACATTCCTAATGATTTTTCAGAAAGTCTTGAGGCAAAAGATGAGAGAAGACTAGAAGCCTTGAGACTAAAAATGAAAAAAAGACTGGACTAAAAAAAAAATAAGATTCCTTAATATTTTATTAACTTTTTTTAAATTAATTAATTTATCACTTTATCAATTCGTTCTATTGCTTCTTTTATACGGTGTTCTGACTGTGTTAAAGCTATTCTAACAAAACCCTCCCCATATTGACCAAATCCAATCCCTGGAGTGAGAACAACTCCAACTTCTATTAAAGATTTTACAAAATTCATACAACCTTTATTAAGATATTTATCAGGTATTTGAATCCAGACGTAAAACGTTGCTTGAGGTGTATTTGTTAACCAACCAATATTATTTAATCCTTTAATCATAGTATCTCTGCGTTTTTCATATATTTTTACTGTTTTCTCAACTATTTCTGGTTTTTTTTGAGAGTTATACTCATTTAATCCTTTAAGTACGGCTCTCTGGATAAAAGTAGGGCATCCTGAATCAATTTGAGATTTAATCTTTCTTATTCCTTGTATTATTTCTTTATTTCCAGCAATCCATCCACATCGAAATCCTGTCATATTAAACATTTTAGATGCACTATTGATTTCAACATGATTCTGATCTATTTGTAAAATTGAAGGTGCTATATAATCATCAAATGTAAATTCTGAATAAGGATTATCATGAACTATAAAAAAGTTATAATCTTGAGCATAATCAACCACTTTTTTTAGGTATTCTTTTGGTGCAATCGCACCAGTAGGATTATTAGGATAGTTCAAATACATTAATTTTGCTTTTTTAAGAATTTTTGTATCAATAATATCTAAGTCCGGCAAAAAATCGTTCTCTTTTAAAAGTGGCATTGAATGTGGATAGGCATCACATAATTTTGTTGCTCCGTTCTCATAAACAGGATATCCGGGATTAGGACAGAGAACTATATCTCCTGGATTCACAAATGCTCTAGCAATGTTAGCTACGCCTTCTTTTCCTCCAATTATATTTGAAATCTCTTCTTTTGGATCTAAATCAACATGAAATCTAGTCTTATACCAGTTAGCAACGCCCTCTCTAAAATCTTCTTCTCCCATGCTTGAGGGATATTGGTGATTCTCTGGTTTCTTCACTTGATCTATTAATTCATTGATAATTAAATTAGGAGTCGGAATATCAGGATCTCCTATTCCCAAAGGAATAATATCAACCCCTTTTTTTCTTTTTTCTGAAAGTAATTGTTCTATCTCAACAAAAATATAGGTTGGAAGTCTTTTATATCTTTCAGAATATTCTAATTTAATTGAAAACACCTACTTTTTAAAATTGGGTTAAGAAATGTATTAGAATAATCATAATCTAAATAATAAAAACATTACGAAAAAGGAACACAAATTTAATTAATGATAGAAAAAATTAAAAAAATTTTGAAAATCAATTTCTTTATTCAATTAACGCTCTATTTATCTCATATTCCTTAGGATCCATGAAATTAAAGGGAAGCAGATCTACATTAATTAAGATTCCCATTATTAAAAAAATAAACGCATAAGTTACAAATACCGAGAGACCAGCGAAACTTAAGAATAAAATACTTGTGAGTTGTAATCCTAATGTAGTACCTAAATTAGTAAAAGAACTACAGGTTGCATAATAGGAACTGTCCATTTCAGGATAAAGTTGTGATTCCTGACCAATTACAGCTGAATATGCGGAATATTTCCAACCAGAGGCAATTCCTATAAATAATGAAAATATCAATAAAATATACCAGGGCACTGGAATTAGAAAAAGTAGAAAACAGACTGTTTCAATAATGATAGAATAATAAACACTACGTTTTCGAGATTTTAGATCTGCAATTCTTCCTCCAATTAAAGATCCAATAATAATACCTAAACCAATAATCAAAGCAACTAGAGCGTTCGGAGCATATAAATTAAAATTTTCAATAAGAACAATTTCAGATCCTGTAGCTCCAACTAACCCCCATTGAATGAGAACAAAAAGTGGTAGAATTACAAAAATTACCCCATCACTAATTGCATTAAATAATGAAAAACCAAATACTTTCCAATTTTTACGCGCATAAAAAATTTCTTTCAGATTTTTAAATGCATTTATGGATAATGGCTTTTTTGTTTCTCTTATAATTAAAACTAAAAAAGGAAAGACAATCATTGCAAATCCTAATATTATAAAAGAAAATTCTACAACACTTCTCAAACCTAAAAAAAGTACTATTAGTAATGGTCCACCAGCAATAATTCCTAAAGATCTAAATCCCCAACATATTCCTTGAACTCGTCCAAGTCTTTCTTTAGGATAAAGATCGAGAATAAAACCATCAATTGCAGTGTCTACTATTGCCACTCCAATAACAATTAAAACTCCCAGAAATGTTACCATTAACATAGCATTACTAGGTGTTAATACAAAGGGAAGAATTATCCATAGTAAACCAGATATAATTGAAGGAAAAATTATCCAAGGTTTTCTCCTTCCCCTTTTTTTTAAACCAAATTTATCTGAAAGTATCCCATAGATAAATTTCACTCCAAAAGGAAGAAGTATCATTGACATAACTGAAGAAACCTTACCAGCATCTAATGTTGTAATTAATTGTAATAAATAAATTGGTATAATTGTGGTAAAAAATGACTGTGTAATACCTTGAGTGAAATAAGTTAGTGAAAATATTCCAATATAGAACTTTTTTAGTTCTATTGTATTATTTTCCATAAGAGCTACCAAAAAACAAAATAGTTTTCTAATAAATTTAGATTTGGAGTTATAATTATTTATATTATTATATATATAATTCGAACGATAAATTCATCAAAAAAGAACTAATATATAGTTGAAGTAAATATGAAATTTTAGGAATTTAATTATACATTGAAATAAATAGAAAAAAACTACTCTTATATTATATAGGATAATCTCGCCTTATCTGGATTTCACGTTTCATGTTTTCAATTTGATATTTTATAAATTTAAAAGGTCCTGGTTTTATTTGTTGACCAAATTTGCGCAAGTGCTCTTCTAAAAGATTGATTGAGAGCTCTAATTTACTTATTCTATGTTGGACTTGATTTAACATATAATTTATTCTCCTTAAACCTATATTCTTATATTATTTTGTGCTTAAGATTATTTACTTAAAAAATCAAAAGAGCCCTAAGGATTTATGAAATTTACTACGGATTAAAAAAAATAGATAATAAATCAACTCCACGTAGTATATATTCAGAAGTAATTATGTAAAGATTAATATAGATAAATACTATGGAATTATACTAGATTATTAATTATTATTTCAGAAATATCTCCAGAGTATTCTGCCGTTCTTCTTATACTTTCAATAATATATCCTATCGCCATTGAAACTTGCACATTTACATTTGTATTAAGACTTATCTTCTCTGTGATTGAGATTAATATTTTTATCTCTTCAATATTTTCATTCGCTAAACTAATACTTTTCTGAAGCCAAGCATCAAGACTTTTATTCAATAAATCTAGTGACAATTTACTTACTTCTTTTAGTTCATCCTTTAACTTATCATCAATTTTTTGTTTTAAAAGAATTAAGACATTTTTAGCTATCTTTGAAGCATGATCCCCAATTCTTTCAAGGAATCTACTCATTTGTTGATAATGACTCGCTTGTTCTAAAGTTATCCCCATTTTCTGGCAAAGAATTATATCTCTCAATACAATATGGGATTGACGACTAATCAACCAATGTAATCTGTCAACATCATCGTCTCTTTTGATTACTTCTTCAGCCAATTCGCTTTTCCCTGTTTCTAGAGCATCGATTGCATCCTCATGCATATCCTGTACAAGAATATACATTCTTTTTATTGTTTTTTCAAAAGGCATTTCTTTAGGATTTAGTAAATCTTTAATCATAATGAAATTATTAGATTCTTCAATAATTTCTGGCCCTATTGCGATTTGAGTGAAATTGGTTATAGTATCTCTCATTAAAGGTTCAAATTTCTTACTAGATTTTAATACAATTCTAGAAAATCCCATAATATATGCTCCAATTAATACCCGGAATAAAAAATTTTCATCCTTATAATCATCAACAACGATCTCTTTTGTCTTAATACCTTTTTCATTTTCAATCTGAGGAGTTATCAACAAATTTCCATCTGGTTGTGATAATATTCCTAAAGTATCATTTTTTTCTACCCCATGTTTGTCAATCCATACTTTAGGTAGAGATATAATATAGGAAGATCCTCCTGTTTTTTGTACTTTTCTTGTTTCTATATGAAATGACATAAATTTCCCTTATCTCTTAATTTATCTATATAGATTAATAAATGTCTTTATTTCTGCAAAATAATTATATAGAATAAATAATTAATCAATTTTATATTTCAACTATATACTCTATATATTCTATATTATATCTATATTTATGTTTTATTAATTAGTAGAAAGATTGACAAAAAAGTAAAATTGTATTTCTCTTAATCTATATAGTTAGAATTTTTGATTTAGACTAAAATGGTTATTAATCTCATAATAATTATTTGTCGAGAATAAGATTCCAAATAAAGAATTTCTCTATAGAATATATAGGGTAAATAATGCTACATAATCTATGTCGTGATTTCTTATATTTTCCCAGTAATACCTCTAATTAAACAATTTAAAAAAAAAGTCTTTAAATAAAAATTTGTGAAATTAAATGGAAAAAAATGGTATATGGATTATTGCTGTTGTTGGTATGATTGCCATGTTTTTCGTCGGTTGGGGAGTTACTAGCCTTGTCACTCCTTCTGGAGCAGGAACATCATCGATCATTATCACGGGTTCCACTACATGTGAGCCTATAATAACTGCATGTGCTGCCGATTTTATGGAGATAAATTCTAATGTTGATATTTCTGTTTCAGGTACAGGATCTGGAGATGGTATCTCTGACACAATTGACGGGCAAAATGACATTGGTATGTCATCCCGTAATATAAAACCGAGCGAAAATACAACTGCAGGTAATGATTTAACAGATTATAAGTTTGCGAAAGATGGTATTGCAGTGATTATAGACGCTAGTAATCCAGATGCTCTATGGTTACAAACAAATGGTCTTACTATGCAACAGGTCTTTTTAATCTACAATGGTACTTATGATACATGGAATGATATTGATGTTTCTTTATCATCTGAGACAATTGATGTTCATACCCGAGCTGATGGTTCTGGAACAAGAGCAACATTTGAAGAATTAGTTTTATCTGATACTGATGTAGAATTAGGAGATGATGCTGGATATGAAAGTTCAGTTATTGGATTTACAGAAGTAGCTTCTAATATTGTTATGGTCACAACTGTTGCGGCAAATCAATATGGTTTTGGATATTGTGGGTTAGGTTATGTTGATTCTAGTGTAATAGCAGTTCCTATAAATGGAGTTGCATCTAGTGAAACTACTATATTGGATGGTTCTTATCCAATTTCAAGATCTCTACATCTGACCACAAATGGACCAGCTTCTGGATGGGTTAAAGCTTTTATCGATTTTGTTTATGGTCCACATGGACAAGCAGAAGTAGCAGCCGAAGGGTTTATCCGAATTTGGAAATAAAATCGCATTTTAAATAAGAAGGTCTTAATTCTTTATTTTTTTTATTATTTTTTTTAGATAATTTGTTTTTTACACAATTTAGGCTTAATTCTATAAATCACTAAATAGATATTTTGTCCCATTTGTAAAATACTATATATTTTATATAGAGTAAATATTCGAATATATTCTATGAGGATTATCAATATATTAAGTCTAAATTTCACTTCTATAAAAATTAAATACTAGAAATGAGAATTTCGCAAATCTATGTCCACAGAAACTACTTTCGAAAATGAGGTGTTTATAGAGGATGAAGATTATTCTTATTTAAAAAAAGACAGAGATAAACTTATCAAGATAATTCTATTTTTCATTGCCTCCATTGCAACTATTTTTGTTTTTTTAATAATAATTTTTTTATTTGTGATTGGAGGCCCTTTCTTTACTGAAGTATCTCTCACAGAATTTCTTTTAGGGACAAATTGGCTTCCTTCGCATGGAGATTTTGGTGCTTTACCTATCATTGTTGATACTCTTTTAGTTACTTTCGGAGCTATAATCATCGCATTACCCCTGGGATTAATGACTGCCATATTTCTTGCTGAGTTAGCTCCACCAAAACTTAGGAAAGTTCTTAAATTTACCATAGAAATTCTTGCTGGTATTCCTTCAATTGTCTTTGGTTTCTTTGGTCTTGTGGTCTTGAATATAATAATAAGAGATTTATTTGGTTTACATCATGGAAATACATGGTTATCAGGATCTTTAATATTAGCAATAATGGCTTTACCTACAATTGTATCGGTCTGTGAAGATTCAATCAGGGCAGTTCCAGATTATTATAGAGAGGCTTCATATGCTATGGGAGCAACAAAATGGCAAACTATTCGTAAGGTAGTGATACCTGCAGGTATGTCTGGTATTACAGCTGCCCTAGTTTTAGGTATCGGTAGAGCTTTAGGTGAAACTATGGCAATGATGTTAGTAATCGGTAATTGTAAAGTTTTCCCTGAACCATTAACAAACATGTTCTCATGTGTGGCGGTAATTACTTCAACTATTGGATTAGGTTTGGGACCAACTGAGACTGGTAGCATAGAATGGAGGAGTTATTTTGCATTAGGAATAACATTATTTATAATGACATTGATGGTAAATACAATTGCAAATGTTATTTTAAATAGAATTCAGAGAAAATTTACAGGAGAAAAAGTAAAAGAAAAACATGTGAATCTTAAAGAATCTAAGATATATAGTCAAGTTTTAAAATATAGAATTTTGCTAATAGCTTTAATTATCTCTGTCTTTATAGCTATCATATTACCTGATATGATTTCTAAAGTTGTCGGAGCAATAATTTGTATAGGATTAGGGTTAACTTTCCAAATGTATACTATAGTACCAAAAAATCAAAAGAAATGGATACTATATGGAGTAATTTTGTTATTTGCAGGATGGGTACTTAGTACTTGGATTGGAATATTTCTAACTGTTATTGTAATTGCATTAATTATTGGAACTAGGCTTATATTTAAAAGAATTTCTACTGTTGGTCAAGAAAAATTTTGGTTTATAATTGTATATTTATGTTCTTCATTTGCTGTAATTGCTGTAGGAACACTCTTGTATTATATTATCGCTAACGGTATTCCTGTATTAATAAGAATTCCTGGAATGGAAGACTCATATCGACCTAATTTTCTTACGGCTAGTTCAATGGAAGGAGGAATACTCCCAGCAATCACAGGTACTATTCAACTTACCTTAGGATCTATTGCTTTTGCTTTACCCCTTGGTATGTGTGCTGGGATTTATCTTTCTGAATATGCAAGGGATAACAAAGTTACAAAAATTATACGTTCTGGAATTGATAATTTAAATGGTACCCCTTCAATAGTATTTGCTTTATTTGGAGTTGTGCTCTTTCTAGTAGTTTTTGGACTACAAAAGTCACTAATAGCAGGAATGTTAACTTTAGGTCTAATGATTCTTCCTACAATAATAAGAACTACAGAAGAAGCAGTTAAAGCAATTCCCCCGTCGTTTAGAGAAGGAAGTTTAGCTTTAGGATCAAGTAAATGGCAGGGAATAAGTAAAATTGTATTACCTGCTGCATTACCAGGAATTGTTACAGGTGCCGTCTTAGGAATGGGAAGAAGTGCAGGAGAAACGGCTCCAATTATGTTTACGGCTGTTAGAACAACTTCTAGATATATTATTACCTTGTCTATTTTTCAACCAGTAATGGCTCTAACTTACCATTTATATAGATTACTCACTGAAGCATTATTCTCTGTAGAAGAAGCTGCTGGTACAGCCTTGACATTATTATTACTAGTATTAATATTATATGGAGTAGCATTTGTTATAAGATCTAGATATGAAAAAAGAAAACAATGGTGATTTGTTTTGGTCTTTAAAAGTAAAAATAAAAATAAGTTAGAAATTGAACACAAGAACAATTTAAATGATTCAAATATGTACCAAGATGATACTGTAATTGAATGCAGAAATTTGAATCTATGGTATGAAGAATCTCAAGCCTTAATGGATATAAATATGAAATTCAAACGGAATGAAGTTACAGCAATCATTGGACCATCGGGATGCGGAAAAAGTACCTTACTACGTTGCCTAAATCGCATGAATGATGTAATTGAGGGATGCAGAATTGAGGGTGAAGTCTTATTTCAAGGAGAGAATCTATATTCGAAAAATGCAGACATAAGGTTGAATAGGAAAAAAATCGGAATGATCTTTCAAAAACCTAATCCGTTTCCAATGTCTGTATATGATAATATTACATATGGTCCAAAAATTCATAAAATCATTGACGATAAAATCTTAACTGAAATTACAGAGAAAAACCTTAGGAGAGCCGTCTTATGGGATGAGGTTCGGGATAGATTAGATGAATCTGCGATGGGATTATCAGGAGGTCAGCAACAAAGATTATGTATCGCAAGAGCTTTAGCAGTTGAACCTGAAATTCTTTTAATGGACGAACCAACTGCTTCACTTGATCCAATCGCAACACAAAAGATAGAAGAATTAATACTTGAGTTGAAGAAACAATGGACAATGATAATTGTAACTCATAATATGCAACAAGCAGCAAGAATCAGTGATTATACAGGTTTTATGTATTTAGGAAAATTGATAGAATTTGGAAATACTGAGCAAATTTTCGAAAATCCAAACAATCAATTAACAGAAAATTATATAACTGGAAGATTTGGTTAGGTGAATTATTATGGCTAAAGAATTACATAGAGAAATTTTTGAATTAAAAAAAGAAGTTCTTGATATGGGTAATTTAGCTTTAGGAATGTTAGATGATTCAATGAAGGCGTTATCTACTCAGGATATAGAATTAGCTAAAATTACAGAGAAAAGAAAACATAAGATAAGAGAGATGGATGCTAATATTGAAGCGAAGGCTTTGAAATTAATAGCTCTTTATCAACCCATGGCAATAGATCTCAGAAGGTTAGCAACAATATTAAAAATGATTACTTATCTTGCAAGGATAGGGAGATATGGAAAAGATATTGCATCAGTTGTGGAGGAAATTTCAAAAAAACAACCTTATCCTGCCCCATTTGTAAATTTACAGCATATGTGGGAACATACAAAACTAATGATTGAAGATGCACTTAAAGCTTTTGATGAGTCGGATATTAAATACATCGATAAATTTGAGGAGAGGGATAATGAAATCGATAAAATGAGATGGTCAATATTCAGAGAATGTTTAACATATATGATGGAAGATCCTAAAACAATAACATCTTGTGCCTTTTTTGGTATGATTGCACGATTTTTAGAAAGGAGTGCTGATCATGCATGTAAAATTGCTGAGAAAGTTCATTACATGGTAACTGGAGAACATAAAGAGATTTCTTAATTTTTTTTTTCTCTCTAGTGAGTAAAATCTAGATTTGTAAAAAATTACTCCTTAAATTTTACTTATATTTTTTAGGAATTAATTTAATAAATAATAATTAAGTGATAAGAATAAAAGTTATTTAAATAATCAATCAGATTATAATGGACACATATTCTAATTTACCTGATGTTCAAATTAAACCTATTGGACAAATATCAAAAAAATTTATAGATCTTGGAATTAAATCATTTAGAGAAGCCTGTGATTTTGTCCATAATATTGAATATGGATATAATACCGATTATGAGGATAGGATGATTTTGTTTAAAGAAAATATAGGTACTTGTACAACTAAGCATGCAATAATTGCAGGTTTGGCTGAAGAACTTGACATTCCCCTCTATAAGCATGTAGGGGTTTACAAATTTACGGAAGAAATCTCAAATGGAACTAATGAAATTTTAAAAAAATATAATATTCCTTATGTACCAATGGTACATTGCTTTTTGGTATATAATAATTTTAGATTTGATCTAACAGAAGGCAATTGTAATGGAAAAAATACAACTATTGAAGAACTTATTCATGAGGAAAAAGTAGATCCTTTTATTAGCAGAAAAGATGAGTATCTACTTCTTAAAAAAGTAATTAAGGAAAAAATCTTACCCTCTAAAGAAATGGCAGGAATTAAAGAGAGATCTCTTCTGAAAGCGAGAGAGGAATCGATTATTCTTCTAAAGGATAATGTAAAAAAGCAAAAAAACATGTAAACTAGAATTACATTTTTTTTGCTACTGTCAACATAATGATATAATCCGCAACGTCTTCAGCATTGTCACTAATAGCTTCCATAGCTGATATACAATTATAAATCACTATTGCACTAAATGGATTTATATCAAGATTATTTGATACCAAACTTCGACTGATTGCGTAATGTTTTTCATCACATTGGTGTTCTAAAAGGTTAACTTCTTGCCCTAGCTGTTGTGTTTTTTCTTCTTCTGCTTTTAAAAGTTCATTTACCATAAGATTTACTTTTTTAATAGCTTCTACCGAAATTTTTGAAATTTCTAAGATATTTTTATGGATAACCTCTCCTAAATTCATAAAATCCTTATGATTCATAGAGATAAGAATTCTTGAACTCGTGTTGGCTGCATTTGCAATATCATCAATTCTTTTAACAAGATGCGTTAAATTCTCTCGAATTTTAGATGGAAGTTCTGCCTGTGATAACATGTTAAGAATATTTCTTCGAATCCCATCTGCCTGATGTTCTAATTCATCGACTCTAAAAAAAACCTTTAATGCGAGGTCTATGTTTTTTTCTTCAAGTAAGAAGGATAATCCTTTATCAAATTCGACAATACATTCAAGTACTTTCTGAGTATGAACTAATGTTAAATTCATTGCGTTTTCTTCATTACGCGATTTAAACCATTCCATTAAAGAACTCATGAGAACTCTTTTTTTTTAAATTTCTTATTTATTTCAATATTATTTAATATTTTTATTCTAATTTTAATACTTCTCTTATTATTTCATCACCTGGGTGCTCAAATATTATTCCCAATTCTTTAGGAAAATATACGGTTACCTCAGAATTCTCTAAAAATGCATTATGGATTTCATAAGTGGCTGATCTAGTAACAATAATCACTTTATCTTTATGATCTACCTTTGCAAGTATTTCGAATCGGTAAAATACTCCCATAAATTTACGACGGAGTATTGTTCCCAGTATTGCATTTCTTTTTTCACTGACGCGATTACCCAATCGAATTTTCATGTGGTTAGTTCGAACAACTAATAATACTTTATCATTATCTTGAATTTTATTATACAATGATTCTTTTAAATAACCTGCGAAAGTATTTTCAAAACCAATATCTATTGGCATTGGAACAGATTCTTCTTGAATCTCATTGAAGAATTTATCCCCCTGTTTAGATTTACTGTGAATATCCCATTCTAGCTTTTTATTTTTAACACAAATTCCATCAAAATAATTGATTTCACTCATAAAGTTTGCGACAAAAAGATTAATTGGATGGTAATATATCTCATGAGGACTTCCTACTTGAATAAGTTTTCCTTCATTAATTACAGCTATTCTATCAGCTACCATCATGGCCTCTCTTTCGTCATTGGTAACATGAATTACTGTTAATCCTAATTCTTTAGATTTTGCCATTAAAAGTAATTCTCTTCTTAAACTCATTCTAAGTCCGGCATCAAGTGCTTTTAGAGGTTCATCTAATATCAATAATTTAGTTTGTTCTAGATTGAGTAAAGACCGACATAATGCAACTCTCTGTTTCATTCCCCCACTAAGCTCATCTGGGTATGCATCGTCTCTTCTTGTTAATAAAGTCATCATTAATACTTGTTCAACTAATGATTTGGTTGTTTGAGAATCTCTAGCATGAACTCTTCCACTGTAAGAAATGTTTTCGACAACATTCATATGAGGAAATAATGCATAGTTTTCAAACATAAAACCTATATTTCTTTCTCCAGGTGATTTCTTAGTAACATCCTGCTCATCGAAAAATATCTTTCCCGAATCAGGCTTAAGAAGACCAGCAATAAGTTTAAGTAAAGTAGTTTTACCAGCACCAGTAGGGCCTAAAATAATAAAATATTCTTTATCTTTTATCTCTAGTGAAATATTTTCTAAAGCTGTGAAATTTCTAAACTTTTTAAAGATGCATTTAAGTTTAATATTTACCAATAGTTTCTCACCTACGATAAAGAAAGTTCAGATAATAAGTTATCAGGGGCTTTAAATACATGAATATCATCTTTGTGAATTCCAACTATCAATTTTTTTCCAGAGATGAAATTTTCCTCAAAATTTCCTGGTTTTACCGAAATAAACTTCTCATTGTTATCCAATGTTAAGTAAAATCTTTTTGTTGCCCCAATAAATCTTGATGTTTCTAAAATTACTTCAAATAATTCCATTTGAGACCAATCATATTGACTATTTTTAAAATTATAGTCTTCTGGAAATAAATATACATCTTCAAATCGATAAGCGATTACTATATTATCATCTAAATCAAATTTGTTACCAAAATTATGCGTTTTTAATTTTGGACCTCCTAAACGTATTCTAATCTCCATTTCTTCATTTTCAAGTAATTTTAAAACAAATCCTTGAAGAAAATTAGTTTCTCCTAAAAAATTTGCAACAAATATACTATTTGGATTTTCATATAACTCATAAGGAGATCCCATCTGAAGTAATTTTCCTCCTCTCATAATTATAATTTTATCGGCTATAGCCATCGCTTCTTCTTGATTATGAGTGACATGTATAGCTGTGAGACCTAAATCTTTTACTAAATTTCTTAATTCATGACGAAAAACTTTGGATACTTTAGGATCTAAAGATCCTAATGGCTCATCCATAATCAAAATTTTAGCACCTGTTGCTATTGCTCTTGCTATTCCTAATTTTTGTAAACCTGGATTTCCAAAAATTGATGGATATTCATCAGCATATTGTAATAAATCAACTGTTTTGAGAGCTTTCTCAGCTTCCTTAATAATATAATTATCGTTATAACCTCGCATTTCTAAACCAAAGGTTACATTTTCCCATATAGTCAAATGATCAAAAATTTCAAAATGTTGAAAAATAAAACCCATATCTCTATCTTCTGGTGGGATGCCTTTAACGTCTTTTCCATCAATCAAAAATTTACCTTTAGTAGGATCTTCAAGTCCCGCAATCATTCTAAGTGTTGTGGTTTTCCCACATCCAGTAGGTCCTATCAAAAAAACATATTCCCCATGCTCAATTTTCACAGAGATATTATCAACAGCTAGAACCTTACCTTCATTAAAAGTTTTTGTAACGTTTATTAGTTCTATAGTTGGCAATAGACTATCCTCTTTTTTTTGATACTGTTCGTAATGCAAAAATTAAGAATGCACTAAAAATCATAATAATTACACTCGCAAATATTGCTGAGGCATAGGCATTTGCCTCAACAAAATCTACGATAAGCACAGGAATGGTTCTTATACCCCCCATTACAACAATAGTTGCACCTGTCTCTCCTAATGAGCGAGTGAAAGTCATTATACATCCTGCAATAATCCCTTGCTTTATGTTGGGAAGAGTAATTTTCCTAAAAACGGTCATATTCGAAGCACCTAAAGTTCGAGCAGCTTCTTCAACTCCCTTATTTGAAGATTCTAAAACTCCAATAATTGGACGAACCATATATGGAAATGTAAAAGCAATATGTACAAATAATATCATAAAAAATCCAGATTGAAACAAACCAAGGCCTGATGGACCCCAAAATAAAAATGTTGCAAATCCTAAAGCTGCTGAAGGAATTGCAATCGGGATATCTAAAATAGTATCTAAAATGGTGATTACTTTTCCCCACTTTCGTTTTGTAATTATAAATGCAAAAGGTATTCCAAAAATTAAATTTATAAAAACAGCTAAAGCTCCTATTTCAATTGAGTAAATAAAACTCGTATATAAAAATGCCCACTTATAATCTTTTCCTAAGAAAACTTCCTCTACAAAATTTGCACCAATTATTTCTACTATAATATAAAAAGCAGGGATAAGAATTACAACAAAAAGGATTCCTAAAGCTAAAAAATCTCTTATATGTCTTAGATTCTTTTTACTTAAAAATCTTTCTATTCTAGGCCATACTGAACTAACTGGAAATCCTATTTTCCGAGTTATAAATTTAATTGAAAAGAGTAGTAAAAGAGAAATTACTATTAGTATTCCAGCTAATAGAGAAGCAGAGGGTAAATCTAATTGCCTTCTATATCCCACAATCAGAATTGGGGCTGTTTCTATTAAACCTGAAAGTATAATTGTTGCACCAGTTTCACCTAAACTTCTCGTAAATGCAAGGATAGCCCCAGCTATTAATCCCTCCTTCATCAATGGAAGCGTAATAGTTCGAAATACTGTGAATCCTGGTGCTCCTAGGGTTTGAGCGGCATCTTCATATAGAACAGCGGATTTTTCTAATACAATCTTCATGTTTCGCACGATATATGGGAATGTGAATACTATGTGTCCAAGCACAATCAATGTAAATCCCGGATATATTCCAAATATTCCCCAAAATAACATTATAGAAAAACCTAATGCACTAGTAGGTACAGCCATTGGCAGATCTACCAATGCATCAAGTATTTTTTTACCTCTAAAATTATATCTCGTTAATATGATTGATATGGGAAAAGCAATAATAATATCGACCCCTACGGCTATTGATGCAATTGAAAAGGAGGATCCTAAAGCTCTCAACATATTATGCCATTGTAAATCTCCCAACAATGGGTCGTTAAAAACATCTTTATTTATAGCAGGAATATTTAGAAAAATCGTTGAAAAAATGTTGATTATCGGACCTATAATAACCAAAATAAAAAAGAGAATTACTATAGAATCTAGACTTTTTCTGTATATTGACTTAGAAAAGAATCTATCTAATTTTAAACTTAAAGGTAAATTCAACTCTTCTTCTTGAGAACTTTCTTTCAAATATTGATTTCTTTTATAATTTTTCTTTATCATTTTAATTATTATTTCTTTTTATGCTGTAGCTTTACACAATTGCCATAAATCAGGGATTTTGATTAATACTTGTTCATCTAATGGTATATGTAACTCAGGAACATTAAGATCATAGGCAATTCCATTAGTTTCATAATTAAAAACTTCAGGATCTAATGCAATTGAAGGATTAATTGGTCTAAATCCATATTCCATTGCAGAATAAACTGTTTCATTCTCATTTAAAAAATTAAGGAATGCTTCAGCTACGACTCTCTGCTGATCAGTTATCCAATCAGCATTTAATATACAAAAAGGATGGTCGCTATATAATGTTCCTTCCTCTGGATAAACAGCAATAATTTTTCCTCCTGTAGCAGTACTGGAAATATCTCTTATTAAATTTTCATATAAAAAAGCAATATTTAAAGCAGTTGGTCCCTCATTTTTCATATAACGCGCTAAGAAACCAGTAGAAGTCCCATATACCACAGCGCTGGATTCAAATTCTCTGAGCCATTTTTGATTAGTTAAATCTTGTAGATCAGACATTGATAAATTCTCCGAAGAGATACCAGAGGCTGCTGATAATGCCATAATCACCGTCATAAATCCTGAATTTGACAAACGGGGATCCGTGTGAGCCATTCTAATGTTCACATCTGGATCTATTGTCAGATTATGTACATCATTAAATCCCTTAATATTATAGGTATTATTAAACGATTCCCAAGTAGCAATTACTATGGGAGAATATATTATTTTAACTGCTGCACTAATATTTACTATTGGATCGTTTCTATTTGTTAAATCTGCCCATTTAGAGTTTAAAAATGGCATCCAAAGAGAACTTGCAGGACTCCATATAGTAGGATAAATTTCTCTATTAAGAATACTAATGATTGAATTTGAAGAGCCATAAGGATGCATATCAATACTGATTGGTTCATCAGGATGAATATTTTGCCACTCATCCATAAAATCAGAATAAGCAACTGTCATCCAACTTGCCTTTTCAGAACTATAAATTATTGTTATATGTGTTCTTTCCCCTCTGCTTTGAAGTACAAAATTAGTAGAAAATGTCCCTATTAGAAATCCTATTATAAATACAGAAATAACTCCAAATTTACTATCTCTTTTTACTTTACGTGTGTGTTTCATAATTAACAGATTTTAATAAGATTTTATCTATATGAAAGATCTAATAAAATGATCAATAAAAGCTAAAATTATACCACATAATAAACCAATTGACAAAGCGATAATATATAGTAGTTTTCTTTCCATAGAATTGCCTTACTCTTTTGTAAATGAATCAAAACTAAATTAAATTATAGTTTGTGATAAAATATAATCTTCTATTTATTATATTTATTTAATAAAATCTGACTAACATCTCTATATATCTTATATATTCTATATAGATGCTATTTTTAAATAAAAGAAGGTAAAGGTTTAGTTTTAAATAATTTATACTAAACTTGAACCAATTACACTGTTGTGAGGTTTTTTTCCAATAAGTTTTAATAACGTAGGAACAATATCTGTTATTTTACAATATTGAATGTGCTCATGAGGAATTTCTAACGAACCACCTATAATTAAAGGAACAACCATACATTTTCGAAAACCTATATCGTGATCATACAAGCTTTTGCTTTTATGCTTTCCATGATGTATTCCAAATTTTACAGATTCATTATTACTAAGGATAATATCTGCACTTCTAGGATTTTTAAAGTGTCTTGGTATTAAATCGGGATAGATAGGGTAATCCAAATGATAAGTTGCTTCTAACCATTCTTGAGGTGAGTGAAATTTATTATCTAATAACTTACTTGCTTGCTTATCATTGATAAAATCAAATATATCCTTATTATCATTATCTAAAATATAACGTGTTTTATAATCAATCCCTTTTCCTTCATATTCAATCCTTCCTGTTATAATTTTGCCTGTAGATTCAATCTTTCTTTTAAGATGAATTACTCCTTTATTATATGTGTTATTATCGTCTCTATAATACATTAAATGACTTCCCTGAATTTTAAAAAGTTCTTCCAATAGATTTTTACTCTTGGGCCCATACTTCTTAAGTTCTTCAATAGTAGGACGAATCCACTTATTTATACTATTTGAATTGTTCTTCCCTTTAAAATAAAAAAAACCTACTCCAGAATAATAAGCAAGATCCATATTCCCTTTTAAATTTTTGAGAGGATGATAATTGGTTAACCTATTTTGTTTTAAAAAATCATTTAGACTACTTCTTTGTTTAGCTTTATAATTTCCATGGTCTGAAGTAATTGCTATTGCTGTCTCTTCCAAATAACCCATTTTCTCTAAACTTTTAATTACAACTCCAATAACCTTATCAATGTGAAGTAAATTCAATTTATATATATTTGAATCGAATCCATACTTATGCATTATGAGATCAGAGGACATAAACCATATCAAAGAAGCGATAGGAGGCTCTGCATTATCAAAGAATTTTTTTGGTGTTTTAAAAACTTCAATTAATTTCTGGGCAATTACAGAATTGGCTCTAATAAATCTTTTCTTAACACTAGGATAATATTTTAATAGAAGGTAGAACATTGCAAGTTTCGTTTTTCTATTAGGAAAAATATAATTGGAACCTCTATTAATAAACTGTGCGATACTCGCTGTATTCTCATCTCCAATCATTTCTAGAATTGTTTGACAGTTATTTCCAATATCATCATTGATTTTATATATTTGTAAATCTAAAGCGGCATATTCTCGCAATATTGGTGGTACTATGTCACGATCCATCCAATTAAGGAGAGGAACCCCATGACATAATTCCTTTTTATAATTACCTGTGTAAGTTCCCGTTAACAACGAAACTTGGGTAGGATAGGTAATAGGAGGAAAATCGGTAATGCAATTCTCTGAATAAATTCCATTTTCCATCAATTTCTTTATATTAGGAAGTAAACCCCTATTAATAAAATCAAAAAAATGCCCAGCCCTAACATCATCAATGATACAAAGAATAATCCTATTGATCTTATTCATTAATCTTCATCATACATAATTTAGGTTATATTTATTTATTCTTCGAATATAATAAATAGAATATTTAAGTTAAATTAAATTGTCTTAATCTATTAGATTTAAAATTAGGTAAATAACAAATTTAGGAATTCTGAATTCATCAGCATCAATTTGGATAATTTGTTATTTAATTTTTTTAAACTTTTTACAATTTTGTTTAGTGAAATTACTTATATTTATATCTATAAATGACCATTAAACTAATAATTTTTTTTAGATAAATAGAATCTAATTATAAAAAGAAAGGATTTAATATGGGAAAAGGATCAGGAATAGGTATTCTTGCTTTAATAGTAGCTGTTGGTGCAATAGGTCTTGGTGTTTTCACATTTATCACATTCAGTCCAGATTCAGATTCAAGTTCAGCAGTCAAGCGAACCTATACGGATTTTAGAGAAGCGGATTTCACATCTACAGCAGAAGATGCATGGTACACCATCACTGGTATAAGTATTAATTTTGATGTAAAAGAGGGAGAAAGCGTATATTTTCTATTCACATGTACAGCAGATGTAGTTCCAGTTAGTTCAGTTGCTTATATGCATTTTCGTCTAGTAATTGATAGTGTTCCATATGATAATGCTAGTACTACTGTAGGAGCAACAAGTTCCTCTGCTAATTCTCTTATTTATTCAGTAGCATTACAATATGCGGATTATTCATTATCCACAGGATCTCATACTGTTACTGTTCAAACTCTGAGAGAATGCGATGGAGAAATTTATAACTGTCTTTTATTAGTAAATTGTATGATTTCAACTGATTTTGAATCTTCAGTTATAATAGTTATTTAATATAAATCAAACCAAAAACTATTTTTTTATTTTTATTTCTGAATAGGTAGAGGTGCAGTTCTATTAATAATTAGTAAATCGAGAATAGGACGAATTATAATTGAATAACTAATAATGGAGCCCCCGGTGGGACTTGAACCCACGACCGGCAGATTACAAATGCAGGGTTGGTTGAATAATGAACCCCTGTCTGCTGCTCTACCACTAAGCCACGGAGGCATTTTTTAATAATTATTATTTTATATGAAACTATTATAAATTTTTAATTTTGTGGTTTTAGACCAGTGAAATAACCAATCGTAATAATTAAAAGGTTATTTATCTTTTTGTTGATTAATTAACATATTAATAATTCTAGTGTAAATAAGGTTTCTGAATGAACAAAATGTTTACAAAAGAAGATGTAACAAAATTAGCATTCAAAATTTATAAAGAGAACCAAAGCGTTGAAAAAAGCGTCTGGAGGCTCGCAGAACTTTGCGTGACAATTAATAATAACATCAAGGATGGATTTGATATTAAACCATTAGAAACAGATAATCTTATCTTATTATTAAGAGATGATGTTAATGGGCAACTAATTCCTCCTTCGAAAAATGAAATTAAGAAAGTCGCTGAGATAATATATCATGAAAATCCTAGTAGAAGTCAGATAAATTGGTATATCGCTGAAAAGCACCTTCTTTTGGAAGAAATAAAGAATATCATAAGTAATAGAAATTAGTATCGAATTTTTATATTTATCTAATTACTAGAACTTCTTTCTTTGCAGAGTATCTTTACTCCAGAGTTTCAAATTAAATATTAAAGAATGATTAGAGAGTATTAAAATAAATAAGACAATAATTATTTATATTAGAAATTAAAATATTATACTTTATTGGTTTGTTATGCCACCTTCAAAAAAGAAGAAACCCGATGATAAATCCCAAACATCATTATTTTCATTTGTTGATGATAAAGATACAAAAAAGAAAAAAAAGAAGTCAGAATCAGAAAAGAAACCAAAAATTGATAAAACTCCAGAAAAAAGCCCAAAAGATAAACCGAAAGCTATAAAAGAACATAAAGCTAAAGAATCAAAGCCTCAATTAGAGCCTATTTCAGAGGAGATTCCTTCAAACTTATTTTTTGAAGGGAATGACAAACAATTTGGCTTAAAAGAAGGAAATATTAAATTACCAAAAGTTTTAAGAGAAAATTTTTCTTCAAAATATATTCGTTATCTTATTGAAAAAGGAGAAATCGTTGAAGATATGGAAAGAGGTATATTGCTTGATGTTGATTATGATGGAAGTCAAAATAAAGCATACTGTAAATTTTATGATCTTAAAACTGATGATATAAGAATATGGATTGATACTACTGATCATGAACCTTATTGCTTAAGTAAGGAATCAATAGCAGATTTACAGAATATTATAGAATTAACAGATTATGAAGGTTTTACTAGATTTGAAGAAATTAAGAGAATTGATCTGCTAAAAGATACAGAAATATCGATGACAAAAATATATGGTAAAACACCGTCAGATATTGGTGGTTCTGGTACAAATATTAGAAATATTTTAAGTAAAAACAATAAAAAAGCATGGGAAGCAGATATTAGATATCATTTGAACTATATTTTCGATAGACAACTAATTCCTGGATTAATATATTCTATTGAAGGTGGTCAAATCAAAAAGTTGAGTTTTGAAGAGGATTCAGAAGAATCTAAAAATATGGCAAAAGAATTACGGAATCTGTTCAAAAATGAATCGTCAGAACTTCAAGAGTTTTCGGAAAAGTTTTTAGATATATTTCTTACACCGATTCCAGATGTAAAACGGATAGCTATGGATATCGAAGTAAATTTAGGATCAGAAGATTTTGTTATCCCAGATCCTCGTCAGGCAAAACAAGCAATTATTAGCATTTCTTTTGTAGCATCAGATGGATTAAAATTAGTATATGTTTTAGAAAGAGAAGGATTCCTTTTTCATGGACTACATAAGAGATTTCCGTCAGACGCCAAATTAGTTTTCTTTAAAAGTGAAAAAGAATTATTAATAGAGACTTTTCGTTTATTATGGGAATATCCTGTAGTTATTACCTTCAACGGAGATAATTTTGATCTAACTTATATGTTTCATAGAGCAAATAAATTGAAAATTGATAAAGATTTAAATCCTATCCATATTAAGAGAGGTTTTGGGTTCTTATCAAGATCTGATTGTGACTTGAGAAAGGGAATCCATATTGACCTATTTAATTTTTTCTTTAATCGAAGTATTTCTGGATATGCTTTTGGAGGTGCATATGAAAGTAGTTCATTAAACGCGATTAGCGATGCATTATTGGGAGAAATGAAATATGCGCATGAAGAAGAAATACATGAAATGGAATATGATGTTCTAACGTGGTATAATTTAAAAGATTCAATACTTACATTAGAATTAACAAAATTTAATAACTCACTTGTCTGGAATTTAATTGTATTATTATGTCGAATTACCAAAATGCCTATTCATGAAACAGTAAGGCGCCAAATATCAACATGGATTCAAAATATTTTTTATTTTGAACATAGAAGAAAAAATTATTTAATACCTCGTAGATCAGAAATCGCTGAATTAAAAACTGGAGGCTATTCAAAAGCGGTTATTGAAGGAAAAACATTTGCAGGGGCTTATGTTATCCCACCTGTTCCTGGAATTCATTTTGACGTCGTAGTGATGGATTTTGCTTCACTTTACCCTTCTATTATCAAAGAATATAACTTATCATACGAAACAGTATTATGTCCTCATAAAGAAGATGAAGATAATCTTGTAAAAGGAACCCCTTATCATATATGTACTAAAAAAATGGGAATCTTTGCTTATGTTGTAGGCTTTTTTAGAGATATCAGAGTTAAATATTTTAAACCCAAATCAACCGATAAAAATTTAACAGAAAAACAAAGAAGTTATTATCATACGATTCAGCAAGCTCTTAAAGTTTTTATTAATGGAAGTTATGGTGTTTTTGGCTCTCAGAATTTTCCTCTATTTTGTCTTCCTGTTGCAGAAAGTACTACTTCAATAGGTCAATATTCAATAAAACAAACCATTAAGAAGTCGGAAGATATAGGTGTGAAAGTTCTCTATGGGGATACTGATAGCGTTTTTCTTTTAAATCCAACTAATGATCAGATGAAAATAATATCAGAATGGAGCAGAAAAGAATTAGATCTTGACTTAGAAGAGGAAAAGACCTATCAGTTTCTTGCACTTTCTGATAGAAAGAAAAACTATATTGGAATTTATAAAAATACTAAATATGTAGATATAAAAGGTCTTGTTGCTAAGAAGAAAAACACACCTAACTTTATTAAAAAAGCTTTTAGTGAAATGATCGAAATATTGAAGCAGATCACCACTAATGATGAATTTTTGAAAGCTAAAGATAGGATTAAAGAAATTGTAAGGAACAATCTAAAAAAGATAGGAAAACCAGATGCTTTCAAGTTAGAAGATTATGTTATAAACATTGCTTTGCAAAAAGATCTTAAGAGTTATACAAAAGTTATTCCTCAACATGTAAGAGCAGCATTAGAATTAAAAGCGGCAACTGGAAAAGAATTTCAAAAAGGAGAAACCATAAGTTTTATTAAAAGTAAGGGATCAATTGGAACAAAAGCTATTGACTTAGCTAAACTCCAAGATATAGATACTAAAAAATACAAAGATCTTCTAATTTCAGCGTTAGAACAGGTTTTAGATGCTCTAGGTATAACATATGAAGAGATAAAAGGTATTAAAAAAATGGATGCGTTTTTTTAATGATAAATATTAATTCCTTGAAATGAAAGTAAAAAATCATATCAATCTTTTGTTTTGAATAATTCTTATTATACTTTGAAAAAAGAAAGGTGAACATAAAAATTATTTATCTAAACGATTTTAGCCCCGCATGTATCACAAAATTCACCACCTTCTTTTAGTGGTGTTCCGCAATTAGGACAAAACTTTTTTTCATCACTAAGAGTAGGTTGGGGTTGGTCTGTTTGTTTTTTTGAAATTTCTTTCTTGAATATATCTGTATAGTTAGAAATATCAACATATAAGGTACTCCAAATTCTTTGTTCTGGTAAATTATTACCATGAGTTGGACAAGCACTTTTTACAATCATCCAAGGTCCTGACATTTTGGCGCTTTCCACTATAGTATTTTGTCCACATTCAGGGCAACGAAAAACTCCTTTGCGAAAATGAGGAATAAAACTATCTTTTTGTAATAGAGGCACCTTAAAACTTTTTATTCCATGTTGTGAACATTTTTGTTTTACCATAATTTTATCCCCATTTGCTTTTAAAAAGGTAATGGTACCAATTTTACCGCACTTGGGACAACAGAAATTTTTATCATCTTCTGATTGAGCCATTAAATTTCCTCATGTATATTCTTTCATTAAAAGATAAAATAGTTATTACTTAAATTTTTATTGTATTAAAATAAAGGCCAAAAATATTTTTTTTAACTCATTTAGATACTTTTCAAAATTAAAAATTAATCCTTGTCAAAATTCAATAGCAAATAACTCACACATAAAAACTATTGACTTAATTTTTAAAAAAGGTTTATTTATATACTAAATCTGATTGGTAGATTATAATAATTTCAAATTTCTTGGTATATCTTTGAAAAAAAACAATATTATATTTACAGTATTTATTTTTCTGATTTTCTCAATTAATTTCTCATATTTACTTTATATCAATAAATCATTTGAAGATGAGTTTTTAATTGAAAAAGAAAAAATTAACGCTTCTTCTTCATGTGGTGCGGGATATCTTATGGATACTGAAGCTATTTATTCATGGATTGAGATTAATGAGACAGGAACAATTTTAGAGAAAATCTCAGATACGTCTTTCAATTATCAAAGTCTACTCTTTCCTTGGGATTATAGAATATATGATAGAGACTATAGCAGCTGTACTGTAGTAAGTAATGGTTATTTGGTGTTTCCTAGTAGAAACATAACTTCGATGAGCGTGCATATACCTTCATTAGACTTTCATATTTCTCCTACTATAGCTTTATTTGTAGATAACTTAACAACTTCAGAGAGTTTAGGAGGAGGTGGAACAGTATATTATGAATTTTTTACATCACCGAATCGCTTAATAATTGAATATAAAGATGTATATACCTATAATAAGTCAAGACCATCATATGTAGGATCTTTTGAGGCAATTCTATTTTTTCACTCTGGCGCTGGTGATATCAAATTTCAATATAAAGATGTGCTTAGTATATCTAGTAATCAAGCGATAGTAGGTTTAGATTATGGAGATAACTTGCACTTTAATCTCTACAGTGAAATTAATCAAACTAATTTACCAATTACAGAAAAAGCTATTAATTTTGAATTTAACGAGATGCTTTGGGTTTGTGGAAATGAAAACAGACATAGTGAAGATGAAACTCCAAGAATACCTGGAATAAATCTTGGCCTTTTGCTGTTAATATTTAGTATTATGATATTGAGTATTATTTATATAGTGGGAAAAAACAATCTCCATAAAAATTTTACAAAGAATATATAAGGATGAGATTTATTCCTACTTGATTATTAAAAAAATTCTTTATAAATGAGAAAAAATGCTTAATTTAAGAGCATTAAATCATCTATTTCTGAAGTTAGAGTATTAATATTAGGAATGCCATTAAATTTCCTCATTTAGAATTTTTCATTAAAAACTAAAATAACAGTCCCATAATTTTTTATTTTATTGAAAATCTTACATAATTTCATTTCAATTTTCTATGAATCTGTCGTTATATAGTCCCAGCTTTCATTGATTCTTACCAACCAATTTAGAGCATAGTTCCATTCGTATATAATGGAAGGATGATAGTTATATGGTGGTTTCTTGTTATTAATTGAAGCATCTCTCAATTCCGAGTTAATGATTTGAATTTGATCTAATAATCTTAAAATTTCATCGCTATTTCTTAATTGAGCATTTTTTATATCTATTTTTTTGTAATATTCACTATCCTTCAAAAGATCAATAATCAAATCTAAATTTGTCTCATCTACAGGGATTTCTTCTTGCTCAACTAATTTAAGAGCCCACAATAATATAAAAACAGTCTCAGAACGCCAACCAAATTGTATGGCCTCGAATTTTGTGTCTTCACTATGACTTAACAAAAATTTTTTTTCAATCTCAGAAGTTTTTTCCCATAAATTATTACCCTTTAAAATTTCTATAATTTCTTTTTTTTCTCTACCGGTAGCAGCTTGAAATATCCCTAATAATACTACTACTCTCTTTGCAACTTCTTCTGGAGGCCTTATTCGAATTTCACTCATTCCAAACACATATTCACACATTTATATTATTAACGTTATCAAGAACATTAAATATCCACAAAATATAGGATTTAAAATATTATCATCTATTTTAAGATTTAGAATATCTATAATTAAAAAGGTTAGTGCTCCAATAAATCCAATAACGACGATTTGTGAAATATTATAAGTTTTTTGTTCAAAAAGCCATAAAACTAAAAAACTGATCAAAAAAGAAACCATAAATCCAGAAATATACCCAATTAAGGTCTTGTTTGAAGATTTTGGTATATGGATCTTTCCGAATTTGAGTCCAAATATTGACGCTGCGCCATCACCTAGAGTAGCGATTAATGCGGTGGCTGTAAATAGTCCAAATGGTAGGAAAAGCGTAGGTACAAGAGATAATATTAATGCTACGGGTCGAGTGAATTCATAGATCTCATTTTTTTTTAAAGTTTTGCCCAATGTATTGAAAATACATGTCGGAAGTAAATGAAAAATATTTCCTCTATTGAATATATGGGATAACCGAATATAATCTAAAGCAGCAAATATGATGACACCTGTATAACCAACTGTTAATATTAAAAAGATGCCGTACTCCTTTCCTGAAATTCCCCAAAATTCATCAGCTTGCCATATATTATCCCAAATATAAACTGCAAAAAGCCATAATAAAATAATTATTATAGCAGGCAATAAATGAAATGCTTTCCGATGAATATCAGTTCTTAAAGCAGCTTTTCTATTATCGAGATTTTTCGTATCCATCAAAGTAAATTGTTTTGTAAACTTTTCAATTGTACGAGTTTCTCTTATTTGGGGGTCTCTTTTTAATACAAATTGAGATTGGTAGTATAAAATAAAAAATATTAACAATGGGGCGTATATACATATAATTTGAAGGGCCAATCCTTGAAAAAATCTTGTTTGATTCGTATCTCTTATAAAAAAAAAGGGATATAAAACACCAGCAATAATCCATAATAGAGATATCAAAAAAGAATTAGTAAAATTATGCTCTAGGGCAAATTTTTGTTTTAACTTAATAGCAAAATATAAATGTGCCAATCCGTTCCCAATATAAAAAATCATAACTGGTATGGTGAAGGCATTATAAACCATAGTATAACTAAACTAAATAATGAATTAAAAAATAAGTTATGTAAAATTACTTAGTAAATTCTAAAATTAAAAAGAAAAATATAATTATAATCCTAATAGAAGGATATCATCAATCGCTTTATGTAGTTTTTTTAAATTATCTTTACCTAGAGCTTTATCGACCTGGACTTTTAAATCTAAGGCAGAGCTTAGTGCTTTAAACACCGTATTTTGAAGAACGTCGTTAAATTGAGAATCTTTTCCTTTGGTGGTTTTGAATTCTTCTACGCGTCTAAGCATAGCGTCTTCATAGTCCTTATCTGTAACTGTTTTTAGCTCTGTCAGTTTACGAATTTTCATTCCATCTTTATCTTCAACGTATTCTTCAGGCATTTATGATTCTTCCTCCTCTTTTTTAATACCCCCATTATGAGCTACTACTTGTTGAATTTGTTCTGCAGGTTGACCAGTGGTTGTGTCAAATTCATTCTTTACCTTAGCGGTAAGTTTTTTAGCGACTTGCTTCTCAATATGAGGTCTATGAAGTGTGTTCATAGTGCAAAAAGAGCATTCCTTTACACTACCATCAGGCATTGCAACACCAAAGTGTACAATACATCTTTTTGTTCTTTCAATATCCATGTTATAAGCATCTTGAAAATGCATACTAGATAGTAAAAGCGCCCCATAACTAAAGGAACTAACACTTTCCCAATCTCCTTGCATCAAAAGTCTTGAAAACATCTCCATAAGCTTTCCTGGCTTTTTCATATACTGCAATACGCCCAATAGGAACCTAGCACGTAATTGTGTTTTATCTAAAAAGTTTAATCCTTTATCAAGTGTTTTACCAAAATCTCCTAATAAATCTTCGAATAATCTAAGTTGTTTCTTTTCTTTATGTTTGATTTTCTCCCAAAAGCGGTTAGCAAAATCTATAACTTTTAGAGGGTCAAAATAGTCCATAATGGGCATCATTTCACCACTATCAGGATCAATTACCATATAACTTGCAAAACCACAGTCGGGATGGCAAGTAAATTCTATAGGCTCAACATCTGATAAATATGCAATAACTCTGCCAAATTCTACGATGGTACTCAAAGGATACCAGGCATTTTCCATGCTAATTTTACCTTTTGTTTGTTCTTCTATAATCTTGAGCACATCTGCATTAGTGATTCTTAAGTCTTGTCGTTCTTCAAATGCTATTCGACCACATAGAGATACTGGTTGAAAAGTAATTCCCCGAACCACGTCAACATTATCAATAGCATATTGAATAATATTACCAACTTCAATATCAGTAACTCCCTTCGCAATCGTTGCTACTAAAACAATTGAATCAAGTTTTGCTTTACGACAATTTTCTATTACTCTTTGTTTATATGACATAAGATTTTTGATTCCCCGAGTTTTCTCATAAGTTGTATTATTAATACCATCAAATTGGAAATATAAGGTATCCAAGCCAGCTTCTTTTACTTTTTTAGTCCATTCAAGGCCTCCAGTTTTCTTTTGGAATCCATAACCATTTGTTGCAACTATGACTTCTTTAAATCCATTATCTTTTGCCATTTTACAAATTTCGGGAAAATCTTTTCTTACTGTTGGTTCTCCACCTGTAAACATGATTGCAATAGCAGGGATTGGTTTACTTCTGAAATGCTTCATAATTCGATCAATTTCTTCAAGAGAAGGTTCAATTAAATAGCCAGATTTTTGTACATTCGCATAACAGAAGTTACAATTAAAATTGCAGCGGTTTGTTAGATCTATTAGAGCCAGTGAGCAAGTTGACAAATGTTCTGGACATAAACCACAGTTATAGGGACACCCTCTCGGGTCTTCAATTGCGCAATCTGGAGGATTAGCTTCTCCATTTTTTTCAAATTGCCATACAACCTTCCCATCTTTATCTTTTATTGCCCAATGGGTCCATTTATAATACTTAGCAGAACTACTAATTTTATCTTTGAAATCACCATGTTCTTCGCATGTTTTTCTCATCCAAATCTCATCATTTTCCTCATAGACTTCAGCACCAATTGGTTCTAAACATTCTGGGCAAATACTCCGAGTCTTTCTATAGTATGGAACGTTTAAATATTCATCATCATCTAAATGGTACATATTATCACTTTTTTATAAAATTTAGTTAAAAGATCATTTATACAAAAATTACTTTAATGATTTTTAAACATTATTCTACTTTTCCTACTTTTGATAATATTATTTGTTAATAAAATCAAAAGTAGATATTTAATGCTACTAAAAGCTCTATATATTATAGAATTATTACTTGAATTAGATAATAACGTAGAAAGAAAGTTTCTTTTCATAATTAGGACGATTAATGCGGAGAGAAGTATTCTTTCTAATTGGATTCAAGTTAATCTCGAATTCCTAGTAGTTTAAGTTATTATATAAATTACCCAATATATTAAATATTAAAACTTTTAAATTTAACATCAGTACAAAACAATTAGGATTATATTAAAAAATGAGCGAAAAGGATCCATACACGCTAAAGCCTTGGTTAAGTTATTATGATGAGGGCCTTCCTGCTACTATTAATTATCCCGAAATGAATATTTATGAGTTTCTGGATAATTCAGCAAAAGAATTTGGAGACAGAACAGCTATTTGGTTTATAACAGAGAAAATTTCCTATGAAAAATTAAAAAATTTTACTGATAGGCTTGCTACAGCCCTAGTAAATATAGGGGTTAAAAAAGGAGATGTTATTGCCATTATGATACCAAATTTTCCGCAATATATAATCAGTTATTTTGGTATCTTGAAAGCTGGAGGTATTGTTACATCACTTAGTATTCTTTCCACTGAACGTGAATTAACTTATCAATTAAATGATGCTGGAGCCAAAATATTAATTGCTTGGGATAAATACATAAATAGAATAGATAACATAGTAGAAAGAACATGTCTTAATCAAATAATTTTTACAAATCTATTTGATTTTGCTTCTAAAGCTAATCCATTGGGGAATAGTGATCCTCCTAAAATTGCAAAAAGTTTTCAATTTCTTAATTTGATTAATAACACTAAACCAAATCCTCCTAAATTTGAAACAAAAGCAAAGGAAGATTTAGTTTGCCTTCAATACACACCAGGTACTACTGGAAAACCTAAAGGTGCAATGCTTACTCATTACAATATTGCATCAAATGTTATAGCAATTAAAAAGTGGTTAGGTTCAGGAATGAGAAAAGGTAAAGAAACTATTCTCACTTGTTTACCTTTAGATCACATATATGCCCAAATAGTTTGTATGAATCTACATATATATAATGGTTCAACAATAGCTATGCTCCTCGAACCTGGGAATGAAAGAATATTATTTGCAACATTTAAAGAAACTCATCCTACGTTTTTCCCTGGTGTACCTTCAATGTTTATGCGTTTAATAGATCGAGAGAACCTTGAAGGTTTTTTAAATGATCTTAAATCTTTAAAGGTTTGCAATACAGGAGCAGCTGCAATACCTTTAGAGGTTTTTAAAGAATTTGAGAAAAGGACAGGATCTATATTATTAGAGGGATATGGAATGACAGAAACCTCAGCATTAGTAATGAGTAATCCTATTGCGGGAAAAAGAAAGATTGGATCTGTAGGACTGCCATATCCCAATACTGAAGTAAAATTAGTTGATGTTGATGATCATACAAAAATTGTACCTCAAGGTGAATATGGTGAAATAATGATTAAAGGTCCTCAGGTTTTTAAAGGGTACTGGAATAATCTTGAGGCTAACGCTAATCAATTGAAAGATGGATGGCTTCTTACTGGTGATATCGCAACAATGGATGAGGAAGGATATTTTCACATCATAGAGAGGAAGAATTATATAATTAATATGAATGGATATAAAGTATTTCCACGAGAAGTTGAAGATTTATTATTAAAAAATGAAATTATTGAAAAAGCAGCTGTTATTGGTAATCCTGATCCTGAAGAACTCGGAAGTGAGGAAGTTAAAGCTTTTATTCTATTAAAATATGGTTTTAAAGTAACAGAAGAAATAAAAACCAAAATAAAAAACTTTTGTAGCAAAAATTTGGCAACTTATAAAGTACCAAAAATCTATGAATTCAGAAGAGATCTTTCAAAGTCCGTGGTTGGAAAAGAAATTAGAAAGGATTGGAACTTTCAGAATCTTTGGGGGATAAAAAGTTTAGATTGGTTTAATTTACCAAATTTGAATAAAGAAAAGATGGCGAAAGAATGGATAGTACATATAGGTAAAGTTTATGGTTTTAAATAATGAATGATTTTAACTCAGGGTTTGTTAATGATAGTAATATGATTTTAGCCACAGATTTCTATCAATTAACAATGGGTGCGGCATACTATCAGTATTATCTTGATAATAAGACAGAAAATGAGAATGATATAGCTACTTTTGAACTATTTATCAGAAAATTTCCAAGAAATCGTAATTATTTAATATTTGCGGGATTAGAACAGGTTCTACATTTTTTACAGAATGCTAAATTTTCAGAACGAACGATCGAGTTTTTGAGAAAAAAACCAGTATTTAAAAATATTGATTCGAGTTTTTTTGATGAGTACCTACCAAAATTTAAATTTGATGTGGATGTATGGGCGATGAAAGAAGGAAACTTTTTCTTCCCAAATGAACCAATAGTGAGAATACAAGGTCCTATTTTCCATGCTCAGATTGCAGAAACATATTTACTTAATGTAATTAATTTTCAAACTCTTGTTGCATCCAAAGCGTCACGAATTAAAAATGTTGCTCTTAATAAAGTTCTTCTTGAATTTGGTACGAGACGGTCTCACAGCCCTCTTGCGGGAGTCTATGCCGCAAGAGCAAGCTATATTGCTGGATTTAATGGAACTAGCAATGTTATTGCAGATCTAGAATTAGCAATTAATTCTACAGGTACTATGGCTCATAGCTTTGTACAAAAATTCGATGATGAGTTAGAGAGTTTTAATTCATATTATAAAATATATGATAAGGATTCAATACTTCTCATAGATACATATGATACTGAAATTGGAGCGAAAAAATCGTGCAAATTTGGAAATAATATTAAAGGAGTTAGAATTGATTCAGGAGATCTCATTGAACATGCTAAGAGGGTTCGAGAGATTTTGGATAAAAATGGATGTGATAAAGTAATAATTGTAGCAAGTTCAGATTTAAATGAATATAAGATTAAAGAAATGATTGATAAAAACACCCCTATCGATGCTTTTGGTGTAGGAACGGAATTAGCTACCTCTAGAGATGATCCAACTATCTCTGGTGTATATAAAATAATAGAATATAATAATATCCCTAAAATAAAGTTTAGTGAAGAAAAAATTACCTATCCTGGGAAAAAACAAGTATATAGAATTTATGATAAAAATGGAATGTTCAAAGAGGATTTACTATCACTTGAAAATGAACTTATTCCTCCTAATGCTGAACCATTATTAATTCCAGTTATGAAAAATGGTAAAATTTTATCGAAAATACCGAATATCAATGAAATCCAAAACTTCTATTTAGATAATATTAAGAAACTACCTGATTTTTATAAAAAGTTAGAAAAAATTGTGGTTCCTAATGTAAAGGTTTCAAAAAAACTGCAACAGCTTACAGATACACTAAAAATGAATTATATTAACAAATAATCCCTTTTTTATTTAAATTAGTTATTTTTGAGATCCACATTAGTTAATTGAACGCTAACATCCCATAACTGTTCTGCTAACGCTACATCATATGAAATTTTAACAGATTTTGCTTTTTTTCTTCTTTTAAAGTATTGTCCAGTTATTCCATCAACTTCAGGATTAGATGCTAAATAAACCGAAGTTTTAGCTCCACGCTTAGGACTTTTCATAAATAAACCAATCAAAGGGTAAAAATATTTAACGAAAGGTCGAAAATTACGTACTATATTTGTTTTTATAATTCCAGGATGTAAGCAATTCACTGAAACTCCACTTTCCCTAATTCTTCTAGCAAATTCATAAGTAAAAAGAACAACTGCCAATTTGGATTGCATATATGCTTTCATTTGTTTATAATGTTTTTCTCCATTTAAATCTTCAAAATTAATAGCTTTAGCTTGATAACTTGACGCTACATTTATTATTCTAGCTGGAGCACTATTTTTTAAAGTATTAAACAATAAATTACATAAAATATATTGAGATAAATAGTTTACAGCAAAGGTGGCTTCAATCCCATCTATAGTCATTATCCGTTTGCTTAGATTTACTCCAGCATTATTAATTAGCACATGTAATTTATTATATCTACTTTTAAATTCTGATACAAGATTATGTATCTCTCTCTGAGAAGATAAGTCAGCTAATATTAAATCAATTGATTCATTCCCAGTTTTCTTTTTTATTTCATTTATAGATTTTTCTGCGCGGATTTGACTACGACATACTAAAATTAATGTAGCTCCTAGATGTGCTAATTCAATAGCAGTTGCTTTACCAATGCCCGAATTAGCTCCTGTAATCATACAGATCTTTTCTTTCATGATTTTAGGTTTATATTTCATAGTTTTAGTCATTATTGATATCCCACAGCTAAATATTAAACTCTTATTTCATAGAAGGAGTTTATATAAGAGAATAAATTAGTATTAATAAAATCTACTTCCTATATTAATAATCTCCTAAGGAGGGCAATTTTATAGCTAAATATATTAAAAAAATATTTAATAATAAATTATATCCTCGAAACCTTTCGAACATTCTTGATTATAAACCCTAAATAATTATCTTTTACTAACTTTCCACTGAAATTAATCTTATCTCCGTTTATTAAATTATTTTCATATTGAATTTTTTCAGATATTCTCACTTTCAAATTTTCAACATTCTTAATATCTTTTTCAGTGAAATCGCTTTTTTTTTTCAATTTTGGACCAATATTCAAATCTTTAAGCGAAACTATAAAAAACTTCGTGATATTCCCCTGAAAGTCAGATTCTCTTTCAAGAATATCTGTTATTTCGCATTCATATACAGTTATTGATGTGTTTAAATAACTCATGAGTTCCACTCTTGATGAGGATTCATCGATTAATATTACTGATTCCTTTATTTTATCTCCTTTTTCGCCTATATGACTTTCAGCTAATTTAATTGACGTAATTTTTTCTTCAAAATCATTAGGTAGAGCTGTTAGAGACCAATCTTTTAGTCTAAACCATTTCTGTTTTAATGAATAGATAAAACCTATCCAAAAATGACTGCAGAATCCCATATTTGCCCCTATTCGACAATCACAATCACGTTCAGGATTTTGAATATTTTTTGGAGTAATAGATAAGTATGATTGAACTTCCCAACTAAAACCTTTAAACAACAATTCTATTTCATGTTTATCAGGATTTACAATTTTAATTTCTAAAATACTTTCTCTATCTTCCCCATTAATCTTTTTAAAAGCTAAATTGATTCCTTCAGTTACAATTTCAAGTTCTTTTTTTTGTATAAGATCTTTAAACTCTTCTTCTGCTAATGAATCAAGTATATAATCAATTAACTCAGATTTCTTGAATTTTGAAAATCCTTTTATCTCAAAATCTCGGCAAATTTGTTTCAAATCATCAACATTTAAAGATTGTAAAAGAAAATTCAAGTAAGTTCTATCATCAATTTCTCTATTCATTTAATTTTAAGCCCTATAATTTTAAAATGTGAATTCTCCAAGTATTAATTAAATTTATTGTTTATAATTATAACTATTGTAAGACTATTTTTAGAATATTAAGACTCCTACTAAAAATATAAAAATATCCAAAATAAATATTTTAAATCAAAAAAAAGAATATCTTGAAAATAATTAATTTGACATAGTCCCTTTAACAAGTACTTCTGTTAAATTTTCTATAAGTTCTTCTTCTTCAATTTCAAAATCACTCCGAATCCACCAAATAAAAACTCCAAGTACCGTAGAGGTCCAGATTCTTGCCGTTATTTTAGGATTTTGATTACGAGCTCCAAATTCTATAAGTCTCAAGATAAGTTTTTCTACTTCATTTGTAAAATTGTCAAGAATCTCATTTCTTTTGTCTCGATATTTCTGATCCATTCCTCCCATCTGCTCAAAGAAAATTAAAAAACTTTCTTTTTTTTCTTTAAACATTTTAGCATATCCTCGAAAAAGATTCTTGACCGCAGAAATAGGGGGAAATCTATTTTCCTGAAAATAAATAAATAATCTTTTAAATTTATTAACCATAAGCTCAGTTAGTCCACTAATTATAACTTCGATAACATCCTCTTTACTTTTAAAATAATTATAGAAGTTCCCTACAGACGTTCCTGCCTTTTTTGTGATATCTTTTATACGAGCGTTATTAAATCCTTTCTCTTCAAAAACTGAGAGAGAAGATATAATAAACAAATTGCGTTTTTCTTTTTTAATAATTTCAGATTTTCTAGCCCTCACCGACAATTCTAGTCAACTCAAAAATAATAAATAGTTTATATTATATCAAAATTCATTAAAATTATTATTACATTTTAAGAAATTATGTTATAATTTATTACTTTTTAATTTTCAATTTAAATTGTTCTATCACGCATCTTAGAGTTCTGGAGTTTTTTTTTCTTTATTTATTGAATATTACCCCTAAGACGTAAAATCATAAAAATAAAATAAGGAATTAATAAAAAGAAACTATTTTAGAAATTTATTCAATGTATCAAATTATTAAAATAGTATTAAAATCTTATCTTTTTCTATTATTTTCTTGTATAATAAAGATAAGAACTTAATAAATGAACGTTCATTCAGTGAATGAGGATTCGGTGAAAACTAAGTAACTTTATCCATTGTAAGTGTAGGAAAAGATTTATATACTTACCTATCTTTAATAATCGAAATAACTATTTAATTAAAAAAACATTTGAATAATACTTAATAATGGTGAACTTGCTAAAGTGATTATATTTGAACCAGATTTCTTAATAAAATATTTTGGTGAAATCAAGTTCGCTGAACAAAATAGTTTAGCGATTAATGATTATGAACTTGCCTTAAAAAAATACCTTTCAGGAAAGGTTAAATTACCACATGGACACTATAAATTCGGTGAAATTGACAATTCATATATAAAGGATTTTAAAGAATCATTTTTGAATTATTTCGAATTCTAAAATCAATATATTTATTGATTAGAATTTCTAACTCTTCTCTTATTTTCAATTTATTTATCCTTAACTTAATCCTATTTCATTAAATATTTAATAATTGTTTACATTTTAACAACTATGACAATCCTAAATGGAATAGAAGAGAAATATATTGAAACTAATGGGATAAAACTTCATACTATAATTGCTGGATCTAGAAAGCCGCTGATCTTATTACATGGATTTCCAGAATTCTGGTATTGTTGGTCAAGAATTATTCCTCTCCTTAAGGACAACTTTAAATTAGTAATCCCTGATATGAGAGGATATAATTTGTCTGATAAACCAGAGGGTGCTGAAAATTATAAAACAGAAATTATATTAGAGGACATTAAAGGTTTAAGCGAAAAGTTAAAATTAGGAAAATTTTCATTAGCAGGACATGATTGGGGAGGAGTAATATCTTGGTTATTTGCTGAAAAATATCCAGAACTTTTAGAAAAATTAATTATATTAAATGCTCCACACAATAAAATATTCGCACAAATTCTAAGAACAAGTAAAGAGCAACAAAAAGCAAGTTCTTATATTTTAAGATTTCAACAACTAAATGGTGAGAAGTATTTAATAGAAAATAACTATAAAGCATTGAAAAGTGTAGTCTTCAATGATAATTTTAGTGAATTAGATAAGAAGAAATATATTGAAGCATGGTCTCAACCGGGGGCAATATTAGGAGGGGTGAATTATTATAGAGCAAAAAATGATTATAGTGATTGGACTGGAATAATTGAAGTTCCAACCTTAGTTCTCTGGGGTATGAAGGATCTAGCGCTAAGACCACAATTATTGGAAGGATTATCTGATTATGTCAAGGATTTGCGAATAGAAAAACATGAAAAATCTACTCATTGGATTACTCATGATGCTCCTGAGTTTGTAGCTTCAAAAATTCTAGATTTCATCCGGAGTTAGTTTTTCTTATAATTATTCCTTTTATTTTATAATCAAAAAATCTCTGTTCAATAATTCAAAAAGGAGCAAGCGATTTATGAATTACATTATCTCTGAAAATTATATACTAAAATAAATAAATTTATTAAGTTCTATTGTTGTTTGCAAAATAGTATTTTTTAAAAAAAGTTTATTTTATTCAATGCATTTTATCAATTAGCTAAAAAATTGTATTAAAAATGGAAGAAGACGATAAACAATACTGTTGGACTACTAAACTTGATTGGTTAAATATTTTATCATTGCTCAATCTTGAAAGCATTAGTCAAATCCCTGAATTCAAAAAAGATAGAGCTATTAAAAGAATTAGTAAATTCTACAGTACAGAAGAACTTCTTGAATTTGATCCGAGTTATTTGGATAAACTTGTCGTAAATGAATTGAAAGATTTAATGAAAAAAGAACTACTTCAAAATGAGAGAGAACAAGAAAGAATGGAAAAAACATTTCGTAATAAAATTATTCCCTTGAAAAAAGGGGGTATTATACGAATTGATCCTCGTGATTTAAAAGATCTTAAAGATTTTGAAGGTGATCCTGAGAAAATGATGAAATATTTCTATAAAAAATTGCTAGGAAATGATGATGATGACAAGGATGACGACAAGGATAAATATAAAGAAGATAACACGGGATACTATATTTAAACTCTTTATTTGATTATACTTTCTTTCTTTTATTTAAAAATAATTTGTCATTTAATAATTTTAAATCGTAACCAGCTTTTTAACTGTTCGAAGTACTAAAAAGGTAACTAGAAATCATAATAATAAAAAAAACATTATAATGGTTTTTGAATTATTTAACTTACAATAATCTATCTATAAATTATAAATAAAATGGATAGTAAAGAACCTAAATACGATATTGGCGTGATTCATGGAAGATTCCAAATTTTACATAATGATCATATAAAATACCTCTTAGCAGGAAAACAATTATGCAACCATCTTATAGTAGGTATTACCAATCCGGATCCTTCCCTAACCAGAGATTCAGAGACAAATCCTCATAGGAGTACCCCTATTGCCAATCCCTTAACATACTATGAACGTTATAGAATGTTACAAGAAGCTCTTTTAGAACAAAACTTACACTTTACTGATTTTTCTATTGTCCCATTCCCTATAAATGTACCAGAACTAATTAAATACTATGTACCAATAGACGCGGTATTCTTTCTCACAATTTATGATGATTGGGGTAGAGAAAAAAAAAAAAAATTTGAGTTATTAGGATTGAAAATTCACATTCTATGGGAAGTTACGCCTGAGAAGAAAGGGTTAAGCTCAAGTGATATTCGTGAAGCTATAATTCAAGATAAGGAATGGGAACAATTTTTACCTTATAGTGTTGTAAAATTCTTGAAACAATGGGATATTCCTCTTAGATTAAAGAAATTAAGTTTTATGTAAAATTAGTTTTGCTTTTTAAATACTAATTAATTTTCTCTAATTTTTATAAAGTAAAAGAGAATTTATATTTAGTTAATTTAATTATTTTGAAAACAGAGCCATTTTTTTATCATAACATTATTGTCAAATAATTATTTGTAATAAATTAATAAGAAATTTATTTATAGACGAAAAAAGAATTCTAAAATAAATAACTAATTAACAAATATTTGGTGCAACATAATAGTATTTTTTCAGATTGATCTTACAAGAACTATAATAATTTATATAGTTTTTACTATTTCATTTGTCTATTTTTCAATGATAGCTTATAAAATTCTAAAAAGAAATAGACAACGGCTAAATATTGTTGCTAGTGGATTTTTTATTTGTTATTCAATTGGTTTTGTTTTAAATATGGTATATGCTGGTATAAGTAATAGATTAGCAATTTTAATTCTAAATTTCTTGACTAATTACTTTTTTTTTTTAGGTCCAATTTTTCTTCTTATTGTAAATATGATAATACTAGAATCAACTCTCGTTTATTCTGTTAAACGACAATTGAAATTTATTTTACTATATGGAACTGTGTTATTAGCAGGTATGATAATACTAGTTCTGCTAGGAGAAATTCTTGATAATTCATTAGAACCATTTTTGGGAATTCAAATAATTAATGGAGCACCTAAATGGGGTTTGATTTTTTTTATGTATGTAATTACAGTAATAAGCTGTTTTACAAATATTCCAGTTATTTATACAAATTTTAAAATCTATTTTCAGTTCGAATCAAGTGCATTAAAAAAAAAGTGGAAATATCATTTAGTGGGTTTTTTAGGAGTGGCTTATATTTTTTATTCGTTGTGTGTATATAATCTCTTGGATCCGGTAAAAGATTATAATTTTAGAATATTAATTAGTATTCTTTCTGTTTCAGTAATACTTTGGGGTTATCTTATGTATAACGGAATTGGTGCCAAATTAAAATTATGATAAAATACTTCTCTAATTTAAAGAGATTGACTTTTCATAAATCTAATCATTTTATATCTTGACAAATTTTCTTTTTTTTCCTATGAAATTTTAGAAAATTTTAAATATCTTATTAAAAACAATTACTTAACCAAATTTTTGTCGATAAAGGCAAGGGGATTAGTACAGTGGCTGCAATTAGTAAAATAGAGTTAAAAAACGCAAAAAAAGAGAAAGAGAGATATTTTCAAAAATTCATTCTTAAAGGTGAAAATGAATATGGAATAAGATTTGCCACCCTAAAAGATGCAAAAAATATCTCATCTATGTTTAGAGAAGTATATAATTATAATTACATTAATCCTATTGTCTATGATATTGAACTTTTAAAAAAAGATATCGTAAATCCAAATAAATTATGGGTTCTATGTGATTTATTAGAAAACAAAGTAACTGTTGGTTGTGCTTTAGTTGAAAAAGAGAGATATATCGGTCATGCTGGTAGTTTGATAGTAAGGAAAGATTTTCAAGGTCAAGGAATTACTACAAGAATAGTAGGAGCAGGACTTATAACTATCTTAAAAATGCCACGTTTTAAAAATGTATTGAGGGTTGATACTGAGGTTCGTGGTCCTAAGGCTAATGTTCAAATCGCTGCTCAAAATGCCGGGGCAATATTACAAAGTATAATTCCTTCGTATATCAATTTTGGAGATAAAAGGTATATTGAATTAAATGATAACAATCCAAGTCCCCCCCAAATAGAAGAATCTGCCATATTATATTCAATAATTTTTAAAAATTTATGGAAAAAAAGGGATAATACTGTTTTTCTATTAGATAATGAATATATAATCTCTACTTATGAATTTATTAAGGATCAATCTAAGAAGATGAAATGTGATACCTTAATTACTAAAAAAGTAGATACGAGCAAAAGTTATGAACTCTATGGTGTCTCTAAAGATTATTATATGGCGAATTTGAAATTATATGGTTATATTAACGAAAAATCTCTTAACAATTTATTAAAGAGATATAAAAATTGGAGAATAATTCTATGGAACATTCCAACTACAGATAATGGAATAAACTCAATGTCTCTTGCTTTGAAAAAAGGATTTAAAGTGGTGGGTTATGATATTGGGTTTAATAATATAAATTGGAAATTATTTGATTCAACTATTTTAGTCTATTATCCTAATGGAAATTGGAAATTATCAGATGTAAACTGTATAGATAGAAATAAACCACTTTTCAATAGAATAAAGCAACAATTTCAAAATTAAAATTTTAGATACTTCGTCTTATTGTATATTATTACTTAAGTTAGAGTAATATTCAAGTTAGTAAAGACACAACCCTTTCTTCAAAAGTCAACGTACTAACATTAAACAACTTGTCAAGGATATTTTTAAAACTTTCAAATTGGTTTGATTTAGTCAAATTGCACCCATTAAAATGAGAAATGAATTTTTTTAATATTTTCTTTAACAAAGGAAAAATTGTTTTATTTAAATATTTTTCAAGTCTTTCGTCCTTATCTATAACAATATAAGCAATAATTTCCTGGAGATCCCCAAAGAAATCCCTTATCGTTCCTTTTTTAAAAATTATGGAATATTTATCACTTTCAAAATATTCTATCGGTTCCATTAGGCATTCAGCAAAATTAAGAAGTCCACCTAATAATCCACTTGAACAAGTTAAATTTGTTTTTTCCTTACTAGCCCTATGATAACTAGTAAAAATAATTGGAATTCCTTGAAAGATTATACCAGCTTCTCTAATTAGCATTTTAAACTATGGAGTTAAATAGCTTATAATATAATGAATGTATATCCTTAGTAGAATGACAGTAACAAACGACAAAATCTTAGTATTTAAATTTATTCATTTCTGGAGATAATTCGTTTTAATAGTACAACAAAGACCTTAAAAATGAATTAGTCAAACACTTAAAGTGTTTCTATAAATTATTATTTAAATAAAAAAGAAATAAAAATTAAAAATAATAGAATTTTCTATTCAAAGATAACGACAATAATTTAGGTTAGAGAAGGCTAAATAAATAAAAAATTTATATTATTGATTATTAAGCTGGATTCTTTAAGAACCTATTGGAGCGAATAATTGACAGTGAACATTTTCTTGTACAATTAACATACGATTTATATTATAAGTGCGACTTGTTGTGGGAGATGAAGCTATAAACTTAAGGTCTTGGGCTACTTTTCCCTCTGACCACAATAAAAATTTTATATGATGTGTTCCCGCAGATAATGGCGCTATAATATGCTCTAAATTTATTCACTCTAATTGACGTCCTACACCGATATACATTAAATAAGCCCCAGAAATAATCAGAATCAAATCTGTTATTCCTATTACAGCTCTAAAAATTGGTTCATCTAAAAAATTAGAAATAAAAACACTATATCCACAAATATAAAAAGCCCCTAATCCGATTATAAAAGATTTCCATTTTCTTTTCAATTGGACATCTTCAAATTTCTTAAATATTTTATATGAAATATAAAAAGATGGTACCACTACACATATAGTTACAATAGACACAAAAAAAAGAAAAAAAGGAAACATCCAATGAGGTGTCCAATTTGGAGGTCCAATTTCTACACCCCATCCTTCTGTGAAGAGGAAAATCCACATAAAAGAAAGAACAATCGCGTAGGCACCTAATATTGCAAGTTGCTTTTTAGTATTAATAACTTTTTCTGGTTTCAGCAACATTAATTCAAATACTAAAATAAAAATTGGTGAATAAAAAGCAAAAAATGTCGTTATACCATGCATTATAAGGACAAGATCTGCATCTGTCATAGGAGCATAGATAAAATTTACAAAAAATCCGATAACGTTACCAAGATAAAATCCAGTAAATATTACGTTCAATCGTTTTGTATCGCGCTTAAGAATTTTATAGATTAAAAAAATAAAATAAAAAAACATTGCTCCTTGAGCAATATATACTGTAAAAAATCTTGGAATACTCAGTTGATAAAACGACATTTTAATATCCCAACATCATATTATCAATTTTGAAAAAAAATTAAATTAGATAATACAATTGTCTTTGATTTTCTATTTATTATTGTCGTTTTTAATTATGATCTCGAAATGAATATATAATTTGAAAATGAATTTATACGATTTTGACTTTTGAAAAATTAATCTTAAGTTCAGATTTCATCGCTAATAAATAATCTAATTCATGCTTTCATATAAATTATTGAATTTTTTTTCATTTTCATATTAAAGAATACAATATACAATTAGAAATATGTTATATGAGAGTTATTCCTTCACATCAATGTTTATGTCGAAAAAATCTCTTCTATAATATTTTTTACTGGATAAAATATAGTTAGATCTCCTTTCCATTTAGTAAAGATACTACCATAAATTTCTTCAATCTTTAAAATTAATTTCCTAAGATTATGAATAAAAAATTTCAAATCTTCTTTACAAATTAATACTCCAGTTGTAAAATTGCCCGAAAAAAGAATTACAATTTTCTCATATTTCTTTATAATAGAAATTTCATTAGATTTGCTTTTAATTAGTTCATTAAGCATTATATTCATTGAAGCTAACGTTCCTGTGACGATTTGATTTTCTAAGATCTTAGTCTTACTTGAAAAGGAATAAGCAAATAAACATATCCCTGTATTATTTAATATATAAATGTCTTCAATTTTATCTTCCCAGTCAAATTCAAAGAAAGGGGGGATTTTTCTAAAAAAAATGAATATTAGAGCAATCGCTATTAGTTGGAAGGTAATTCCAATAAATCTTATTATAAGACCAAAAACTTGAAGAATTAAATCCATCGAAAAAACGTATCCTATCAAAATAAGCAGTATAATTATTGTGCCTTTTAAGAAACTCTTTGAAAGAATTTCTTGTTTTCTTGATTTTCTACCAAGATCTCTTACATATAGCATAAATAAAATAGTAAATAAAGGCCATGAAACAGCTGAAAGTGAATGAATAAATAATAAATTATTGAAAAATAAAACAGAAAACAAAAATAACAGGATAATAAAACTTATTGTAAAAAAATACTTCTTAAAAAAGAATTTTTTATTTTTTTCTATAAAAAATGAAAACATTAAATTACTTATAAGTATTGAAAAAAACCCAAAATTAAATAAAAGTTGTCGATAACTCCCCTCTGCCCAAATCAAAAAAGGAGAAATTCTATTCTCGGATAAATAGTAGCTAGCAATTATAAATAAAATTTTTGATACTGAAAATCCAAAAAATAAAGAAGCAAATGCTAAATCTTGTGAGTTTTTAAGATTTTTGGGTTGCTTTTTATATTTAATTAAAAAAATTATCCCAATTTCAAGAGAAAAAAAAGCAAAAATCGATTCCATTATTAATAATATAAATCTAAATGGACCTGTTATTGGAAATTCGATATACATCATTTTTCTTTACTATTGTAAGATTTGATTCATAATATTGTCAAAACTTCTAAATAATTGTGAAGATTCTTCATTCAAGATATTTAAATTTAATAAAATTTCTTTAAAAAATGATTCAAACCTACTTTTTATTGATTTAAGAAGGTGGTGAGTGCTAATCAAATCAACTTTAACAATTAAAACAAAAGTTAAAGAGAATGGTGGTTGCCCATACTCCAAAAAAATATGAGACTCGCCTTTTTCAATTTTATTTATACTCTTATCTTTAGTGTCTGTTATTGTTTTAATAATTGTGTCGATTCCAAGAATACCTTTAGAAAATAGTTTATTAAATTCATAGAGAAGGTCTTGATTCTGATCATTTCTTTCCTTTAATTTTTCAATGAAATCATAACTATAAAGGCAATTCTTATTTTTTTGATCAATAATAAATAATTTAAGGAGATTATTCCTCCATTCAAATTCATAAAAAGGAGGAAAATTATATACAGAAAATGATATAATAATAAATCCAATACCTAATTCACAAATTCCAGTGAAATAGAATATTTCATTAATAACTGATGGTAAAACACCTAATCCTACAAAAACGGCAAAGATTAAAGCAAAAAAACTTATTAGTGTACCGAATAGAAACAGTTTAAATTTTTTCTTTATACTTCCCACTGACTTACTAATCATAATTATTTGAAATCGTATTATATAAAAACCATTTAATATAGCAAAAAAAATACTGCTGATAAAAAAGGGTGAAAGCAGAGATGGTACTAAAAAAAGAATTACAATCGGTACAAAATTTAAAATCATTAACGCTCTAGCGATTTTTATATTGATTATTGTTGAAAATTCTTTGGTAATTATAAAAAAAGAAACACTTATGGTTGAAAAAAAACTAAAAAACCAACCTATTCTGGTAACTATTTCATGTAATATATGATTTTCAATAAAATTTCTTGATATTTGTATCAACAATGGACCTAATATTATAAATAATATAAATGAACCAAATGCTAATAAAATTCTATTTAATGGAAGGTTTTTATCTCGCGTTTTTTGATATTGGAAAAAAAAGTAAATTGCTAATTGAACCCCTATCATCACAGGTAATAAATAAGCTATAAATTGAATTTCTTTATCAATTTGAATTTGAGAAAACATATTTATATAACAGATAAAAAAGATTTTTATTAACTGAATTTAAATTTTCTAATATTATTCTCCTTGGAGAAAAATGAATTTAATAATAAATATTTAAACAGAGTATTTAACCATTTATGTTAAATAAATATTTCCTAATATCCTTCTTACTAAAGTATCAAATATTTTTTCAACATTTTCTCCTGTTTTGGATGAACATTCAATATATTCTAATAGATTATATCGTTGAGCTGTTCTATTTGCCTCTTCCTGGGAAATACTTGTTTGATCTTTAAGATCAGATTTACCTCCAACCAATAAAATTGGAACTTCTTGTTTTTCAGTAGGTAAGTCCCGCTTAAAACACTCTATCCATTCTCCAATTCTCTCTAAGGTCTCAGATCTGGAAAGATCAAACATAAAGATTCCTCCAGAAGCACCTCTTGAATATAAAGGCAATAAAAAATTAAATATAGTTTCCCCTCCAAAATCCCATATTTGTAATACAATTTTAGTATCTTCTATTTCTATAAATTTAACAAAAATCTCTGCTCCCATAGTAATTAGAATATTTTCCTCAAAATATCCCTTTAGATACCTTCGAGCTAATGTAGTTTTACCTACACAAGTTTCTCCAAAAATGCAAATCTTATAAGCTAACTCTCCCATAACCTACACTTTCATTTCTAATTCTTATAATTAAGAAGAAATTAATATAAAATAATCTTAGACCTTATAGATCTATAATATCCTCAACCTATAATTAAATATGAAAACTTTAACTAATGCAATAATTGAATATTATAAACAATATTTATTTCTCTTTAAATATTTCTACAAATTGATTATTAATTAATTAAATTAACTTAAAACCAATTTTGTAGTTAAATTAAGAATCTCAAAAAAAAAGAATAAAAATAAGTAAGTAATTTATTTTTTCTTTCGTTTAGGTTCAATTTTTTTAATTGTTATTGATTCAGCATGAATTTTGCAATTCTTTAAGATTACTTTAAATCCACCCGCTCCACCAACTCCAGGAATAGTCATTCCAACAGTTCCCATAGGAACCATAGCGCCTTCTTCTTCCCATTCCTCCTCTTCTTCCTCTATTCCACCTACTGCAACTTTATATTCCTCAGTTTCTACAATTGGATGCCCAACATTTTCTAACCATGCCGGTAATTCACTTAAATCAGAAACTTCTTCTTCAGTTGCAATTTTATCTCGTAAGTCTTCTGGAAGGTATTCATAAACTCGTTCTTTAACACCTTTACCCATCCATACTATGGTGTAAATTCCTGACTTAAGTCCTGCTTTAATTCCATCATACTTTTGATATTTGGGTGATGTAATGTATTGTATACTTATACCATTAAACCCTGGCATTTGTTTTCCTCCACCAGTCTGATTAGCCATTGCACTAAAAGGAAGACCATTAATAGCGACCCCATCAAAATTTCGATCAATAATTCCGTGACCCGCACCAGTTTCAGGAAGAAAGAAGTCAATTGCTTCAAAACAACCACAACTAGTATGAGGGAACTCCATTCCAGAATAAAGATAAATTCTATCGATCTCTCCTAGTGAACGTTTTTTAATCATTTCATTAACTCCAGAAAATTCACCTGCTAATTCATTTATTGTTTCACCAGGAGGTACTTCATAAAGAGGCCCCTTTGGGTCTACACGTGCTGCAGCTCTGGCATCAAACCATGAAATGGAGCCACATAAACTCATTCGATTTGGTGTAATACAACAAGCATGAGTTGGAGCAAAACTCTGACACAAAACACAGCCATAGAACATATCTACATCTTCATCATTTATACTACGAGCTCTTTCATCCCGTTTCTCGTAAATCTTCATTGCCATTTCATAAGGCTCTTCTATTTTTTTCGGATCAGTATAGATGGTGACTTGAGCTTTTTTTATAATTGGTAGTTCAGCTTTATACAATCTAATTAAGACAGTTCCAAGCAGTTGAAAAGAATTAAATCCTTTTTCAACAGCTGTTTTAGAAAGCCTCATCCAGTTCGTATACCTTTGGTTCAAATGCATAATTCCATTCACGAAATTGCAGAACTCATGAACCCTTCGCTCAAATACGGCTTCTAGGTCCTCCTCAAGCTCAGGGCCAGCTACTTCAACTAAAATACCGATTGGATGTCTAGAACCTAATTCCATATCTTTTATATCTGGACCGATAAGAGTAACTTTTCCATCCTCAATTTCTTTTTCTGCTTTCACTCTTACAAGCTCAAAATGTTTTTCTATTTTTGGACCCCCAAGTTCGACGTACATCTGATTACCTCTAATACGTTCACCTTCGTATACAGGTCCAACATCTACAGGAATGTCACTAAAACTCATATATTAAATCTCCTCACATTTTTTCTTTATTATATTTATAAATTTTTAATCAAATTTTCTAGAAATCTTTTCCAATCTTCTTCGCTTAGATTTGGTAAACTAAATCTAGCATTTGGATGAGAATATTTATCTAAATCAATTGTTCTTAACCAATTTGTAAAATTTTTAAGCCTTGACAATGTTTGAGATACATAAAATACTATATGTCCCCCAAATATGGCCATTGAATATTGTCCTTCTCCATCTAATCCTGCCCAATCTTTATCGGATAAACGGTTTGTAATATTTATCAAGGACATATCATATAATTTATTATCAGTGATTTTATCTTTTAGATAACTATATGCATGTCCTGTAGACACTACATGACAGTCAATTTTGTTTGCAATTTCTATAAAATAATCTGCAAGTTTTTTGCCATCAAGTTCCCAAGTTAATGATTCAGCACCAATAACGAAAATAGCCTTCTTAGGTGTTTTAAGTAAATTAGCCATTACTATCGGATCTGAGACAGAAGTACCCATTTCAGGGCCTGGGATGTTAGCTTTTTGATATGGACGTGCCATTTCACTCAATTTCCTCTGTTTTTATTTTTAGCTAGAACTTTTAAAATAGTTGTTATACTTAGAATTATTAAGGACAATTTAAAAAAATTGTTTTTATTAAATTTAACTTAAAATTAATCATTTTATGAATTTCAGAGATGTGAAAATAGATTAATGTGTGAATTTAAAATAATAAATAAAAGTGATAACTCTCAAATAGCAGAAGATATTTTGGTTATATCTTATACAGACACTCATGAATTAGTTTTTAAAGATGTATTAGGTATGGGAGATAAATTAGATTCTGCTTTAATTTTAGAAGTAAATACGCTAAATCAAAAATGTGTGATATTGCAACATCCTCTTATCAAAGATTTTTTAGATCTAATTTTAAATATAAGCTCTCAAACCATAAAACAAACTCAATTTGATGAATTTATAAGAAAGGTTGAAGAATTAAAAAAAAATTTAAAATAAATTAGATTAATCATACTCTCTCTTCATTTGAGGATATGTATAATAAATAGAGATAAGACCAATAAAGGATAGTATAATAAATGAAATTATAATGGCATGAAATCCTGGTATTGCTCTTGAATCTGTAATTTGTGGAATATTATCTTGAAATGGGAGATATCCATTATTACTTGCTGTAAAAACATAATTATTCATTTTTATTTGAGAGAAAGGTATTTCGATCGTTCCATTTTCATTAGTTTTGCCTTTCCAAATGAGAATATTATTCTCAGTATAGGTAATAGTAACATTTTGAACTGGAACATCATCAGCGGTCACCTTAAGGATCATAGTATTTCTAATATCATCAAATGGCTGGTCAATAGTTACATTAAGTTGTTTAGGAACTGAAAACCAAATTGGGCATTCAGGATCACCCAATAAATTATATTGTTTGAGTGTTTTATTTCCCCATTCAGTATATTCATTCTTTTCAGGAGAGACAATTCTATCTGCAACATAATCTGCTTTAGCTAATGCTAAAGCTTTTCCAGGCTGATTGTATTTAAAAATTTGTTCTAAAAAGCGAAATCCCAATCCTTCAATAAACCAACCCCCATGTTCACGTTCATACCATTGATCTTCCCCCCAGGCTACATAACTTTCAGCAACGCAGCCAATTGCTAAATTTTTTAGAAAGTATTCCGCAATACAATCGTTCTCATCATCAAAAGTTCCAACAGAGCAACTACCTAAAAAATATAAACCTAATTTATCTTCTTGCAGCAGATCTGTAAAACTTGTATCGAAAAGGATTTCCCATGATATATTATCAATCGCTACACCACCTAAATAAGGATCTTCAGTATAATCAACTAACATATCTCCGTCTAAGTCTTCAGTCCATTTACCAATACTCATACTTTGAGGTCTACCGTGAACATAAATATTACCAATACTACAACCTTGATTAATTGCATCTTTAAGATGAACGTAATCTAAATTAAAATCATTTTGATAATCACTTCCTTTAATACCTAGATTTTGGGCAAGAAGGACACTAGACCACCCATTAGGTAATATAGTATCATTAATATAATTATTAAATCGATTAGCATCACATTCTGCATAATCTAAAAGATTATCATCATTCCAATCTTGATCAAATTGAAGAATAGCACCAGCTAATAAAGCATGAGACATCCATGCTCCGATAGGTGGATTTTTCTCGTAATTTAATATCCTTTGAACCAAAGATTGCATTTCATTTTTATTATTAGCTGTTAAGCGTCCTACATAAAGCTCCATTTTATAATCGAAATTAGTTTGAGTCCAATCGTTATTTATATCTCCATAATATGAATCACAACAAACAACATCACCATCGTTAGAATATCCATCATAGCAAGTTATGTATTTTGTTGGAATGTGATTATGATCACCTGCTAAAAGAACCCATTGCGTACAGTTATTGCTGTGATAGTCTGAAATACAGTTTTTTATTTTTTCAGGAAGGTTCATCCCTTCGTATGTTTGGTCAATATCGCTGACAAGTTCAATTTTAGAAATTATACCTTTTTGTGTTTTCCAAATCGCCAAAGGCTCAAGGATAGATTCAAAAATCTCGGTAGTAATGATTAAGTAATCTACCTCTCCATTTGTGTTAACATTTCCTAACTTTAATTCTTTTGAAGAGGTAAAATTGTAGGTAGTATCATTTAAATCAAATTTGGTAATGCAACTCACCAAAAAAAAGGTCAAAATTAATAATATTGGATTTTTAAATTTCATCTATGTGAAGAGTGCATTTAATTATTTATATTTTTTACTAGGTTTTTAATAAGATTTAATTAGTTAAGATATTATCACACTTCTTTGAAAAAATATGAAAGCACGATGCTATGAAGTTGTTGAAAAATTCTATGATCTGGTATTTCCTTTTTTGCTTAAAAAAGATACTGATTTAAGTAATCCAACCTCTAATAGTATATATCAAAAAATAGGGTATCGTCCTGTGATTGATGAAAACCACTATAAATTTATTTCAAAATAATGCGTTTTCAAAAAATAAAAAAAAGAAGCGAGAAAGTCTCCTGATTTTCTCCTGTTAAATTTTATAGTTTTCTTACTTACCTCTTTGGCGGAAGAATTTCAATCTCTATTGAAGAGACATTGCTATTAGTGCCATCGGTATTTGTAATTGTCTCTGTATCGATTTTTATTTCGCCATAACTCGACCCAGAAATAAACTTGTTAATTAAAATTTCAGCTACATCCACAGCACGAGAAATAGAACGCCCTCGCGCTAATAAAGTAACTGGTTTATCATTCAATACCACCATAGCAGCCATAACATAGCTCATTGATTTCTTTCTGCCGATATAAACTTTTGAATCATCTCCTTTAGGCAAATATACTCACCCATTTTTCAGCTTTTTTCACTGTATAGCTTTTTTTTTCTTTTTTATAGTTAAATTCTTTTGTTTTCCTTAATTGCAGTTTATCTATGTTACGTTATCTATAGACAACTATGTGTTATAAACGAAGTTTAGTTTTTAATGTTGTGTAATTTTAATTTTCTTTACAATTAAAAAAACAATAAAATCTCTATAGTATCTATTATTCAAAGATAAAAATTGCTTTAATTTTCAATTAATAAAAAATAATAATAATTTGATTAATTATAAATGAATTATAGAGAAATATTACTTGAAAGAAAGCATATAAGTATTTGGATAATAGTAAATGCCAATTAATATTACTAATTTTTTAGAGAAAAAATCTAGTATTATAAGGAAAAAAGATTTAAAGAAAACAACTAATTTAAAACAGGTATTTACATCAATTAATCAGCATCTATATGGAAAATTAAAATATACCGATACAGATACTAGAGCTAGATCCAAGCAAATAGTAAATCTCTTACTTTGTAAATTAGTTGATGAAATGTCTAAAGAAGATGAAGAGGAAGTAGAATTTTGCTTAAAAGTTGGAGAATCTAATCAAGACTTACTTAAAAGAATTGAAATTTTTTTCAATGAGAATGTAAGAGAAAAATTTAACGATGTTATGAATCAAAATGAGCAAATAACGTTAACAAAAGAACTTGTTTATATGGTTGTTAAAGAATTACAGGAGATTTCACTTCTTCGATCATCTAAAGATATTTTAAGTGATGCGTTCGAAATTTTTGTTAGCAAAATCTTAAAAGATGAGGGAGGACAGTTTTTTACACCTCCCAATGTCGTAAATTTCATGGTTAATTATTTAAATCCTCCTTATGAATCAAAAGTTTTAGATCCTGCCTGTGGTCATGGTGGTTTTCTTCTTGAAACTAAAGATCTTATCTGGTCAAATATAAAATCGAAGGAAAAAAGAATTGACTATATTTCGAATTTATATGGCATTGATAAGGATCTTTTTTTAGCTAAAATAAGTAAATTATATTTAGAAATACTAAGTAATGGAAAAGCAAAAATATTTTGCGAAGACTCATTAGATCCAAAAAGTTATAGATCTCCAGCAAAGGAATTGATAAAGAATGATGGTTTTGATTATATCTTTACTAATCCTCCGTTTGGAGTTAAAATCCCTATAACTGATAAAAATATTTTAAAGAATTATCAATTAGCACATGTTTGGAAAAACATCAATGATAAATGGGAAATGCAAAAAAACCTAGTAAAGCAACAACCTCCCCAAATTTTATTTATTGAAAGATGTGTTCAATTACTCAAGAATGGTGGTAAACTGGGGATTGTTTTACCAGAAGGGATATTTGGAAACATAACAGATCGCTATATATGGGAATTTTTAACTTCTCATGGCAAAATTCTAGGGATAATTTCCTTAGATCAAAATACATTCCAACCTTACACATGTAACAAAACAAGTATTCTATTTTTTCAAAAATTAAATCAAATTCCAGAAGATTACATAATTGATTTTGCAATTGTAGAAAACGTTGGACACGATAAAGATGGAAAAGTTCTATACAAATTGAATAAAGATGGAAGCTATAAATTAGATTCTATTGGAAATCCAATAGTTAATGACGATCTTTCAAAATTATATATAAAAATAAAAGAATCTGAAGAATTTAATCATTTAAAAGACCAAAAAATCTTTAAAATAAAATTTAGTCAAATAAAGAATAAGGTTTTCATCCCCCTCTACTATATTGGAGTTGAGAAAACTTTAAAAAAGCTTTCAGATGATCAGAACTTTATTCTTCTAACTATAAAAGATCTAATTGATAAAAATATCATTTATTCAAATAGAGGGAGATATCTCCCGCGAGGAGATGAAATAGGTTCAAATGTATATGGTTTAGGTGATATCCCTTTTATTCGGACAAGTGAATTAAATAATTGGGAAATAAATCTAGATTCATATAAGAAGACTAGTATAGAAGTGTACAACCAATATAAAGAGAAACAAAATATTGAAGTTGGAGATATACTTTTGGTTAAGGACGGTGGTCCTAATTTAATAGGAAAAACTGCCTACGTTACTGAGTTAGATACACAGATAATAATCCAAAGTCATATTTTCCAGATAAAAGCAATAGAAAATGAAGAAAATATTGATTCTTATTTACTTCTATATTTATTGAATTTAGACGTAGTTCAAAAACAAATTCAAGCAATTACATTTGTACAAGGTACAATCGCTACTATAGGAAATCGTGTCATGGATATAGTTTTACCAATTCCTACTGATAAGGGTAAAAGAAAGGAAATCTCTAGTTATATTAAGAAAATTATAGAGGATAAGACAGAAATTAGAAAAAGGATAAGTAGGTTATCAATAGACATGCAATTTGTCAGTTGATCATTTTAATAATGATTTATTTCAAAAAAAAAAATAATAGAAATCACTTAATTCTTGGTTTCAAGTTGAGCAATTCTCTTTTCTAATTCATCCAATTTTCTTTTGATATCACTTAGACTATCATCTAAAATTAACCGAAATCGTTCATAAATATCTATAATACCTAATCGACGTTCCTCTTTTTCCATTAGGTTTATTTCCCGCTTGAAATTTTCTATGTACTTGTATACATCAGAGCAAAATTGGTCGAAGTTATCAATATCATATTCTAATCCTAATTCCCGAGAAAGGTTTATATCCGCTAAATCTGGCCAGTTTATATCTTTACCTTTTAGGGGAATGACTGGAATAGAGAATTTATCAGCGAGTTGCAGTTCATTGGTACAATCTACGGAATTAAAAACTGATTTATTAGTTCCAATAAATAAAATTAGTTGACTCTTTTGCACAGCATTTAGCATCCACTCATCAATATTACCAGCAAGATCTGACTCACAAAAAAATACTTGAGATATTTCTTTTTGTTTTTCCAAGTATTTTACAAGCTCTTCTATGCGATAAGGCTCAAAATCGAGAACTGCGTGAGATATAAAAACTATTATTGTAGCTTTCACTCTAAGGTATTCTCTAATTAAATCTGGAACTTTTTGTGAAACAACCATTTCTTCAGGATTAAGAGGATTGTTGGATAAATCTAAATCAGTAAGTTCTTTAAGTGCCCATAATTGTGTAGGGATCTCAATAAATTGGTTATTATTAAGATTAAGATTATTAATCGACGTTAAATTAACAAAAGATTCTGGCAAAGTAGTTAATTTATTACTAGATAAATCGAGAAACTCTAAATCTTTTAATTCTCCAAAAGACTCTGGCAACGCTTCGATTTGATTACGCGAAATTATCAATGATTTTAGATTATTAAAAATTCCAAAATTCTCTGGTAAGGATTTAATGCCATACCCAACAAATTTCCACTCCGTAACTTTGCCATCTTCTACTTTTATTGGTAACCTAGATATCCTACCCTTTTTTTCATCTTCAATGGTATCTTTTTCAATTTCACGTATGATCTCAATCTTTTCTTTAGGGAGATCATGTATTGCTTGAAACTGAAGTATATTTGGTGCGAATATGGTACCTCCTCTTTTAAAAACACTTTTTAATACATTGAGACTCATATCATTCCATTCAAGATTATTAAATACCACTTTCAAGGTTTTTAGATTCTCTAAATTTCCTAACCATTCTGGTAAAAAATTCAAATTATTATTTTGCACATTAAGATGAGATAAGTTGTTAAGTTCCTTCATCCAATCAGGTATAGATGCTAATTCATTAGATTCTAGATTAAGAATGTTCAAATTTTTAAGCTCTCCCATCCATTCAGGTAATGATTTTAAATGGTTGTCCGAAAGGTTTAATGATTCTAAATCTTTGAAATTTCTAATAAAATCTGGAACTTTATCAATCACTTTATATTTAAGACTTAAACCCTTTAGAGATTTAAGATTGCTCACAGAGTCATATACTTTTTGTAGATCTTTCTCAGACAAATCTAAATAATAGAAATTAATACCTATATATATTACATTATCTTCTTGAAGATAATAAACAAATTCAGCATTATCTAAATTACGTTCATAAAAATCGTCGTGAATTTTTTTTAATTCCTTTCCTGTAAGTTTTGAGATTTCTTTAATTGCTTTTAAATCATCACTCATTTATTACACCAGTTTTTTTTATTAAATTTGTTATATTGTAAGATAGTTCAAGAAATTAATAAAGGTTGATTTTTTTTTTTCTTGGATGATTCTCTTATTTGCCAAATATTTTGTGAAAAACCTTCTTTAAAATGTTTTAAATCATAAATTTAATTTGATAAATTAACTAAAAACTAACACCCAATATTATTCAAAATGAAGATTGAAAAATTTACTATAGATTATTATGAGGAAATTGTGGCACTCTGGAGAAAAGCTGGAATCAATGTAGGCTCTTCTGATATATTAGAAGAAATTAACAAAATGCTTCAACGTAATCCTGATCTTTTCTTAATTGGAAAGATTAACAATAAAATAATTAGCGTTGTGATTGGAGGGTTCGATGGAAGGAGAGGTTATGTCCATCATCTTGCTGTAGATCCAGATTATCAAAAAAAGGGATATGGGAAAAAAATAATGGATGCATTAATCGAGAAATTTCGTGAATTACGAGTACATAAAATCCATTTATTTATCGAAAAATACAATAAAAATGTCGTTGAATTTTATCAGAATTTAGGATGGGAAATCCGAGACGATTTAATTATGATGAGTTATATTCCAGATAAAGAATTATATAAAATGAGAATCTAAGTTTACAGTTCTTATAATTTCCCTTATTGAAATAAGATTTTATTTTATTAGATCCTTTTATATGTTAAAATTTATATTTCTGCTTGAGAATTGAAAAAATTTAACAAGATCAAACAAAACCTTGATTTTTTTAGAACTAAATAATAGAAAACTTTTTTAGGTTCTTTTCCATAAATTATATAATAAATTGATATAAGCCGAATAACTCTGGCTTTGATAAAAAGAACTCAATAAAAGTGAATTTGGTATGGATTTTAATAGAAAAAATGTTCTTAACCAATGTCTTTCTAAATTGAGTTTCTTTATTATAAATAACTTTAATAACAATCTTGTTATTAAATCGAATGATGTGAGAGGTGATTGTTTTAAAACCCGTAATTCATACTTGCATCATTGGCTACATCATGAATAATTCCGATGAATTAATATAGTATAAGGTATCTTTTATTCATCGGATTTAAATCAAACTAAATTCAATTTTAGTTTGGGGGAATAATTATGATAATATTAAAAATTAATATGAAGGATATGAAAACGCTTGGAAGCTTAAAAGAGTTTATAGATGGAGTATATATAAAACGAAATTGGGATCTGTTTATGATTCTTGTTCTTGAAGCTAGTAAGGAAAGTCTTATTGCACTGATAAAGAGTGATATGCTTAAGAGAGTTTCTAAAAAGGTTAAAATATGGAATGATTCAGAAATTAATCAAAAAGAATTGAATGATTTAATAACAGAAAAGGGAATGATAAAATATAATCCACAATCTCATAAAAATGATGAAATTTTAAGTTTTAACTCAATTAAAGATTATTCATTGATAGATAATATTTTGTTTAATATTTTAGATTTTGATAAAGGAAATGGATTGATTCCAACAATAGTTCAAGATCTCGATGATAATGTTCTAATGCTCGCATATTCATCAAAAGAGTCTTTGAAACAAACAATCAAAACTAGAAGATCAACTTACTTCAGCAGATCAAGAAACCGACTATGGATAAAAGGCGAAGAATCAGGGAATTATCAAATTATAAAGAAAATTTTATACGATTGTGATGCAGATACTTTATTATTTAGAGTAAAACAAAAAGGTTTTGCTTGTCATAAAGGTTCTTATTCTTGTTTTCAGGATCAGAAATTTTCTATAAAATTTCTCTATGATTTAATAATTGATAGAATTGAAAATTATAGTGTAAATGAATCTTATAGTAAAAAACTTGCAGAAAATAATGAATTATTAATGTCTAAAATTGAGGAAGAGTGTACCGAAGTGATAAATTATACCGATAGGGACAACTTAATTTGGGAAATAGCTGACGTAACTTATTTTATTCTTGTATTAATGGCTACCAAAAAAATTAAACCTGAAGAAATAATCACCGAATTAAGGAGGAGAAATAGATGAAAGAAGATCTACAAAAAATATTTCCAAAATATAAATCTCGTCAAGTAAGATTAGCAATTCCTTCGAAGGGAAGAATGGAAATCGAAACTCAAGAATTTTTAAGAAGTTGCGGCTTTAATATACAAAGAAACAATAGACAATATATCGGATCAATCCAAGGACTCATTAATCTTCAATTGGTTTATCAACGACAAGTAGATATTGTTAGAGGCGTGTTGAATGGGTCTTTAGAAATGGGTATAGTTGGTTATGATCTAGTGCTTGAATATACACCTTTAAATGAAAATGAGTTAGTAATTATGCACAATGCATTAAATTTTGGAAAATGCAGCCTTGAAATAGCAGTTCCTGAAGATTGGACAGAAGAATCAATTGAAGAGATAAAGATAAATAAGAAATCACTTAGAGTCGCTACTAAATTTACAAAACTTACTAAACAGTTTTTGAGTTCCCTTGATATTGAGTATGAGTTAATTAAAGGTAATGGCTCTATTGAGGTATATCCTGAGCTAGGTTATAGTGATATCATAGTTGATCTTGTATCAACAGGACAAACTTTAAAGGATAATCGTTTAAAAAGAATTAATGGTGGAAAAATAATGACATCTGAGTCGGTACTTATTGGAAATCAAACTGCTTTAAAAAATGAGACTGTTTTAAAAGTTGCTCGTCAATTGATTGAATTTATTGAAGCTACTTTAAGAGCTCAAAATTTTGTATCAGTTTTTGTAAACATGAGAGGAGAAAGCCCAGAGGAAATTGCTAATAATGTCTTTTCTAAAAAGGGACTTGAAGGCCTTCAAGGACCTACAATCTCATCAGTCTTTACAAAAAGTGGAGAAAAAATGTATGCTATTCATGTAATAGTTGAGAAGGAAAAATTACAAAAAGCAATAAGAAGTTTAAGAGCAATTGGAGGAAGTGGTGTAGTTGTCGCTCCCACACTCTATATTTTTGAGGAAGAACCTTTGAGATATATTAAATTATTAAAGAATTTGGGGATGTATAATGATTAAAACTTATACAGTTGATGAAGCTAGAAATACTATATTAAATAGATATTTTACTACTTTAAATGAAATGTCTAAAAGTGAAGATATTACTCCAGAGGAAAGTGTAAAAGTCATTGTAAAAGATGTCAAGGAAAGAAAAGACGCAGCACTTAAAGATTGGACATTAAAGTTAGATAAAGTAGATATTGAACAATTTGAATTATTAGATGTTGATTTTGAAAAATATCTGAGTTCTATTAATCCTAAGTTAAGAAAAGCTTTAGAAATTGCATGTGAGAGAATTTATAATTTTCATAAATTTCAACCTATCATCTCTTGGATGAATTATAACCTTGGCGGTCAAATAGGTCAAATCATAAAACCTATTGAAACAGTTGGAATATATATTCCAGGAGGAATAGCTCCTCTATTTTCTTCAATTTTAATGGCAACTATACCAGCCATAGTAGCAGGAGTTAAAAATATAATATTTACTTCTCCTCCCAATAAGCAAGGTACTTTACCAAACATTATCCTCGCAACTTTTGGGTTAATCAAGAAGTATGATATCAATATAAGAATTTTTAGGATAGGTGGAGCTCAAGCTATTGCAGCTATGGCATTTGGAACGGAACAAATTCCTAGAGTGGATAAAATCGTAGGACCTGGAAATATCTATGTAAATTTAGCAAAGAAGGAAGTTTATGGAACAGTGGGAATTGATGGGATATATGGACCTACTGAAGCATTGGTAATTGCTGATGAAACAGCAAATCCCTCATTAGTTGCTTCAGATCTATTAGCACAAGCAGAACACGATATTTTAGCTATTCCTATCTTAGTTACTTCATCTGAAAATTTAATTTCATCTGTGAAAAAAGAGTTAGAAAGGCAAATTATAACTCTGAAAGGAAAATCTATTATTAAAGAATCAATTCAAAGCAATGGTGGTATTGTTTTAACAAATTCAATAGAAGAATCAATACAAATTTCAAATGAATTTGCACCTGAACATTTATCTCTTATGATTAAAGAGCCTATGACAGTTTTAGATAAAATAGAAAATGCAGGAGGGATTTTTATAGGAGAAAACTCCTTTGAAGTTTTAGGTGACTATATAGCAGGACCTAGTCATGTGATGCCGACAAATGGCACAGCTCGCTTTTCATCTGCTTTATCAGTTTATGATTTTATTAAAAGGATTAGTTATGTCTATTTAAATGAAGAAACAGCTTTTAGATTATCTGAACATGCTGAAATAATAGCAAAATCTGAAGACCTAACAGGACATGCAAATGCGGCAGCTTTAAGGACAGCTTTAAATAAAAATGTAAAGGAGGGGCGTTAATTGGATAAAAAAAATTACACTATTAAGCCTTCTAAAATTATTAGGAAGTACTTAGATTCTCAAAATTTTGATTCACTTTCATATTTAGATAAATCGAGCCAGGAAAATGAGATGATATTTTTAGATAAAAATGAAAGTCCTTTTGTACCACCTTTAGGAGATTTAGCAAATTTAAAATCATTAAATATTTTAAAAAATTATCCAGATTTGAATGCTAATACATTTTTAGATAAGCTATCAAAGGATCTAGAATTACCTATTTCATATCTCTTAGCAGGAACAGGCTCTAATGAAATTATAGGTCTTATCATTAAGATCTATGCCACACCTAAAACCACTATTTTAAGCATTGATCCAACGTTTTCAATGTATAAATTTTTTGCGAATATAAATGGTGCAAAGTATGAATCATTTCCGCTAAGATTATCAATAAATGAAACAACGGGTATTGCAGAATATGATTTAGATCAACTCAATTTTATGAAGAGGGCTAAATCATCAAATATTATTATCTTATCTAGACCAAATAATCCAGATGGAATGTTAATCTCTCTTGATTTTATTAAACAACTTTTAATGTTGAAAAAATTAGTAATTATTGATGAAGCTTATATTGATTTCAGTGATGGTCTGAGTGCAGTAGATTTAATCAAATCTTATGATAATTTAATTATCTCTCGATCATTTAGCAAGTCTTATTCTCTCGCAGGATTAAGATTAGGTTATACAATATCAAATCCTTCCATTAATGAAATATTAATTCGTATAAAAAGCCCTTTTAATGTAAATAATGTAGCTTTGCAATATGGTTTATTATTATTAGATAAAAAAGATGAAATTTCAGCAAATATTAAAAAAATCATATCTATTCGAGAAGAATTTTTTAAGGACCTTCTTAATTTAAGAAAGAATAATAAGATTTTTTATATACATCCAAGTCAGACAAATTTTATTTTATTAAGATTTGAATCATCTGAAATTTCAGATTCAGTTTATCAATATTTATTGAATAATAAAATTAAAGTAAGAAATTATACAGCAGAACTCTCAAATTGCTTGAGAATCTCAATAGGTACAAGTTTACAAATGAAAAAGGTAATAGAAATATTAAAATCATATTTTGAGGAGAATTAAAATGGAAAGAAAAGCTAAATTAGAAAGAAAAACCAAGGAAACAAGCATTAATATTGAAATTAATATTGATGGAGTTGGTGATTGTAAAATTGAGACTTCAATCGGTATTTTTGATCATCTTCTTACCCAAATTGCTATTCACGGAAAATTTGATATGAATATTTTTGCGGAGGGTGATCTTAATGTTGATAATCATCACCTCATTGAAGATACCTCCATTGTATTAGGTAAAGTTTTTAATAAAGCCTTAGGAAATAAAATTGGAATTACACGAGTTGGACATTGTTTTTTTCCTATGGATGAGTGCCTCGCATTTGTTGCCATCGATATCTCTTCAAGACCATTTTTTAAAAAGCAAATCAATTGGACAAATCCGTTTATAGGATCGAAGGAGGATAATTTAATCCCAGTCGATTTAATAGAGCATTTTTTATATACATTTTCAATTAATGCCCAAATAACACTCCATGTTAGAGTTCTCTATGGTAAAAATAACCATCATATTGCAGAAGCAATATTTAAATCTCTAGGTAAAGCATTGGATTATAGCACTAGAATTGATTCAAAAGGGAATCGAAAACTTCCTTCAAGTAAAGGAATATTGTAATTTGGTATTTAACATGATTACTATAATAGATTATGGTAGTGGCAATCTTCGGTCGATTCAAAAAAGTGTTCAAAGATTTTATCCGGATGTCATTATTTCAAGAGATCTAGATTTAATAGAGAAATCTAAAGGTTTGATTCTCCCTGGAGTAGGCGCTTTTGGTGATGCTGTTAAAGAACTTAAACAAAATGGATTGTTCTCCCCATTAAAAGATTCTATTCTTACTGTTCCAACAATGGGTATCTGCTTAGGCATGCAACTATTATTTTCAAATTCTGAAGAATCTTTAGATATTAGTGGATTAGATATCATCCCTGGAAAGGTAATTAGATTAACCCCAAATCAATCTATTAGAATTCCTCATACTGGATGGAATAGATTAATCCCATCTTCAAAACCATATTTTTATGGTTATGTTTATTTTAACCATTCATATTATTGTAATCCCAATGATAAAAATACTATAATCTCTTATGTAAATCATGGGATCTCTATTCCAGTTATAATCCTAAAAGATCACGTAATAGCTACCCAATTTCATCCAGAAAAAAGTCAAGATGCAGGTGATAGAATTATTAAATATTTCATTTCCTTGATAAAGAGGTGATTATAATATGAAAAAAATAATTCCTGCTATTGATTTGTTAAATGGTAATGTTGTTAGGTTATATAAAGGAGATTTTGATAAAATTAATAATTATTCTAAAAGACCTGTTGAATTACTTAAGAATTTTTTTAATCAAGGGATCGAGCAGATACACGTTATAAATTTAAATGGAGCAAAATCAGGTGAATTTGAGAATGGACCAAATTATGAAGTTATAAGATCTTTGATAGAAGAAAGTAAGAAATGGGGCTCAAAAATTCAACTAGGAGGGGGAATCAGGACTGAAAGAACTATTAGAGAATTATTAGGTCTAGGGCTTTATAAGGTTATTATTGGGACTATTGCTATTGAAAATCAAACTCTTTTTAGGAATTTAATGAAAAAATATAATAATGATATAATAGTTGCACTAGATGTTCTCAATGGTAATTTGAGGATAAAGGGTTGGCTTGAAGATACAAATATTACTTTAGAATCTCAGTTTAAGAATTTAGAAGAACAAGGTGTTTCAAACTTTATAATAACCGATGTATCACGTGATGGAACTTTAGAAGGCCCTAATTTTGAGATATACAAGAATATTTCAAATATTAAACATCCAGACACCAAAGTAATTGCTTCTGGTGGAATAAGCAATTTAAATGATATTAATCAAGTTCTACACTATGCAGATGGTGTTATTATTGGAAAAGCGTTTTATAGTAATAAATTAAGTAATAAAAATTTAAGAGATTTAACAAAAAAGTATGACCCAACCAATTTAGCAAAAAGGATAGTGCCATGCCTTGATATTAAAGATGGAAGAGTAGTAAAGGGTGTACAATACCTCAACTTGAAGGATAGTGGAGACCCTGTAGAATTATCTAGATTCTATAATTCAGAAGGTGCGGATGAATTAGTATTTCTAGACATTTCTGCAACCTTAGAAAAACGATCAATATTGTATCAAACTTTGAGAAAGGTTGCTGAAGAAGTATATATTCCTTTTACAGTAGGAGGCGGTATTAGAAATTTGAATGATATAACAAATATCATTAATACAGGGGCAGAAAAAGTAAGTATTAACACTGCTGCCGTAGATAATCCCAAAGTTATAACTGAAGGTGCTCAAAAGTTTGGAAGTCAGTCTATTGTGTGTGCAATTGACGTAAAGAAAAAAGCAGATACTTGGGAAGTATATATAAAGGCGGGTACAGAATCAACAGGATTAGATGCAATAGAATGGGCAAAAGAAGTTGTTGAAAGGGGTGCAGGGGAACTACTTGTTACTAGTATGGATCGAGATGGGACTCAATTAGGTTATGACTTTAAATTAATTCAAAATCTCACCAATGTGATATCAGTACCATTAATTGCTTCGGGTGGAGCAGGTAATTATGAACATTTTTATGAAGCTATTAAAGCTGGGGCAGAAGCGGTCTTAGCAGCATCTTTGTTCCATACAAAGACAATAAAAATCAAGGATTTAAAATCTTATCTTCATAAGAGAGATATAAAAGTTCGATTTTAGTAGATTTCATAGATAGCAGAGTTTTAATAAATTCTAACTGAAATATAATTTTTCTAGTTTTATTTAATAAAAAATTCTAAATTTTAGCATTATCTCGTATTAGATAAAAAAAATAAAAAAAGAAATTCTTTTTTATATATCTTGCACCTTTTTGCTCAAATACGAGTTTAACTTAAAATTAATTAAAACTTATAACCACATTTCTTACAGACATTGGTTTTAGAATACATGGGGGAATGTCCAATATAGCTTAGGATTTTACTTTTATCTTCTTCAACCTTTAGATCCTTTCCTCTCGCACCACAACTTGGACAGACTAATCGTTCCTCAGTTGAATAATCAACTGGTGCTGTTGGCTGTAGAGCTGATAATTCCGTTTCTACTTTTTCTAATCTACTGTTTTGTTCATTAAGTGCATTTTCTTTTTCTGCTATAGTATCCGTTAATTCTTTAATTTTAGATTCCTTTTCAGCAATACTATTATTTAACGCTTCATTGTTTTTGGTTAATTCTGTAACTTTAGGTTTAGATTCATCCACTTCAGTTTTTAATTTATTGATTTCGTCATCTTTCAAAGTAATTGTTTTCTTTAAATCGTACACTTCACTATTTAATTTTTCAAGGTTAGCGGATTTACTTTTTAAATCTGTAAGTTTTCCTCGAAGTTCCTCTAATTCAGAATTCAGTTTTTCTTTAGTTTTTGCTAAATTTGCGTATTCTTCATCTTTCTTTTCCAAGATCCCTTTTAATTCGCCGATCTCTTTTTCATATGAATCAACCTTGTTCTGTAAAGCTTTTACAACCTTATTATCTAGGTTTGTTGTTAGATCTTCCATATCATCTTGAGAAATAAATATTACACCTCTTTCCTTTCTCATTTTATTAAATTAATTCAATAAAAATTCAGAAGTTAGTTAATTTAAATTCTTTAGCAATTCATTAAGAATTATTTTATCTACTTTATAGTAGAAATTATATTTAAGCTTTTTTTTTACGAAATTTTACAACCTAAAAATAGATGTTTGAAAATAAAGGATAAAGTTTAAATAAATATTTCATATTGAGAATTTTAATAATAGTATTGAAAGATGATTGACTTCAATAAAGGAAAAAACTTACAAATCTTAAAAAAATTCTATAATTATACAATTAAATAGAGATTTAATTATTAACTTAAAAATTAATATTTCTAAATATGCTAGATGATTTATTTATAATTAACGATACAGGGCAATTACTATTTAGTTGGCATTGGGAAGAAAGTGCAGAAATTAAAGATGATGATCTTATTAGTGGATTCCTTACAGCTATAAATAGTTTTGCGAGTATTGAAAGAGGAGAAGATATAAAATCCCTCCAATTAAAGGAAACCCATATTATTTTTGAGAAAAGTTCCAACCTCGTACAGAAACTTACTTTTGTAGTTACTACTAAAAATGAAGAATTAATAGAATTATTACATTCAATTGTTCATGATATTATGGATATATTCACTACGACTTTTAAAGAATATTTAAATATAGAATTTGATGGTGAAGTTTCAAAATATAAAATCTTTCATGAAATTTTAAGAAAAGTTATTTATTCTCGAGGACTGGATTCCTTAAACGATTCTATTAAACAAATTGATGATGGAGAAGCCCTTAAATCAATTGTTTTTCTTGACCCAAAAGGAGGAAATATTTATTATATTCATGCGAAACAATTTGTAAATAAAGAAAAAATAAGTTTCCTTATTCCGCTAATAGTTAATTCCGGGCAATTATTATACAAAAATAACCTCAATGAGAATGTAAATTGGATACTATTAACGACAATTAGAAATGAAAATATAGTGGTAGAAATTAGAAGCAAAATAATTATTGTTAAACAATATCAATTACCAGAAAACATTGAGAATGATTTCTTGGCATTAGATTTCTTCAAGACAAAAGATAAATATATTAAAAAACCAAAGAAAATAGTAGAAAAATTTGAGAATTTGATATGGGATTCCAGGATTAAGCAAATCTTTCTTGTAGATTTGGTTGGTAAAATACTTTACTCAAAAATATTTGATGATAAATATGACTGTACAGATTATATTCCTGAAACAATTAGTGTTTTAACATCTGCAAAAAAAGTAAGTGAAGAAACCTATAATAGAGCTTTATTTAACACCTCTCTTGGAGGAGAAAAAATAACTACGATCTGTATGAATTTTAATAATATGGTTTTAACTATGATAGGAAATATTAATGAAATAAATACATTTGAAATAATACAAGATATCTGCTATAAAATATTCCTTCAAGTTAAGTAGTTTATCTTTACCATTTAAGCATTAGTTTTAAATACAATAATATTATAATGGAAATTATTCTTAAATTTTAATTAAACAAGTTAATAATAATAATTTTTAATAAATTAAATGGGATATTAAAATGATATTACAAATACCATTTATGGAATTCCTAAATCATTTTATGCTGTATCTTTCGACAATTGGATTTGGGCTAGCTTTAGCTAATTTTTTTATTGGACTTTCACATATAAGGAATTTAAAAGAATTAACCTTGTTAGAAGTAAAAGCACATAAAAGGTTTGGATGGACTGCAGCATTAATTTTTTACTTATTGACAATACTTTGTATTTACTTTGGAGTAATACCCCGGTTAAATCCAAGTGATTTTGAAGTATTTTTTATTAATACTGTATTTTGGCATACATTTTTAGGTGGTATTATAGCATTTGTATTGTTTACAATCAAGTTTATTATTGCTAGATTCAAAAAAGATTTTATATATGAATATGGAAAGATTATCGGTCCAATTGGATTTGCGGGATGGGCATTAAGTTATTTTACTAGTAATATTGATTTCTATTTTTATGTAAATCCAATAAATAAGATTCCATATCCGTTTATAATGCCAAATTATTTAGTGTCAATAATTATTTCAATTTTCATTGGTTTATGTCTTTTGATCTTAGTAAAAGCATTTAAATATAAAACTTATGGAGAACCCACAAAAAGGACAAGCCTTCATGGTGTTGCTATGATTTTACACGGAATAACATTTGGTTATGAAGGAAGTGCAAAAGAACTTGTTGGAACTCCTGTTTTATATAAGTACGTTTTTCCTAAAACTTATGAATTCTTGGAAAGATATTCTAAACAAATTGGACTTGATCTGAACGAATTAAAAAAATATAATCTAAACGAAGCTTTAGAAATTGCGATGGAAAAATTTTCTGAAATAGGTATGGCTGAAAATCTTAAATTAGAGTGGATCTCTGAAAATGAATTTACTGTGGAATCTGTTAATTGTTCCACCGCAATAGTTCGGTCTTATATGAGACCAGAAGAATTATCTAATTCGATTTGTCCTTGGGGAATATTAACAGCAACAATTGTAAATGCTTTGACCGGAAAAGATATAGAAATCAGTCCTAGTGAATTTAAAAAGATTGGAGCTAAAAGTAAATTAAAAATAATTGAAGATAAGAAATTATCTTAAATTTAAAGAGTCTTGCCTCTTTAATCTTTAACAATGATATAAAAAGAAAAAATATAAAAAAATTTTATTTTATAACTCTTTTAGGACTTTTAGAAAATTAAAAAAGAGGAACTTTGAAGAGAAAGAATATATAATCTACTCTTTGAACAATCTATTAAATATGATTTTTATTAATAAAAGAGAAGATAGTAAATGAGTGGGATTTTAGATGGTATAATTGTCTTAGATTTTTCTGAATACATTGCCGGTCCATATTGTGGAGGCCTCCTTGGGGATTTGGGTGCAGAGGTAATAAAAATCGAACCTCCTGATGGATCCGAAGAAAGAAGATGGGGGCCTTCTAAAATTTATAAAGGTAATACAAGATCTTCCTTGACGATGAATAGGAATAAGAAAAGTCTTTGCCTGGATATTAGAAAGAAAGCAGCTAAAAAGATTATCTATCGGCTTGTTGAAAAAGCTGATGTTGTACTTCAAAATTACACCCCTGGAGTCGCTAAAAAACTTGGGATTGATTATGATACTCTATCAACCATTAATAAAAAGTTGATTTTCATCTCAAGTACGGCATTTGGAGAAATTGGACCCTATAAAAATCGTAGAGGATTAGATCTTATTGCACATGCAGCTTCTGGCATTATGGCTTATTATGCAGATGAAGACGGTAATCCTAAGGGACCAGGAGGAATTGCGTACATTGATATCTGTACTGCTATACTCAATACCCTTAGCGCTGTGGCTGCTCTTTTTACCAGAATAAAGACTGGCGAGGGTCAAAAAATTGAAACATCACTTTTTACCACTGCTTTGGCTTTACAGCTCACAAGCGTCGTGAACATCGAAAAATTAGATAAGGAAAGATATAAAGAAGAATTGGATCTTTTAAGCAACGCTTTTCAGGAGGAAAAGTCACATACAGAAATTATTGACGCGTTAGTATACTTAAAACGACGATATGATAGACCTGATTCAACCAGAATAATTGATGTTCCAGATTGTAATCATAGACCCGCAGACAGGTATTTTTTTCCCTACTATCGGATTTACGAAACTGCTAATGGTTTTATTAGCATTGCTGCGGTCACCAGCCGGCAGAGAAAAATTGTAAATAAAGTAATAGATATTTATGATAAGGGAGCTGGGGTTGACTTTAGTGAAATAACTGATGAGATTATCAATCATCAAAAGGATCTAACACATCAGATTGAAAGACGTTTTCGAGAAAAAACAAATCAGGAATGGATCGAAGCTCTGGAAAGCGCTGGTGTTCCTTGTGGACAAGTAAATTACAGTGTGGATCTATTCTATGATCCTCAAGTGAAGGCCATGAATATGATGTGCAATCTTGAAAATAGTGAACATGGTGCTTATAAGATGATCAGTACCCCGATTAGGTTCTCAAAAACCCCGGTTAAACCCAGAAAAGGTGCCCCAACTTTAGGAGAGGATTCGGTTTCTGTTTTAGAACAGTTTGGTTATAGTGAAAATGAGATCGAGGAGTTTAAAAAACAGGCTATTATAAAATAATTGAATGGAAAAGCAATTCTGTTTCTCTATTTATATTTATAATACTTTTTAATTTTTCATCTTTTTTTTTGTATATAAAATTGTATCTGAAACAGATTTGAGTTTTGATACTGATTCATTTGATAATTTATCATATGTTTAATGACAATAATAAAAGAAAGCTACCCAGGGTAATCATTTTTAGAACCCATTAGAGTAGTTGTTTCTTCAATCCATTGAGATAAATCTTTATCAACTCTACAAAAGGTAACAATTTTATCTAAATCTCTCAGTCTACTAAATGAGCATTCTACCATAACATCCCATCCCCCATAAACTGGAGTAGCATATGTTATATTCCAATCTTCTCCTGGATCTGTTGATTTTAAGCCCTTGAGTTTATCAACAACTTTCCATTCAGAACCAATCACTTTTAAGCGAATTAGGATATACCCTCTATAATACAATTTATATGTATTTTTATTATTTTTAACATCTTTATTATTCTTTTTTAGTTTCATATTTTATTACCTCCTCCATTTGGTCATTATTTGTAGATCCTGTTATTGATTTAGCAGTATTTCTGACTTGAAAACCAATCTCACTTTGTAATCCCCATATTGGAATGAATCCATAACTCAATTTTTGATTGAATGTACTCTTGGTATCATATGTAGCTAAATTTATATCATAGAGGCCATAAGGAGATTCCCTTGAAACCACACTAGCACTCCCTTTGAAAAGTTTCACTTTTACTTCTCCTGTTACTTTTTCATTTATAACATTAATAAATGCTTCCAAAGCATCTCTTAATGGATCTACCCATAATCCTTCATAAGCTAATTCTGTCCATCTTTGGTCTACTATCGTTTTAAACGAATTCTCATGCTTGGTACAAACAAATTTTTCAAGATCTTTATGTGCTTTAATTAAAATTAACGCCGCGGGAATTTCATATATTTCTCTTGATTTTAATCCAATTGCTCGATCTTCCATATGATTAACTCTACCAATTCCATGTTTACAACCAATATTATGAAGTTCTCTAATTAAATCAACACAATTTAAACTTTTATCATTTAATTGGATTGGCATTCCTTTTTCAAAATGAATTTGAATGTATTCCGGATTATCAGGAGCATTTTCTGGTGATACTGTCCAAGAATAACAATCCTCCGGGGGTTCAATTTCTGGATATTCTAAAACATCACATTCTACACTTCGTCCAAAAAGATTCTCATCAACACTATATTTTTTGTTTTGTTTTTGAATAGGAATTTCATGGAGTTGAGCATATTTAATTTCTTCATCTCTACCCATATTCCATTCTATTATTGGTTGCAATATCTCAATATTAGGAGCATAAGCTCTCATTGTAACATTAAACCTTATTTGATCATTTCCTTTACCTGTGCATCCATGAGCTATTGCTTCAATTTTTTCTTGTCTTGCAATTTTTATCGCTTCAATAGCTATTAAGGGTCTTCCTACTGCCGTACTTAAAGGATATATTCCCTGATACAAACCATTTGCTTTAATAGTTGGAAAAAGATAATCACATACAAATTTCTCTTTTAAATCAATGGTGTAATGTTTTTTAACCCCTAAATTATATGCTTTTTCTTCTATTTCCTCAAATCTGGATGGATCTACGAATTCTTGACCGAGATCGGCTGTAAAGGTATAAACTTCAGAACTGTATTTATCTTGTAACCATTTTATCATGCAAGAAGTATCCAGACCACCAGAATACATCAATAAAATTTTATTGTATTTATTTTTTTTAGGTCCTAATTGATTCATTAATCCCTCACTTTTTTTTATTATTGCCTATTATATTATTATTTTTCTTTAAACAGGGAACATAGGAATTGATTTTAACCCTATATTCTCTTCTAAATCAAACATTAAATTCATATTTTGAACAGCTTGTCCTGCTCCACCCTTAACTAGATTGTCAATTGCTCCAACTATAATTATTCTATTAGCTTTTTCATCTAGACTAAAACCAATATCACAATAATTTGAACCCTTAACCCATCTCGTTTCAGGTAAATCATTTTTCTTCATTAGACGAATAAAAAATTCATTTTCATAATTATCTTCATATATTTTTTTGATATCTTCATAATTATATGACTTTTTAAGAATCCCATAACAAGTACATAATATTCCTCGATTCATTGGGATTAGATGGGGTGTAAAAATAACTGATATTTCATTTCCATTTACTTCACTTAATTCCTGATCGATCTCTGGAGTATGTCGATGAGAGAGAACGTTATATGCCTTAGTTGATTCATTACTTTCTGAGAAATGAGTTCCAAGATTTAAAGATCTTCCTGCACCTGACACTCCTGACTTTGCATCAATAATTATGTGTTCTTCTTCTAAAATCCCTTCTTTGATAAGAGGTAATAAACATAATAAAGCACAAGTTGGATAGCAACCAGGATTAGCAACTAATTTTGAATTTTTTATTTGTTCTCTTTTCCATTCAGAAAGACCATAGACTGCTTTTTTCAACAGATTAGCATTACTATGTTTAATGTTATACCATTCCACATATTCATCTACACTCTTTAATCGAAAATCAGCACTGAGGTCAATAACCTTTACATTTTTTAAAATCTTATCTGTTAATATACTTGAAGTTACTCCATGAGGTAATGATAGAAAAATTATATCAAGTTGGTTTATTGCAGAATCAAGATCATCCTCATCACATATCATCTCACATATTTTGTTGAAGTTTGAATATACTGAATTATAACTTTGATTTTTATGATTTTTAGAAGTTAATAATTTTAATTCTACTTCAGGATGATGATATAAAATTCTAACTAAATCTGAACCTACATATCCAGTTGCTCCTATTATACCTGCTCTAATCATCATTATAAACCTTTATTATTTTTGAATTGTTGTAGTACCCCATCAAGGATAGTTACTCCTTCATCAATTTCATTTTTGTTAATTATCAGCGGTGGAACAAATCTTATTACGTTTTCTCCAGCACCTAAAATAAGTAAACCTTGTTCCATACATATTTCTATTATATCCTTGACAGGAATATTTAGTTCAAGACCGAGCATTAAACCATAGCCCCTTACCTCTTTAATCATCGCATATTTTTCCTTTAAATTAATTAACTTTTCTTTTAGATATTTCCCTTGTTTTCGTACATTTTCAAGAATCCCACCGTTTAATAATTTATTTAGTACTACCTTACCTGCTGTACATGCTAAATGATTGCCTCCAAACGTTGATGCATGATCACCAGGTTGAAAAGCATCCGCTTTACTCTGAACTGCCAGCATTGCTCCTATGGGAATACCTCCAGCTAAACCTTTTGCTAATGAAACTACATCAGGTTTTACATCAAATAATTGATATGCAAATAATTCGCCAGTTCTTCCGATTCCACATTGAACTTCATCAAATACAAGTACAATATCTTTTTCATCACACAGAGCTCGTACTTCTTTTAAAAATGACTTCTCAGCAGGATGAATTCCTCCTTCTCCCTGTATAGGTTCTATAATAATAGCACAGGTATCTTCATTGACTGCTTCTTTTAACTCATTATAGTTATTAAATTCAACATAGGAAAATCCAGGCATTAATGGATCGAATCCCTTTTGATATTTAGTCTGACCTGTTGCAGTGATCGTTGCCATTGTTCTTCCGTGAAACGATCTCTTCATTGTAATAATTTTACTACAATTATTTCCATGGACTTTCTTTCCATACTTCTTACTCAATTTTATTGCGGCTTCAACAGCTTCAGCTCCACTATTACAATAAAATATTTTATCAAAACAACTATTTTGAATTAAAATCTCGCCTAATTCTATTGATGGTATCATCCAGTATAAATTTGAACAATGTTGCATTTTTTTTAATTGTGTAGTAATTTCTTGAATATAGTCAGAATCATTATAACCTAAAGCATTTACAGCTATCCCTGCAACAAAATCAAGGTACTTTTTTCCTTCACTATCCCAGAGATAAACGCCATTTCCTTTTTCTAATACAATGGGAAACTGTTTATAAGTGTTCATTATAACCTTAGTTCCCCTTTCAATCCAATCACTCATGATTAATTTCCTCTCTTTTATTTCTATACTTTTTTTATATAATTTTACTTTTTAAACATTGTACCAATCCCTTGAGGAGTTAAAATTTCAAGTAAAAGACTATGTTCAATTCTACCATCTATAATATGTACTGCTTTTACATCACTATTTACTGCTTCTATACAACTTCTTACTTTTGGAATCATCCCTTCTGTAATTTTACCTTCTCTAATATAAGATAAAGCTTGTTCAGTCCTCAATTCTGATATTAGAGAATTCTTATCATTTACATCAAGAAGTACTCCTAAAACGTCAGTTATATAGATTAACTTTTCTACATTTAATGCTTTTGAAATGGCTAGTGCCACTTCATCAGCATTGATATTATATGTATTTCCTATATGATCTGAACCTATTGGAGCAATAACAGGAATTAAAGAATTTTTTAGTATCCCTTTTAAAAATTGAGTATTTACTTCAGTTACCTCGCCAACAAACCCTAAATCCTCTCCTTCAACCATTTTTTTCTTGACCTTCAGTAAATTGCTATCTTTCCCACTTAGTCCTATTGCATTACTTCCTTGAGTTTGAATATCATTTACTATTCCCTTATTTATTTTACCAGCTAATACCATCTCAACAACATCCATTGTTTCTTCATCGGTAATTCTAAGGCCATTAAAAAATTTTGACTCGATTTTTAATTTGTCTAATAAGGTGTTAATTGAAGCTCCACCCCCATGCACAACTATTACATTTATTCCTACGAAATTGAGGAAAATGAGGTCTTCAATAAAACTCTTTTTAAGCTCAGGTTTTACCATTGCACTACCCCCATATTTAATAACAAAAGTTTTTCTGTAAAAAGCTCTGATGTATTTTATTGCTTCTATCAAAATTTTTGCTTTTCCAATATTTTCAATCATTTTTTCCACCTTTTCAGGTTCTATAAGAACCATTAATTCGGACATAATCATAACTTAAATCACATCCCCATGCGATTGCCTCACTTTCTCCATCTTTTAAAATTAATTCTACAATAATTTCTTTTTCTTTTAATATTTTTAATGCTAAATCTTCATCAAATTCTAAAGACATACCATCTTTCATAACCTCAATTGAATTACCACTATTTAAATACTTTATTGAAACTTTTGAAGGATCAAAATTAGCTCCAGAATATCCCATAGCACAAATAATTCTACCCCAATTTGCATCTTCTCCAAAGAATGCGGTTTTAACTAAATTTGAGGTTATAACAGATTTACTTAAGATCTTTGCATCTTGCTTTGATGCAGCTCCTTTAACATGGACTGTAATAAATTTATTTGCTCCTTCTCCATCTCTTACAATTTCTTGAGCTAAATATAAATTTACATAGTGAAGAGCTTGTTTAAAAGTGAGATAATCTTCACCCTCATCCAAGATTTCTGAGTTATTACTCATTCCATTAGCCAAAAGAATTACTGAATCACTAGTACTTGTATCACCATCTACAGAGATCATATTATATGATTCTTCAATGCTTTCTTTTAAAGCTTTTTCCAATAATTCTCTTGAAATATTTATATCCGTTGAAATAAATGAAAGCATAGTTGCCATATTTGGATGAATCATTCCAGAACCCTTAGCCATACCTCCAATTCTAATTTTCTTATTATCGATAATAAATTCAACCGAGATCTCTTTTGGGTGTGTATCTGTCGTTATTATTGCTTCAGCAGCCAATCTAGCATCATTTTCAGTAATTCCTAGGGTTTTACAAGTATTTTTAATACCCTTAATTATAATTTCAATTGGAAGAAGTTTTCCAATAACCCCTGTAGAAGCAACTATTACTTGATTTTTATTAAATCCCAAACAAGAAGCTAACTCAGCAGCCATCATTTCTGTATGTTTATCCCCTATTTCTCCTGTACAAACGTTAGCATTTCCACTATTAACAACTATACCTTGTATCATATTGTGATTTTTAATAAGATTCTGATTCCATAAAACTGAAGATGCTTTTAATAAATTTGTAGTAAAGACACCTACTGCTTTGGCTGGAACATCACTATATACTATAGCTAAATCTTTTTTGCATTCTTTTATCCCTATATGACTTCCAGTAGCATGATATCCTTTTGGACTTGTAATTCCTCCATTAATTTTCTTTATTCCTGCATTCTTTTTTTCCATTTCTTATAAACCATTAAAAATTTTTGTATCAATTAATATTTTAAAAAAATTATAAAAATAATAAATTTGAAGAAGTGAAGAAATAAGAATTATACTTCAATTCTTATATTTATTAATAAATTAGCAGACGACGGCGACGTGCCAGATTTAATTTGTATGGTGTTCTCAGAAATTGAATTTTATCAATTTCATAATTCATATTAAGATCAAGTGAAATCAAACTTTTAACACCAACACAAAATTATTAATAATTTTATAATAGGAAGCGCTATTTAAAAAGTTTAGGGAACAAATAAATAATAAATATATTAATCATTTACTAGAGAAAATTTCTGATTATTAAGGTCTTTTAACCATTGTCAATAATTTATTTTTCATGAGATTAATTTCTCAATAAGTCTATTTCTTAGAACTTTAGCATTTTTTACTTTTTCTATTCTGTTTAAAAATAAAGTGTACAATGAATCTTTCCATTTTCCTAGTTTATCAATATTAAGTTTTACCTCTTTTCCAGATGGAGAACCTTGACTAATTCTTCTTTCTAAACAAAGATCCAAATTTTTTATTGTTTGAATTACTTTCTCTGATAAATTTATTTCCTTTTTTATTACATTGAAAATTGATTTCTCAATTTTTTCTCTATTTAACATATCTTCTGGCTTTTCTAAATTCTTTACTAGTAATGCAACAATTTCATGCGATTGTCTAAAAGGGATGTTATAGTCTTGTACTAATAGTTCAGCTAAATCTAAAGCAAGAATAAAACTATCATCAATAGCGTGTCGCATATTGTCTTTATTAATGGATATTGTTGAAAATATACCTTTAAACATTGTAATTATTGAAAGTATTATATTAATCGAACTTATCAATTTCTTCTTTAAATCTTGGAAATCTTTAAAGTAACCTGTTGGAATAGCTTTAATAATCATTGCTGTACTAAATAAGTTTGAAACTACTTTTGAACTTCTGCTCCTTATTAATTCTACAGTATCTGGATTTTTTTTTTGTGGCATAACACTTGATACAGAACAGTATTCATCAGCTAATTCTATGAAGTTAAATTCTTTAGTCGCCCAAATTATTAAATCTTCAGCAATTCTCGAAAATTGGATAGCTAGTAAAGAAAAAACCATTAATGTTTCATAAATATAATCTCTTGAACTTATAGCATCAATAGAGTTATAAACTAATCCATCAAATCCTAGTAATTCTGATGTCCTATTCCTATTGATATTAATACTTGTTCCTCCTATTGCACATGCTCCGAGTGGATTCTTATTAACTCTATTATAAATTTCTTCTATTCTTTCTAGAGTTCTTAAAAACTGAGCAATATAATTATTGATATAATGAGAAAAAACCCCTAATTGTCCTCTTTGTAAATGAGTATATAATGGCAGATATGAACTTATGTTATTTTTAGAAAGATTAAGTAAAATATCAATGAGAGCAAATAATCCTTCAGAAATCTTATTTAACTCCTTTCTGATTTTTAGTCTTAAATCAACTGATACTTGATCATTTCTAGATCTACCAGTATGTAATTTACCTCCAATTTCAATCCCAATTGTATCAATTACACTTTTTTCTATAAATGGATGTATATCTTCAAAACTATCATCTATCTCAATTTTATTACTCTTAATCTTATTTTTTATTTGCTCAAGGGCAAATAAGATTTTCCTTATCTCAGTTTCATCAAGGATTTTTTGCTCAAAAAGCATAATATTATGGACTTGAGTACCAATTATATCTTCCTCAACAATCCAAAAATCTTCTTTTAAAGATGAGATAAACTTAAGCGCATCATTGTTGAGAGGAATATCTAATCCTATCCTATATAAATTTTTTCTCATTTTTGATCTCTAACATTTTATAATATATTATTTAAATATTGATCTTTTATTGCTATAATTTTTAATGTTTTAATGAAAATTATAGACATTATAAATTTAAAAAAATACATCTCGAATTATTAAGATATTGATTAAATTTAGAGAATTATTTCCAAACAAGATAAGAGTTATATTAAATTACAAAAAGAACTCCTTGACAAAAACCTTATATTAAACTTTTTTAGAAGTAATACCTATTAATTGAAGAATATTAAATGTTGATTTTAAATCTCGGAATAATTACTTTAAATCATAATTGGATAGAAATGTTTATATATTTACTTAAAAATATATCCACATCAAAATTTATCCAAAAATTACCATTAATGAATTATTAAAAAAAATAAAAAATGAGGTTATAATTAAATGAGTAGAGAATCACCAGTAATAAGAAGAGAAATTGCAATAATAGCAATTATAGTTGGTTTTGGAGTTGGATTAATTGGTGGATGGTTTATACCTTCACCTATTCCAGAGGCTGCTCGTACTCCATTACTTGATACAATTGTTGCTCGAGGAGAACTAATTGTGGGAACAAGTGCAGATTATCCGCCTTTTGAAAATTTAACTTATCCTGAAGGACTTATTGTAGGCTTTGATATAGATGTAGCGGAGATGATTGCAGACGAAATAGGTGTTGACCTTGTGATGCAGAATATACCCTTTGATTCTCTGATTGCTGCTTGTAGAGCAGGAACAATAGATATGATTGCCGCCGCTATGACATATACAGAAGAACGAGCAGAAAATCTTGCACCATCCATTACGTATATTACTGTGAGTCAAGCTGTAGTTGCTCCTAATGCGTCAGGAATCACAATAACAACTATAAACGATCTCGAAGATTATACTGTTGGTGTTCAAACTGGAACTGTTATGTATGAGGAGCTAGGTCCCGATGGTTTAGATATGACTGTAGGGGCTGATTTATTAGTATATGATAATGCAAATGATCTAATGTTAGCATTAGATAGTGGAGCTATACAGCTTGCATATGTAGATGAGCCAGTTTTTACAGCTTGGGCAAATACATACGATATAAAGATAATATATAGTACAGGAACGGAACCTCTTGCTTTATGGACTAGGCTGGGGGAACCAAAACTATTGTATACTATGAATCAAGTTATTTTTGACAGTTATCAGGATGGATCAATATTTGATTTAATGGATGAATGGTTTGGTTAATTAAAGGATGAGTAATATGCCGGACCTAGCTGACATTTTAATTTATATTGTCACAAAGGGATTAGCCCAAACATTGCTTATGACAGTACTGGGCTTATTAATTGGATTTGTTTTAGGTATTATATTAGCTCTCATGCGTGTTTATGCAGGGAAAGAGCTTAATTGGTTAGCAAGCGGCTATGAGAAGATTTTCCGAGGTATTCCTATTCTAGTGCTAATTTATATATTTGCATTTGGAGTTCCAGAGTTATTCTGGTATGTAGATCCTCTTCAAAGACCTTTAGCAAGTATAATTTTTGCACTCGGACTTCGAAGTGGGGCATATCAATCTCAAATTTTTCGTGGTGCTATTTTATCTGTAAATCCAGGACAGATTGAAGCTGCACGTGCTTTGGGGATGAGTGGGCTTCAAACTTTTCGACACGTTGTTCTACCCCAAGCATTAAGACTAGCTATGCCTAGTTGGTCCAATGAGTATTCAGTAGTCATTAAGGATTCTTCCTTTGCTTATGCAGTTGGAATTGTCGAGTTGACCAGAGCTGCATATAATTTTTCATATGCCTTTCGAGGATTTTGGACAGTTTCTATTGGTGTACTAGCAATTCTCTATTTTTTATTGACATATCCGATAACAAAATTATTTGGTGAACACCAAACCAAGAAACTTAAAAAATTAGGAATGGGGGGTGGTTAAGGATAGAGGTTAAATACGAACCAGTGTTAAGCGTGAATAATGTGTGGAAATCGTATGAAGACTTACAAGTACTTAAAGGAGTTTCCTTTGAATTAGCTGAAAAAGAAGTAAAGGTTATATTTGGACCAAGCGGTTCTGGTAAAAGTACATTACTTCGATGTATTAACATGTTAAATCCACCAGATAAAGGTGAAATCTTTCTTCACGGGAAAAATATTACGGCATCTGGGGTTAACCTAAACGAAATCCGGACCCGAATAGGGATGGTATTTCAACATTTCAATTTATTCGCCCATCTTAAAGCAATTGATAATGTAAGTATTGGACTTCGTCGAGTTAAAGGATTTTCCAAGGAAGAAGCTAGAGAAAAAGCTCTTGAAGCTCTAGAACGTGTTAAAATGGCAGAATGGGCAGACCATTATCCTGCTCAGCTATCTGGAGGTCAACAACAAAGAGTAGGAATCGCTCGAGCTCTATCCATGGAACCAGATATAATTTTATTTGATGAACCTACCTCTGCTTTAGATCCTGAACTAATAGGTGAAGTACTTCAAGTTATGTTAGACATCGCTAAAGCAGGCACAACAATGGTTGTCGTAACCCATGAAATGGGATTTGCTAAAGCTGTAGCGACGGAAATGATCTTTCTTAGTGAAGGTGCAGTTATTGAACGTGGTACACCTAAACATTTCTTCATGAAACCAGAATCTGAACGTGTAAGAAAATTTCTAAAACAGCTTGAAGTATTATATGGGACTCATGAACAAATGATAGACTTATTAGAAGAGGAGGAAAAATAATGATTTTTCAACAAAACAATCCAATAGGGGAAATTTTCACTATATTAGGATACTGGGACCGAATCTTATCTGGTTTTCTTACTACAATGTGGCTTTATGTATGGGCACTTATGATAGGATTCTTCTTAGGACTTTTACTTTCTCTTTTCCGGCAATATGGAGGTAGAATACTTTCAAGAGTATCCGGAGGATATATTGAGTTTATACGAGGTACTCCTTTAATTGCACAATTATTCTTTATATTTTATGGATTAAATATACCAGTTGGAACATGGAACGTGTTAGCTAGATTTAGCATATTTGATAAAAATATAACTTTTATTTTCTTAAATCACCGAATTTTATTTGGAATCATTGCCTTAAGTCTTAATAGTGCAGCTTATCAAGCTGAATATTTGCGTAGTTCAATAATGTCTATTGGTGCCGGGCAACTAATGGCTGCTCAATCGATAGGTATGTCGCGTGTAGCGGGAATTCGTCATATAATTTTACCACAAGCTTTACGTCGTGTAATTCCTGCGTGGTCAAATGAAGCAGCATATTTACCGAAATATACTGTTGTTGTTTCATTAATTGGAGCTACTGAACTCTTTGGACAAGCAAAATCTATTGTTGCAGATTCGTTTATATCACTCACAACCTACATTATTGTCGCTATTATATTTCTAATCACTATAGCAATTATCTCTAAAGGTTTGGACACCCTTCACAAACGAACAGAGATTCCAGGATTGTAAATTACATAACTATAAATAATATTTTAAATTTTTTTTTTTTCTTTACTCCGAATTTCTCTAATTGAATAAATTGATTGAATCTAATTGAATAAATACATTGATTTGACATCAATTTTTTTAAAAAAAGAATAAATAAATTAGAAAATAATATAATTCTGCAGTATCACTTCCATAGCCATTTTGGTTTGACTTTTTGAAGACGAGCAAGTCCTCCTGATTTAGCATCTTTTGTTTGAAATAATTGTGAACTTACAAGAGTTTCTAATTCCAATCCAAAAGCAGTATCTTTTCCATAACAATCATCTATTAACTTTTTGCCAAGTCCTACTGCTAGTGGTGCAGAATCAATTAATTCATCTGAGTACATATTGATTAATGAATCTAATTCTTTATGGTCTTTTACAACTCTATTTACAACTCCAAGTCTATATGCCTCATTTCCATCGAATTGGCGTCCAGTTAAAATGATATCTTTTGCATTTGGAATCCCTACTAATCGAGTTAAACGACAGGTACCTCCTACGTCAGGTGTTATACCAACTTTAGTTTCTAACATCGAAAATTTAGTAGATTCGGTACAAAATCGAAAATCACACGCTAAAGCTAACTCAAATGCCATTCCAAAACAAAAACCATTAATTTTAGCAATTACAGGTTTTTCCATTTTTTCAATTTTAATAAAAATTGGATGAATCCATGTATTTGCAAAATATCTAAAATTCCTAGGGACTCTGATATCAGGAATACGACCTTCAGGATCTTTTTCTTGCCCTGTTAAAAATTTTAAATCAATACCAGAACTAAAGAATTCATCTCCTCCAGTTATAATAACAACTCTAGCATTTGTTCGTTCAACTTTATCAATTGCATCTTGAAGACCTCTCATCAAACCATAATTTAACGCATTTCTTTTGTCTAATCGATTCATTTTTATAGTGATTATACTCTTATCTTCGTTTTCCTCTATTAATACAATTTTTTCCGACAATTTTTTTCACTTTTGAAATTTAATTTTTGAGTATTATAGTTATATTTTGATAAAAAAATTATTTCTTTCCTAACTTTAAAAAAAAAATAATTAATTATCTTTTGTATTGAAGCATAAAATTTACTAACTCTGAATTTTTAATTGAATTTCAATTATAAATTAAAAAAAAAAAGAAAGTTATAGAAAATATTAGAAACTAAATTTCTCAGGTAACTCTGATTCAGTTGTACCTTTAACAACAAACATTAAATCCATAATTGTATAAGTTGGGCTTTTTATTCGAAAAATTGGTATTATTCTTTTTCCAATTTCAGGTTCTCCTACAACTAAAACACTCATAAGAATTGTAACCACTTCTTCATCAAATTCGACATTTATGAATTTAATTGGTTTTGGTAATATATTAAAGGCTCCAGAACGATGAGTAATAATAAAAGAGTGGATTTTAGCTGTTTTTTGAGCTTTTTCAGTGATATCTACAATAGTATTTTTCCTTAGGCAGTCTGGACAGAATATTCGAAATGGTTCATAGATTGAACCTTTGGATTCACATTTTTCATTATCACACCTTGAAGCCATAAGTTTCCCCTTACTAAGAGATTCGAAAAATATAGCTTCTCCACCGTATGAGTGGATATATGTCACATCTCTTGGATTTGTCACACCAGCTAATTTTCCAGTGTCTTTATTATAAATGGGTTGATTTGCTTCAATTATGTGAAATAATCCGCGAAGTTTATATCTACTATTAAGTATCTCTACAAATCCTTTTTCTTCTTCTACTTTAGGCATTTTTCTAATCCTCCTTTATTAAATTATTTGGATTCATTAAAATTGTACATGTAACATGAGAGCCTACACCTGCGTGAGAAATTGCAAGTCCTCTTTTCGCACCTTTAACTTGGAGGCTTGTCCAATCTTTAGGTTTTTTTCTTCCAAACGAGTTCCACTTCTCCTCAGACTCATGAATTTCATCCCATCGATTCCATATATGATAGCCAATCTCAGCAATCTGCATTAAACCTGTTGCCCCTACAGCATGCATACACCCTATTAAACCACCACAGGGATTACTTGGTAGTTTTCCTGGTTTTTTAGTGTGTGGATTAACAACATATGCATCTCCACTCTCAATATAATTTCTTCCTTCTCCATAAGGTCTAATTCCAATGTCTTCATAAGTCTGAATATCACTGATTGTAAACGCATCATGAAGTTCAACTATATCAAGATCTTCTGTCGGATCAACTACTCCTGACATATGATATGCATAATAAGCAGATATTCTTGCTGCTAAGAAGCTCGTGAAGCCTGGATAACGATCTCCTCCTGGAAATTTTTTTCCTAAATTATCATATTGATTCGGTTTCTCATTTGGTAAGAGAGGGATTTTCATATCTCTTCGATCGGCTACCCGTAATGTATGGCTTCCAGCAGCAATATATATCCTAAGTGGTTTATCTGTTATTTCATATGCTGTCTTTTCATCACACACAATTCCACAAGCAGATCCAACACTCATTAGGCAACAATCTAAAGTACGTAGAGGATAAGCAACTATAGGGGATTTAATAACATCTTCAACAGTAATTTTCATAGGTCCATGAGCGTGAGGATTCATTCTAGCATAACCGCGATTTTTTACAGCTATTTCTGCCATAGTATTTCGAAAAGAATCTTCTTCCTTACCAAATATTTTCCAATATCTTTGAGCCATGACAGCATAATACCCCGTATAGATATGTCCCAAGGGTGTTTCCCAATCTTTATCCGCAGCACATGAAATAAGATGGTTTCCTTCATCTGTAGGGACTTCATCCATTCTTTCCCATCCTAGCGCTAAAGCACAATCACTATAACCTGAAGCTACTGCTTTTACAGCTTCCCACATAGTAGAACCTCCTGTAGCACCACCTGTTTTTACTCCAATATTACCTAATGGATCTAATCCTAGTCTATCATGAACTACTGCTTCTCCAAGTAATTGATCTCCAAAATGATCAGCAAAATGACCATAATAACAAGTGTGAATATATTGTTTCAATTCACTCGGAGTCATATTTACAAAATCAGCTGCAGCAGTAAGAGCATCCACACATAATTCTTCAGTTCTGGTTTCTGGAAAGGCTCTATCGAATTTTGACATTCCAACTGTAACTAAATAGACTGGGCGCATTAATTTCGGTATTCTTAATTGTTTTTCGCTAAATTTAATCATAAAAATTTCACCATTGAAAATTTTATATATTTTTGTTTTATATTTTTATAGTTTTCATAATGAATCAATATTTTATTTTTATGAATAATTTTGATTAAAAACTTTCTGATTAAACGTTAAGCTATGGTGGGAAAAAATTCCTATTAATTTTTAACTAAAATTTATATTTTTGAAACTTGTCTTTTTTATTATGGATATAAGAGTCCCAGAATTTCCAAAAATAGAAATTAGCAGAAATTTGCCTGAATTTGACTTAATCCATAACGCTTTACTTAATCCCGAAGAAAAAACATTTCTGTCTAATTTTCACAATTATATGGAAGAATATCTTGAAAAAGATTTGAAAATTTTAGAAGAATTAAATTATTCTGCAGAAGTACCAATACAAGATAAGAAACGTGAAATTGTTATTAATTTTATGAAGAAGTTAGCAGAAAAAGGTTACTATAGCACATCAATAGGTTTTGAAGATAATGACGTAGGAAGTGTAACTAAAAATGCTCTCATAGCATTAACCTTATCTGGTGGTTTTTGGTCTAATAATAGTGAAAGATATATAAATGGCAACTGGAGTATTGAGATGGGTAGATTGGCAGGGGGAACACTTTATTGTAATCCCCTGAATTATAAAGCCAATAAATTTCAAAGAGATAAATTTCTTATCCCTGTAGTTAAAAATGGTTTGATGGCAGCTTCTGCTATGACTGAATTTAAAATAGGTAGTGATATTGTTAAAATTGAGTTAAAACTAGATGAAAAATACGATTCTATAATCGCAAATGGGAAAAAACTCTTTATCACGAATGGGATGCTGGCAGATTATATTCTTCTCTATGGCAGATTGAATAATGGAAAAATAGGGGGAATAATAGTAGATACTGAACACCAACAATTGAAAAATTTCGAATCTTCAAGAGTTAGAACTTATGGAATGAATGATGCATTTGTCAGTCGTTTAGTTTTTAATGATGTAGAAATTCCCAAAGAAAATCTTCTCGAAGCTGATGGATTAGATCTTATGTTTCATCAACTAAATGAGGAAAGATTAGTTATTAGTGCTGAAGCAATAGGCGACTGTATTAAAAAACTATTTTTTTCACTTAGTTTTGCCCTCCAACGTGAGCAGTTTGAACATAAATTACATCATTATCAGATTATTAGATTTCCAATTGCTGAAAATATACGTCAAACTAATTTACTTCTATCAGCATTAATAAATTATACCCGAGAGATTGATAAACATCCTCAACCATCTAATTCTAAAATGATCGCTTCTCAAGCAATGGGGTTAAAAGTTCAAACTGCTGAATTAGCATTTCAGTGTTCAGTTGATTTATTTAGAACTATGGGAGGACGTGCATTTACTGAACAATATTGCAATCAAATGGGACTTCTTGATTCTTATTGCATGATTCATGGTGGAGGGAGTCACTATGTACTGGAAGATGCGGAATCAAGAAGATACTTTAAAGTTAGAAATTACTAATTAAATATCCAAAAAATTTCTAAAGATATCTATTTTTATTAGAGTATTTTTTAATCATTAATCTATTTAAATATGTAAAACTTAAAAGTAGTTGTTCTAACACTTTAGTTTTATTATAAATCCTAAGAGGATACATTATTAAATAAAATCTCTTAATTATTTATAGATAATGGATAATTACAAAATCGTTAGCTTTGATATAACACCTTTAATAGAACAATACCATGGACAGCAATTAGAAGATTTATATCAAAACTATCATATTATCAAAAATACGATGGGTGAATTCATTGAATTCGTTTGGGAGGAAAATGATATTCCAAATGAAATTGATATATATAAACCTCGGAAAAAATTGATAAATAATCTTAAAACTGTTAATTATGTTGGAGAATTCATTGAAAAAAAATTAAATCAGAGAGGAATTACGACTCTAATAGATTTAAAATACAATTTACATTTCAGTAGTTCAGCAACTCAGATTTTAAATTTGATGAAAGAAAAAAATTTTCAAACTCTCACAAAAAACAAATATATTAATGATTTAGATGTGATTTTTTGTTTTAGGCTCGAAGATTTTCTGTTTTTGGATATTGAAACACTTGGCATATTTGATAGTCCTGTTATAATTGTAGGGATTGGTTTCTATCAACATAATGAATTTAAAATACATATTTTTTTTGCTAGAGAGTATAAAGAAGAAATAGCAATATATGAACATCTTAGAACAAAGATATTCCCAAATTATAAATGCTTTATAACTTATAATGGAAAAACCTTTGATATTCCATATTTAGCAAATCGATTTTTGTACTTTTTCGATGAAAATCCAATGATTTCAGAACAAGATCAACCACATGAAAAAATTAATACCAAATTTCATCATATTGATTTGTTTCATCATTGTCGTCGCATATTTAAAGGAAAATTTCATAATTTTTCTTTAGCGAATATAGAAGAAAATCTATTGAATTGGATAAGAAAAAATTCTCTACCGAGTGAGCTAGTAGGTTTTTGTTATCGGAAATATAGAGAAAATCCTAAGAGATATATTGGTTTAATTAAAGAAATTATTGAGCATAATTATTATGATATTTATTCGATGCCATTGATTCTAAAAACATTATTGAAAAATATTTGAAGAGACCCCTCTTTTTATTTAAGGCTTTAAGAATCGTTCTATAGCGCGATAAATCTGTTCCTCCTTGAAGGGTTTTTTAATGTAATCTTTTGCTCCCTTTTCCGTAGCTTCGAGTATGGATAGTTCTTGACCCATTGCACTTACTACAACAATTATAGCGCTCTTGTCAAATTTCATAATTTCTTCAATTGCTTTAATTCCATCGGTATTCGGCATAACAAGATCCATAGTTACTAAATCTGGTTTTAATTCTTTGTACAAAGATATTGCATCATCTCCATTTGAGGCTTCACCAATAACTTCGGCAAAATCCATTTTTTCTATTACCTTTTTAATCCTATTTCTTACGAATTGAGCATCATCTACAATTAGAATTTTTTTTTTTTCAGATTTTGGCATTATTATCTATCCCATTTTGATTCAAAAATTAGCTTTCCTTATATATGAACTAAATTTTTTATTTTAAATCTTTTGATTTCGCAAAGTTTTATATTAATAATATCAATAACTAAAATTTCAGAAATTAATTGATAAAATAAAATGAATTATTTTGCTCTTTCAAGAAAGATTAATTTAGATGTGAAAATTTTGGTAAATGATATATATGAAAGATCTAGAAAAGAAATTATTCAGTCAGTCATGGAATTATAAAAGTAGAGATAAAATCATTAAAAGATTAAAAGAGATAAATTATGATCTTGTGATTATTGGAGCAGGGATAACGGGGGCTGGTATCGCGAGAGAAGCGGCAATAAGAGGACTTGTAGTTGCATGTGTTGATATGCAGGATTTTTCAGCAGGGACTTCATCAAGAAGTTCAAAACTAGCTCACGGAGGGTTAAGATACATAAATTATGGGGAGATGGATTTAGTTAAAGAGGCTACAAGAGAAAGAAATTGGATGCGAATAGATATCCCTCATTTAGTTAGACCAGTACCATTTTATCTACCTGTTATCGAAGGAGGAAAATACAAAAAGCGAGAATTAGCTTCGGCTATAAAAATTTATGATTTCCTAAGTGACGATAAATCAGAATTTAAAAATTTTAAACAACATCAATGGCATTCTCCACAAGAAATTTTTGAATTAGAACCTGAATTTTTAAGAGATGGAAATTTAGGAGGTGCTGTATATTATGACAATAATATTGATGATGCCAGATTAACAATTGAAACATTAAAAGAAGCTGTTATAAGAGGTGCTGATATAGTAAATTACTGTAAAGTGATCGGATATATTAGGAAGGATAATAAAATTATTGGTGTCAAATGTAAAGATTTAGAATTGGATCATCAATTTGAAATAAGAGGAAAACTATTTGTTAATGCAACAGGAATCTGGACAGATAACTTACTTGAACGATATCCTGATGACGTTTTAAAACCTCTTATTCGTCCTACTAAGGGTGTTCATTTACAATATCGACGAAAACATATTAAAAATAAAATGGCTGATGTTCTCTATTCTCCAATTGATAATAGAATCTTTTTTGTTATACCTAGAGATAAAAATTATACAATTATTGGTACGACTGATACTGATTATGATGGAGATTTAGTTAATCCCTTTTGTTCTAAAGATGATGCGGATTACTTAATCACATCAACAAAAAAATTTTACCCAAATGCAGAATTAGAATATGATAATATATTGTCAACTTATGCTGGAATAAGACCATTAGTAATGCAAAAGGGGAAATCTGAAAGTGAAGTATCGAGAACTCATACCATCTTTTTCTCTGATGATGGTTTATTAACAATAGCTGGAGGTAAATTAACAGAATGGCGTGCTATGGCTGAAGATTTATTTAATAAATTAGAAGAAAGAAAATTATTCCCAAATATTAAAAGAGAGAAGCATTTTAGTAGACAACCTTTCATTATAGGACTTACCGAGGAAGATTGGTCAATAGTGTTAAAAGAACATCATCATAATATAGATCCTGATGTTTTAGATCATTTATACCAACAATATGGTAAAGGTGCTATTAAAATTCTTGAAATGATAGATAATGATGAATCTTTAAATGAAAAAATAAATCAAGATAATGATTTCATAAAAGCAGAAATTCTTTATTGTCTAAGATATGAGCATACACCTCATTTAATTGATGTATTTTGCAGAAGAACAGAAATGTCTCTTTGGATTGATCACAGAATGACTCTAAAAGCAGCGAAAAAAGTCGCTGAAATCATGACAAACGAATATTCATGGGATGAAAATAAAAAGAGTAAAGAAATTGAGATGTATATGGATTACATAAAAAAAACAGTCTCATTTATTACTTAATCCTTTCAGATTTTATTTTTAATAATTGGACTCCATTAGAATTATATTCTTAAAAAATAATATACAATATAATAACAAATCTAAATATATATTAAAGAGTGAAAATAATTGATTTTCGCATGGGATTTTACAGATAATTTTATGCGCCCTCTATCAAAATGGGGAGGATTTTTCTTTCTAATTTTAGGCATTATGTGGATTATTTATGCCATATACGAAACAAAAAGGAGAGGTTCTTTCAAAAAACGAAAAGTTGAATCTTGGGATTTTGATATAACCAAATTTCTTAAAGCATTAACTTATATTGGAATTTTAGTAGGAATCTTCAGTATTATAAGTGGAGTTGGAGCTTTAATTTTAGATGAACCCCCAAGTGTAGCGTATGCTACAGAAAATCCTGGAGCAGGAAGAAATCTTTTTTCTGCTATATTACTGATTGTTTTTGGAGCTTTTACCCTTTTAAAACCTTTAAATGACCTTCCAATTTCTAGTATTGTAGGACTAGTACTCGCTATTGCGGTTGGTATTATTGTCTGTCTTTTAATACCAGATTGGGTAGTTGAACATATTGCTATTCATTTTGATCCAAAATGGTTTTTCATCGTTTTATTCATCATTATTTTGGCAGTAGTTGCTATATTTGTTAAGTTCTACATTGCGGGAATAATGGGTATTTCAAAAGTACTATCTTGGCCTCCCTTTGCCTTTATTGTAGCTATTGTATGTATAATCCAAGGAATCCTATTACTAGTGGTTGGCATTAGTATTTTGTGATATTTTTAAAAATTTTATAATTTTTTTTATCTTTTTTAAACTTTACAAGTAAGAAGTTTTATTGTTTTCGATATACAATCAAAATAAAAGTTATTTAATACGTAAAATTATTTTAAAATTATGAAAGCACTAATTACATATTTTACAATGGGAGGAAGAACTAAAAAAACCGCTGAAGCTATCGCAAGTGTTTTAACTAACTATGAAGTAGACTTTTTTCCAATAGAATTAACTGGAAAATTTGTAGAAAAAATAAAAATGTTAGATAAATTCGAGAATGATGACTTTTCAGTAATAGAACCTGAACTAAATACAATTGATGCTCTCCCTTACGATTTACTTATTTTTGGAATGCCTACTTATGGAGATAAACCCCCAAAAGCTTTTGATGAAGTTATAGCTAGAATAGGAGATCTAAGTGGGAAAAAAGCTGTAGTATTTAACACAGCTCGTTTTACTGGTGGAAAGGCACTTGAATATATGAAAACTAAAGTTGAGGAAAAACGTGTCCAATTAATTGACCAATTCAAATTCAGAAAGTTATTTTGGATTGGAACTAAAAATGCTATTAAATTTGGTAAGAAAATCAACGAGAGTCTAGATTAAATGCATATAAATTAAAATCATATTATTAAAACCATTATTTTTTAAGGTCTTCTAAATATCTTATTAAAAAAAACTGAATCTATGTGATGGGTGCTTATTTATATCTCCTATAATATCATTTTTTAGATCATAGGAGCAATTTGGACATTTCTTATCATCAGTCACTTCAATAGTTTTAAATGTATAACCCCTTCTCCCAATTAAGATAGAGTTACAGTTTGGACAGTATGTATTTCCACCCTTTTCATGACTTATATTTCCGACATAAGGAAAATATAAACCTGTTTCTTTAGCAATATTATAAGCCATATCTAATGTTTCGTAAGGAGTACGTTTCATTGAAGGCATTTTAAAATCAGGATGGTAAGCTGAGAAATGAGTAGGTGTATCTTTTCCTAAATTTTCCACGATCCAAACACATAGTTTTTTAATATCTTCCTTACTATCATTTAAATTAGGGATGATTAAATTGGTAATTTCAATGTGAACTCCATTCGATTTAAATCTCTTTGCAGTATCCAAAACGGGTTGAACAGATTTAACTCCACATATCTTTTTATAAAATTCATCAGACATCGCTTTAATATCAATATTTGCTGCGTCAATTCCTACTTCAATCAGTTCTTTTGCAGCTTCTGGAGTCGAAAAACCATTTGTTACTAAAATTGTTTTAATATCATATTTCTTCATAAGAGGAACTGTGTCTATAATCCATTCATGCCATATTAATGGCTCATTATAAGTATAAGCGATAGTTTCTGCTCCACTCTTTACAATTTTCTTTTCTAATTGGTCAGGAGTCATTTCAATTAACGGCATTCCACGATCTTCATAACCTTGAATATCATAGAATCCATTTTTTCCATTGTCTGTTGGATTTGCCTGCGATATATTCCAATTTTGGCAATTCTGACATTTAAAAGAACAACCAATCGAGGCAATGGAATATGCGGTGGCACCCGGCCAGAAATTGTACAGTGGTTTCTTTTCAATTGGATCTAAACTTCCCGAAGAAATAAGTGATCCATAAATAAGAGTGAAAAGCTCTCCTTGAAAATTTTTTCTTGTTCTACATATTCCTACTTTACCAGGTAAGATTATACATTCATTAGCGCACACATGACATCTCACTTTATTATCTTCAAGTTTATCAAATAATCTTGCTTTTAATTTCATCTAGCTAACCTTTTTTATATGACAATATACATATTTTATCTCTAAATATATAATAGATATGAAATATTATATTTCTTATAGATACAAATCATATCTTTCAAAAAAAGTGGAATAGACATGTCAAGAATAGAAAAAGCAATCTCAAATTTTGAGGGTAATTGCAATTGTGCTCAATCAGTATTGAGTTCTTTCAGCACTGATTTTGGATTAAATAAAGAAACTACATTAAAAATTGCTACGGGTTTTGGAGGTGGAATGGCTCGTTTTGGTCGAACGTGTGGTGCTGTGAGTGGGTCCTATATGGTTATAGGATTAAGATATGGAATGGGTTCAAATGAAGAAGTAGAAATGAAAGAAAAAACATATGAAGTTATACAAGAATTTTCCAAACGATTTCAAAAAATACATGGGTCCGAAATTTGTAAAGAATTAATCGGTTGTGATCTTAGCACATCTGAAGGCAGAGAATATTTTAATCAAAATGAGTTATTCAAAAAAAAATGTTTCTATTATGTTAAAAATGCGATAGAGATTTTAGAGGAATTATTATAAGAGGGTTATCGAAACAAAATTATTTTCAAGCAAAATATCTATGATAGAGAATGAAACAGAATCTACAAAAGAGGAATTAATTAAAATATTAGATGAAAAATTAGAATCTTTACGAATATTGAAAGAAATTGGTAAAGACTCTAATTATATTCAAGAATTAAGTGATATTGCTTTAATCCAACTTCAATTAGGAAATTTTATAGAGTCAGAACAAAATTTTATTATTTGTTTGAACCATTTCAAAAAACAAAAAGATAGATTAGGACAAGCTTCAGTTTATGGGATTTTGGCTACTTTATATTTTAAAAAAAATAATTATCAGAAAGCTATAGAATTCTATGAAATGGCTTATGATATTTATGAAAATCTAAACCAAACCGAAGAGCAAATCATGTGTTTAAAAGGAATTGGAAATGTACATATAAAATTAAACCAATTTGATGAAGCTTGTGATGTTTTGCTGGAGTGTAGTACATTTTGTTCACAAAACAATGATATTTATAATTTATTGGATTGTTTAGGGAATCTAATCTATATAAATGAAATAAATCAAAAATGGGACGTTTTATTTGAATTATATAAAAAAACTTTAAAAGCATTTAAAGAAATTAAGGATTATAAAGGAATTATAACATCCTATTTTAATTTAGGAATTTTACAAAAGAAAAACGATGATTTTGAAGAATCTCTTAGATATTTTAAAAAAGGTACTAATGTAGCGATTGATGTAAATTATGTAGAACAAATAATAAAAGGTCTCGGTTATATTGGTGAGATTTTCTTTTATCTTGGAAAACTTAAAGAAGCAAAAAACCAATTCATAAAAGCATTGCATATTGCCAAGCAAATTAATGCCAAAAATGCTATAATTCAAATCAGGGTTCTTCTACAATCTCTTGGATTACAAGATAGAGATATAACAGAAGAATTAAAAAAGATAGAAAAGAATGGAGAATTATCTACTACAAAAAAGTAAATGTTATTTTTCCTATTACAACCTATTTATTCTTTAGAATTTTTATGATTCTTATAATCTTCTTTATTGGTATATCTTAAAGCTTTTGCACCACATTTATCACAGTATTCATTAAGTGTATGGGCAAATTCTCCACATTCATTGCAAATGAACTTAAAAGTTTTTTTAAATAATTTAGCATCCAATGTTATTCACTTTTTACAAAATCGAAATTTTTTAATAATGAAAATTTTAATCCCTTTAATTATTTTTGATAAATCCAAAAAAGTGTCAAGGTATCTTGATAAATAGATAAAATTATAACTAATAATAAATCACACAGTTGATCCATTAAAATGTAAAAAAATAAAAAAAAAATAGTAAAAAGTGAAATAAATTATACAGTTATTTCTTCTAATTTCTCTCTAAAACTTTCTGCATCTACTATCTGCATTTCATAAATTCCTTCGGTTGTCATCCAATCAGCTGCATCGAGTATTTTCTGTATTGATTCAGCATCTTTAGCATTCCATTCACAGAACATCTTTTCTAATTCTGGTACATTAATAGATCTAATCCAATAAGCATCATTAGAACAATGGGAACGCAAATCGATAACTAGTTTATTTTTTTCTGGAGGTATATTTAGATTTGCTTCCATCATTTTCCTTGATACAGGATGAATAACTAGAAATTTTGGCATAATAAAATCTCCATTAAAATAATTATTATAATTAGATTATGTTAAAATTGGATTATTAATAATATTCAAATTTGAAATTTATATGTTACTAAATTGTAAAAAATTCTTTTATAAGAGAAAGAAATAATTTAAAAAACATATAGTTTTAGAAATTAAATAATAAATGATTTACACTATTACTCTTGATCTCTGGAATACAATATTTAATAATAAATCTTATTCAGATTTTCGATTAGATTTTTTTATTCAGTTTTTAGAAAAAAAACATATTGCTATAAGCTTGGAAGAGATAAAAAAGGCTTTTCATTTAGCATTTTATTTACCAGAACGTAACTATAAAAAGAATAATCATATTTACACAGAACAACGTATAACCAATTTACTAAAAAATCTTAAAATTAAATTAAGTGAAATTGATATAAATTTAATTAAAAATAGATTTGAAGGAGCTATGTTGAGAGATCCACCATTATTGAAAATGGGAGTAATAAAAACCATAGAAGAATTATCCTCAAATTATAAATTAGGTCTTATTTCCAATACAGGAGTAACACCCGGACGTATTATTAATAAAATTTTTCAGAGATATGAAATATTTAAATATTTTAAAGCAATGATTTATTCCGATGAAATTGGTTATTATAAACCACATAAGATATTATTTGAAACTGCATTAGAACACTTAAAATGTAGGCCTCAGAATGTAATACATATTGGAGATAATCTAGAAACCGATATTAAAGGAGCTAAAGATTGTAATTTTTATACTATTTGGTTTAATGAATCAAAATTACCAAAATTAGAAAATATTGAACCTGATTATGAGATATGCAAATTTACTGAAATAATTCAAATAATAAAAGAATTTAAATAGTTAGTGCTTTAAAGTTGCTAAGAATTTCTTGTTTTTTTTTAGGTTTTGATATTAATTAATTATAAATAAATTCATTTGTATTTCTATTTTAAGAGTATTCACTTCATAAAATTAATTCGCTTATACTTATGAAGATATGTCCTTATTGCAAAAGCCCTATTGAGGATTATTGGTCTTACTGTAGAAATTGTAATAAACCTTTAATTGCAAATCTAGAGAATGCTTTAGAGAAAAATGTGAGATTTAATTATAATGAACCTGAGATTTATCACTTAGATCTGGAAGAAAATGATAATGCATATGATGATATAATTATTAATGATGAAGAAATTGATCAAAAGATAAATGAAATAGATTCAACTTTAGAAAACAAAGAAGTTATAGGAGAACCAATTCCTGGATCCTTATTATTAGAAAAATCAAGTTTATATTATAAAAAAAGAGACATACCAAAGGCATTGAAAACCTTAGAATTAGCACTTGATAATTTTAAGGAGGAAAATGATTTACTTAATGTAGCTATTTGTCATAATGAATTAGGAATTATTCAAGAGGATAATGGATTTTTTGACCAAGCAATATATCATTTTAATAGGGCTTTCGAGACTTTAAATAAATTAAAGGATAAATCAAAAATTATCAAAATTTTTAATAATTTAGGTAATGTATATTTCTTAATTAAAGACCTAGAGCAATCCTATCATTATTATCAAGAAGCTTATAAACTTTCTCAACAAGAAAATCTTATTTTTGAAGAGGCAAAATCATCTAGTAATTTGGTTGAAGTTCTTTTTTTATTAAAAGATTATGACCAGATTAAAAGAATTTTAGAAAGAAATCTGAGTTTTTTTAAAGATAATGAGGATCTCTATGGGCTTATTACAACAGAGCTTAAATATGGAAAGTTATATTATTTTATGGGCGAAGACTATAATGAATCTTATCAATACTTAACTAAGGCCTTAGAGATAATTGAAGGTCTAAAAGAAAATATCAATGTTTATATTAAAGCAAAATTAGAGTGGGAATGCTTTTTTTATTTAGGAAAAATTTATCGTTTATGGGATAATCTTACCAAAGCTGAAAATCTTTTTCTCCAAAGTTTAGAGGCAGTGCGTTTATATGAAATTGGTGATAATATTAAAGAAGGAGAGATTTTAGAAAACTTAGCAGAATTAAATATATCTAAGGGAGATATTGGAAGAGCAATTGATTATTATAATCTAGCATGTGAAATTTTTTATAAATTTGGAGATAAAATGAAAAATGCTGAACTTAAATATAAAATAGGTAAAATTTTTTTAGAATATGAGGAGGATACTTTTAAAGCTATAAAGTATATTGAAGAAGCATTAAATATTTATGAAGATTTAGAATATACTAAAGAATGTGCGATAATTTATCACAAATTAGGTGATATTTATCTTTTTAAAGGTATGACTGATATGGCAATATCCAATTTCGAAAGTGCCAAGGATCATTATCAAAATATCCAAGATGAATATAATATGAACTTATTAAAGGAAAAAATAAACTCATTAAAGAATCAAAATAATTATTAATATTCTGTAGACTTTATGTAAAGGAGATTTATTCAATTTTGCTGTATTAATTTAACTTTCAGATAACTCGAAATCTTGCTTTCTATAGACTTTTCTACCATACTCTTCAAATCCTATTTGTTTTATAAAAGAGTATGAGACAAAATTATCTTTATAAACTTCACATCGAATTTCTTTTAGATTAGGATATCTCTCTTTAAGGTATTGCCAACTTGCTGTACCTAAAACCGATCCAAGACCTTTTCTTTGAAATCTAGGAATTACCCCTAAGGCAGCTATTATCGCAATTTCTTTATTTTTCCCTTCAAAGTCTAAAAGAACAAAAGCAGCATCAGTTCCATATACTTTTGCAATGAGGAATACAGTTTCAGGATACTCAAGGATTTTTTGAAGTTCAGTTTTTGTTATAGGACGATATGGTGTGTTAGAGGTTAACCAAGCACGATTATAGATATTTTTTAAACTGTCTAAATCTGCTTTATTAGCTTCTCGGATCTGTGCCTTAATAATGCTATGTTCTATCTTTTCCTTAATTCTATCTGCAAATTGATCAGTAATTTTCTCGACAGGAAGTTTCATTTGAATATAAACCATCCCATCTTGATAAATTTCCTCTACTTCGCTGTCAATTTCTTCTTTTCTTTTCCTCTTTGTTTCAATAGATGAAAAAAAAGCTCTAATTTTTCTTTTTTTAAGATCTAATTTTTTCTTATAGTCGAATCTTGATTTTGCCATAATATTGGAAAAATATTGTCCTAGGTAATAAGATTCAAAATTTCATGAATACTTTTTTCTATATCTTCATTAAGTAAATTTTTTTCTCTTAATTTTGATAATCCTAATTGAATTCTCTTTTTAAGGTTAGGATCTTTAATTAAATTCTTACGTTCACAAGAAAATTCAAAATTTGATCGTGTAGCCATGTCTGTTTCTACTCTTTCATTTACCATATTTTTCAGACTAATAAAAGCATCAGTTATATCTTCATATAATTCCTCTGGATTATTAGTTATATACCCAGGAAATATAATATTCATATATTCTTCCAGATTATCTTCATCTTCAATAAACATGGTATATATCGGCATATAAATCCATTGAATGGGGCGGGAAAATAAATCAGATTGATTATCATTGAGGGACCATTCAATTAACTTTTGAGCTTCTTGTAAACATGTATTTTGTTTATTTTGTATAATTCTCTTGATATTTGAAATTGAATCTTCTAATTCAGATTTTACATTTTCTAATTTAGAAATTTTAACTTCTTTTTCACTTTCAAATTCAGCTAACTGTTTATTCCTATCTTTGAGTTTTAGGTGTAATGAATCTTTAATTTGTTCTAATTTTTGTTTTGCTTGAATATCGATTTGGACTCCTTGTTCTTTCATTTCAATAAATTTATGATGAAGACTGTCAAGAGATTCCAAAAATTTCTTTCCTTCCTCTTTTAAATAATTGAATTGATTTTCAAAATGAGGAAGAATATCTGTGAATACTTTACTCTTTAGAGAATCTCCACTAGTAAAGAATTTGTTTTTCTTTATTATTTCTTCTAGTTGTCTTTCCGAAGTTTTAAATAGAGTAGTGATATTTTCAATTATTTTTTTCTTCTCATTCACACTCCACTGGTCGATTTTATCATATTCTATTTTAGTCTGTTCATCAACTTGGGAAGTATCTATTGATGATGAGGTTTTGGTTATTTGGCTAGAATAACGCGAATCAATATCTTTAAGTTGAACATTAATTTCGATTAGCCATTTATTTACTTCCTTATTTATTAATTCAATTTGAGTTTTCCATCTTAAGGCATTTCCTTTCATCGTATTGATTATTTGACGATACCCCTCAGAAATGTTTAAAGCAAGTTCAGTTGAAATACTAGAATCTAGTACGGTATAGTCACCAATCGGCTTATATTCAATTAATGGAATTATTTTTAATAATAATTGAAGAAATGAAGGATTAATTAAACCATCGATTTTTAGTGTGTGAAATTCAGATTCTTCCCCTTCGCCAATTTCTTCGGCTTCTTTATCTTTATATCCTAAAACATCAATAATCCTTTGCAATATTTCAAATGTAGATTTATTATCTATGTTTCTTAGAATATGTCCAATTAAAGGTTGACGAGGTGGATTTGAATATCTGCCTTTGTTCTTAAAAATATTTAATCCATCTAACATGATGTGAGTACTTATAACACCTTGAATACTTAAAATAGGCCAAAGAAGCCTAGAAAAAGATAATATTTTTTGATTTTTTCCTAAATCTTTAGTTAAAAGATAAAATGCTAAAGATAATTCCTCATTTCCTTGAATTGAAAGAGGACGTGAGTCTTTTCTTATAAAAAATGGTAATAAATACTGATTTCCGTGTACTGTCATGGATTTTAACTTGAATTTTTAATTAAACTCTTTAATGTATATATCTTCTATATTAAATTTAAATAGGTTCAATTTTAAATTTTTAATCTTTTTTATTTTAATCAATTTAATTTAAAAGATTATTTCTTAGCTAATATATAAAAATCACTTAATAAAAAAATATTATAATAGTAAAAAGGAAAACCATTTTATTTAAGCTGTTCGTAATTATTTGCGATTACCAAAATAAGAAGTGCAAGTAATATTATCAATGGAGGCATTATTGCTCTTAAATGAGGTAATATTGCGACATCCAGAGCACCTTGTAAGATTCTTCCCCCACCAAAATAAAGAATAAGCCCAATAGCATTTAAAGCATAGGATCTTCTTAATACTCCAAAAGTTTTCCAAGCTAAATATAAAAAGATAAAAGGAATCAAAACGAGGAACAATGGCATAAAAATAAAATTAAATAGAAACCTGCCGAGAGGATATTCCCATGATCCTATTGGAATTTTAATAATATTATCAGGTATACCATAACCATCAGGAGGCGACAAGACAAAATCAGGATCCATAAAAAGCCATTCAGACAGTGTTAAAGATAGAATTCCTATAATAATAGGAAGAGCACATAATCCTACTCGAACAAGTAATTCGATGTTTTTCCTGTTCTTAAACCATTCTATAACAGATTTTTCTCCTTTTTTTACCTCTTGTGTTTCAGGTGGAAATAGGAGAATTCCTAAAACACCGACCATACATGTTACTCCCATCCACGTAAAGAATGTAGCTAAACGATAATTTAACATTAAAAAATCAACCACATTAGTACCATTCGTTCCATCATATAGTTCTGGACCGAAAAAATAATAAATAATAAAAAAAACTCTTGCAATGCCAAAACATAAGAAAAACAAACTAAAAAATAACCAATATAGCTTCTTAGAATTCCTATATCTAAGAAATAAGAAGTAGAAAAATAGTAAAAGAAAATAGCCAACGATCACAAAATAAAGGCCCATCTCAATAGCGTCCCAAAATCCAAAATACTGGAAGTTATCTTGAAATAACATGACAAGTCAATTTTTTTTTAACTTTTAAGAAATAATAATAATATTATTATATTTCTCTTATAAAAATTTAATTTTATTTTTTCAAATTCTTAAAATACAAATAGAATCAAACACTTTTTAAAACTATATGAAGATCGAAGATAACATAGAAACCTTTAATTCATTGCTTAGGAGAAGGGGATTCATATGGGGCCCCTCACCAGAAATTTATGGAGGATTTGCAGGGTTTTATTCTTATGGTCCAGCAGGGATGGCTCTTAAAAATAATATATTAGATATTTTCAGACGAGAATGTCGTTATTTTGGATTTGGGGAGGTTGAGTGCCCAACAATTATGCCCAGTATTGTATGGGAAGCCTCAGGGCACTTAGAAAGATTTATCGATCCTGTAATAAGATGTAATAAATGTAAAACCCTATATAGAGCAGATAAATTTCTTCAAGAAAATTTACCAGATCAAGTAAGAGAGGGATTATCGTTTAAAGAAATGGAAATTTTAATTGAAAAATATAACTTAACTTGCCCTAAATGTGATATACCATTTGAGAGAATAGAAGAATATAACTTGATGTTAAAAACCTCTGTAGGAAATAATACAATTGCTTATCTACGTCCAGAAACAGCTACAACTACTTATTTATTATTTAATCGATTAAATCAAGATGCTCGACGACAATATCCTATAAAAATTTTCCAATTTGGCAAAGCTTACAGAAATGAAATATCACCAAGGCAAGGAGTCCTCAGAATGAGAGCTTTTGATCAATTCGAACTGCAAATTTTTATAAGTAAGGAATTGGAAATGAACTTTGAAGAATTTAATGAGGTTAAAAATGAAAAATTACCCCTCCTAGACTGGAAACAACAAGAAAAAGATGACAGTAAAATTAATGCGATATCGCTTGACAATGCTATAAAAAATGGAATTCTTAAAAAACCAGCTTATGCTTATTGTTTATTTATAGGTTATCACTTAACTAAAATATTAGGTATTCCAGAACCATTAATACGATTTAGACAGCATTCTATTAATGAGCGAGCTCATTATGCTGATGATGCATGGGATTTAGAAATTAAAACAAGGCAATTTGGATGGGTAGAAATTTGTGGTATTCATGATAGAACTGATTATGATTTAAAAAGGCATGCTGAATATTCAAAACAAAATTTCGAAGTTAGTATGGGTTCTGATTCAAAAATTAAAGAAGTACCACAAGTTCTCGAAATTGCATTTGGAATTGATAGAATAATATATACACTCTTAGAAACTAATTTCATAATAGATCAAGGAAGAATTAATTTAAAGATAAATCAAAGATTAGCGCCCAATACCGTAGCTGTTTTTCCACTCGTTAAAAATAAAGAAGATATTAAAAAATTAGCTTTAAAAATCCATAGAGAATTATTAGAAAATCGTATTAATTCATTCTTTGACGCTGCGGGCTCTATAGGAAAAAGATATCGAAGACAAGACGAATTAGGAACAAAATGGTGCATAACTATTGATTATGAATCATTAGAAGATAATACAGTAACCATTAGAGAACGTGATTCAATGGATCAAAAAAGGTTAAACATCTCGGAACTTGCTAATATAATAAAAAAGAAGCAAGAAGAGTAAATACTTACAATTTTGCTAAATATTTTGATCTATTTGATATCTTCAGAAAAAATTTTAAAGAGAAGGATATTTTACAAATATAATTTAATAAGGAAACTTTGGTAAATACTTATTTAATTGCTCTAGTAGTGTAATAATGAAATTTTCAAATCCGTTCAACTTCACAAAAAGAAGTCAGAAAAACCAAGGTTTAAAGATAATAATATGCTTCGTCTTTTTATTTCTACTCTTACTTAATTTCATTCATATAAACAATGTTACTTATTTAACTGAATATTCAAATAATTTTTCCAACACAAACAATAGTAACACTTCTGAACAATTGGTTAATAAACTGCAGTCATCTTCTACAACATCTTTACTGCAAGATCCATACACTAAAAATTTCGATTTAATCCGAGATTTTTTTGAGATTAATTATACTTCAAGTTTAGATTTTGATATTTCTACTTATTATAGATATGGTGATAATGATGGTGCTATTATTGATAATACAACTTTTTCAGAAGACAATTTACTCTATTATAACTCTCTAATGAAAACGGAAATAGATGATCTAGAGACATTTTCAATTTATCTAAATCTAAAAAACAGTACTCTTTGGTTTGAAGATAATATAAGTAATTATGAGTATGGGTTTGTAAAATCAATCAATGGTACAACGGGAGAAGTAAAGGAATCTAATAGATACCTTACTGATAATCTTTTACCAATTTTTCTGCTAATTGAAAATATTGGAATTGATGATCTTGAAAGTATATCTATTGGTGAAGAATCCGTAATTGATTCTATTAAAGAAATTTTTTATTTAATAAACTCCTCGGAATTTTGGGATGACGTGAATTATGGATTCTATAATTCCAATTCTTCATCTACAGGAGACCACGTAAAATATACTGAAAGCAACTTTTATAGTATATTAGCAAACCTATTACTTCATCGCACTTTTTATGATCTCAGATCAGATGACACTCTAAGAGATAGAGCTTTACAACTCGCAAATCTAACTATGAACAAAATTGATACTAAGATGTGGGATGGTAGTCAGCATGCTTTTTACTATGATGCAAATATACTATGGAACAGTGTCGGAGCAACGTCAACGTATTACCACTTAAGCACGAATGCTTTAGGTATAATTACATTATTAGAATTTTGGATCGCATCAGGAATGCAAAATGATTCTAATTATCTTACTATGGCTAAACAGTTATACAATAGCTTAGATAAAAACCTATATGATACTGAGAGTAAACTTTATAATAATTCATGTGACCAAAGTTGGAATAATATAGAAAAAAACATAAATCTTGATAGCAATGCCATGATGATGAGAGCATGTTTGAAATTATTTGAAGTTACAGGAAATGTAACATACTATGATAGAGCTGTGAATATGTCCAAATCCATAGAATCTAACCTTTATGATAAAATTAACCATGCATATAATTATTCTTTAACTGATAGTGATAAATCATTCAATGCAAATATAAAATTATGTAAAGCTTATTTAGATGCTTTTAATATTTATAATAGTACAGCCTTGGAATGCAATTACAATGAATCGGGAGATGTACCAGATTTTATTTTTAATCAAGATGTAATGAATTTAACAACAACTTATTCTTTTAAGATAAATAGAAAATATTATAATACAAGTAATAAAGAATATTTGCCTTTTACAGTACAATATAACATAACTAATTATACTATTAATCATATTTTTAAGGATCAAAATGAAGTTTTACTCAACCAATTTAATAACTTAACTAACGGTACAGCATCATTTTCTTTTACTTATCCGATTCTAGATACTTTCCCTATAACAGATGGATATTACTTATATATATGGGCTAATACATCTTACTTTAAATTAACATCATCTTTAAAACGATTTAATGTGATATCTGGAGTAAATGATTTATCAATTGAGGGATTAGTGAGTAATTTAATTCAAGGAACAGTAATAAATGTGTCTTTATTCATAAATTATACTCGTAGTAATAATTTAAATTTAACAGCCTCCTTAGAGGGAGACCAATTAATTGTATACCCTCCTCAACAAATAGATTTTATTGCTTTTGAAGAAAAACGAATAGATTTTAATCTTGCTGCTAAATCAGGTGCTACTCCAGGAGATACCGATATATATTTTAGAATTAAGAGTGGTAATGTAATATACTTAGAGATAAAAAAATCAATAGAAATTGGATATCCTTTTGAGTATAGTAACTTATTATATCAAGGTGAAATTGTTAGTGGCGATTCTATAAGGGTATCAATGGTTTTAAAGAATTTTCTTCCTGATATAGCTCAAACTTGTAATGTAAGCTTCAGTGGAAGTGAAGAGGGTTATATTGAGGATTTTATTCAAGAGGAAGTACTTATGGAAAATGAAATAAAGACTGTTTCTTACTATTTAAAATCATTAGATAATATAAATAGAGAAACAATTAGTATTAGAATGAGTATTTCAATATATAACACAGAATATTATTCTGAGTTATTTGAAGTAAATATCCTCCCTAAATTTGAATTAATCAGTGTTAATTTTCCAGATGAAGTACCTCAAGGTAAACCAGCTTATTTAATATTAATAATTAAGAATAACCAAGAAAATTCAGAAAATTTTTCTTTATATTTAAATGGGAAGTCTATATCAACTAATTTAGATGAATTAGATTCTGGAGAAAATAGAATTGTAGCAAAAGTAAACCCTACTATAAATCCTTATGAATTTGGGACTAAAAACTTTAAATTTGTGTTAAAAGATAGTTCTAATAATGAAATTGAAAGATTTAGTTTTGAAACTAACTTAGAACTCACTGCTTTGAATTTAGTTCTATTCTATGTCTTACCAATTATAATCCCCATAGGATTAATTTTATTTTTTAAAAATAGAGAAATAAAACATAAGAAATTAACAAGATGAGATCCTAATGATAAAGAAACGATACCAAATCATAATCCTTTTTTCAATTTTATTTCTTGGAATTAATTCATGTTCAAATTTTTTTTCTATAAATAAACATCAACCAATTAGTAAAGAAATTTATGAAACAGAAAGACCTCTTGCCCCTAAACTCTCAACAATCCCCTTAAATTATTCTGACATATTTCAAAATGCCACTAAAATATATCGATTGTTTGAATCTGTAAATTTTACAATTAATACAACAAGCAATTTTCCTTATGCTAATTATGTACTTATGGAGATAAAATTTCCCAATAGTACTATTATAAATTATAATATGACTTCTATGGGTAATGGCAATTTTACATATGAATTCAAACCAAAATATAATAATCTGCTTGGAATTTATAACGTCAGTTTTTTAATATATAATAATACTAATGTTCTATTGAATGATCACACAACCTATACAAACTTCAAACTAGATTCAAATTACGATGCGAGCCTTTCATTAGATGGGGATTCTAGTACTGAATATTTTATTAACAAAACATTAGCAGCTGAAGTGAATGTAGATACTTTCGACAGTGACAACGGAAAGACTTATAATTTTCAATGGGATCTTACAATTGTTGATAGTATGGATGAAGCTACGCAAAATAACTTATTAAATCTTCAAAGTAATGTCTATTATTTCACCCTTCTAATTGATAATGAGACTTTCCAACAAATAAATAAAATGTATTATTTAAAAATAAATATGACTGATGAACTCAATAATAAAAAGGCAGCAGCTTATTTTCCATTCTACGTTAAAAATTCTGATCCAATTATTACTTCCGAGATTTCTCTCTCTCCCCAGGAAATTTTTAGAACAGAGAGGTTTGAAATTTCAGCAAATATAACGGATTTAGAAACTGCTGCTGATGATCTCGCTGTTTATACAGATCTCTACAGTTCTGAAGGGAATCTTGTTGCTAGTAATTTTATGGACTATATGGGGAATGATCTTTTTACATACTCTTATGCGCCTTCTGCTAACAATCCAATTGGAAGGTTTAGAGTCGTTGTCACTGTCGAAGATGATGCTGGTGGAATTGATTCGAAAGACGCTTATTTAGAGGTTAAAAATATGCCTCCTAAAATACATAGTTATAAAATTAATGGATTGTCTATGAACGAGAGCATTTCTGTATTTTATGGTGGTGATTTTGTATTTACTTTTAATGTATCAGATGAGAAAGGTGTTTCGGCTGTAAAAGTTGCCCTTCTAAATGATTATGATGAATGGTTCAATATAACGCGAGAGTATATAGGAGAAGATACTGAAATTACCATCAGGACTCAAGATTTAATTAGCGGAATATGGGTGGTGTATATATTTGTGATAGATACTGATGGAGCAGTAACAAGTCTTATTGATGATTATAATATTGCTCCTCAAGAGATAAGAATTGTTCCAGATATTTTAAGTAATTATATACCATGGATCGTGTTTTTTAGTGGAATAAGTATTGGAGTATTAGTTGGTATTGGGATAATAGTTCTATATTATAAATCGAAATTTATTGGACGTCAACCTATATCTGCCGATAAAAAGACAATTCCATCTAAAAAATCAATTAAAAAGAAAAAGGTAAAAGTCGAAACTATTGATGAGAAATCCAAGAATGAGGAAATAATAGAAACAAAGGATGAAAAAGAAGAAGAGCAAGATGGAGTTTCTACACGAAAAATAAAAAGAAAATTATAATTTAAGTATATAATTTCAAACTCATTTTTTGATTTTTTATATCTTTATCTAACCTAAAATGTCAAAAAGATTATATTGAAATTTGCCAAGATTTCCTCCATAATTACCTGCAGATATACGATTTATCCCTGGAACTGTGACTGCTGCTTCAATTCCCAATTTTAAAGCGCTTTTAATTGCCAGTTCTGTAGCACCATCAAGAATAATCTCATAAACACAGTTATCTTCATCTTTTAATTGTGAATCTTCAATTTTTGTTTTCAAAGTTGGACAATATTTTTCATTCGTAGAAGCTCGCATGAATTTATACTTGGATCCAACTTTTGATCCAGATCGTACAATACCACCTGGGAAAGGCGTAATTACATTAGGAACAGCATTAATTGCATCAATTGCTTTTTCTGCAGCTTCTAATGTAGAATCTTGATCTTTGCCGATAATTAAAAAATTTCCACCAGCTATTCCTTTTCCCACTTTAAAAGAGCTTTGAACAATAAATTCACCGCTCATAACAGGAATTTTAAATGCCTCAAATGGATAAACACCCTCAAGCATTTCTTGGAATCCATCTCCAAAGAATTTTAAATTATTACCAGATTTAATTTCAAATTCCTTAGTTGCATCAAGGGATTCATTTAGAGCATCAAAACATGAAGTTGTAGGGCAGGTTAAAATACATTCCCCAATTCGATGAGTTAAAACCATACTCATCTCATCCTTTTTGTTTTTAAAAAACATTAGTATTACGCCTGGACGTTTATCTGGTGTATTTTCTGCAGATACAAACATATCAATTCCTGCTTCAGCATCGCAACCAATTGTTGATGTCCCATAACCAGTTACTTCCTTTGCAGCTATTGTAGCCCATTTCTTATTCTTTGCGGTCACTAAAACTCGAGTAAATACCGTTCCAAACGCTTCACAATAGGTATTTTCAATCTCTACACCATTAATCTCCATTTTGATTATACCTTAAAGTTGTATTTTTTTTTAAATTGTATTATAATTGCTTTTATTTACTTTATTAAAAATTATTAAAGAATTTTAAAAAAATTTGTGTATTTCATGAGGAAAGAGATTAAAGGGTTAAATTAGTATAAATCAAGCTAATCTTATTGTTTAAGACTTAAGGATGACTGAGTGACATTAATAGATTAAAAAAAAATGGTTAGATCAGAAGAAAGAACCTTTTTTAAAATTAGAATGGAACGACTCTAATATTTACTGAAAACCACACTTACAATTAAAAAAAGATTTTCATCTGACGAGGAGGATACTAGAGCTGAAAATTCATGCGTAATAGATTAAGGATATTTTTCAGAATAGGAAAGTAGCTGGGAATTATTTGAAAACTCATTCGATAGAGGCTACTGATTTTAGCCCTATTGAGTAAAACAACTATGCAAAACCTTTATGTAAACAATTTGTATTAAATTTGTTTAATAATCATTGATATTATTAATAAAAATAATAATCTTTATTAATAGGATTCATTATTTTGTAAAATTTAAAACAAAAATTAAAAACTTTGAAAAATTGATAAGTATTATATTTAAATTTATAATTGAAAGATATACTTTAGATTTTGAAAAATGAGCGAAAAAGTACTTAAAATTGGAATTTTGAAGAATGGAACTATTGGGTCCTCATTACTTCTCGCTTTCTTAATGGATGAGCGTGCTGAATCTACAAGAATAAGTGTCCATGAAGTTACTTCTGGTGCAAAAATGCATCCTCCAGAAATATGCACAAAAACTATGGAGGATTTATTGAAATGGGGGCCTGAATTAATAATTATGTCAAGTCCAAATGCAGCATTACCAGGGCCTAAAGCAGCGAGAGAAATGGCGGGAAATATTCCCACCATAGTAATTTCTGATGCCCCTGCTAAAAAGTCTATTGATGAGATAAAAGAAAAGAACATGGGGTATATATTAGTGAATTGTGATAGTATGATCGGAGCACGTAGACCTTTTCTTGATCATATTGAAATGAGTATATTCAACTCTGATTTATTAAAGGTTTTGGCTATCACCGGAGCACTTCAGGTTATTGCTGAAGAATTAAATAAAGTTATTTTAGATATGCTTGAAGTCAGAACCCCTGTTTTACCTAATATTATTATTGATGCAAATAAGGCAACTGAAGCTGCTAAATTCTCTAATCCTTACGCTAGAGCTAAAGCAATTGCTGCATTTGAAATTGCAGCTACAGTATCAAGATTAACAGCAAAAGCATGCTTCCAATTGAAAGAAAGATCGGATTATATGCCATTATTAGCTGCAGCTCATGAAATGATGAGAAATGCAGCTCTAATGTGTGATAAAGCGAGAGAGATTGAAAAATCAAATGATACAGTAATTAGAAGGCCTCATCATGCCAAAAAACAAATATTCTTATCAAAGATTGGCTTGAATGATAAAGAAGAATAAACAATATAAAAATTATATAAACTCAAATTTTTTCTTTTCATTTCTTATATTCAGTAATCAGCAGATCTCAAATAAAATGATAAATTTTTAAATTCTTCACCTGTTAAAGCGTTCATAACACTAGAAAAAACTTCTGGGCTCTTATTTCGTGTTACTGCCATTAAAACAGCTCCATTACTTACTTCCTTCACTAAAATCCAACAATTATCTGATTCATAGACTACAGTTGATAAAGATAAAGGAGATAGGCTTGATACATTTTGAAGTTCCATAATTTGTTGATAGATACTGTAAATATTAGAATCTAAGGTTCCAATTTCAAATTTCATAAACTGTAATGGTTTTGATTCAAACTTACCAAAAGTAGAGGAAATCAATAGTCCATCGGGTTGATTGAATAAAAGATATTCGGATAAAGTATTAATTTTCAACTCATCCAATAAATGGCGTATCTTACCTAAACGTTGCATCGATAAAGTATTTTTTTGAATCTCGTAATCAAGAATTTCAATTAATCTATGTTGAGCACTCCCTTCTTTTACTGATACTGGAGTAAACGAGATTCTATCCATTAAACCATTATTTAAATCCTTTGTTAGTATTTCATAGTATTCATCTTCTTTCGAATCATCTAAGTCAATTTTATTCAATAAAACATAAATCATGCTGATTTTAGGAGAAAATTCTATAACATATTTCAAGAATTTTTCAAAAATTTCACGTACTTCAGGGTCAATCGCAGCAGAATCAACCATAAAAACAGCAGTTGTTGCTTCTGAAAATATTAGCTCACGTTGAGATTCTGAAAAATATCGTTCCATGTAGCGTTCTTGACCTCCAAGATCCCAAACGTTGAGTTCCATAATACCACGGAAAATAAAGTTCTCTCGAGATACACCTTTGGTAGGTTTTAAGTTTAAGACTTTCATGAAATTATACCCAAGACAAGTTGTTCGCATTAGTGATGTCTTACCTGCTCCAGCTGGACCGAATAATAATATTTTCATTTAAATGCAACCCGATTTAGAATTTGTATTTTATTTAACTTCAATATATTTTTTATACTTTAATTTTTATTTAATTTTTTCTAATTATTAAAAGAAAATTTGGAATCTTTTAGATTTGATCATGTGAATAATTAATCATTTTTAATTATCATTTTTAATTATCAAATTTAATTAATTGAATTCTAAATTTATAAATTTAAAATGAATTAGAATGAATTTAGAAGACTATATAAGAAATGTACCTGACTTCCCAGTTAAGGGAATACAGTTTAAAGACATTACCACATTAGCAAAAGTTCATGCTGCATTTAAAAATTCATGTGATAAAATAATTGATCATTACAGAGGAAAAGGTATTACTAAAGTAGCAGCAATAGAAGCACGTGGATATGTATGGGGTGGCGTTATTGCTTATCATTTAGGTGCGGGGTTCGTTTTAATAAGAAAACCAGGAAAACTACCATATAAAACTCTAAGTGAAACATATGAACTTGAATATGGGACTGATAGTATTGAAATGCATATTGATGCAATTGAAGAGGGGGATAAAGTCTTAGTTTTTGATGATTTATTGGCAACAGGGGGTACAGCAAAAGCAGCATGTAATTTAGTTGAAAAGGCTGCTGGTGAAGTTGCAGGAATCGCTTTTATTATTGAATTAACAGGAAGTTTGCATGGCAGAGATAAATTAAAGGATTATGATATTCTCACCCTAATAGAGATTCCCGTAGAAGAATAAAACAAAGCTAAACTAATAATATAAAAAATATCCTATCTAAAATTAATTTTTTTATCTTCTTTCTAATTGTGGAGGAATATATCCGAATACTTTAAAAAATCTCTTTTTTACTTCATTTATATCAAATCTCTGAGTTTGAGCGCCACTAGTTTCAACTACAAATGATCCAATTATAGCACCTAATCTGCAAGAATCTAATAGAGTCATATTTAACGTTAATCCTGATAATATTCCCGCTCGATAACCATCGCCTGCTCCAGTAGTATCTATAAGAGTATTTGGGGGGGCAATAGGTATATTTGTTCTAAATATCTTTTCTCTTGCGTCTTTATAGATTAGTTCTGATCCTTCTGATCCCTTAGTGATAATAATAGCATTTATAATTTTAATTAACTCCTCCATATTTAATCCTGTTTTATTCATTATTTGTCTTATTTCATACATATTGCCAATTAGAATATCTGATTTTTTAATGTTATTTATTAATAATTCTTTTGGAAAAAGAGGAGTTACTTGACCTGGATCAAAAATAATTGGTATTTTTAAATTATACAATTGTTCTGAAAAACAATTCATCGCATCAACGCTCTGAGTAGAATTGATAGCATAAGAATAGTTTTCAGGATCTTTAATTTTATCTTTTAAATCGATTTCCTTGCATTTATCTAATGCCCCTCCATGAAAGATGATCATTTGATTTGATTTTATATCATTTACAATATAACAAGCAGCAGTAAAGAGTTGTTCATGAACATCAACACCAAGTTCAATATTATCAAATTGTGTTATATGATCTCTATAACCTAAACTCTCAAAATCTTTTCCTACTGAACCCAGTAAAAATACTTCTGTTATATTTAATAAACCTAAATTATAAGCGATATTGCCTGCAGTACCACCAAAAAATTGTTGGCGACTATCTGCAGTAATAGTGCTTTGATATTCTTCCTTTTCATGGTTAACTGAGACAGCATTAATAAAATTCTCCTTAAATCCCATAATATAATCAAAAGCTAACGACCCAAGAACCAAAACTTTGCTTTTATTCATAATCACTTTATTGAATTTATGATCTTTTTTAATTTTTATACAGATTAATCTTATTATGTTTAAATTGCCATTTTTAACTAAGATTTTTGAACATACATATAATAATTATTTTTTATTTTTCAAATTATAGCATCTGATAATGTATGGAAACAACTACAATCTCTTTTAGTGTCAATTTTAGTAATAGTAATCTCTAATATTTTTTTTAGGTTAGCAGCGTTTCTGGATATGGTTTCTAGAACCTCCGGTACATTAACTTCCAATTTATTTATAGAACTTCCACATTCTTTACATAAATTTCCATATTCTACTACGCCACATTTAGGGCATTCTCCTGCCCATACATCTAAATCCGTGACCATGGAAATACAACAATAGCATATTTCCTTCTCAGCAGATAAAACCACTTCAGGATAAGTTGTCATCCCTACTACATCCCCACCCCATTCTCTAAACATTTTTGACTCGGATCTAGTTGAAAATCTAGGACCTTCAATACACACATAAGTCCCACCCTTTTGAATCTCAATTCCAATATCTTTTCCACTTTCAAAAAATAATTCATTTAAATAATTGCAATACGGATCTGCCTGTCCAATATGGCAAACCTGTCCACCCTCGTAAAATGTATCAAAACGTTTTTTAGTTCGGTCAATATATTGGTCTACTAATATAAATTTACCTTTTTTATGTTCTAATCTTAGAGAGCCTACAGCTGATGGAGAGATAATAAATTTTACACCTAATTCTTTTAATGCCCAAATATTTGCTCGATAATTTAAGTTATGTGGTGGAATGGAATGTCCTATACCATGTCTAGGAAAATATGCTATCTTCTTTCCCTTAAAATCACCAATAATTATTGCTGCTGATGTACATCCATAAGGAGTATATACTTTCATTTCTTTTTTATTTTCTAGAGTTATATCAGATCCCGTTCCACCAATAATTCCTATCTCAACAATTTCTTTTTCATTCCTCATAATCAAATCATAGCGTTTTTATTTTAATTAAAATATAATAAAATAAAATTTGAGCTATCATAATTATTATAAATATATAATTGAAATTTTAGTTGATCAATTTTATGGTTAAAATAGGATTAATTGGAGGTTCAGGATTAGATAATCCGGATATTTTAAAAGATGGTGTAGATATTGAAGTTGATACTCCATATGGAAACCCTTCATCTCCTTTAAAGATTGGGAAGATTGAGAATGTTGATGTGGTTCTCATAGCTAGACATGGAAGAGAACATACAATTCCACCAACATATGTAAATTATAGAGCTAACATACAAGCATTGAAAGATCAGGAGTGTACTCATATCTTAGCCACTACAGCTTGTGGGAGTTTGCGAGAAAAAATTGGTAGAGGGGATTTAGTTATTGTCGATCAATTTATTGATTTTACTAGACTTAGAAAAGTTACTTTTTTTGAACAGTTTTCACCTGGAGATGCTAAACACACTGCGATGGCATATCCTTATTCAGATGAGTTAAGACAGATCCTTATTGAAACAGCAAAGGAGCTTAATCTTAAACACCATGAAAAAGGAACTGTAATTACTATTGAAGGACCAAGGTTTTCTACTAGGGCTGAATCAGAAATGTTTCGATTATGGGGAGCTGATGTAATAAATATGAGCATCGCTCCTGAGACAATTTTAGCAAATGAAGCATCTATACCTTATGCGGCAGTTGCTATGTCTACGGATTATGATTGTTGGAAAGATGACGAAGTACCTGTTACTTGGGAAGAAATTTTAGAAATTTTTGGCAAAAATGTAAGTAACGTAATTGCTTTGATAACAAATAGCATAAAGAAAATTCAATAATTTTTTTTATTTTAGGATCTTCTTTTTTTTCTAAAATAATTTGATCAAATGATATATCCAAAAGACTTTTGATTTTTTGAAAGAATTTACAAAATAGTAATTTTTGTATTTGATAAGATTATTATTTTCTAATTTGTTTAAAGAATATAATTACTTTTATAGAAGCTTATAATAATTATTGAAATATTAAAATATGGTAAATATTTCATTTCTAGGAGGATGTAGAGAAGTCGGACGTAGTGCTATTCTAGTCGAATCTAAAAGTGGTGTTAAATGTATGTTGGATTATGGGATACGATTTCATGGAGATGAAAGGCTCCCATACGAAACAAATATAGATAATCTAAAAGCAGTTGCTTTAACTCATTGCCATATTGATCATTCTGGTGCCCTACCTTTTTTATATAAGACTAAAAATATCCCTTTTTTTACAAATTCAATCAGTCTAGCTGTATCAGAAGTTCTGATAAAAGATATGATTAAAATATCAAATTTTAATTATCCATTTGGGTATCGAGAATTAGATTCTTTAGTACAAAATTCTATTTTTCTAAAAAATGGAAATCGTCAAAAGATTCATGATAATTTTTTTATAACATTTATTAACGCAGGCCACATTCCTGGAAGTGTATCCATTTTAATTGAAGTAGATAATAAAAAGATTTTATATTCAGGTGATATCAATTTGCAAACTACTAATTTAACAAATTCAGCAAATTCTCGGAATATCCCTGAGATAGATACCTTGATTATAGAATCTACATATGCTCTTAAGCAACATCCTCCAAGAGAAAAATTGGAAAAAGAGTTTGTGGAAAAAATTTTTAATATTACTGATAACGGTGGGAAAGTTTTAATTCCAGCATTTGGAGTTGCACGCTCTCAAGAAGCAATGTTAATTTTGGAAAAATATAATTATGATGGAACAATTTTTATTGATGGTTTAGCAAGAAAAATATCAATGTTATATTTAAATTACCCCGATTTTATAAAAAATATCGATTTATTTAAAAAAGCCTTAAAGAAAACTCAATTTGTTTCTAAAGCTAAAATTAGGGCAAATATTAAAAATAAAAATGGTGTCATTATTTCACCTTCTGGAATGCTTAAAGGAGGTAATGCAATTGATTATATCCAATCAATCTTACCAGATCCCTTTTCAGCAGTATATTTAGTTGGGTATCAAGTAGAAGGAACACCAGGAAGGAAATTATTAGACAATGGAATTTTTGAATTTAAGGAATCAAGAAGAAATCGGAAAAATTCATTTGATTTAAATATCGAAGCTAGATGTGAATATGATTACTTCGATTTTTCAAGCCACTCTGATAATATCCAAATCCATAATTATATTAAAGGTTTAGATTTCCGAGAAAATTCAAATAGAGATATTTTTTGTATTCATGGGGACAATAAATCAACTACTTACTTAGCAAGTGAATTGGCTAATAAAAATTATAATTCAGTAGCTCCTGAAACGGGAGAAGTATATCAAGTCTAAAATTATTCTTTAAAAATAAAAATATTATTATTTATTTAATTGGCTTTCAATAATTATGTTACAATTTTCCAGAAACTCGTCCGATTTATCAATAGGAATTTTTGTTCCTGCTGCTGGGGGATGTCCACCACCTAATACATCTAAATTTGAAAGTTCACATGCCTCTCTAATAGCTTGAGAAAGATTTACCCCTTTTGATACTATTTTATCATGTGCTCTTCCTGATACTTTATAAATATTTTCACCTTCTCTTTTTGCTAAACCAAAAATTGGTTTTGTTATATCAAAACCTTCAAATTTCTCGAATACTAGCATAGATGTAACTGTTCCAATAATATTTTCAGGGATAACATCTTCTCCGAAAAAATATTGAATATATTCCTTATGTTGTATTTTATGATTATCCTGAATCCACCTTATACTGTTAAATAAAGATTTTTTGTAATTAGAATGCACTTCTTGAGATTTCTGATAAGCCTTTTTTCTATCTCCCATCGCAATAGCAATTCCTAATGACGCACTATTGGTTCGTCCACATGCATTCAAAAGATTGGAAAATTCTGTTAAATCATGAAATTCAGATCCAACTATTTCATTTTTTAGTAAATATCGGTTAATAATTAATTTCTTAACGATAGCACTTGGTTCAACATCAAGTTTCATTGCGGCATATTCAATAATTGCAGTAGAAATCTTTTGTTTTTCATCTTGATTAAGTTCATTTAATGTGCGAATATTACCATTTGAATCTTCCATCAAAATACCTAAAGTTTGCAGAAATATCAGAGTTCTATTAACATCTCCTGTTAATCCTGGCAATTTTATTTCACTCGAATAAGCTATTGCTTCGTTTAGTGGTTTTATTGAAGAAAAATTCAAATCATTTGTAATTTCAATAAGTCCACTATTTTTTGCATCTTCTAAAATATATGTATTTATCCCTAAAAAAGACTTATTTGGACCCTGATTTTGAATATCTCCCATTGCTCCAATAAGTGCGATTGAAGATAAATCTATATTTTTTTTATTTAAAGACTTAGCAAATAAATAACATATACCTGCGCCAGATATTTCTGAACTTCCATTAATATTAAAAAAATAGGGATTAATTTGCCATTGAAAAGTTTTTTTATGAATTTCCTCGATCAAATCAATATCTTCTTTAGAAGATACTTTCTGGGGAATATGATGGTCGAGTATAATAAAGGATTTAAATTTTTCATTTAAAACTAGCTGATTTTGAAGTTCTAGATATTGACCACTACCAAAATCAGAAAAAATTAGGAATTTTTTTAATTCTCTAACATTTTTGGTTATTTTTAATATTTCTTCTTTCTCTAATTGACGTAAAACTGTAATTTGAAACGGTATATTTTCTCTGTACAATGCTTTACCGAGAATTGCTCCTGAGCTTAAACCATCAGAATCTAAATGAGTGTATATATGAACAGATAAATTGTTTTCCTTTATATTAATTAGGAAGTAATTTTTTTCAATTTCAATTGCTTCAAAAAGCTTATCCATTTTTTTTTTTAAATCATTCATCTTCATTAATGGAAGAAAGTCATAAATGCAAAATTAATATTATAATATATTACATTATCAAAATAATAATAAATACTCAATTAAAAAAAGTAAATTTAATAAAGTGAAAATAAGTGCACCATATAAAAATTAATGAACTAACTAAGCAAATAATTGATAAAATCATAGAAAATAAGGAGATTTATAACGTAAAAGTTAATAAACTAGATAATGACTCAACAATTCTCGATATGGCAAATGCTTCTTGGATCGGAGGGAAACTTCTAGGAGAGATTTGTATGGGGGGATTAGGTACAATTGAGTTTTCTTCTTATGATTTAGATGGTCATTACATACCAAGCGTAAATGTTTTTACTTCCGAACCAATAATTTCCTGTATGGCATCTCAGTTAGCAGGATGGAGTGTTAAACTGAAAAAAGAAGTAGAAAAAGAAGGACAATTAAAAAAAAAAGTTGTGTTTCAATCTTTAGGATCTGGACCTGCTCGCGCAAAGGCTAAGGTAGAAAAGATTTTTGAAGAAATAAATTATACTGATAATTCTAATTGTGCTGTGATTGTTTTTGAAACCCCAAAATTACCAAATACTGAAGTTATGGATATTGTGGCAAAAAAATGTGGAGTTGATCCTAGCTACACTTATGCAGCTTGTGCGCCAACTGCCTGTTTGACAGGATCTATACAGGTTGCTGCTAGAATTGTAGAAACAGGTATACATAAATTACACGAAATTAAATTTCCTATAGAAGTAATAAGTCATGGTTTTGGAACCACTACCATTGCACCTATTGCTAAAGATGATCTTGGTGCGATGGGACGTACAAATGACTCTATTATTACTGCGGGATCGACATATTATACAATTAATGTTGACAAGGAAAAAGAAGAAGAATTATTCGAATTAGCTAAAAAAGCTCCGGCAAATACATCCTCTAGTTACGGAAAACCATTTCTCGATACTTTTAAAGCCGTAAATTATAATTTCTATGAGATTGATCCAGGATTATTTGCTCCCGCAAAATACACAATAACAAATATCAATACAGGTAAAAGTATTACAGTAGGAGAAGTAAATCACGAGCTATTAAAACAATCTTATAAGCTAAATTAAAAAAAATGATTTGTTAATTTCTCAAGTTTTTTTATTTATTAATTTAAAAATCAAATAAAATCACATATTATTTATTTCTGCTTCATATTTCAGTATTTCATCCACAGAAATATCTCTATCGAATTTAATTTTCTTTTGAATTCCTAAATATGCACATGCTAATTTTGCTGCAGCAGCTACTTCTGCTTTTTTAAGAGTTATGGAATATTCATCTTGTTGTACCGGGTCATTTTCATATGGATTTTCCTGGAATTTTTTTTCATGAAATCTAAGGGATCTTTCACTTTTCATTTTATATAATAAAGAAGCCATTTTATTTGCTACTTTGAATGGCAATTGATTTTTAACAACTAGACGAATAATATTATTCACATCAAAATAATTTAAAGATTCATATTTAGCACGAAGAAAACTTTTAAGATTTTCAGAGTTTTTTTCACATTCAATCTCAGTCCAATCATGAATTGCCAGTTTTCTTCTAAAAAACATTACTTCCCAATCTATATTTAATTCTTTTAATAACTCAAGCAATAAATTATCATTAGGTGTTCTTGATTCTATAATAATATAAAGCTGAAGACCATAGTATTTGTGTTCTTGCTGAAGAAAAAATCCTCTCTGTTGCATAGAAGCTAGAATCAGGACTTTTATAGAATACACATTCTCAGATACATTCTTTTTTCCACAATTTAAGTAAATAACATTACCTTCTTCACTAATATATTCACAATCTAAAAATCCTAAAATACTTTCCCTATTACCTTTGATAAAATCTAATAAACCAGTAAGAGTTGGTTTAACGTCAAATTTAACTAAATCACTCTCTTCAATTGTAACATAGTCATTGTAATTGCTGCCAATAGCTAATTTGATTGAGTTTAGTTTTAGATCTTTATCGTCTCCAAATATTTTCAGAAATGCTTCATTTATTGGGAATATTTCATCCTCTAAGATTTTAACATCTGCAATTGAGCTTTCATAGGGTTCTGGATCACTTAACATCTTATTTAATATTGGTGCTTCAGAAGCATCAACCTCAATTTCATAAGATTTTGCTAAATCCCTTCGTATAATGCAAAATGATCTTTTTTTTTTATTATAGATAGTAAGGGAGGTATTATCATCTATAACTGCCCGAAATTTTTCAATGAATTTACCTTCCGTAGCATTTGATGCTGCTCTTCTTCTTCGAATTTTTTATCAACTAAAATTATTTAAGTATCTTCTTTCAGTTAATTAATTTATAAAATTATTATTTTATATTCTTAACTAATAAATATTATAATATTTTTAATTTTTTGAATTAAAAACATAATAGCCTAAAAAATAAATAATTTTTAAAATAAAACTGAGATATTGAATAGTATGAATAAAAATATGTAGATTTTTAGTCTATTTCTCCCTCTAAAAAAAAATGATCGCCCTTCTTCACATATACAATTGAAGAACCGAAATTATTACGAACGGTATATTTATTTCCTTGAATATCTAATATTTCGATAGAATAAGATAACCTTCGTTGATTCATGATTTCATCAATAATTTCCTTTTCTTTTTGCAGATCCATGTTATTAAATCATATTCCAATACAAAAAAATTTTATTAATTTATTATTCAATTTTACTTATTTTGTAAATTATTACTAATAAGAATTATAGAAAATTTTATCTTTAAATCTGTGGTTTGATATTATCTAAATAGTAATATTATATCCCCATATTATTATAATTAAGGAGAAATAAATATAATATAAGATTAACATTAAATAGCATAATATTTAACTATACAAATCTTATTAAAAATCCGAGTTTTTTTTATTAAACTTTATATCTTTTTAAATAAACATATGTTTAATTAAAATATAGTAAAAAAACATGTTTTTTCTATCAAAATATTTTTTTCTAGATAGTTCAATCATTTACCTATCGAAGCATAATGGTTAAACAAAAGCTAAATATCGGATTTTTCACTTCAATGTATTCACAAGTAAATGGTACTGCAATTGCTTGTAGAAACCTTGCTGAGGCAATGGCTAAATATACCGGACATGACATTCATGTTTATGCGCCAGGAATAGAAAAACCTAAAAACATTCCCAAGAATTTGCACCTCCATAACTTCTTTGGGGCTAAGATCTCACCTAAAACAGGAGTAGTATTAAGTTTTCCAATACACAAATATTTTTTTTGTAATCATGATTATTTAGATATTGCTCATATCCATACACATGCTAGTTTTGGTTCTATGGCAATCAATTGGGCAAAATATTTGGGTATTCCGATGACAGGAACACATAACTCTCCGTTATCCTTTTATACAGCACAATATATTCCCATATTTGGCAAATTATTGGCAAGAATGGATTGGGTTTGGCGGTATGAAAGACATGTTTTAGATAAGTATGATCTAGTCTCTGTGCCAACAAAATCAAAAAAGGATTTACTTAGAGACCAAAGATTTAAAGAACCAATAGTATGTTTAACTAATGGAATTTCAGATTTATATTTTTCAGATGTAAAGGAAAATGGGATACGAGATAAATATAATTTAGACAGTAAAAAAATACTTTTATATGTTTCTAGGCTATCCCCTGAAAAATATCATTTGAATGTAATAAAAACCTTTAAAAAAATTCAAAAAGAAGTCCCGGATTCACATTTAGTCCTAGTTGGGAGCGATGGACCTTCATCTACAGCAGTTTTAAAGTTGATTAAAAAGAAAAATTATAAGGATATAGTTTCTTATTTAGGTCGAGTTCCTTTTACAGATTTATTAAAATTATACAATACAGCCGATTTAGCTTGTCTTTGGTCTTGGATTGAAGCAGAAGGATTAGTTCTAATTGAAGCAATGGCACAAGGAACACCTTGCGTCGGAGCAAATGCAGTGGGTATTTCAAATGTAATTAAACATGGCAAAACAGGATATCTTGCTGATAATCTTGATGAATTCAAAAAAAGGATTGTGGAATTATTTAAAGATGACGATCTACGTGCAGAAATGGGAATTCACTCTAAAATGGTGGCGCAAAATTATAGAATTAGCAAAGTTGCCAAGACTTGGATAAAACTCTATAAATTTATTATTAATGAACTTTATCCCTTGAGATATTATAATAAGGAAAGGAAAGAACGAGTTGAATTAGTTAAAGATTTTGTCCATAAATTACCAATCGTTAGTTTTTAATTATTATTGTATATCTTCTAGAAATTAAAATCATCTTTTATTTTGTTTAATTTAATCTTACATTTTTTACATAATTCCTTTTTTTTTTGGTCAATTTCCTCAATATTTTTGGAAAATCTCATCACGCAAGAGAGATTATCACAATGATCAGGACCTAAAACTAAATGACCAACCTCGTGGATTATTTCTTTAATAATACGTTTCTCAACTAGAACTCGATTTGCTTGTCTATTATAAAATACTTCTTTTAATATTAATGATGATACTATACAACAACGATGTTTTAAGTTGGCTTCTCCAAATAAAAATAATATATTATTATTAGTACTTGAAAATATAGGAAGATCGGTTATAGCAAGTATCATACCAAGGTTTTCTTCTCTCCTTCTATTAATTAAAATTTGATAGAATTTATTAGTTGGATGTATTTTAATTTTGGTAGATGTCTTTTTCAATTCTCTAAATTCCTTTTTTACACCTTTATAGAACTGTTTTATAGAAAAATTAAAACTTCCTAAATTTCTAATATCAAAAAAAAAAGAATCAAATATTTGATTTAAATTAATTGAAATTTTTTTGAAGAAAGATACATCAAAATCTCCAAAAAACATTATTCCTAAATGGCATGGCAAAATAAGTTTTGTTAGGGTCTCATCAATCAACTCAAGTTCTATCGGGTAAGAAATTCCTATACGAATAATCAATTCCTTTAATTTTTCCTTATATCTCCTTATTTTTTTCATATATTTTTGGAGTTTTGGCATAACAAAAATATTTAAAGTTACTGTCAATAAGAAGTTTCTTTCTTGAAATCAAAAATTGAATAATTTGATTTTTTATTTTTAAGTTATTTAAGCTAATACTTATATTATAATCGAAAAATTAATATTTTAATTAAATAACTAATCCTTATAATGGCTGAAAGTTCTGAAGATAAAGAAGTTGTTAAAAAAGATTCTATCCCTCACTTTTTTCCTACATATAGAATAACTAGAAAATTATATCCATTACCTATAATACTTGTAGTAATTGTTGCAGGAATTTTAGCTTATATAACATACGTTGAGTATGGATTTCAAGTAGATGGGGGTTACCTTCCAGAGAGCGAAATGGGTGCCCTAGGAGGAATTTTAAATGGAATAATTTTTACAGCATTAGCAACAGTTTCAGCATTTATTATAGTATTTATAATAAAAAAAAAAGGTATAGGTGTTCTAAAGTATCTTTTTGGATTTACTTTTGCCTTTATCGGGTTTTTTCAAACTTGGTTTTTTGGAGAAATTGTACTTTATTTATTATTTTCAAGATCACCACTTTTATTTTACATCCTTGATATTGAATTGATTATTCTTGTAGCAATTTTTACAATTTTTATGATTTATCAATATTTTACTTCAGAATCAATAAAAACAAAAAATTTTGTCGTATTATATATAGGATTATTAATTGGAGCAACTATGGGGGTTATAATGCCTCTTTGGACAACTCTAGCCATATTAATCGGAATTTCTTGTTGGGATCTCTTTGCTGTTTTATATAAACATGGACCTATAAAACAATTAATTGATATTGCATCACTTCCAGAAGATCAAAATGTTCCATCTGATTCAGAATTAAAACAAAAAATTAAAAGTGGAGAATATGAGTATGATACATCCAAATTGGAAATTGGGATAGGAGACCTAGCTTTTTATAGTATGTTGACTTCAAGTGCCCTTATTCAGACAAATAATATAGTAGTTATGATTTTAACTGCTATTGCTATAATTTCAGGAACAGGTCTTACTATTTTAGGATTGAAAAGAAATAAAATATTACCCGGTTTGCCAATATCTATTTTTCTAGGGATTAGTATAATGCTATTTTCTTGGTATATTTATACTATTTAATATTTTAAATTCAGATAAATCAAAGAGTATTATAAGTAAAATTCTTTTCAAAAGGGATTCTTAACAACAACTTTTATTATCCTCTTAAATTATTTAATTTATAAAAAATAATAATTATAAGATATTCTGATGACAGATATTAGTAAATATAAAGAATTTTCAGTTATTGGTGCTGGTACAATGGGCCGTGAAATTGCCCAAGTGGGGATCATGTCTGATCAATTTGAAAGTGTAAAACTATGGTCAAGAACTCAGAAAACCCTAGACATTGCGGCCAATTTTATTGAAACAGGTCTTAAAAAATTAGAAACTAAGGGACTACTAGGAGAAAAATCTGCAAAAAGTATTTTGGATAAATTAATTATAGAAAGAGATTTTGAAAAAGCATCTAAAGCCGATTATATAGTTGAGTCCGTACCAGAATTTATGGATCTTAAACAATCAACTTTTAAAAAATTAGGTAATTCCGCTCCAGAACACACGATTCTAGCTACAAATACTTCTACAATGAGTATTACAGAAATTGCCTCTAGTTCTGGTAGACCTGAAAAAGTAGTCGGAATGCATTTTTTTACACCTATACCTATACTTGAATTGATTGAACTGATTAAAGGTAAAGAAACCTCTGATGAGACTTTTGAAATTGGTGCGGCCATTGGTGAATCGCTTCCTTACATTGGAGGAAAAAAGTTTGTCGCCCGGATTGAAAAAGAAAGTCCAGGCTTTATCGTTAATAGATTAACTATAACAAGTGGAGCATATGTAGATTGGTTAACTGATGTTGCGATGGAAAAAGGAATTCCATGGAAGGATCTTAATGAAGATCTTGTTGTTCCAAATCAAATGGGAGGGCTTGCTAAAAGAGATTATTTAGGTTTAGATGTAATACGTAATTCTGTGAAATATTTTGAGGAAAATATATCTCCAGATTTTGCTACTGGAAAAGCATTAACCAAACTAATTGATGAAGGGAATCTAGGAAGAAAAACAGGAAAAGGTTTTCTTGAATGGACAGAGGATGGAAAGCCTATAACTCATGGAGCAAAAAAAGCTAATTTAGCGAATATGGAATGTTTTATGGCACTTCAAATGAATGAAGGCTGTAGGCTCTTAGAAGAAGGAATTGTGTCAAGTTATGAAACAATTGATAAAACTATGATTGCTGGAATGCGTTCACGTGGTCCATTTGAATTAGGAAAGGATAGATATAAAGAATGGTCCAAGTTATTAGAAGACTTTGCTGAAAAATCGGGGAAAAATTATTTTCGCCCTACTAAATTGATGCGGACAGGAGATTTTCTTAAATATAAGTGAAAATTCAAAGAATAATATTATAGAATTAAAAAATAAATAATAATTTCAACTTCTTTTTTATTAAAGATGAAAAAAACTCCAAATAATCAAAATGAATTATAAATGTCTGAAAAAGAAAATGCCCCTAAAACAGGATTAGATAAAATAATAGCATATTTAAATGAAATTCTTGAAATAAATCATCCTATCGCTATTGCTAAAATTGTTGAAGATACTGGCTTTTCCTGGAGTTTCATTAAGAAATCTCTAACCAAAATTAAAGATGAATATGATGGGTTTCATTTCGAAAAATCGGGAAGCACATGGATCATTTGGAAAGATCGAGATCATCTAATAAAAAAACTTGATAAAACTTGTTCTCGTTTTTTAGATTAATTTAAAAAGTGTTTTTCTTTTTCGTTTTTAGTTTCTTTTTGATATGAATATTACAAACTCAATTAATTGAAACCTAAAAAAAAGGAATTTTAATTTTTAATAGTTGATAAAAAACCTTTTTATTAGTGCTGGATTTTACTTAGTGTGAAATTTCACACAATCAAAAAATAACGAACATGGTTAAAACAAATGAAAATTGAAAAATCGAGTCAAGATCTCGAAAATGAAGTGATCTATGCAGGATTATGTATTCACTGTGGAACTTGTAATGCCTTTTGTCCACATATGGACTTTAATAAGGAAAGTGGGGAGGCTTATGTAGTAGATGAATGTGCTGAGACTGTAGGTCTCTGTTACAACTCTTGTCCACGATCATTTCTTCCTATATCGGAAATTGAACTGAAACTATTTGGAAAAACCCGTGTAGATCTAGCTGTTGGAGTTTATAATGATATAATTCAAGTAAAATCAAAAAATAAAGACCCAATTCTATATAATTTAGTTGCTGCGGCTTTTGATGCTGGCATCGTGAAACACATGGTTTTGAGTGAGCCAAAAAGTAAAAAACCACCCGTTGCGTTTCCTATTGTAGTTGATAATGCTAAGGATGCTAAAAAATACATACCAAATGCTACAATGGATAATGCTGGCCCTTTAATTACCGGAATTGGTCAAGCTTATAAGGATTACAAGCGGGATATTGGGATTATTGCTAATCCATGTCATTTACAAGGACTTGCCAAAATTTTAGTCTCTGACTTTAATACTGGAGCAGAACGTACATCGCTAAAAATAGCTTTTGCTTGCTCTTCTGGTGGAATGACAGGCTGCAAATACTGCACAGATTTTTCAGGAGAATTTTCAGATATTTCCTACTCTCCTTGGGGAGCTCCAAAAGGTTCAGGAGAGTCATTTTTAATTATTAGAACTGATATTGGACAAAAATTAGTAGATACAGCAGTAAAAAAGAAGTTGATTGAAATTACCGATCCTAATCCAGATTTATCTGAGATGAAAAAGTTCTTAAATAAAAAACGAAAGAAAAACTTTCTAAATCTTCTAGGTAAAGATTTAGTAACAGCTAAATATTTAAAGCTTAACGTAGATGAGCTAAAAGACATTCTTGAAGAATAAAATTAACATATTTTAAATTATTTTTATTTCCTTATTATATTTCTATTAAAATACCAGAATTATTTTTAATCAAGCACTTTACGTTTTTCAAGGATTTTACGAGTTAAGGTTTCAAAAATCATCATATTATTTTCACCACTTTTTGAGGAAGTCTCAAAAAAGTAATCTAAATCATATTGATTTTTGAATTCTTTACCATGGCTATACTCTACACTCCTCCTAATATCAGCTAAATCAAGTTTTTCTCCAACTAAGATAAAAACAGGATTTTCAGCGTTATCATTAACAATATTAAACCACTCATCCAGACTTTCAAAACTAGTTTGTCTAGTAATATCATAACAAAGTAAACATCCCGTAGCGCCTCGAGAGTAATTAGGTAAGAATATTCGAAAACGCCTCTCTCCAGCAAAATCCCAGATCTGGAGACTAACTGTAATTTCATTATCAATCTCTATGTTTACAACAGCAAGGTCCGTTCCTATTGTAATTTTTTGTGGTATAAACTCTCCTGTTGTTAGTCTCTGCACCATAGTACTCTTTCCTACGCCCCCATCTCCTACAATAACCACCTTAAAGAGCAATTTTCTCAGAGTCATGATACAGAACCTAAATCTTTAGAAGATATTAATTATAATAATATAAGTTATGATGTTAATAAATTTTTATTCCGTATTTAATTGTTTTTTAATTTTATTATTCAATGCTTTAAGGTTTTCAATTATTTTTACTTGCAAGTTTTTAGGTAATGGCGCAATAATTCTATCTAATTTTTCTCTACTAAAATTATTAATAGTTCTATAATTTAAAATTAGAAGAAGTATCGATAAAACTGGTGGAATTATAAGAACAACATAATAAAAATATGGAATTATTATTAATTGAAGACCTGGAAGGTAAATTTTCATACCAAAATTAGGATTATTATTTAAAAGCAAAGATATTATCAAATTTATTATATTCAAACATATAAAAACCACGAATGTTGTTAACGAAATCAATTTAAAATTTTTTAGTTTTATAAATGAAATAATATTTCTAAAATCTCCAGAAATCTGAAGATCATTCTTGTCCACATTCATATCTGTAATGATTTTTATCCCGATGTACTTCCATAAATCAATAAAAATCCAAAAAAATCCAAATGTATAAAAAAAAGTAAATAAACCAATAAAATATAAGATATAATTATTTACTATAAGTGGATTATATAAAGACTCAGCACCTATCCAAAAAATTAAAATTAGTTGAAATAATGAACAAAAAAATAACCGATTTGCATTCTTTCCTTCCAAACCTAAAGGATTATAAATAATTAGATCATTTTCAAATTTAGTCCTCTTTTTATTAATTTTTATAATCCGAAAGAAAAAAGAAAATGTAAATGTTATAAGAGGAAATAACAATAGTAATATACTTTCCCATGATTGAGTAATTATTAATATAAAAAGAAAAGTGAATAAAATCAAATCTCTTATAAGACTCTCAGAGATTAAGTCTTTTAATGACAAATATTGATTCTCAATATTTTTTTCATTCATTTTTTTTATTAAAACATACTTAATAAATAAATTTTTACGATTTGAGTCTAATATCTTAAAATTAATAATGTAAACTTTTAGGTCTTATCTAAAAGCCAAAAAATTTTAATTAAGCATACGATTCTATCTCACTATATAACTCAACACATTAAAAAAGTAAATAAGCGTGGGAATATTGAGGGATTAGATGAATAATCTTAAAAAAACTGCATTCTATGAAACTCACTTAAAACTTGGTGCACGGATGGTTAATTTTGCGGGTTGGTATATGCCAGTTCAATATGAAAGTATAATAAAAGAACATTTGGCAGTTCGTTCTTATGCAGGTATATTTGATATCTCGCATATGGGTGAATTTATCCTCGAAGGAAAAGATGTCATAAAATTTCTTCAATATGTTATGATAAACGATTTAAATTTATTAGAACCCTCTAAAGGGCAATATTCCTGTATGTGTTATGAAAATGGAGCGGTTGTAGATGATCTTGTATACTATGAGGAAACCTCTGAACATTTTAGAATGATTGTAAATGCGAGTAATATTGAAAAAGATTATCAATGGTTAATCAGCCATATTGGAGAATTAGATATCAAAATAACTAACTTATCATTAAAAAGATCTCGATTAGCATTTCAAGGACCAAAAGCAGATGAATATCTTCAACCACTTATAGATATTGATCTTTCAAAACTTAAAAGATTTTATTCAACTCATTGTTCAATTAAAGATAGTCCTGTCTTTATAGCAAGAACAGGATATACAGGTGAACGTGGATTTGAAATCTCTTTTAAAAATGAATTCGCAGATATAATATGGAATGAATTATTAAATACAGGAGCAAAACCAGCAGGCCTAGGAGCAAGAGATTCATTAAGATTAGAAGCTTGTTATGCTTTATATGGTCATGAAATAAGTGATACCATAACACCTATCGAAGCAGGATTTAGTTGGCTAGTAAAACCAAAAAAAGGAATTGATTATATTGGGAAAGATGTGTTGATCAAACAAAAAACTGAAGGAACAAAAAGAACTTTAGTTGGTCTTAATTTGATTGATCGCGGTATTATAAGAGAAAAATATAAAATCTATAAAAATAATAATCAAATTGGTTTTGTTACCTCTGGAGGATATTCACCTACCCTTAAAAAAACAATTGGTTTAGCATTAATTGAAACCCAGTATAGTCAAATTGGAACAAAACTTAAAATTAAAATTCGTGATAAACTCTTGAAAGGAGAGATTGTATCTACTCCGTTTTACCGAAATGTATGATAGAACCTTAAAATAGTGATAAAAATGGAATATAAATTTCCTAATGATTTAAAATATACTTTAACTCATGAATGGATAAGAATTGAAGATTCATTTGCAATAGTTGGCATTACTGATTTTGCACAACATCAATTAGGTGATATTGTATTCGTAGAGCTTCCTGAAGTAGGCATGGCATTCGAAAGGGGAAGTAACGCGGCAGAATTAGAATCAGTAAAAGCAGTTGGTGACTTAATAATGCCATTATCGGGAGAAATTATAGATGTAAATAAAAATCTCACAGATAAACCTGAACTTGTAAATTTGTCTCCATTTATAGATGGATGGGTCCTAAAGATAGAGTATTCTCATGCAAATGAAATAGATGAGCTTTTATCCGCTGAAAAATATAAACAATTTGTCCAAAACGAAGAAAAATAATAAGATTTTCTTTAATATTGTCGTTATTAATTAGTAATAAAATCTTAAGAGGGAACATAATTTGGATTTTATTCCTCATGATAAAGAAACGATAAAAGAAATGTTGGAAGCAATTGGTGTAAAATCTTTAAAAGAACTTTTTCAAGATATCCCTAAAGATTTAATTATTGATAAACTTAATTTACCTTCAGGTTTATCCGAACCAGATCTTCTATTTCAAATTAAGAAAATATCTCAAAAGAATAAAAATTACTCAAGTTCTTTTTTAGGAGCAGGATGTTATTATCATTATATCCCGTCATTAATAGATTTTGTAATCTCTAGATCTGAGTTTTACACTTCATATACACCATATCAAGCTGAAGCTAGCCAAGGTTATTTACAGGCTATGTATGAATATCAGACAATAATTTCTCAACTCACTCAGATGGACGTTTCTAATGCTAGTATGTATGATGGATCAACTGCTCTTGCTGAAGCAGCTATTATGTCAACGATTATTACACGTAAAAACTCCGTTATTTTACTTAAAGGAATTCACCCAGAATATGAAGAAGTAGTTAGAACTTATTGCTGGGGTCAAAATATCAGGATTCTAAGTACTGATGAAGAAGATTTACATACTAAAGTAAAAAATGAAATAGCAGCAGTTTTATTTCAAAGTCCTAATTTTTTCGGTGATATTGAAGATATTTCGAAATTAATTAAAAATGTTAGGGAAAAAGCTCCTAATTGTTTGGTTATTCAAGTTATGACAGATCCAACCTGTTTAGGGGTTTTAAACCCTCCTGGATCGACAGATATAGATATTTTTGTTGCAGAAGGACAATCTTTTGGCTTAAATCCCTCTTTTGGTGGTCCAGGATTAGGAATTTTTACTACTAAACAGAAATTTTTAAGAAAGATCCCAGGAAGATTAATTGGAAAAACAAATGAAATTAATGGTAAAAATTATGGATTTATTTTAACATTACAGGCGCGAGAACAACATATACGTAGGGAAAGAGCTAGTTCTAATATTTGCACCAATCAAGCGTTATGTTCTTTAGCAGCATTAACTTATCTTTTAGCGTTAGGAAGGAATGGATTAAGAGAGGTTGCTATTCAAAATTTTCAAAAAGCTCATTATTTAAAAAAGGAATTAAGTAAAATCAAGGGATATGAAATATTAAATAGAAAGCCTACATATAACGAGTTTATCGTAAAATGCCCTAATATTGACGCTCTAATTAATTTTTGCAAACAAAATAATCTTCAACCCCCCCTAAAACTCTCAAAATATTATCCTGAAATGGGAAATATTGCATTAGTTTGTGTTACTGAAATGAACTCAAAAAAATCTATTGATAAATTTCTTGAACTGGCGCGATCAGCGTTAAATAGTAAAAAAGAGGAGAATCTAAAATGAATTCTAATATTCAATCGATTTTTGATAAAGAAAATGAGACTATACAAATGAACTTCGTACCCAAAATGGATATAGAACAAACTAACTTAAATCAAATTATTCCTGAAAATTTACAAAGAAAAGATTTGCCAATTCCTAATGTTACAGAAATCGAAATCGTTCGTCATTTCATTAATTTAAGTAATAAAAATTATGGAGTTGATACTGGAATTTATCCATTAGGATCTTGTACAATGAAATATAATCCTAAAATAAATGAAACCATAGCAAAATTATCAGATTTTATAAATATCCATCCATTACAGGAAGAAAATCAAGGTTGTCTTGAATTACTATACCATACTTCAGAATTATTAGGGGAAATAACAGGGATGGATGGTTTTACTTTGCAACCTGCAGCTGGGGCTCATGGAGAATTAGTGGGATTATTAATAATTAAAAAATTTTTTGAAAATAAGAGGATTAAAAAGCAGAAAATAATTATTCCAGACTCTGCTCATGGAACCAATCCCGCTTCTGCAAAAATGGCAGGATTTTCAATCATAGAATTAACATCAAATGAATTTGGAGAAGTTCCATTAGATCAATTAGAATTTGCATTAAAAGAAGGTGATGTTGCTGGAATAATGCTTACAAATCCTAATACTTTAGGAATATTTGACAGACAGATAAAGGAAATTACTCGTTTAGTTCATCAATATGGGGGCTTATGTTATTATGATGGGGCTAATTTAAATCCGATGTTAGGTATATGTCGTCCTCGAGATATGGGATTTGATATTGTTCATCTAAATTTGCATAAAACATTTTCTACTCCCCATGGTGGAGGTGGACCTGGTTCAGGACCTATAGGGGTGATTGAAGAATTAATACCTTATCTCCCAAAACCCTGTTTGTTTTCATCAGAAAAAGGTATTATGTGTAATAATAATAATGACTTATCTATTGGACGGATAAAAGCTTTTTGGGGGAATTTCGGGGTTATTATTAGAGCATATGCTTATATATTGGCATTAGGTGCTGAGGGGTTAAAAAAAGTTGGAGAAATTGCTGTTTTAAACGCTAACTATTTACGAGTTCTTTTAAAGGAGAAATATAATCTCCCCTTCAACCGAATTTGTCAACACGAATTTATTCTATCAGATCAAGGAATACCAAACGAAATAACAACAGAAGATATAGCAAAACGTATCCTTGATTATGGAATTTATGCTCCAACAATCTATTTTCCATTAATAGTTCCAGGTGCCATGATGATAGAACCTACTGAAACGGAATCAAAGCATTCTTTAGATAATTTTATTGAAGTAATGAATAAGATTTATGAGGAAGCTAGAACTCAGCCTGAACTTTTAAAAGAAGCACCTCATAATATGCCAATAAAAAGATTAGACGCGGTTACTGCTGCTAGAAAACCTATTCTACATGATTAGACCTATATAAATATATAATAGATTTAAATTTATTTCAAGAAAATAAGCAAACTTCTACTCTATTTAATATTTTAATTATGTTTATTTGAGAATAAATAAATTTTAATAGTCTATGGCAATATAAGGGTTAAAATAGAATGAAATACATAAATTAGAATTCGGTGATTAAAGATAAACTATTCATCATTTTTTCCCTACGAGCGATTCAGAGAAAATCAAGAAAACATTACTAATCAAATTGAAATAAGTTCTAGATCTAAAAAAATTTCTCTATTATTAGCTCCTAATGGAACAGGAAAGACAATAATTGCTTTATGTGGATTATTACCTTTAGCTTATGAAAAAGATTTAAAAATAATATATATGTGTCGAACTCATTCTCAAAATCGTAGAATTATAAAAGAATTAGTAAAAATCTCACAAAAGGTAATTGATGAGAATCTGGGAATCAAACTCAACGCTTTATCTATAAGAGGGAGAAATGAGATGTGCCTAAATGAAACATTGATATCTCTTAAGCTAAATCCCAGTGAAGCTATGTCTGTTTGTGGAGATTTAAGAAAAAATAGGAATTGTAGCTACTTTTTGAATTTGTTAAAAAAGAAAGGACAAAATGAAAATCCAATATCAATCGCACCAGACTTATTTAATAAGCCAGTCGATGCAGAAGATTTGATAAATTTTTGTAAAGAAAAGAAGTTTTGCCCTTATTTCTTAAGTAAATTCCTGCTTGAAAAGATGAATATAATTATATGTAATTATCAATGGATTTTCAATCCATTTATTCGAGATTCTTTTTTAGAATTTATTGGACAAGAGCTTCAAAACTGTATTATAGTATTGGATGAATGTCATAATATAATTGATGTTGCTACAGAAGTAAATTCAAAAAAAATTACCCCATATTCATTAAGAGTCAGTTTAAAAGATCTAGAAATGTATAGATCTCCTATCTTAATGCAGAGTTTTGTGAAAATTCTATTAGATCAATTAGATGAAAAAAAAAAGAGTCTCAAAATTAAAGAAGTAGCGATTGTGCCTGAAAAACTATTAGGTGAAATTTATAAAAAATTGGGATTTAAAGATTTAAACGGATTTAAAAACTTTATTGAAGAATTACTTGATTATAGTGTATCCATTCATGAAGAAAAAATCGCTAATGGCGAAATTTCAAGAGACTATGTTGGTTCCTTGGCAGAATTTTGGATGAAATGGTTGAATACCTATACTTTGGATAATTATTTTTATTGCTATAATCTGAAAATGATAAAAGGAAAGAGATCAATATCTCTTGAAATAGTAGCATTAGATCCAAGAGAAATTTCTATTCCTCTCTTGAAAAGAGTATACACCTGTTTGAATCTCTCTGGTACAGTGAATCCTTATGTATTTAATAATTTAATGGGATTAAATGAGTGTGGAAAGAGTTATAAAGGTATTATAGCAGATTCACCATTTAGTAGTAAAAATATTAAAGCTCTTATAATCGAAGGAGTTGACACAAAAAGAAATAATAGAATACCAATGATGTTTAAAAAGATGATTGAAAAAATAAATGAAGTTTTGCTGTGTACCCCAGCAAACGTGGGAATTTTTTGTGCTTCATATAGAATTTTAAATGCGCTTGTAGAACACGGTTTAGAAATTATAGTACAAAATAATAATAAAAAATTATTTGTTGAAGAACCTGGATTATCTGCTTCTGAAAATGCTGTATTGGTCGACGACTTTAAAAGTATGGCTTTAAATGGGGGTGCTGTTTTATTAGGAGTATGTGGTGGCAGAAATTCAGAAGGAGAAGATTATCCGGGAAATTTAATGAACTCTGTGATAATTGCCGGATTTCCATATCATCTACCAACTCCTAGAGTTGAAGCAAAAATCGATTATTATGATAAGGTATTTAAAAAACAAGGATGGAATTTTGCTTATTTATATCCCGCAGTTCAACGAGCTAATCAAGCTTCTGGAAGACCTATTAGAAAGATCTCGGATAAAGGGGCAATAATTTTCATGGACAGTCGATTTAAAGAAAAATATAAATGGATTTCAGATTGGATAAGAAATCAATTAGAATTAATTCCTGATAAACCTAAAGCAATAATCCAGAAGCTCTCTCCTTTTTGGTATAGGAACTGAATTTTTTAGTCAGGCTTGAATTTAAGGAGAATTATAAAAGTGGAAATTGCGGGGAATATTATCATAAAATACATAACAATATAATAATTAGAATTAAAAGCAGATAATAATAAGCTGAATAATATACCACCTGCAAAACTTCCTGAGAAAACACTTGAATTCGCAAAAGCCATATATTTTCCTTTATTTTTGGGTGAAGTTTTTTTAGAGATGTAAGTTACTGTTGCTGCCCAATGCAGAGAATAGCTAAAAGAAACTAAAAATTGGCAAACTAAAAAGCTCCAAAAATTAGTTGAGATTATATATCCAAAAATTGTAATTGTGCTTAAAGCATAGCCAATGATCATAAAAGATTTAAGATTATCATTAGTTAATATCTTTCCAATTAATAACATCTGGAAGAATTGTAAAAAAAAATTTATTCCAATCAAAAATCCAATTTCTGTATCACTACTTAAATGAATCCCCATAATAATTACCAATACTGGCAAAATTGATTTGAGACTAAAATTTCTGAAAAATAAACCGGGATAAATTGATTTAGAAATTGAAATATCTCCTTGATTATTATTTAAAACAAGATCATTTGAGTTTTTCTCTGTTTCTCTATTAAAACTTTCTAAAATCAATGATCTTTTTTCTTTTATAAAAAACATTATAATTAAGTTTGGTAAAAAAACTAGGAAAGCAAACAAGAATATCTTCTCAATTCCATAGATATCAATAAAAATACCACCAGATTGAGCTCCAACAAACCAACCAGCAACAACTGATGCATTGAAGTAAGAAATGAAAGTCTTATCATCTTCTACTAATTCAGCGAAAAGGGTTAATAATAAGCTATATGATCCCATAAAAAAACCAAAAATGAATATTAATAGTACTAGGATGAATAAATTTTGGTTCAGAAATAGCAATAAAAAATAAATAAAAGACATCCCAAGAAATCCAATAAAAATAAAAATATACCTCTTTTGAATTTTATCTGAATAATGGCCATATATCGGTGGAAAAACAAAAGAAGTTAAAGGAAAAATAGTAATGACCAGTTGTATTAATGGTCTTTCTATACTTAAATATTCTAAATATCTAGGTAAATATGTTATAAGGGTAATTGAGGCTGTATTTACAATAAAAACAGATAATAGAATTAAAATAACAGACTTTTTTGATAAGATCAATTAATATTCCCTATCTAACAAATTCAATTAATATTTGCTTTTAGTAATTATAAAAAATCAGTATAAAATAATTACTTTTTTAAAAAAATTTAAATAATGACCAATGACCTCATTTTTTAAACCAGTAATTAAAATTTCTCCTTTAAATTACTAATTATTTTTAAAATTAAACAATATGACTAACGTAGAAATTGTTGGAAAAATAATCATAAATGATATAGATATATAGTAATTAGAATTAAACAATGCTAACAATAAACTAAAAAATACACCTCCAAATGCTGTGCCAGCAAAAATGCTAGCAGTAGCATATCCCATATAACGCCCTTTGTTGATAGGAGTCGAATTTTGAGCAATATAAACAGTTGTTGCCATCCAAAATAGGGAATAACTTAAAGAAATTAGAACTTGAAAAATTAAGAAGCTCCAAAAGTCATCTGCTATAATATACCCAATAATAACAATAACTGATAAAAAATATCCTAAAATCAAAACACCTTTAATATTTTTTTGTTTTAATTTCTTTCCTATGAATGGCATTAAGAAAAACTGTAATAAAGGGTTAATACCCAAGAGTAATGCAATTTGAGTATTAATTTCTAAGTAGAACCCTATTATAATTACAAGAATGTTTAAGATTGGTATAATAGCATAATTCCTAAAAAAAAGACTCAGGTATATTGATTTCGAGATATGTTCTTCTTTAAGTTTATTTATCACTCCTACTTTATGAGTATTCTCTGATATTTCAACATTATTTTCTAGTATTAATTGTCGATTTTCTCTGATAAATATATTAAAAATAATACTTGGCAAGAACATGATTAATGTAAAGAGGAACAATTTCTCAATGTTAAAAAAGTCTATAAATATACCACCTATTATGATACCCGTAAAATTGCCAATTGAACAGATTGAGTTATAATAAGAAATCCACTTTTTGTCATTTTGAACTAATTCAATAAAAAGAGTAAAACAAATAGTTCCAAATGAAATAAAAAAGCCAAAAATGAAAATTAATATATTTAGGACTATAATATTTTTAGTAAAAAGAAGTAGAATTAAAGTAGTGAACGTTCCTAAAGGACTTAACATAATAAAATATATTCTGTTTTGGAGTTTATCTGAATACTTTCCTAATAATGGTGGAAAAATGAAGAAGGTAGACATTGCAAAAGTCATTGTTAAAGTAATAATTGGTGATTCTATCCCTAAAAATAATAAATATTTAGGTAAATAAGTGTACAACAACATTATAGCAACATAGATGAAGAAAACGGTTCCCAGAATGAAGATTACAGATTTCTTTGATAATATCAATCTTTCTTTATCCTACTATAAATTTGTTTAAAGTAGTCTCTAAAATATTGTCAGATTTATTTAATTTTCTACAAAGGTGTATATTAAGATGCTAATTGCTGAATAAAAAACAAAATTATGCAAAATTCAATAATTATTCACTTTTAAATTTAAAAAATACAATTAATGTAGAAATTAAAGGAAATATAAGCATTATCCACATAAAAGCATAATAATCTGAATTAAATAACAATAATACACTAAAGAAAAGGCCTCCAAAAAAACCCCCTGAAAAAAAACTTGAATTTGCATAGCCTAGATATTTACCCTTATTCTTTAGATTGGTTTTTTGAGAAATATAAATTTGGGTGACATTCCAAAATAGTGCAAAAGATGCAGAAACCATTATTTGAGCTAAAAAGAAACTAATAAAGTCAGTAGCAAACATATACCCTAAGATAGCTCCACAGCTTAAAAAAAAACCTAACATTAAGACATACTTCTCATTCTTTTTTGAAATAAATTTACCAGTAATAAGCATTAAAAAGAATTGAAGTAATGGGTTAAATCCGATTAGAAATCCAATCTGAGTATTACTACTCAAATGTAAAGCCATTAGAATTGCTATAATTGTAATTATTGGTCTAACTCCGAAATGTCTTGAAAAGAGTGCTATATAAAGTGCCTTAGAAATTTGTGGTTGTTCATCTACCTCATCTACTATGTTATTATTTAGATTTTCAATTTCTAAATCATTATAGTATTCAAGTATATCTTTTCTATTCTCTCTAATAAATAAAATAATCGCACAATTAATGATTGAGATGATTAAGAAAAATATAAATATGTGTGAAATTCCAAATATATCTATAAAGATACCCCCAAGTTGGGAACCAAGAAACCATCCAAATACTGAAATTGCATTATAATAAACTACGAAGTTAGGATTATTTTTTGTTAATTCTTGATACAGAGTAAAATTTAACCTATAACTAGCATTAAAAACACTATAAATCATTAATAATATCATTATTAGAATTAGATTCTTTGAAAATATTAAAGATAAATAGATTAAACTCGTACCAATTGATCCCACTATAATAAAGATATATCTTTTTTGAATTTTATCTGATAACCTACCAAAGCGTTGTGGTAAAAAAATCAAAGCAAAAGGATAAATTGTAGTAATGAATTGTACAATTGAAGGACTGAATCCAAGATCTTTTAGATATGGAGGAAGATAATATATTAGGGCCATACCTGCTGTACCAAAAATTAAAACTGAGATTAAACTGAGAAAAACAGTTCTTTTTGAAAGCATCAATAACTCAACCCATTTTATATTCTATAACCGTAGATTTTTTATCATTAGGTATAAGTCAATTAGTTTCTTAGAGACTATATTCCATCTAAAATTATTTTCTACTCTTTTATGACAGTTTTCTCTAACTTTATTATAATAATTAGGATCCAAAAGAACAAGAGATTCAAGTATTTTATCAGGAATCTGATTTACTAAGCGAAAATTTTCAACTTCATAAATCTTTTCTTTTTCTTTAACTTTTTCAGAAATCTCCTTTAATTTAAAGAGAGAAATTAATGCTTCAGCAAATTGAACGGGGTTTTCTTTCTCAATTAAAATCCCTGTACCAATTTCAGGAAAGTTTCTAATATCTATGATAGTTTCTTGAAATCCGCCCACATTTGTGGCAATAACTGGTAATTTTACAGCCATAGCTTCTAAAGCAATAATACCAAAAGGTTCCCATCTGGACATTGCACAATAAACATCAGCTGAAATATGTGCAAGATGAAATATATCCGTAGCTACACCATAGATTATCCTTAAATTATCTGGATATCTCTTAACATAATCTGCATAAACCTTAATTTCATTTAAGCTATAATCAGTAGGCAATATGAGAAATAAGAACTTAGCATCAGGAATTGCATCAATGACCTTTGGTATAGCTTCTAGAATTGTTTCAAATCCTTTTTGGGGAGAAATTCTTCCAGTTGTAATTACTAATGGACCAGATTGATTAAAGGATTTGATATATCCATTTCTCGTAAATTTATTCTCATCTGAAATCTCATTAATGACTTTTAGAACTTTTTCTGATTGAATTAATGGACTTTTATTCAAATGAGATAACTTATAGGTTAACAAATATTCTTTAATGTCATTCAATGTAAGTTCTTTTTCAAGTGATAAATGTAAGACATGTTTCATTTCTTGTTCATGATTTTTTAATACCTGTTGGAGGATTTCATTATAATCCCAATCACATCCATCCCATATAAAATTTGATTTAAATTCAATCAAATCTTTACCACAATTAGGAATTATATCTGATTTTAAATATGACTGGCTTACAGTAGTAACCAAATCACTTATAAATGCCCCTATCATCTCTACTGTAGGCTGTTGATAGATTTCGCTTTTTTTTTCACAAATCGAAAATATTTCATATATTGTTAATGCTTGAAGTCCTTCTTTCAAATTTATAGTTATAGGAGTATGATCTAATCCACATGCACTATAAAATTCAATTGGATATCTTGGCCAAGTTAATAAATGGATAGTAATTAAAGAAGCTACGTCTAAGCCACTTTTTGATAATCTTTGTTTTATGCAAAAAAAAGCTATCACAGCATGATAATCATGGATGTGTATTATATCAGGTAGTTCTTCTCTGCGATTATCAATTAAAAAATCAATATAACACCGCATACCTATACTAAAAAGACAAATTTTTCCACTAAGTGTATCTGGATTATAAACGATTTTATCATCAATATATCTAGAAGTAAATGGATTTTCTCCGTGTAATAAAATTATATTCACATTATTAATTCTTATCTTGTAAAAGGAAATATTATAACTAGTCTCTGGTTCATTTATTCCAAATTCAGAAGGATTTATTAGTCCCACACAATTAAAAAGGAGTTTTTCCACACTATATGATTTTTCTAAGTTCTGCAATTGACCATGTGAAGGAATAAATACTGTGATTTCATAATCATTAGCTAAATTTTTAGCTTGATTTGCGGGTACTTCTCCAAGACCTCCAACTTTCACTATCCCCGCATATTCAAATGTGAAAATCCAAACATTATCTTTGGTTTTAATCAATTTTTTATAAACTATTTATCATGAAATAAATTATTTTAAATCCATATTATAAGAAATTCTATAAAAATAATTAATTCTAATTCATAAAATATTGAATTCTAATAAAACTTACTTAAAATTGGATTTTTTAGGTCCAAATACGACAAAAAAATAAATTTTTTAATGAATTTAGAATAGATATTGATGGCTTAATTTCCAGTGTACTATACATCTTAGATTATATCATAATCTACTTTAAAAGCGTTATTAATTAATAAATTAGAATATTTTTATGCAAAATAAAACTCAAAATTTACAAAAAAAACCTCAAATGGAAGTATGTGTGATACATTCGTTGCTCTTGGAAACTCAACTGAAGATGGAAGTGTAATTTTTGGTAAAAATTCAGATCGCCCTTTTGATGAAGTACAACTAGTAACTTTCTCTCCAAGAATGAATTTTAAAAAAGAAGATACCCTAAAATGTACATATTTAGAAATTCCTCAAGTCTCCGAAACCTTTGCAATTTTAACAAGCCAACCTTACTGGATGTGGGGTGCTGAAATGGGTACAAATGAGTGTAATGTTGTAATTGGTAATGAAGCAGTATATACACATGAACCTCTAAGGAATATTGGATTATTAGGTATGGATTTATTAAGGTTAGGTCTTGAAAGAGGAAAAACAGCGAAAGAGGCAATGAATATAATCATTGATTTATTAGAGAAGTTTGGACAAGGAGGAGGTTGTTCTTATAATGATCCCAATTGGTTGTACCATAACTCATTCATAATTGCAGACCCAAAAGAAGCTTATATATTAGAAACTGCTGATGAATGGTGGATTGTGGAAAGAGTTAAGGATGTCAGATCCATATCAAACAGTATAAGCATTAGAGGGAAAGGTGATCTTCGAAAGAATGGGATAATACAATATGCAATTGAAAAAGGTTACTGTAAAGATGATTATGATTTTGATTTTGCAGTTACATTTTCAGGGTCTCCAGTTTCAACAACGCCTTCACCATATTCGAGAGGAGGAAAATCGGCTCTTTTATTACAAGAAAATAAAGGTGAAATTACACCAAATTTAATGATGGAGTTTTTAAGGGACCACCAAGCAGGAATTTGTATGCATGGGGGATTTGAATCCACGGGATCTCAAATTTCACATCTAAGGAATGGAAAAAATTCAATTCATTGGTTTACAGGAACAACTCTTCCATGTATTAGTCTGTATAAGCCTTACTCTTTTCCTATTGAAGGACAAAAATTTTATAATCCAGGGCCTTATCAAATGGTCAATTCTGATTGGTTCTGGTATAAACATACAAACTCAAAGCCAATAAACAAGAGACATGAGCTAAGGAATATCGAACAAAATATTATTTCTAAAATTAACGATCTAATCAAACTAGAAGATAAAATTACTGAAGAAAAATTCCAAAATAAATTAAAATTTATTAATTTAGAGGCATGGAATAAATCCTATGAAATACTTTAATGAAAAATTTTTATATTCACTTATAATTAATTTCTCCTAAAAAATCCAACTTCTCTTATTTTTTAAATTATAAATAAATGAAACTAAAATTAGCATGTGGCTCACACAAATCATCTCTAATTTTATACGTATACATTTCTTATCCAAAATATTCTTTGAATATAATTATATTTTTATTATGAAGATTTTATTTGAAAAAACTTAATAGTTTTAAAATATTTATCAGATAATAGATTGATGTAATAGTTAAAAAGGTTTTACCTAATGTCATTAAACAAATTAAACATGCTTGGAATGGAAGGAGTAATTTCAAATTATAAAGGAGGGCGCCATACAATACACCAAAAACACTGTATAATAGTATTTCCTACTATAAAAACAAGAAAAGATGCGAATAAGCTTATTGGGAGAACTGTTGTTTGGGATACTCCTACTGGTAAAGAACTAAAGGGAGTTATAACTCGAGCTCATGGGAATAATGGAGCAGTAAGAGCCCATTTCAAAAAAGCTGGTGTACCAGGTCAAGCCTTAGGAAAAAAAGTAAAAATAATTAAATGATAATTATTATTTTTTGATCGTTATTTTTCCCTAGCTATATCTAAATATTACATGATACGAGAATAATATAGCTTTTTTTATGTTTTGGAATTTCTTATTCTTCTGATATAGCGATTTAATAGGTAATTTTTACCTCATTTGGTTGGGTTTAAGTATTAAAAATGTCAGAACAAGTGTGTAGATTTTGTCACAGATATGTAAAATTAGCTTATTATTGTGAAGAATGTGGCTCTAGTTGTTGTTCTGAATGTCTCCATGAAAAAAAAGTAGAATTCTTTATTTGTCAAGATTGTAAATCTAAAAATATACAAATTTTTGAGTCCGAAAATAAGAAAATTTGCAGGGATTGTGGTAATGAAAATATTATTAAAGCTAACCAACTCTTAAAATCCTGCCCAAAGTGTGATTCACATCAGATAATTAATATTTATGAGAAAAAAGAAGAATTAGAAAAGAGATTTTTAGAATTAATCAAAAATTCACGTTTATTCATTCAACCTTTAAAAGAAGTAATTGAAAAATTATATCAATTTCAATCAAAAATCAAGGAATTAAGGGATCCTCCAAATAAGTATTATCATTTTCCTAAAATGGAATCAGACTTATTGGCTCTCTTTAAGTTATTTCTTTATATAAGGAATACCTTATTTGAAAAAATTAATGTTCACTTTTACCAATTAAATCAAAATAAGGAATATTTTTTTGATATTTACCCTCAACCAAATTCTAATATAACCATTATAGAAGGTATATATGAAAATTTATCAAGGAGTTATAATACTATTGATGAATTTATAAAAAAAAACTTAAGTACATTTAATGTTAGTTTTGAATCTTTTGAAAAAAATTTACATTTTATTAGCAAAGTAAAATCTTATTTTAGCGAATACCAGAAACTTTTAAGACTTGCTGACGGAGAAAAACCTGTTTATGCAATTTTTGCCAAATTAACTAATGGTTTAAATACCCACGAAAAATGTAAGAAAGATAAAGGTATCTTATTTATCACTAATTTTGACATGTCTTTTGTTCATGAATATGGGGTAGTTAAAAAGAAGAAAGAATTAATATTTAAAGCCCCAGTCCGAGATTTAACAAAATTAAAGGAAAAAGGTAAAGTCTTCAAGAAATTATACATTGAATTCTCTTATGGAAAATATGAGTTTACACTACCACCTAAAACTATTTCTAGAGTAATAGAATATATTCTTTTAGCAAGATCTTTTGATGAAACAACAATCTATGATGAAAAAAATGCCAAAAGACTTCAACAAATTGATTTAGATTTAAATGAGTTAACAAATTTCATTGAGGAAAGTATTAATTCATTTTTCAGTATTAAATGTCAGTATAATAAAAATTATGAGAATTCTTATAGCTATAATAAAGAAACAGTACCTCCATTTGGTATACATCCCAATCTAATGCCTAATAATGCTTCTCGTTCATCAAATCGATATATTCATTCTCAAAATAACGTTCAACCTTGGTTAAATTCTCCTAATAATATCAATTACTATCAAGAAAAAAGTAATTCACCATATTACCAACCAAATAACTTTCAATCACCTCAATTCTCTAGTAATCCAGAAAGGCAACACTATACAAGAAATAACTTCTTTTCACAGAATATGTATAATCCGAATTACTTTCAAAATCATAATCCTCAGGCATTGACTCCTGAAAATAAATTTTACACCCATCCAAATCGACCAATTCAAAATCAACGAAGAAGTATTGATAATCATCCATATAATCAAAATGATCATTTCTTAAAAGATGACTTTATCTTTCAGGATTATAATAGAAATCATTTATCTGATATGTTTGATCAGGAAAATGCTCAGCCAGATAATTCATATCGATACAAACATAAATTATTTAAAATTGATAAAGAAAAGCATAAAAAAATGTTAGAATTAGATAAGGAAAGATATAGTTTAAAGGAAACTCTGAAAAAGTTAGATGCTAAATTTGATCAAGGAATTATTTCTGAAGTGGATTACTTTAGAACTTTTAAGAATCTTCAAAAAGAAATTTATCTAATTGAAAAGAAAATACAATCCCTTCAAATTAATCTCGAGGAAATCGAAGAAATTAAAAGAAACAGCAGAAATTTTGATAAAAAACGATATTATTCATAGAATATACTTCCTTTTTTTTATGAATGACGTGCATATTTTAAATATCTTATATTTATATTTCTTTTCCTTCTTTATATCCTATGGATAAAGAGGATACTCCTTTCACGACAGTTGTAGGAAGTTGGCCTTTAGAGAATACAGATAACAATATGAAAAAGGTTTTCACTGATTTAATTCAGATTGGTATTGATTATCCGTGCTACCCTCAATTTTTAGATATGAATTATCAGTTCTTATCCCCTTTGTCTAAAATAGTTAAAAATTTAGAAGAAATTGATAAAAAATTTTATTTACATGGAGATTTTAAATTACCTAAGCAAAATATAGCTCTAGAATACGGAGAATTTATGGTTAATTATTTTAAAGATCATCCCAATCTTAGAGAATTAATTAAAGGCACGAAAGCTTGTTTAACTGGACCTTTCACTTTATCATTTGAAACAATATTGAAAAATGATCTAACAAAAGGCTTAAAACCTCTAATCTCTGAAGAACCAAGAGCAGTTATGGTAGATTGGATAGTTGATAAATATGCTGAAATTGTGAAACAATTAGGCTCAGCTTATAATGATATGGGAATAGATATAATTTCTTGCGATGAACCAATTCTTGGATTATTAGTAGGAAGGAAAATTCTCTTCCACTCAGAAGATTTCATTATTGATACTATTAATAAAGCGATATCGGGAATAAAGGGATTCTCTTCTATACACGTATGTGGAAGGATTAGTCCAAATTTGCGAGATCTTCTTTTAAAAACAAATGTTAAGATCTTAGACCATGAATTCAGTACAAATGAAGAGAATTTTAAAGTTTTTGAAAGAAAACATTTTCAAGGAACTGATAAACTTTTAGCTTTGGGAACTGTTGAATCGAAATTTGTATCTATTAAAGAGAAGACAATCGATGATTATGTGGAGGACGTTGATTACCTTAAGGAATATATAAAGAAAGGGATTGAACAATATGGTAAAGAAAATTTAATTATAAAACCTGATTGTGGTTTCTACCCCTTAAAGGTCTTCGGAGAGAAAGATGGTTATGAAATTGCAATAAAAAAAGTGAAAAATTTGGTTCTTGCATTAAAAGAATTGAGGCATTAAGTATCCTTTAGCATTAGTATAGAATAAATTAAAATAGTATTGTATATTTAAGAAAAGAATTCTATTTTAATAATGCTGATCTCTACAGTTTTTATACTAATTAATTCAGTTTTTATTGTTTATCTTATTTTTTTTTCCATGAAGCAAACTGTAAAAGGCAAATGATTAAATTTCTTTAATCCGGTTTCAACAAATCCATTCTTGATATAATAATTTTTTAAAATGAAATTTTCATTAATTATTCCGATTGAAACTTTATTTCCATTGTTTTTTCTAACGTATTCAAAAACAAAATCCATTAATTCTTTTCCATATCCATTATGTCTAAACTTAGGTAGCACACATAATTTCTCCATATAATATAATGCATTATTTGCTTTTTCTATGGCAACAACACCTATTTGCTTTCTATTAATTTCATTGAAAAATCCATATAGTTTTACACCTTTATCTTTCAATTCTTTTAGTTTATTAAAAGTTATAAAAGCAGGATTTGTAGGAGCATTTTCTTTATTTAGATTAAAATCATGTGCTACTGTAATAAAGGAAATTCTTATCACTTCTACACTTTCTAAAAGCTGATTCTTACTTTTTATTTTTTTTATCATCACTTTTCTCAATACTAGTAAAGATAAGCATTATTTATATCATTAAAAAACAGAATATAGAATTAAACAATAGTATCTAAAATTAATTTTTTTTAAAAAGAAAATGATGAACAAGAAAGAATTATCCATCTAATTCTTTTCTCAATTTCTCAATTTCGTCTTTTAACTTATCTTTTGATTTTACCTCTGCTTCCTCTTCAAGTTCATCAAACTCAGGAATATATTGTAAATCATCAGAAGGAATTTCGGGCATCGTTCCTCCTTGATCAAGCAACATTTCTGTTTCAAGCTGATTCAATTCATCTGTAACATCAATAGCAAGATCAATTTCTGGATCTCCCGCTAAAATTTCTGCGGCTTCCTCGATTTCAGAAACATATGCTTCAGAATCCTCGGCGATTTCGGCCACTTTAGTAGGAGATGCTTTTGTAGCAATAAATTCTAATTCATCCCTAATTCCGCCCATCACATCTCCAGTTTGAGAAATAAGCATTCCTTCTTCTATCGCTTGAATTTGTCTTTCTATCTTTAATCTTATATTATTGGATCGGTCAACTTTTGCTTGATATGCCTTATATTGAACCAGATAACTTTTAGCACGATCTTTTTCACCTCGTTTTAATGCGATTTTCGCATTCTTACGGCTTATTTCAGCTCTTTTAGTGTAATTTTTATTCATCATATTTAATTTGTGAATATGGCCTTTCGCTTGTGCTACTAAATCATCCTTTTCTTTACCTTTACGAGGGAAAAGTTTCTTTTTTAGACCCATTTCAAGATTACTCCTTTTAGAGTTTTAAATTTATTCTATCTGATTTATAAATTATATGATTTTTCTAACTTAAAAATTTAATATTATTTGTTATAATATTATAAAATAATTTACATCAAAAAAGTTTTCATAGACCAAAATTTGATACAATATGAAAAAAGTAATATTAGGTTTTGAAAAAAAAACAAATAATTTCAAGAAATTAGTTCAAGAAGCTTTTAATAAAAATTTTCTAGACTTTTTAATTTCTCAAGAAACTATTAGAGATTTTGAAAAAATTGAAAGGATAAAACTCTATTCAAGAGATCTTAATATTCCTTCCACATATTTGGTTCTTGATAAAAAAAAGGGTTTTGAAGAAAAAATTGAAAAAGAAAAGTCTATTTCCCAGAATTCTGGACTTTTTATTGAATTAAAAAGAAAAGAAGATGAGAGAGAAATTATTGAAATTTCGAAGTCAGGAACTATAGATTTTATAATAGTATCTGCTAAAGATTGGAAGATTATACCTTTTGAAAATTTAATAGCAGAAATGCAAACAAACGACACAGAATTGATTGCCGCTGTTGATTCCTTAGAGGAAGCTAAATTACTACTAAAAACTTTAGAAATTGGAGTTGATGGAATACTTATAACTCCCAAAAACGTAGATGAAATAAATGAAATTAAAAATTTGATTCATGATTCCTTTCAAATTGAACTTACTAAGGCTAAAGTAGTGAGTATTGAAAACATTTCTGAGGCAGAAAGAGTGTGCGTTGATACAGCATCTCTTTTTAATATAGGAGAAGGTCTTCTCGTCGGATCAACGGCAGTGGGGTTCTGCTTGGTTCATTCTGAAACATTCGAAACAGAATTTGTGGCGTCTAGACCATTTCGAGTCAATGCAGGGGATGTGTCATCATATGTATTGGTACCTAATGATGATCCAGAAAAAGTATATAGAACAAACTATTTAAGCGAATTGAAGGGAGGAAAGAAAGTCTTAGCAGTTTCTACTAAAGGAGAGGCTCGAATTATTTCAGTTGGGAGGGTAAAAATTGAAACTCGTCCGATGCTCCGATTTGAATTAGAAGCAATGAAAGAAAGTAAGAAAATAACCATAAGCTGTATTTGCCAAAATGCTGAAACAATTCGATTAGTTGATGTTGATGGGAAAGCGAAATCTGTAGTTGATATTAAAGTTGGTGATGAGGTGTTAGCCCATATTGGACCTGGAGCTACACATTTTGGAACGGCAGTAAAAGAAACTATCATAGAAAAATAGCATACTAAAAATAAATAGATAAAACTAGACGTTAGCGTTTTTAAATAAAGGAACTATTTCATCACTTATTATTCTTGAAGCATCCCAGTACGTGAACGGTGCATTTTTATTAGAAATGCTGTTTGTAGACGAAAATATGAAGTAATTAGCACCGACATCCACATACTTACGAATTTTATGTATTATTTCATCTTTTGGTCCAATCATCAAACCTTCTCTTATTAATTCATCTGGAATTTCCCTGATAATAGGTTCTAATTTTTTTAGATTAATTTTTTTCCTATCATTTCCGTCAATCTTTAGAATATTCAATTGTTCGCTTTTATATCCAGTAGCCTCTAAATAGAGTTCTTCAAACTCATCTTTCCAATATCCTAATTCTTTTATTCGACGGGGATTTAAAAGCAACCCGTACTTATTTCCAAGTATTCTCATGTTAATCTGTTTTTCATCATCGTTAAGAAATATGAATTGGAAAATACCAAATGAAAAATCATTTAAGTTTCTTCCTTTTTCTTTCATTACCTTGACAATTTCCTCTTTTTTGCTTTTGAACGTTTTGGGATCAATTCCAACAGGTATCCATCCATCAGCTACTTCTCCAGTTAACTGTAGTGTTTTTGGACTATTGGCTCCTATCCAAATAGGAATTTTTGATATAGGTTTTGGAACTAATATAGCATTATTTGCATAGAAATGTTGTCCCTTAAATGATGCAATTCCGCCCTTATTCCAGTACAACTTTACCATACTTATAGTTTCTCTCATTTTTGAAAGAGCATGGTCAGAGGGTATGCCATAAGCTTTTAGGTTCATTGCTTCTCCAGCTCCAATTCCTAAAATAAACTTACCACCTGTAAGATGATTAACCGAAGTGCACAATTGTGCTAACACTGCGGGATGCATTCTATGAGGATCCGTAACAGCCGTCCCAAAAGTTTTTCCTTCCACCAATTCAGCCATTGAGCCAAATAAACACCAAACGCTCAAAAAATCATTAATTAAACTGCCCCCCATACCAGCAAGATGGTCAGGAAGCCATAGAGAATCCCAATTTTCTTTACTTGCAGCCAAGACCTTTTTTCGGAAAAAGTCATAAGAGTGAAGAAAAAACAATTGATGACCAAATTTTATTTCGTCCATTTTATATCACGATAAATTTAATTGAATAATTCTGTAAAAAAATTTTATTAAAATAAATCTAATTTTAATTTAACTATAATTGAAATTTTAAAAGATATAATTTAAAGTTAGGGTTATTAATTAAAATGGTTACATATTGGGCTCCTTTATTACATGCTTATCAACCACCGACTCAAGATTTTAATATTTTAAAAGATATTGATAAAGAATGTTATAAACCAGTGTTTTCTCTTCTGGAAAAATACGATAGTATCCAATTTACTATTAACATCAATGGAGTTCTTATTGAGTTATTCTATGAATTCGGATTATCGGATACAATGGAATTAATACAGAATTTAGTTTCTGAGAAAAAAATAGAAATAGTGGGGACTGCAAAATATCATCCAATTCTTCCACTAATTCCTCAAAAAGAAGTACATCATCAAATTCAGATGAATGAAGAATTAAATAGAAAAGAATTTGGTCATTGGGAAAAAAAGGGCTTTTTTCCTCCAGAATTGGCAATCTCCGGAAGCGCAGCTAAAGAAATTCGTCAATTAGGATATAAATGGGTAATTTTAAGTGGTATTGCATGTCCTGAAGAGTGGGTATATGACAAGATCTATACATCTCCTAATGGACTTCAATTATTCTTTAGAGATGATATTTTAAGTAATAAAATTGCCTTCAATAGTATGACATCAAAAGAATTTGTTAAAAATTTACTAAAGATGTATAAGAATGAAAAAGAAATTATTGAAAATGATACATACATCATTTCTGCATTAGATATTGAAACATTTGGGCATCATATTAAAAAATATGAAAAGAGCTTTTTAGGCAAAACCCTTGATCTAATTACTAATGATGATAAAATCAAAACAATTTTTATTTCAGATTTAGATCAATATTTTCCAATTGCTAAAAAAAAAATTATCCCAAGAGAGTCAAGTTGGAGTACAACTTATGAGGATCTTAAAAAAAATATCCCTTATCCTCTATGGGACCATCCAGATAATAGTTTACATAAGTATTATTGGAAACTCATGAAAAGTTTAAATAATCTAATGAGTTTATCAGATAATTTAGACCTAACATTAGATTGGGAAGTAGATAATTATTATAATACTGCTAGATATTTCTATGACCGTGGTATTTATTCTTGTCCTGTATGGTGGTCTAATCCCCTCAATGGGACTTGGTCTCCAAATTTAATATATAAAGGTGTTGAAATTCTAATGAGAGCGGCATTAAACGCTCAAATGGCTTTAGTTTATGCTGGTAAATCAGATTTAGGTGAAAGTTATTTTGATTCGATTTCTTATTATCACGGACTTTTATTAATGGAATTAAGTAATATTACAAAAAAGACTATTAAACAGTTAAAGGATAGATAACCATTATTTCTCTTTTAAAATTAATTGATTAAGCGTTTCATTCCAATCCTCTAAGTTTCGTACAAACCAAGCGGCTGAATCGATTTCACCATTAATATTAGTAAATGTTACCTTTAATAGAGGGTGAGATACTGATCTATGCATATGGGATTTCGGATTTGAAATGTTAATCATAGATTTAATAGATATTAATACTTCTTTTTTAGGTTTCCACATTCCAAAAAAAAGTTCTTCTTCTGTAAGTAACAAAACCCCATTTCCACGAACTTTCCAAATTCCTGATGATTCTAATCCAAAAAAGTTTGAGATATCATCTGCAAGCAGGATTTTTTTATCGTTAAACTTTTCATGTATCTCATTAATTCTTTTTTTGAAAATTTTATGAAACATAATAAAATCAGTTAAATGTAATATACAATTAATTGAATAAAATGTAAGCAAAAATTATATAATTTCTAGTTTATATAATTTACAAAATATATCAAGAAAAAGAATTATATCAAAATCCCAAAAAATGTCAGAAAATATTGAAAAGAAGATCAAATATTGCGTTTACTGTGGAGCTGAAGTGCCTGAAAATGAAACTTATTGTCCAAAATGTGGAAAATTAATAATTAAGATTGATTCAAATAAGAAAGATTTAAGGCCTCCAATAGGTCAAAAACTAGATATTTCAAGAAAATGCCCTGGATGTGGATCTATAATAACCTCTAAAGTTATCGATCAATGTCCGATATGTGATACACCATTAGAGAAGATCTCTGATGTCAAAAAAGAATTAATTCAAAAACAACCTGGTTTAATTTTTATGGAAAAAAAACTTGAACCTGAACAAAAATTTATTCTAAAAAAAGATTTATGGAATCTAAAAGAAGGATTTAATGTTTTTTTAAATTGTGTCTACATATTAATTATTATCTACTTTTTGTTATCTTTTTCCTTATATCAAACAGGTATAAACACTGAAAATATTAATATTCAACAAATCCTGTTAGTTCAAATACCTGAATTATTATTTGCGGTATATCCAATTTTTTATATTTATAGTAAAAAACATAGTTTTACTAAAATAGGATTTTATCCTAATTCTAAAAAAAATTTATTAGCAGTATTTATAGGGATTTTAGGCGCTATATTATTAATAGAGATAAATTATTTTTCAGACTCTCTTATTAATTTCTTTTCAGACATAGGGTTGGATTTTTTTGATGCAAGTTCAAGTATAGGAGATCAGAACATGATAATCAGAAACGCTGGACTACTTTGGATAGTACTTTTAATAATAACATTGAGTATAGGAGCGTTTTCTACAGAAATCGTTTATAGAGGAGTCTTACATAACACATTAAAACAGAAATTTAAAAATGATTTTAGTGTAATACTTTTAGTAGCACTCATATACTCTTCATTAATGTTATTAATTACTTTTCCAATAGGATTTAGTTTTTTTCTAATAAACTTTCTAGCATCTGTGCTATTAGGTATAATTTTTGAACTTTCAGATGGGAACATTATTTCTACAATTTTCGCCAATATTTTCTACAATATTGGCATAATTATCCTCGTCTATCTCAATTTTTAACTTATCATTACCTTCTAAATATAAAATTTTAATAGTAAGAAAAAACCAATAATCTCAATAGTTTTATTAATACGACTTGATTGTTCTGATTTGGAGTAAATAAATTTGAGTAAAACTATTTATAGAAATAAGGGTTCAAAAGACAACATTGTTATATCTATTGCAGGTGCTCATGGTATAGGTAAAACGACAGTTTTTAACCTTCTCAAATCAAAATTTAAAGACAATAATAAATTTAGATTTTTTCCAGAACGGTATAAGAAAAATCCACCTTTTCCCTTTGGATCTTCAAATAAGCAAATTGGTTTTCGAAGTGAGCTTCATTTTCTTCAGCAATTAATTAGACGTAATCAAAACATTACAAATTTTGATAATAGATATAATGGGAGAATAATTATTTTAGATAGAACGCCCTTATGTGTTTTAATATATTCGAAAAGTCTAAACTTAAAGGAAAAAGACTTTAATCTTATTTTAGACACTTATAATTCTATAAAATGGAAGGAAGATTATATTATTTACTTATACGCTAATCCAAGTACAATAATGAAACGAATTATCCAAAGAGGATCATTAGAAAAAATAAGAAAGGACTGGAATGAAGATGATAAAGATTATCTGCTTAGTATTCTTTCTTATTATAAACAATTTCTTTCAACTAAAGAGGACGTTTTTATAATAGATACGGATAATAAAACTCCTGATCAAGTTATTACTGAAATAAAAATAATAATAACCCAAGTATCAGGATATTCTTTCGATAAGTTGGAAAAACCGGCTTCAACTCAAATGAATATAATTAATTTTTTAAAATAACATGATAATAAAATATATTAAAATGGCTTTTCTATTTATACATAAATCTAAATTAAATATTTCGTGTTCAATCTGATCTTATAACAAGTAGGTAAAATAAATGTCTGCAATTACGGAAGATATTCGTATTAAAATGATGGGTGTTTTAAAAGAAGAAGAACAAAACACTGATTTAGAAGATCTCGCGGTATTATCTCGAGTAGGAATGAAAGTTGCCAGTTCCAAATCTTCAGAATTAGATGCTGATGCTACTTCCGCTTCTAGTACGGCTTTAATAGATTTGGGGCTAAGACTTAATCAAGCTACTCTTCATGGGGCATTAACAGAAATAATACTACATAACACCTCAGGTTATAGTATTTTAGTGGCAATCGATGATGAATATATTATTTTTGGAGGATTAAAAGCGATTTATCGGATAGGGTATTATCTTGGTTACTTGAGAGAGTTGGCTAAAAAATTAAATAGATTAATTTCAGGAGATCAAGAAACAGAGATGATGCTATCACTTGAAGAGTCTGAAATTAAGAAGATTGAACAACAAAAGGCAGAAGAAGAAGCTAATATTATTGTAAAACCGTCACTTGCACAAGATAAAGCTGCTTTAGATGATCTTTTAGGATTTTTAGATGATTGGGAACAGGAAGGAGAAGATTTTGAGGAACTTGAAGCAGACATAGAAAGTAATATCGTAGCAATACCTAAATCAATGGGATTAGGGATTGAAAAAGAAGTAAAAGTAGCAATTGAGTCTGAGTCACCTTATGAAGCTGAAAATATTGCACCAGGTTCTCAATTTAAAGTATATGATGATGAAATACCGCCAATTCCTCTCAATGATTATACTCCAATGGAAATCGATGAGGAACCTACATCAGAGATACGAAAGACCGTTTATGAGGAGCCTGTTTCAAAGCAAAGTTTTCCATCTCTGGATGAATTACCTTCGTTTGAAGAATTATCACCCCCTGATTTTGATTTAGAGGCATCTGCATCTGAATATGATACAGAATTTGTATTAGAGGAAGAGTCAGAAACTCTCGGCTCAGTACTAAAAGATCTTGGCTGGGATCAAGAAGAAGATTAGTTATTGTTTTTACTCTTTTTAACACTATTGTATATTTTCTTTTGGCATATTTCATCTTTTTTTTAATTCAGATGAGATCTCTAATGATTATATATTCAAATTTTAAATATTCTATTTTCCAATCTATTTTTATTCAAAAATTTATTTTATAACTCGAAAATAAAATATGTGAAATACTATGAGTAAATCAGATATTCAAATTAAAATATTACAATAAATTTCCAGAAGTCATGATTATTTTCAAGTGACTCTTTTATTTCTTCAAAATATCAACCAACTTAAAATATAATAATTACCAATAAAATTGAGTAGTTGAAAAAAGAGTATTTTTTTTTTTTAGAATATTAATATCTTCTGTCCTTTGAAACAACTTTTACTTTCAATGCTTCAGGACCTTTTCCATCTTTTGATTCTTTTAGTTCAAATTCAACTTCATCGCCCATATCAAGCTTTTTAAAGCCTTCCATTGAAACGTTTGAAAAATGGACAAAAACATCTTCCTGATCCTTAACACTAATGAAACCATAGCCTTTTTTTGCATCGAACCACTTAACGAAACCTATTTTTTTTTCTGACATGGATAATTCTCTTGTTGTTGATTTTTATTTTATAATAGACTATATCAAAGATCCTCTTGGGATCTTTCTTAACTGTAATATTAATTGAAATTATATAGAAAAATAAATTTTTATTTTTAAAATTTTTTTAAAAGCACTTTCTCCATTGATAAAATCAATAAATAATTAACTACTTAATTTATACAAGAATGATTTTCGATAAGGTTCTAGAAATTTATCAGAAATATTATATTTGTATTCACTGCTTGGGCAGAATGTTTTCTCTACTAGGAACAAGTACAACTAACTACGAGAGAGGAAATTCATTATTACTAGCAATAACAATGGAAAATCATAAAAATTATCTTGGAGGAAATGAAACTTTACAGAAAGTATCAATTAATAATTTGAAATTGCTTGCAGTAAATGCTAATTATAACCCAGCTCAGAAGGTTTTAACTAAAGAAGGATTAAATTATTCACTAAATAACTCAAACCAAGTTTGTTATTTATGCAATAATATTTTTAATAATATACAAAAATATGTGAGTGAAACTAAACAAGCACTTAAGGAAATTGAATTCAGTAACTTTTTAATTGGCACAAGTCCAAAATCAAGAATAATCAACCGTGAGGATAAATTTAAAGCAGAATTGAATCTTTTAGAAGCAGAATCCTTTAAAAGCCACTTTAATCGAATTGTAGGAAAAGAATTAATGAAAACAATTGATAAAGTTCCTGAATTCAACAATCCTGAGATTTTGATTATCTATTCTATTGATTATGATTCCTTTAATTTTGAAATTATCTTTAAATCTCTTTTCATATATGGACGATATAAAAAATTAATTAGAGGTATTCCACAAACACATTGGTTTTGTAAGAAATGCAGTGGAAAAGGTTGTGAAATGTGCAATTTTACGGGAAAACAATATTTAACGAGTGTGGAGGACTTAATTAGTCCTTACTTTATTAACGAAGCAAATTCAAAAGATTCCAAATTTCATGGAGCTGGAAGAGAAGATATTGATGTAAGAATGTTAGGGTTAGGCAGACCTTTTATCATTGAATTAAGAAATCCTAAAAAAAGAAATTTAGATTTAATCAAACTTGAGAAAAAAGTTAATAAAAAAAATAGAAAAAAGATTCAAATCAGAGATTTAAGATATAGTAGTAAGAATGAAGTTATTAAACTTAAGACTAATGCAAAGAACACCAAAAAATTTTATAAAGCAACCGTTATGACTGAAGCTAAGTTTAGTAAAAATCAATTTAATCAAAAATTACTAGAATTGAATAAAGTATTTAATAATCAAGAAGTTAAACAAAGAACACCAAATAGGGTTTCTCATCGGCGAGCTGATAAAATACGTGAAAAAATCATTTATAAAATCGAAGGAAAGTTTATAAAATCGAATTTATTTGAATTTAAAATAATATCTCAAGGAGGAACTTACATAAAAGAATTGATAAGTGGTGACGAGGGACGTACTTCTCCTTCTTTTTCAGAAATTTTTAAAACTAACTTATTATGTAAGGAATTGGATGTATTAGAAGTATCAATGTAATGTATATTTTTTCCCATAAAATTCATTTTAAATCAAAAAATAAATAAATTATAATACATAATTCTACTAAATCAATTGATTAATTTTCGCAATTACCATTCTTAAGGTGTTTCGAAATAGTTAAGCATAGAGGATATCGCACAAAAACAAGGCATAAACATAGAAGAAATGTCCGAGATAAAGGTTTAAGTTCTGTTGAAAAGTATCTAATAGATTATAAAATTGATGATAAAGTAGATATTATTACAGATTCTTCCCAGCATAAGCGAGGAATGCCTCACTCTAGGTATCATGGTCGTACAGGAACTATTATTGGTCAAAGAGGCCGATGCTATTTGGTCGATATAAAACTGGGGAACTCTAAAAAGATTTTAATAATTGGCAGAGAACATTTAAGATTAAATTCAATATCAAAAATAGAAAATTAAAATTTTACTAAGATATAAGATGTCTGGAAGAAAAAGAGAGGAAAAAATAGTCTCTATACCTGAAGTTAAAGAAATAATGGAAAATATAAAAGATCAAATATCAAAAATTGATGCTGATGAAGGAATGTCCCATTTTCAAGAAATTACCTATAACTATGTAAATAAATTTGCAAAATACGATGCAAAAACTGCTAAGAAAGTACAAAAAATGCTAATCGATAAATATGAGATTGAGGAAATTTATGCTATCAATATTATTAATATTAATCCAAAAACAATCCCAGAACTTCGGATGATTTTAGAAAAATCATTCGTAGGAAAGACTTTTAATGATCAGCAATTACAAGAAATACTATACCAAATAGAAGAAATAAAAACATCTTGAATTAAATCTTTTTTGTAGCAAAAATTCAATTATTTTCTATAAAATTAGAAGAATTTATAAGTCTCAATCTCTATAATTCTAATGAACAATCCCAACTATTATAGTAGGTTATTACAATTAAAATTCTGAAATGGTAATCGGAAAAGTTAAAAAACAGTTAACTAGTAATGATGGAAAGAAGAGAGAGATATCGACATCCTCCACGCAAAAAAGATTATCGTGGTGGTCCAAAGAAGAAAAAGCAATTTATAAAGAAGTTTCGGGAAGTTGTTGTCTTAGATTCATTAATACATGGACATCCCGAAGAAGATAAGCCTAGCTGGGCTAAAACTCCAATTGCTCAAGTTCTTACTTTTCCGGATTTTGTACTTTACGAAGTTAAATTAAATAAAAATTCTATTATTGAAGTACAAGAACAAAAAACATATGAAGAATTCGTTAATGAAGAAAAATTAAAAGAAGTATTAAAAAAAATTGATTACAATGATTTAACAAGTACATCAAAAGCATTATTACAACCAATTCTCGAAAATGAAGTATTAAAGTATGAGGAAACGTTTATCAATTTCTTTAATAACTCTACCTCAATAACTCCAAGAATGCATGCTTTAAAATTATTGCCTGGAGTTGGGCAAAAACACATGTGGGAAATTCTTGAAGCAAGAGAAAGACAAAAATTCGGAACATTTCAAGATATTGCGGATAGAACTAGTATATCTCATCCCGCAAGATTAATAGCACAAAGAATTATTAAAGAACTTCAACGAGACGTAAAATATTACCTTTTTAGTAAGACTCAAAAATATGAATGAATTTTATGGATAAAAGAGAAGTACAACTCATTTTAAAGCAACTAAAAATAAATCCAAATAAAAAATTAGGACAAAATTTCTTAATAGATAAAAATATAGTAAATAAAATTATATCATTTTCAGAAATCTCTAAAAATGATGTCATTTTAGAAATTGGACCTGGTCTAGGCGCCTTAACGGAAGAGTTGGTAAAATATGTTAAAAAGATTTATGCAATTGAAATTGATTATCGTCTGTTTTCTTATTTAGATGAAAAATTTAGAAATTTTGATAATATTGAGATTATTTATGGAAATGTGCTTGAATTAGAACTTCCTTTTCATACAAAGGTAGTATCAAATATTCCATATTCAATAACAGGTCCAATTTTAGAGAAAATATTTTTCAAAAATAAGCCACCAATCGGTGTTTTAATGATTGAAAAAAACATAGCTGACAGAATCTTCTTCTCAGAAAATTCTAAAAATTATTCAAGAATTAGTGTTAATACTAATGCTTTTGTAAATCCTGTTTCTAGATCTACTATTTCGAGAATGAGCTTTTATCCCATTCCAAAAATATCATTATCACTTATTAAATTAGTACCTAAGACCGAAATTAATTCATTTTTAATGGAAAAAGACTCAATAGCTTATTTTTTAAGATTTATAGCGGGAATAATGCCTTATAAAAATAAAAATATTTCAAATGCTTTGGATATTTATTTTAAAGCTTTAACTAAAAGAAAATACACAAAAGAAGAAATCCTTATGATTCTACAGAAAAATAATTATGAAAATAAAAAATTACTTAATTTTACACCAAATGAACTTATTGAAATTAGCAAAGTATTTTATTCTTAAAATTTAAATAATATTAGGCGATATATATACCTTCTTTACCAGATCCAATAATTTATTGTGATTTTGAAGATGTTTACTCTCCTTCTGATGATAGTTATTTAATAATAGACTATTTTAAACACAAAATTAATTATGATAATTTTGATGGTATCAAATTGAGTAAAATTAAAAAAATACTTGATGTTGGCACTGGGACTGGGATAATTTCTATCTTTTTAAGATTAATTGCGATGCAGATTCCAAATTTTAACCCATTGATATATGGATCTGACATTTTAGAAAATTCTCTAAAATGTGCTAAGTTAAACGCGAAAAGAAATAAAATCTATAAGCAGATTAATTTAATACATTCAGATTTATTTAAATCCTTTCCAAAAAAGTTGGAAAATTCATTCAATATTATCATCTTTAATCCTCCATATTTACCCTCCTCTTCTCTTATTAAAGAAAATCAAAATAAACAATATATCGATTATAGTTGGGATGGCGGACCAAAAGGTTATGAACTTTTAATTGATTTTCTTTCCAACGCTAAATTTTTTTTAGATTTGAAAGAAGAACATTACATATATTACATTAGTTCTAGTAGAACAAACTTATCAAAATTAAATAAAAAAATTGTTAACTTAGGATACAAAAATAGAATCGTTAAAAAAGAGCATATATTTTTTGAGGATCTTATTTTAAATAGATTAAATATTAATTTTGGTTAGAAAGGTCTTCTGTTTCTTCTTTTTTCTAATAACTTAATGCCATGCATGTTCAAAGTTCTATTTAAGTTATTGAATAACAAATCAATTTCTTTTGGTTTAAAGACGGCTCTTTTATGGGCTTCAATTTGAGGGATTGGTAATCCATAATGTTCATTTAAACTTGAAATTGGTAAAAGGATAGAGGAAATTAAGTCTGCAGTTTCTGAAGCTTTAAAATATTGATGTTTTTCTTCCATAAAGAATTCAATTCTACATGGCATATCATAATGAGTTGTTTTTAGATAAAATGCATAAAAAGATAAAGGAAAGTAGTATGGAATTTCTTTTTTTATTCCAGTATCTCTAATTTTATCAATTTCTCTCTTGCAATTAAAGATACACGTTCTTTCAGCCTTTTTTAAAACTCGATTGAACAGATCTACATCTGAAAAATATTCAATTATATTTCGATAATTTATTGTGATAAAATCCGTTAATTTTGAATAATTAGGTTTTAATAATTGAATTGTGTCTCTTAAAATGTGAGAAAGAGCAGATGTTCTCGTATCTTTAATTGAACCTATTAATAAAATACCTTTTTCTTTACAATTCAGATATAATTTATGATACTCTTTCAATAATATATCATATTTTTTTGATATTTCAAGATCTTTAGAAAATAATAAATTTATAGGCATAATAACAATCGAACCATCAATTATTATCATGTCAATTCCAGAAGTCTTTTTTATTAATCTATTTAATAGATTGATTTCCATGAAAGTCATATCAATAGATATTTTTGTTTCGATAGCAGTATCATCTCGATTAAAGAAATTTCCTTGTACATAATAATTATTAAATCCGCTAAGGTCTGGATAATAAACAATGTTTGCATTATGATTTTTCTGAAAATAATATTTCACTGCAATAGCTTTTAAAAATGAAAAATCTACATTCATAAATTTCTTCGTAACAGAACTTCCATCTACACTAACAACATTTAATCCCTGAATGTTAGCGGAGGATACTTTTTTTTTCAAAGTTGCTTCTTTAATATAAAACTTAGGAAAATCAATGAATTCATTAAAATCTAAATTATCTAAATTTTTCAAAATGACATCTACAAAAGAGTTTTTCAATTTTTCAATCTCTAAATATTCTTTTGCAATAGTTTTAAGATCATTTAAAAGAAGTTGTTCTTTTGTAAGACCAAGTTCATCAATACTATTCTTGTCCTGATTAACATTCTTAAAAGAACGCTTTTCTGATCCAATTAATTTATCCCTAATTGTCATTTAAAAGTAGAAATAATAAAATTAATATTAATAATTATGAGATATTTAATTTTTTGATTTATTAGGATTAGTTAACAATAACAATATAGGAAAAATGGTTATACAATTAGGAGAAAATCCTTGGATTTTAATCGGGTTAACATTTTTGGAATTAATGTTTGTAATCATTCCCGCTTTAATATTCAGTAAATTGGAAAAGAGATCATTTCAAGAAATTATAAAGGATATGGGTTTTCGTGAGAATGAAAATTTATTAATAAAAATAATCACCGGATTGGGTCTTGGAATATTATTTTTCTTTTTTGGTAGTTATATCATTATATTTTTCAAGGATATTATTATTACAAATCTGTTTGGTTCTGGTTTTGTCGAACTTGGTCAAAAAGGAGCTATTAGCACAGAACCAATTCATCCTAATATTATTCAAATGGTAATCATCATAATTTTAAATATACTTATTATTGGACCGTGTGAAGAAGCTTTTTTCAGAGGATTTCTTATTAAAAAATTCGAAACTAAATTAAATTTAATTTTCAGTATTTTTCTATCATCTCTAATTTTTACACTTTATCATGTTCCACCAATTCTAGTGCCTATAACAACAATTATTACATATTCTGGATACTATTTAGTATTTGGAGTGTTACTTTCTCTTATATTTGTGTATTTCGAATATTCTATAATTCCTTGTTCAATTGCCCATTCTTGCTTTAATATCCTTATTTTACTAATTTAACTTTTACTTTATAATGAAAATATTAATTTTAAATATACAAAAAATAATTAATATTGGAGATAATAATATTATAAAATTAAATTAGGATTATCCTATATTATTATTATAAATTTTAAACTTGAAAAGAATATAATGACGAATTACGATTATACATTTAAAATTATGATGCTTGGTGATGCATCTGTAGGAAAGACATCCCTTACTATGAGATATATCTCTGGATATTTTATGGAAGACCTCAAATTAACAATTGGAGTAGATTTTTATAGTAAGACCACCTCCTTCAAGGATAAGAAAGTCAAATTACAAATATGGGATTTTGGTGGAGAAGAACGATTTCGCTTTTTACTTTCTCAATATAGTAAAGGTGCAAATGGGGCATTTTTCCTATACGATATCACTAATCAAACATCATTAGATCATTTACCTGATTGGACTCAAGTAATAAGAGAACATGCAGGAGAAATACCTATAATGTTAATTGGTTCGAAAGTAGATTTGCATGATTTCCGTGCAGTATCGCGAGATGATGGAATATTAGCCGCAAAAAAATACAATCTTGCTTCTTTTGTAGAATTATCTTCTAAAACAGGAGAGAATGTCGAGAAAGCTTTTAATGTAATGACAGAAATTCTTTTTGAAAAGTATTCACACTAGTTTTTAATAAAGATAATAATCTATTTTATTATTGCTAATTTTTGAAAAACAAATCTTTAAAATTACTAATTTTGTTAGTCAATATAAAAAAATTTCATTGGAATTATATTTAGAATTATTAATAAAATGACGACTGATAATAGTACTACAAGACCAAAAGGATTACCACTGAATTCACAAGGACCACTAATAAAATCTTTTGATATATACGGAAAACCAGTGGATTTAGATGAATTACTTAAAATTCATAATGGAGTATTGATTGATTTTTTTCGGGGGACGTGGTGAAGCTACTGAAAGGAAGAATTAGAGCGTTTAACAAAGCAATTTCATGAATTTGAGAAAAGAAATATTAAGATTATTTCAATAGCTACTGATTCTCTTGGACTACTAAAAAAATTCAAGGAAGAAAATAAATTTCCTATAGATATGATTTCAGATCGTGGAGCAAAAATCGCTAAAGATTATAATGTGTATTGGTTTGCTGAAGGTTGGGGAAAACTAAAAGTAAAACAAGCAATACCAAGCAAATTCCTCCTTGACAAAAACAGAAAAATAATTTGGAAATATGTAGGAAGAGATAAAACCGATAGGCCTTCTGTAGGTGCAATGATCATTCTGATTGATAAATATATTATAAATCCCAAATAAGAATGAAATGAATGTGAAAAAAATGAGACATTCAATGACGACCTTGCATGGGTTTTGGGATTATTATTTCTTTTTTTAATCAAAAGCTTAAAAAAAATGTATATAATAAACTTAATGAAATATGAATATGATTACTTTTCATTTAATTTATTAAAAGCGATGATAAAATTGTAAATAGCAAGATTTTATCTATTTGTTATTGGATCTCTTTTTAATTGGATACATAGATTTATATAACTTACAATTTAATACAACACATTTATCAGAAATCCTCTTAACATGAAGGCATTCTCCCATAGAATAAAAGAAACATGTTTCATTTTCTTTTAATGGTTTTTTTAAATTAATTTCCTCAATTGAAACACTATTTCTCATCGAATTTTATTATTGAGAATTTAGTATATTAAGTATTTACGTTAAATATTGGTATAAATCATAAATTTTAATATAACTCACACAATTTTCACAATACTAAAATTTATGTTTATTTTAACCCAAACCGCAAAAGATATAAAATTAATATCAATCAATTTTTAATAGGATTTCGTCTTAGTACATGTCCTAAGTACTTAATTACGAATGAAAATGTATGTATTTAATGTATTGTTTCATTAATGCATTATACCGAAATCCCGATTCATAATTAAATCCACATTTAGAACAGTAATAATGAGTACAATCTTTATTATCTTCTTTATGAATAACATCACCCTTCATAGGATGCCCGCATTTATCACAATATATATTTTCCAACATAATTTTAATTTAATTTTATAAATATATTTAAAATCCATAAGTAAGAAGATTTAGTAATAATTCTATAGTATTAAGGTAAGAAATCATAATGTTTTTTTGTACACAAAAAGATGTTATTTTATATCAAAATCACAAAATACTTTTTTTTGTTATCTATTTATATACAAAATAATTCTTCTAATTGGATAAAGATAGTGAGAATAAAAAAATGACATTAAATGCTTTCTTAGAATTAGACAATCAGCAGAGTAAAAAGGACTTCAGTTTTAAAAGTATTTATGATTTTTCTCCACCCCCGTTTATTGGGTGTATCTTATCAGATAAAGAAGGAAAAACAATTGCATTATTTGAGAGTCATAAGGGAGCTTTAGAATTTTATCTTAAAAAGAATATGAAAGATCCATCAAAAAGTGAATGCTTTAATATAGAACTCATTCCAATGTTTATAAGTGCCTTAGAAAGATTTTCAGAAGAAATTAATATTCAAGATGTGCCCTGTATTAATCTTAAGGGCTCTAATATCAAATTTCATTCTATTTTTGATTTAGATAATTTTACTGTTATATTCTTCCTAAATCCATATATTCATATTAAATCGTTTGAAAATTTAATACATAAATATTTTATAGAACTTTATGAAGAATATAAAAATGAGTTTCAAGATATTAAAAAATTAAGTTCATTAAATTTCATATCTCATCTAGAAAATCTTGGAATGGAATGGATAACACATTTAAACAATTTATATTCAGAAAAATCTTTTTAGTCCAAAAAATTAGAATCCAAAATTTATTTCTATTCTATTAATAAATAAGAAATCCTAATATTTACCCAAAAGCGTTTTAGTTTGTTATGTTGAATTAACACGAAATTTTGAGTTTAAAAAAAAGTTTATATAAATAATTTTATATTATAATTTTGAAAAACTCACTAGACTTTCTTATTGGAAAAAGTAAGTTTAGGTTAATTTATTACAAAGCAATTTAAGTTAAGAAGGGGATTTATTTGGAAAAAATAAAAGGAGCGACAATATTAACAATTGTAAAGTCCATTAAAGCAAATCATCAAAAAAGAAGTGAATATGACAGGTTACTTTCAGATAAAGCAAAAGAATTTCTTAAACAACGAATTCTAAGCGCAGCATGGTATCCTTTTGAAGATTATAAAGAATGTTATAATGCTTTATGTTTTATAGAAGCAAAAAATGATCCAAAAATCTTAGTTCAATGGGGTATGATGGAAGGAAAAAGAACATTTTCATCAATATATCAGTCTTCAGTTATTAAAGAAGATATCGAATCTGCAGTTGAGAGATATATACGATTTCACAGAAGGGCTATGAATTTTGGTGAAATTATGCCAGAATTTATCTGTGATAACGAAGTAAAATTTACGTATACAAATATGGATCGAGAATGGGAAAATTGGTATCATACAGCTATAGGGTGGGCAATCGTATTTATAGGAATGTGTCTTGATAAAGAAGTAAATTATGAATACTTAAATAAATCATGGAAAAACGAGGGTTGGACCATAGTTAAATACTATTGGAATTCATAACAAATTGAAAATTCTATTCGTTAAAATTAAGACTTGCAACTGTTATTAAAACAAGTTTATCTTCATATTATTCTCGATATATCTCAAATAATATTCTATTTTTTATAAATTGACAAAGATATCTAAAATATCATCCATTAAAATGAAATGAAATTAATACTGTGATAAAACTTTTTATATCTTAATTTGCATATATTTTTGTAGAACTCTTCAAAAAGAATATTATTTTTCAATATTCTATCTAAGGGGATTTATTTGAAACAAGTAAAAGGATCAATGGCAGTAACGATTATAAAGAATATTAAAACAAGTCCTAAAGGATTGGGACCATATAACCAGATTCTCTCAGATAAAGCAAAAGATTTACTTAATCGAAGGATTCTTGCGGGATCATGGTATCCTTATGATGCATATAGAGAATGTTTTGATGCTTTATGTTTAATTGAAGCAAAAAATGATCCAAAAACTTTAACAGGATGGGGATTAGGCGAGTCAAAAGTTTGGCTTTCAACCATTTACAAATCTATTATTGAAAAAGGAAATCTTCAAGCACTTACAACACAATATACGCGTTTTCACAGACTAGTTTTTAATTTTGGTGAAATTAAAGCAAAATTTGTCTCTGATACAGAGATAGAATTTACTTATATAGATCTTCCTCGTGATTGGTCAAATTATTATTACATAGCAATGGGGTGGGTAATTTCATTTGTCGAATCTACTATTAACAAAAAACCCAATTATATCTTCCTTAATAAATCATGGGAAAGAGAAGGCTGGACTAAAATCAAGCTTTCATGGACTCCTTGAAAAGTATATGAACCTATATATTAGAAATGAAGGCTCCAATCGGATAAGAACACACTATCCTTTAAGATATATTCTAAATCATTTTATAGTGCTAAAAACAATTTTCTTCATTACTGATAAAAGAAGAAATCAAAAAATTTTTTAAGCTAAAATAATACGAAAATTAATGATTTACATATACTTAAATAATCCATCTTTTACTATAATTTTGGAAGATTCTCTAAATCTTCATATTAGGTAAAAAATGTATAGAATAATTTAAGCTAGGTAAGGAGATTAATTTGAAACAAGTGAAAGGAGCAATTACTATAACGCTTGTAAAGGCAATTAAAACTAGTCCTAAAGGATTGAAGTCATATAATGAGAGACTTTCAGACAAGGCAAAAGAATTTCTACAACAACGAATTCTGATGGGATCATGGTATCCTTTTAAAGAGTATCGGGAATTATATGATACTTTATGCTTTGTTGAAGCACGAAATAATCCATCAGATTTGGTTCAATGGGGTATAAATGGATCAGAACGTTTACTTACAACGATTTACCACTCCACTGTTGATAAGGAAGATATTAAAATGGCTTTTGAGAAATATTCACGTTTTCACAGAAGAGTTTTTAATTTTGGAGAAATAGTTACAGAATTCATCTCTGATAGAGAACTACATATGACTTTTGTAGACATGCCTCGTGATTGGCAAAATTATTATAATGTAACAATAGGGTATGGTATAGTATTTATTGAATTATGTACTGGTAAAAGACCCGATTATGTCTTCCTTAATAAATCATGGGAAAGAGAAGGTTGGACTAAAATCAAATATTCATGGACTCCTTGAAAAATTCAAGATTTAGAACTAAAGGCTTCAATCTATGAATTATGGACTTATTTCTTGGAGATGCTTTAAATCATGTAATAATTCTAAAAACAAATAATACTTATTATTCATAGACAAAAGAGGCTATAACTTAATTATGTTGATATAACACGGATTATATCTATATGTAAACATTTTTATAGTCAAATAAACACTAGATTTTTGAAAAACTCTTAAAAGTTACTTTATTGGCTAAGTTAATTTGGATAATCTTAAGAAAGTTTAGATTAGGACAACTAGCTTAGATCAGATTAAGTAATTTTTAATTAGTTAAACTAGGTTTAATTAGGAAAAATAAGGGGATTTATGTGAAGCAAGTAAAAGGATCGTTAATAATAACGATTGTAAAATCAATCAAAACAAGCTCTAAAGGATGGGGTGAATATGACAGAATACTATCAGACCGAGCAAAAGAATTTCTTCAAAAAAGAATACTGACGGGATCATGGTATCCTTTAGAGGATTATAGAGAATGTTTTGACGCAATATGTTATGTTGAAGCACGAAATAATCAGGAAATTGTTCTTAAATGGGCTATAAGGGAAGCATATCGTTGGCTTACGACACTTTACCAGGCTATTATCCTTAAGGGAGACATTGAAATGGCTATAGAGAAATACCAGCGTTTACACAGAAGATTTTTTAATTTCGGTGAAATTATACCAAATGTAATCTCTGATAATAAGATAGAATTATCTTACAAAGATCTTCCTCTTGATTGGGAAAATTGGTATCAATCATCAGTAGGATGGGTAATAACATTTATTAAATTATGTATTGACAAAGAAGTAGATTATACATTCTTAAATAAATCATGGATACAGGATGGTGGGACAAAAATCCAGTTTTCATGGACTCCTTAAAAAATTCAAGATTTAGAACTAAAGGCTTCAATCTATGAATTATGAACTTATTTCTTGGAGATGCTTTAAATCATATAATAATTCTAAAAACAAATAATACTTATTATTCATAGACAAAAGAGGCTATAACTTAATTATGTTGATATAACACGGATTATATCTATATGTAAACATTTTTATAGTCAAATAAACACTAGATTTTTGAAAAACTCTTAAAAGTTACTTTATTGGCTAAGTTAATTTGGATAATCTTAAGAAAGTTTAGATTAGGACAACTAGCTTAGATCAGATTAAGTAATTTTTAATTAGTTAAACTAGGTTTAATTAGGAAAAATAAGGGGATTTATGTGAAGCAAGTAAAAGGAACGATGGTTTTAATGATTGTAAAATCAATTAAAGTAAACCATAGTAAAAGAGAGAAATATGATCAGATACTTTCAAATAGCGCTAAAGAATTTCTTGAACGAAGAATTCTGACGGCATCATGGTATCCATTGGAATCTTATAGAGAATGTTTTGATGCTTTATGTTTAATTGAAGCAAACAATAATCCAGAAACATTGGTAGAGTGGGGTTTTATGGAAGGAAAACGTTGGTTGACTACGATATACAGATCTACGGTTTTCAAAGGAGATCTACAACTCGCCATTGAGAAATATACTCGCTTTCATAATATGTTGTTTAATTTTGGTAAAATTGTACCAAGCTTCAACACTGGAACCGAGATAGAAGTAACATGGATAGATATTCCTCCTGATTGGAAAAATTGGTATTATACAGCTGTGGGGTGGGCAAAAGTGTTTATAGAATTATGCATTGAAAAAAAAATAAAGCACACATTCTTAAATAAATCATGGTTAAACGGAGGATGGACCACAGCCAAGCTTTCATGGGGATCCTAAAATATTTGAAGTATAGTTAGAAAATCAAAGAAATCAGAAATGAACAGAGATTTTACAATCAGCAGCCTTATTAGATAATCTTAAAGGTTTATCTATAGTTCTTTTTAGGCTTAGGGTTATTATAATTAATTTAAGTTAAGAAGGGGATTGATTTGAAAAAAGTAAAAGGATCGGTATTAATCATGACTGTAAAGTCTATTAAAGCGAACCATCAAAAAAGAAGTGAATATAACAAGATACTTTCAGACAATGCAAAAGAATTTCTTAAGCAAAGAATTCTGATAGCATCATGGTATCCTTTTGAATTATATCGAGAATGCTTTGATGCTTTATGTTTTGTAGAAGCTAGAAATGATCCAAAAACTATTGTCGGATGGGGAGAAATGGATGGAAAACGTACATTTTCATCAACATATCAGTCTACAGTTATTAAAAACGATATCCAACTTGCTGCTGAGAGATATATACGATTTCACAAAAGAACTACGACTGTTGGAGAAATCATACCAGAAATTATCTCTGATAACGAAGTAAAATTTACTTATACTGATATGCCTCGTGAATGGGAAAATTGGTATCATACAGCTGTAGGATGGGCAATTGCGTTTATAGAAATGTGTCTTGATAAACAAATAGACTACGTTTACCTAAATAAATCATGGAAAAATCAGGGTTGGACTACTGTTAAATTTTCATGGTCTTCTTGAATTTAAAATAATTTCGATAAGGAAGTGAATTTATGTGAAACAAGTAAAAGGAACATTATTGATAACGATTGTGAAGTCAATAAAAGTAAACCATAATAAAAGAGCGGAATATAATAGGAAACTATCAAATAGAGCAAAAGAATTTCTTGAGAGAAGAATTTTAAATGCGTCATGGTATCCTTTAGAAGATTATAGAGAATTATTTGATACATTATGTTTTTTAGGAGCAAAAAATGATCCAAAAACTTTAATCGGATGGGGAATAGAAGAAGGAAAACATTGGTTTACAACAATTTACCAATCTACTATTGTTAAGGGTGATCTTCAACTAGCTGTTGAGAGATATAAACGCTTTCATAAAAAAGTTTTTAATTTTGGTGAAGTTAAAGTAGAATCCCCCTCTGATAATGAATTAGAATTTAGTTATATAGATTTGCCTCGCGATTGGAAAAATTACTATTACACCTCATTAGGATACGCATTATCATTTATTGAATTATGTATTGGTAAAAAACCAGAATATACCTTTCAAAATAAGTCATGGGAAGGGGGAGGTTGGACGAAAACAAGGTTTTCTTGGGGTTCATAACTAATCTATTATTTCAATCTGTAAACTAAAACTTATAACTATTATTAAATCAAATTTATCTTTATTAGATTTAATAGATCATGTTAAAAATTTTTTTTTTTTTTTCAGTTTCTTATTTAAAAAAGCCATTGAATATTTTTTACTATAATATTAGGAAAATTAACGTTTAGTTAAAGTTTTTATAATCAGAGTTACGCTATAATTTTAAAGAATTTTTTAAACTTTCTTATTAGGTTAAGCTAGTTTAGGTCAATTTAATCAAGAAATATTTTATTAAAAATTAATTTAATTAATTAGGCGATTTATTTGAAAGAAGTAAAAGGAACAATATTCGTAACAATAGTGAAGTCAATTAAAGCAAATCCTAATTTAAGGGGTAAATATAATGAGATTCTTTCAGACAAAGCAAAAGAACTTCTTAATAAAAGAATTCTCGTAGCAAGTTGGTATCCTTTAGAACAATACAGGGAAATATATAATGCTATTTGTCTTTTTGAAGGAAAAAATGATCCTAAAATTTTACACCAATGGGGACGAGATGAGGCAAACCGTTGGTTCACAACAGTCTACAAATTTTCCGTTATTGAGGGAGATATTAAACTTGCTACTGAAAAATATTCACGTTTTCATAAAATGGTCCATAATTTTGGTGAAATACTTCCAGAATTCGTCTCTGATAACGAATTAGTATTTACTTATAAAGATTTTCCTCGAGATTGGAAAAATTGGTACCTTATAGCAGCAGGATATGCACAACGCTTTATTGAATTATGTATTAACAAAAAAGTTAATTTTTCCTTTTTAAATAAATCATGGATTAATGACAAATGGACTAAACTCAAGCTTTCATGGGAATTATGAATTATAATAAATTAGAAGAAAAAAATAAAAAAAAAATTTATTAATAAGAGAAAGTAACTTAAAAACTGTTTATATTAAACCGATAGCAATTTTCATATCTGCAGCGGTTACTTTCTTTCTACCGGAGTGTTTAGCAATATCAAGCGCACAGCCAGTTAAACTCTTGGCATATTCTTCTAAATAATCCATTAATTTGTCAACTGCAGCTCGACTTACAATTTCTGCTCCGGCTTTCTTCATTAGAGCCCGTAAAGGACTCCATGCAAATGCAGCCATTTTTTATTCCTCCACTTAATTTTTCTTATTTTATATTCTTTTTTTAGAGTGTATTTAAATTTTAATTAGTATTACTTATATTTAAATGTGTTGGTCGATCATTACTAATCCGATGTATATGATCAATCAAATATGGTCGACAAAAAAAATTGATTAAAATAATTGATAAATTTTTTACTAGTGAATTCAATTAAGAGAAAATGATCAATTTTTGATTTCAAATGACTAGATTATATTAGAACAATCTTACAAAACCCATAATAATTATTAACATCTTTATCCGCTTTCCAATATGTAATATATGAGATAAAAGATTAATGTATTTATCATCAAGATTATTTATAAAATGATACTCATAAAGCGCACTTTAGTTGAATTTATAATAATTTATCTTGAGGATTTAAAAAAATTTTTTGCCGATATAAACAGTATCTATTCTCTTTAATAATTTTATTTTATTCTATTATAATGATATATTATTAATTTACGTAAAAAATAGATGATAGAAAATGATCGAAACAAAACCTAAGATTTTAGTAGTCTCAGATATTCACTTAGGGTCCTTGGATTGTGAAAGAGATTTGTTTATTCAATTTTTACAAAACGTTCTCACTGGAGATTTCGGAGATGAATTACAAACTCTTGTAATATTAGGGGATTTTATCGATTTATGTATGGACGTTCCTGAGAGACTTTTAAAAAGAGAAAAAGTGCAAAAAATTTTTAGTCTTTTGCTAGATATTAAAAAATCAATAAACCTCGTTATTGTTTTGGGGAATCATGAGATTCCTGTTACTGGAGATTACGACGAGAAATTTAAGCGTCGGGAACTGAAGTATTTAATCAAATTTAAGAATAGTAGTTTCAGTGAATTATTTGATAAAGACTTATATTGTCAATATTTATTATTAAAAAATAGGGATGAGGGTGCTATGCTTTCACTATACGACTCGCGAGAACAAATTGAAAATAAACCAATCAATAAAATAAAAGTTAAAGGTCTAGATTTGGATATGGAGTATAAATGTTTTCTAACCCATGGTTATCAATTTGATAGTGATTTATATAGGTTTTTTGTAGGACCCATATGGAAATCTTTAATCTCTAATAATAAATTTGAGGTAAAAGAAACTTATGATTATTTTTGGAATGAGGTAGTTAAAGAGAAAAGAAAGATTAAACCAATTAAACTTGATCAGATGAAAAAAGAATTAGTTGTTCTAAAAAAAATGCCTAAAGAAACTATGGACAGATTATTTTCAGGATTAAGTAATTTAGAATTTAACTTAATTAAAACAAACATGCGTATAATGACTAAATGGGAACGTGCGAGTCATCCTGATTATTATTTTGAAGAAATAAAAGCGTTTTTAGAGAATGATAAGTATGACCTTTCAAAAATTAACCATGTTATATATGGACACACTCATCATAGTGGAATATCATATGGAAACATAAATAATCTGAAAGTAGAAATATTAAACAGTGGATCTTGGCAGCACATGCAACCTACTTATATAGAAATTCCTACTAAAGGAAAATTGAATTTAAAAGTGTATGATAAGAAAACAACAAACTCTTTGGAAAACTTGTAGTTAAACATAGAACTTTTAGATTATTAACTTTTTAAAGCAGGTTTCTTTTTTCTCAAGTAAAAGAACTGTCCAGAACCTATATAATTAATATATCAAAAAAGAAGTTTATAAAATTTTAAATTTTGAGATATTTTTCTGTTTCTTTTTTTAATCTTATTGATTTCTCTTTTTGAATTTGAATCTTATAAACAGATTTAAATTGGATCAGTAGTAATAATTGGTGTATAGTCTGGTAAAAATACTTCTTATTTCATAGTTTATTTGTTTTAGATTTATTTTTATATACTCAAAACTTATAAATCCAAACTTTTATTTTTAATAATTAAGTTAAGTATTTTTTAATTATAAGAATTCAATTATAAAAAATTAAAAATACCTATTACTTAAATTATATCAAGAATTAGGAGTCTTACCAAATCATGCGAAAGTCCGAGGAAAAACCTGTATATATCTTTAAGATTTGTGTACTTGGTCAAGAGCGTGTAGGAAAAACGTGTATTGCAAGAAGATTATGTTTCAATACATTTGATGTGAATACTAGAGAAACTCTTGGAATTGAGTTCTATACCAAAGACCTTCCAATTATCGTAGATGATGAGAATTCGTTTGTTCGAATTAGTATCTGGGATTTTGGTGGACGAGAACAATTTAAAAAATTATTTCCCTATTATATTAATGGTGCTAATGGGATATTCATGGTATTTAATTTAATAGATCTTCAAACGTTACTGAGATTAGATTGGTGGTATGAAAAATTAGAGGAATATGAACAAATCCATACACCACGTATGATAATAGGTGCAAAAAACGATCTTGTTAAAACTGCTGATGAAAAAACTAGGGTTGATGATTTAGTTATTAAAAGATTTAAAGAAAGACATAAGGAAACTGATTTTTATAAAACTTCTTCTAAGGATAATTATAATATTGAATTAATCTTTAAGGAACTAGTTATTAGTGTTTTAGAGAAAAACAAATTAGATTACAATCGATTGTTATAAATAAATATACCACTTAGCTTATAGGAGATTTTTTTAAATACCATATATATTTATATTTGGGGATTTAAAAAATGGTAGAGATTTATCATGAATTAGATGGAGATCTTTCTATTCTAAATAATAAAATAATTGGTATAATTGGGGATTTCAGATGAATTAAAATTATTTGAACAGTATTATGAATAATTTTTACTTTTTATTTAGAAAAAAATAATAAGAACGCCCAAAATAGTTAAAATTACTCCTAAAAAGCCCCATTTTGTTATTTTTTCCTTATTTATAAAATAAGTTAGCGGAAGTGCAAATAAAGGAGCAGCACTTGCAATTAAAGATACAACATTAGCCCCAGCAATATGTACAGCTTCGGTATATAGATATGCCCCAAGTGAAGTACCAATTATAGAAGCAACTAATAAATAGATCCACGAGTTACGCGATATCTTTTGCTTTAAGGAATCATTCTCTTTTTTCTTTAAATTATTTTCTCTCAATACCATTAAGCCTAAGAGAGATAATGCAAATGGAAACCTGATTACATTTCCTACGATAGAACTCAATTCATCAACAATTATAATTTGATCTATTTTATTAGTAGCATAATCAATTATAACAGCTCCTATAGCCCATCCTAGAGCAGCTGTAAGACAAAATGCTAATGCCTTCATAAAATCTTTATTAAAAACCTTCTGAAATCCGGTTTTTATTGATCTTCGTGATGTTAAATCCTCTTCTACTATTGATCTATCAGATGTATTTTTAGATTTTCCGATTATTATGATTCCAATTCCAATTAAAATTAGAGATAAAAGTAAATTCATTTCAAAAGATTGTTTAAGAAATATCATAGATAAAATAAAAGTAAAAAGAGGAAAAATCATGGATATAGCAAGAGCTATTGTGGTCCCTAATTCCTTTTGAGCAGTAAAATAAGCAGTATCAGCTATAACCTGACCAAAAACAAAACTTAAAATTAATAATAACCACAATTCCCATGGTATAATTAGTATTAGATTGAATTGATTTAAGAGAATTATAATAAGAAGGAAAGTTAAAGTTCCAATCCCTGTTCGAAAAAAATTGATTAAAGTTGGACTAACTTCTTTTTCTGTTTTACGAAAAAGAACATTAGATCCTACAAAAGTTAGTACTGCTGAAATTGCAATAAGTTCCCCAAACATTGAGTATATGAATTAAAAGAAACCTAAATTGTTTTGTATAATATCATACTCTGCAATAGAAATAAAAATGTTATATACTAGTTATTTTTATTATGCAATCTTGCTATTTTCTTACCAAATTCATATAATTTTAAAAATGATTTAGCACCCCGATCAATTGAAGGATACACGATAAAACCATCATCAATAAGAAGTTCAAAATAATCGTTGCGAATTTTCATTGGTGTTTCTGATAAAATCAATATCAAAATCTTATTCAAAGATTCAACATGTTTTCTTATCTCCTTTAAATTAGCATAATATTCTTTAAATCGTTCCTTATCTTCAAAACCAAAAGCATTTGTGTGCATAATTACCAGATTAATATCTTCTGAAATCGCCGCTTTGCATAAATTAACATAATGTTCTGATCGTGAAACCCATGGTAAGTCTAATGGATTATTGAGAGATCCTATTTTAATTGGGAATACTTTCATTAATCGTTCTTTAATTTTTCCTTCAAATAAAGGTAAATTAAGTTTTAACCTAATTAGAGTATCAGTATCAAGAATTCCTAATCCACCTGACCACATAATAACTAAGACATTTTTTCCTTTAGGATAATACTTGATTTGTTCTTCAAAAGGTAATTCTCTATATTTTTTAAAAAAACTATCAAAAATGAACATATAATCAATCATTTCGTCTAAGCAGCTTCCTACTTCAATTAGAGGTGTTTGATTAAATATTGCACCCCAGATCTTTTCATCTGATCCTAAGGAACCAGTATGTGTTTGAACAGCAGATTGAGCGCGCTTTGTCATACCACCACGCAAAAATAATATTGGTTTTTTCATTTTTTTTAATCTCTTAAGTAATTCATTTCCTGCTGATTTTTGATATTTTGAAAAACCTTCAAAATAAATGCTAATTAAGTCAATTTCACCATCTTTCTCGAAATAATCTAAAAAATCGGTTACTTGCAAACTTACACAATTTCCTATACTAGCTCCTTTTGAAAATGTAAGGCGATATCTACTATATCCATAGTTTATAGCTCTTGAATGTAAATCACCAGAGTGATAAATCAAACCTATATTCCCCTTATCTAGTGGGAATCTAGGAAGATATGCTGTTTTCCCACTAGGACAATAAATACCCATACAATTTGGACCTATTGCTTTTATGTTAGGGTGATTATCGAAAAAATTTTTCAATTGATTTTCAATCTTTGCTCCAATTTCATCAAATTCTCCTGTTCCTGCAGTAAAAATGTGTATAAATTCAATTTTCTTGATATCTGTAATCTCTTCTAAAGTTCTTAAAAGTATATCTCTTCTAACAGCTAAAATCAATAAATCAATTGTATCATCAGGTATATCATCAATCTTTTTATAACACTCAATTCCAAAGATTTCTCTCTCTGTTGGTGATATTAAATATAATTTCTCTAGATCATATCCTTGCATTTTAAAACCCTCAATAAAAAACTTATATCTTTCTTTTGCTTCAAATATAACAACATTTCGGGGTTTAAATAAAAGATCTAATGATTTCTTTTCCACAATACTTACCTTTTATAATATCCATTAATTAACTGGGATTATAATGATTTAATATTAAGTTAATATATCTTATTAAGCATTAGATTTAGAGTTTTAGATTTTTTTATATTTATTAAATGAGATTTGATGTAGATTTACTGTGTTGAGAATGTCAAGAAAAGAGTAAAAAATTTATCTAAAATCCCTTTAATTTTAAAATTTGAATATATTTGACTTTTTTTTATATTTAAATTATTTCAAAATAGATTGCCCATAACGCTTTTGTATCAATGCTACTTTTTTATTTTATTCTCATTGTTAATTGGCATTGTTAAATCTGCATTGCAATTATAGCAAAAATTGGGAATTGAATCAAAAATTGTACCACAATGTGGACATTCACTTTTATTATTCCTTGCTAAAATTAATAAATCTTCTCTTTGAGATTCAATATCACTCTTTATGAGTTTTTTCAATAGTAAAGAAAGACATATTGAAAATCCAATAATAAAAATCCCAAGTATGATTGTCTGTCCAATAAGACGATAAAAATTTGAGTCAAAAAATATTTTTGCATATCTCTTTAGAAATACATAAAAAAAAAAACATGGAAAGAAAAATGTCAATAGATTCATTGAAGAGGCTTTTTTGAAATTATTAAACAGAAATATTGGAATTAATGAGATTAAGAGCCAACTAATATAAATAAAGTAAAATCCCTGTATAGTATCAAAAATCGTGAAGTTTGCTAAGAATTGTATTATTAATTCTTGGGTTTTTGAGGTTTCTTCATTAAAATCTATAGTATATTCATTTCCAATTATAAAAACTAAAACATTTAGGAGAAGTATTTGAATGATAAATATAATTATTCTTTTTCTTAAAATATCAATTAATTTCATTATTATGTAATTAAATTTGTGTATAAATTAAATTCTTTTTTAAGATTGTATAATTTGGACTATAAAAATAATCAAATATTAAGTTTATTCCAAAGCTTGATGTAATTATCTTCTTATAATTTAATTTTATGAATATAATTGGAATAATTTAATATTGCCCAAAACAATAAAATTTTTAATATTTGCTATCGTTACTTAATTACAGTGGAACACTTGTATTCTTATTTTTTAAAAATATCATTATTCAACTTTTATAAAGGATGTTTTCTCCCATGATTAGTGCTTTTTCTCCAAAAATAATAAAAGAAATTCAAATTATTGAGGTTATTAGTTTATGAGTTATACATTTTCAAGAATGAAAATGATTGAAAAGATTAAATTTGGCTTATTAAGTCCAAATGAGATCCGTAAAATGTCAGCAGCTCGTATAATCACCGCAGACACCTATGATGAAGATGGTCTTCCCATACCAAGTGGGTTAATGGACCAAAGACTAGGTACCATCGAGCCTGGACAGAGATGTCAAACATGTGGGAATTTAGTTAGTAATTGTATGGGACATTTTGGACATATTGAACTTGCAAGGCCAGTCATTCACGTTGGATACGCAAAAAAGGTTTTAAAAGTTTTAAGAAGTATATGCCCTGAATGTAGCAAATTAATGCTTACTGAAGAGGAAAAAGAAAAATTTAGACAAGAACAATCACAACACAGGAAAATCTTTTTTGAAGGTGATGAGGATGCGGCTAAAATAGTATTTAAAAGAGCGAGAAAAGCAAAAATATGTCCGTATTGTGGAGCAAAAAAGAAGAAAATAATTATTGAGAAACCAACTACTTTTTATGAAGAAGAAGAAGGAAAAGGGTCACGGAGAATAACACCTATTGAAATTTTAGAACGTTTAAAAAAAATAGGTGATGCTGATCTTAGGATACTTGGAATTTCACCTGAGAATGCACGTTTAGAATGGGTTGTGTTTACTGTTTTACCAATCCCTCCTGTATGTGCAAGACCATCAATTACTTTAGATAGTGGGATTCGTTCTGAAGATGATTTAACCCATAAATTGGTCGATGTTATTCGAATTAACCAAAGATTAAGAGAAAATATTGATGCTGGAGCTCCACATTTAATAGTTGAAGATCTTTGGGAATTATTGCAATATCATATTACAACCTATTTTGATAATCAAGTATCTGGTATCCCTCCTGCCAGACATCGTTCTGGAAGGGCCCTTAGAACATTAACCCAGAGATTAAAAGGTAAAGAGGGTAGATTTAGGAGTAATCTTAGTGGAAAAAGAGTTGATTTTTCTGCGCGTAGTGTTATATCACCAAATCCATATATAAGTATCAATGATGTAGGTGTACCAATAGAAATTGCCAAGATTTTAACGATTCCTACAAATGTAAACGATTGGAATATTGAAGAAATGAAACAAATGGTCCTAAATGGACCTTTTAAACATCCCGGTGCTAATTATATAATTCGTAACGATCGGAGAAGAATAGATCTTCGATATGTGAAAAACAGAAAGATTATTGCTGATATGCTAGCACCTGGCTTTACAATTGAACGTCATTTAAATGATGGAGATTTAGTGCTATTCAATCGTCAACCTTCTCTTCATAGAATGTCAATAATGGCACATGAAGTTAGAATTATGAAAGGAAGGACTTTTCGATTAAATTTGACTGTATGTCCACCATATAACGCTGATTTTGATGGAGATGAAATGAATTTACATGTACCTCAAAGTGAAGAAGCTCGTACAGAAGCAGAATTACTTCTTAAAGTTCAAGAACACATCTTATCTCCGCGATTTGGTGGTCCAATTCTAGGTGGTATCCAAGACTTTATTTCAAGTGTTTTTCAATTTACTAGTAAGGATTCATTATATACTAAAAAGGATGCTTTAAAACTGTTATATATTGGTGATGTATATAAGAATAATCCAAATTTTAAGTTAAATCAACTCGTTCCAGTAATCACCGACCCAGAACCTAAATACTCTGGAAAACAAATTTTTAGTACATTATTTCCGGATGATCTTAATATTAAAGTAAAATCAAAATTTTGTAAGAAATGCGAAGTATGCGAGGAAGCGGATTGTCCTTATGATGCATATGTCGTAATAAGAAATGGTCAATTGATAACGGGAACCATTGACGAAAACTCCTTCGGAGCGATGCAATCAAATAGTATTTTACAACGTATCATTAAAGATCATGGAAATGCGTTAGGTCGACAATTTTTAGATAGTGCAACTAAGATGCTTTTGTATGTTATTAGGCAAAATGGAATGACAATGGGATTAGATGAGGTATATGTGCATGGTCACGCATATGAAGAAATCCAGAGAATTTTAAAGGATGCAACTGCTGAATCTGAGAAACTGATTGATGCATTTTACGATAATGATACGACCATTTTAAGAAGAGCTCCTGGACGTTCGATGAGAGAAACATTAGAATTAAGAATTAGGCAAGTATTAGCAGAAGCTAGGAAAGAAGCAGAAGAAACAGCAGCCGAATTCATTGGTGATGAAGCTCATTCAGTTATTATGACTAAATCTGGTGCTCGAGGTAATATTTTGAATTTAGGGCAAATGTCTGCAGTTGTTGGGCAACAGGCAATTAGGGGTGAAAGAATTAATCGAGGATATACTCTGAGAACTTTACCTCATTTTAAAATTAATGATCTTACTCCCAAATCAAGAGGTTTTGTATCATCATCGTATAGAAATGGATTAAAGCCAGTAGAATTCTTCTTTCATGCAATGGGAGGAAGAGAAGGATTAGTTGATACAGCAGTGAGAACATCTACATCTGGTTATATGCAACGAAGATTAGTAAATGCATTGCAAGATATGGTAATAGAAAATGATGGTACAGTTAGAAATTCGGATAAAAATGTAATACAATTTACCTTTGGAGATGATGGAGTAGAACCTACTCATACAGATCATGGGAAAGCAGTAAATCTAGATGTATTATTACTGAAAGCTAAAGCACTTGATGTGGAGGCCATTCGGAAAGAAATTAAAACTATCTCCAATTCTATAAAACCCGCATCAAAAAAAGAAAAAATCACTAAAGAAAAACCTGTTAAAACAACTAAAACTAAACAAAAGGAAGAAGAATTAGATGAAGAAAGTTTAATGAAACAATTTAATGAAGAAACTGGTAAAAATGCTATATGGCGAGGGAAAGAGACCAAGACTTATTTAGAATGGAAAAAGGATAAAATGGCATAAATATAATATATTAAAGAGAAGGGAATCTAGTAATGACCAAAATAACTGAGAAAATATTGGATGAGGAATTAGCTATTTTAAAAAATGATGGAATTCCTGAAGATTTAATTAATATAATTAGAGAAAAAGTAATTGATGAGGAATTAGAGGAAGAACAACTCGAATATCTTTTAAATAAAATTTATATTAATTTTAGTAATGCTCTTGTAGAAACTTCAGAACCAGTAGGAACAGTAGCAGCCCAATCTATTGGAGAACCTGGAACTCAAATGACTCTAAGAACTTTTCATTACGCAGGAGTAGAAGAATTCTCTGTAACCCAAGGTTTACCACGTCTCATCGAAATTGTAGATGCACGCCGTTTTCCCAGTACTCCTCAAATGACGATTTTTCTGGAAAAACCTTATCACGAAAGTGAAGCAAAAGCAATTGAGGTTCATAATCGAATTGAACAAATACGTATAGAACAAATAACCCATGATGTTGATCTTGATTTTGTAAATTGGAATATTGTAATTAATTTGATACCAGAAATTTGTGAGAAAAAAGGAATTGAAATTAATGAAATTCCTGAAATTTTAAAGCGCTATAAAAAAAAGGGAACAATTAAACGTGAAGGAAACTCGATAATTATTGATCCAGGAATAGAAGATCTACAAAGTTTACAAAAACTAAGAGAAAAAATACTTAAAAAAGTTGTAAAAGGAATTAGAGGGGTAAAAAGAGGATTATTGACTCCTTCTGACGATGGAAAAGAATGGATAATAAAAACAGAAGGTACTAACATGCAGGGTGTTATACAGATTGAAGGTGTAGATGTGACAAGAACCGTTTCAAATCATATTCATGAAATTGAAAAGTTATATGGTGTTGAAGCTGCACGTCAAATGATAATTATAGAATCTCAAAAAGTTCTTGAACAACAAGGTTTAGATGTGGATTTAAGACATCTTTTAATTTTAGCTGATTTAATGTGTTATTCTGGATCTATACAATCTATTGGTAGGCATGGAATTTCCGGCTCAAAATCAAGTGTATTCGCTAGAGCTGCTTTTGAGGTCACAGTAAATCAATTACTTGATGCTGGATTATACGGTGAGGAAGAACGATTGCTTGGAATTCCAGAAAATGTTATAGTGGGACAAATTTCACCAATTGGTTCGGGACGTGTAAATATAATGTTTGATCTGGATGCTAACTTAGATTTATTAAAAAAGAAGAAAAAAAGAAGTAGTTAACCAAATACTTTTAATAATGAATAAATAGCATTAAAAAGCTTTAAATAAAAGTTAAAAAAGTAGTATACTTATTACATATTATATAGATACTGATTGAAATTATCATGGCAAAGAGAAAGAACAAAACTGATGCTCCAAAACTTGATTTAAGTAGGAAAAAAACTAAAGAATTTGATATTGATATCAATATCAAAGTTGCTTATAAGACTGGTAAAATCTTATATGGAAAAAACCAAGTTTTGAAGAATTTATTCAAAGATAATCCTTTTAAGATGCTAATAGTGAGTAATAATTGTCCAATAGAATTACTTAATCAAATAAACCATTTTAATTCTCTTTTAAAAGATAAACTATTTATCTATAAATATAATGGTTCAAGTTGGGATTTAGGATTAGCATGTGCTAAACCTTATATGATTTCCCTCATTGGTGTAATCGATTTTGGAGATTCCGACTTATTAACCTTAAAAACAAAATAAAGCAAACTATACTTAGCTTGATACTTATATGTTAAAGAAGAATATTAAAATTGATAGGGAATCAATGGAGCTTATTTCCTTATTTAATAATATTTCAGGAGCAATAATCAAAGATTGTTTGATTTTTAAATCAAACGAGAATGGATCTGAAGTTATTATTTTTCTAGTTAAAGAAGAGGATGTAGGGAAAGCAATAGGAAAAGCAGGTGAGCATGTTAAAGATTTAAAATCAAAACTCAATAAAAAGATTGATGTTATTGCTTTTTCTGAGGATCTCAATAAATTCATTCAAAATATCTTGCAAACTACTAAGAATTCTATTCTAGTCCAAAATATTGAAATAAAAGAAAATAGAACACAAAAGAAAACGGTAATTATTACTGTGCGTCCTCAAGATAGAGGAAAAGCTATTGGAAAAGATGGTTCTATGATAAGGAAAATTAAAGAATTAGTTTTAAGGTATTTTGAAGTTGATAATGTAATTATTAACACTAAGAATATCTGACTGGTTTGTAATAAAGTTATAATTATAATTTAATATTAATATAATTATTAAATTACTCCTTAGAAGGTATTTTTATTTCACAATTGAATTTATATGAAGAGAATGCTGCCATAAACCATATAAAATCATTAAGCTTTACACGTTACGCAGCAACTGAGGGAGAATCTAAAGCGATAAATTACATCCAAAATCAACTGGATAAAGAAAATGTTGCATTTAATCTAGAATCTTTTGAATGGTCAAATTCATTTAGCATTTTAAGAAAATTGATTTTTTTGTGGTTATTCATATTTGTTTGTGGAAGTGAGATATTACTGTTATTTCCTGATTTTACATGGCTAATTCTTCCTCTTGATGGATTATTTTTTCTATTTTTAATTTTTCTGAATAAATATTTTTTTGATTATTCAAGGAATATATCCTTTGGAAAGAAGAGAAAGTCTAAAAATATTATAGCTACCATAAAGGCTAGAAATTTATATCCTAAAAGACCTGTTATTATTTTTTCAGCTCATCATGATTCCATTTCTAATAATTTTCCGTACAAGATAACAAAAATATTGCTTCTTTCTGGACTATTCTTATTATTTTCACATATAATAATAAACTTAATACTTTCAATTTGGTCTATTATTATCTCGTTAATTATAATTCAAATTGAAACTATTTATTTATGGATAAGAATGATTTCCTTAATTATAGGCATTATATTGCTTGTGGGAGTATCAATATTCTTTTTTATGAAATCTACCGATTTATCTGTTGGAGCAATTGATAATGCATCTGGTATAGCAGTTCTTCTTGAATTAGCAAAACTAGTTAAAAAAAATCCTCTCGAGAAAACTGATGTAATCTTTTTATGGTGCGGAGCTGAGGAAATGGGACATTTTGGTTCAAAAAATTATTGTTCCAAACATTTGGAAAATTTAAATCATGATTATAACTTGAATAAGTCATTCAATATTAATATAGATATGGTAGGTACTTACATAGGATTAGTTGATGAAACTGGTTTATTTAAAAAGACAAAATTAAATAAAAACTTAAATGATGTTTTAAGAGCATCTGACACACAAAATAGAATCCCCTCTAAAAAATCAAAACCCTCTTTCGGAACTGGAAGCGATCATTTAGTTTTTAAAGCGATTACAGAAAAAATGGGCAAGAAAGGCTTCCAAGTAACTTGTTTTTTATCAAAAGAAGACTTAAAATATATACATTCCAAGAAGGATATTCCTGAGTTATGCTCTGCTGAAAATCTAAATGGATGTATTGATATTTGTTACAATACTATAAGAAGCCTCGATTCGAGAGTTGAATAACTTGTTTACAATCTAAAAAAAATAATCTTTAAGAATTGTACTTTATATACATAAATTTTAAGTTCTATGAGATATTTTTACACATTATATTAAATATTATTTTGGTGACAAAAGAAGTGCCAAAAGGACTATACTCTGCAAGAAAACTAAAAGCAAATCGAAAAAAATTTCGATGGTCTAAAACAAAATACAAAAGAAGAAAACTCCAATTAAAGAAAAAGGTTGACCCTCTTGAGGGATCTTGCCAAGCTCTTGGAATTGTATTACAAAAGGTTGGTCGAGAGAGTAAGCAACCAAATTCCGCAATAAGAAAATGTGTAAGGGTTCAGTTGAAGAAGAACGGAAAAGGTGTGACTGCTTTCCTTCCTGGAGATGGAGCTCTTAATTTCATAGAGGAACATGATCGAGTCATAGTTGAGGGAATTGGTGGTGCAAAAGGTAGAAGTATAGGTGACCTTCCTGGTGTAAGATATAGGGTCGTAAAAGTAAACGGTGTAAGTCTTGAAGCACTTTTAGCTGGAAAGAAAGAGAAACCACTACGGTAAAAAGGTTAATATATATGAGTAAAACAAAGAAAGAAATAAGACTTTTCAACAAATGGCCATTTGATGATATTAAAATTAATGATAGAACTCTTGAAAATTATATCAATTTAAAACCTATCATTATTCCTCATTCTGCAGGTAGACATGAGCATAGAAGATTTTGGAAAACCTCTAAAGTTTCAATAATTGAGAGATTCGTAAATAGATTACTATCTCCAGGATATATTGGAAGTAAAATTAGAGGTCATAAGAGTTCTTATAATTCAGGTAAAAAAAGTAAACTTATTAAAAGTATTAAAAATGCCTTTACGTTAATTGAATTATTGACTGGTGAAAATCCTATTCAAATCTTAATAGATGCAATAATGGCAGCTGCACCTCGAGAAGAGACTACCAAAATAGCAATGGGAGGGATATCCTATGCGTCAGCAGTAGATATCGCCCCACAGCGCAGAGTCGATCTTGCTATCAAGTATCTGTCTCAAGCCATAAGTGCAAGATCTCATTCTAATGAAAGGCAATTCGAAGAAAATTTAGCTCAAGAATTAATCTTAGCATCAAGTAATAGTCAAGAATCTAGAGCGATAAAACGTAAAGATGAGATTGAGAGAATAGCTGTATCAGCGCGCTAGTCAACTAAATATAAAAACCTCAAAGAGTTTTTATCTTATTTACTTTAATTTTAACTAATAATTAGATTTGAAAAATATTGAATCTAAAGTTTTAATCATTTTTATATTAGAAAAATAATACAAATTACAAGTATTATACCAAAATCACTCTTTCTATTATACTATTTAATACTGACTCTAATAGATTCCTTGAACTTCTAAGGAAAATTAGAAATCACTCAGGTTAAAAAAAAAGGTTGGGATTAAATTATTTTACCTTTTTTGTATCTATTTCGAAGAATGAAGAGAAGAGCTATAAGGATAATACCCACTAGTAAAAATAGGTTATAGCTTGGAATAGCTTGATCAGTTTCCCCATAATCGCATGATTCATTATTTCGAAATACATTCCCTTCGCAATTTTCTTCCAAAATACATAGAATTCTAGATCCAGCTAAATTATTTCTCGAAATGGTATTATAATCACTGTTTCTTATACAAATTCCATAATAATAGCTATTGGTGGCTGTGTTTTTGTATATAATATTGTTCATACTATCACCTAGACTTATGCCTTGTATACTACTATTATCAATATAGTTTTAGACTTGATTTTGATGCTTTATTTTACACAATACTGACATTGACTAAGGCAAAGATGGATACTCCAGAGGTAAGATATAATCTTTATTCACCCACAACACTAGCAGAATCTATAGGATATGATAGAAATCTCTTTAGACAGAAAACGCTTGAAGGAAGGGAAATTACAAATACTCAAGTAGATGAGATGAAAGAATTAATGATCGAAGCATCATCAGACACTTTAGCTCAGGAATTTCATCAACTTGCACTTGATAATCTTGATAAAGTAGTTGAAAGAAATGGAGAGTTTGTTAAAGATGATTATATAAAATATTATTGGGATTTCTTATATGAGATCCAAGTGGTAGAAATGTTAAAAATTACTTTAGGGCTTGATATTTGGGGTCAAGAGTTCATTAAAGACGCGGAATTAAAAGGAAAGACATATAGAATTGACATTGAAAGGCATCACTTAGAAAAAATAAAGGCAATATATACAATATTTAAATTTTCGGAAGATATCGATTATTCAAAGAATTTAATACCTTTTGAAGATTTTGTTATAGCATTGGCACCATTGATGCATAAATATCATAATCAGCTTGATAAACTTAGTAAATTTGGTTATAATACCCAGTTGGCAATGCATCGTTTAATGCACTTATATGAATTAATCCAAATTCCATTTGTTAAAGACTTCGATTACCAATCTACTTTCTTAAAAGAATTTCGGGGCAAAGAAGTAAGAATAGAAGGAAAAGAAGTAAAAATATGGGATAGATTAGATGATTTTACTATAAATAAATGGATTAAACGATGGATTATAGTAAAGAAAGAAGGATACGAAGCATTTTTCTTAAATAGAGATGAAGGTTATAGTAATTTTTATAAATTTAGATATTCTCCGATAGAGAATGATTATAAATTGTTTTTAAATGGTAAAAAACCAATGAATAGTAAGCTTTTTCTTAGTGAGAGAATGAGAAAAAGTTTTTGGCAGTGGTTTTTAAGTGTGTATTTACGTGAAAACATATATCCAATAATTTAATTTAAAATTTATTAATTTATAAGTGCCCAAAAAAATATAAGTTAAATTAAATTTGATATTAACAATGAGATCAAAAAAAATTCATAAAATCGTGTTAAGAACTCCATGTATACGGCGCGTGCGAAATAATCTGAGAATCATTTTGAAGTTAGCTGTAAAAGAAGAATTGAATAAGTTATCCAGACTTGAAGATTTATAGTTCAAAAAGGAAAAATTAACCCCATCTCAACAACGCAGAAAAGGGCAACTTAGCAGAAAATGTAATGAATTATATCATCGTTTTATAAGATCAACATTGCAATGTAATAGCGGAGCTGCTTGTATCTCTTTAGATAAAGCAATAGAGAAGGGGCTTGACCCCAAAGATCGTCCTACTGATCTTGATCTCGTGTGGGTTCCTTGGTTAGAAAAATGGTCATGTATAGAATGTTTTGAAACCTTTCGTCAGGGAGAGATGACTCATGAAGATTTTGATGACCCCGTATGGCGAGAATGGGTAAAAAATGAGTTTGGAATTTAACCTGCTCTAGTTATTTCTTTTTTAATCGATCCTGCTCTCTATTCTCTCTGAACGTATTTTTGTTTCGTTCTGAGATACATACTATTTTTTTTAAAGAAAATTTAATGTTTTATAACAATACTTCGAATGGTAATTTCTCCATCCTGAATAAAATCCTTTACATATTGATAGATATTTCTGATATTTCCACCAATATCATATATTAAAAATAATAAATTCTTCCATTTTTTTGAATATGGTTAAATATCTGCACTCATCTACATCTATAACTACCTCTTCTTGAACTTATCTATATATTTTATATCTACAGCAATACTCAAAATTATATGCATGATAACTGATCTAAATGATTTACCTGATTATTATCATATAAAATAATTAACAAATGAAGAATGGAAAGAATTCAATTATAGAGATGGAAGTAGGATGATCGTTTGTAAAGATGGAAAAATCCAAAAGCATTATCCTTCAAGTTAATCATCTTTAATCATTCTAATTTTTTAGATTTAATTAAGAAGGCGATAAAGGGTGTTGTATCGAATTTACTTAGTTAAAAAGAAATATTAGTAGCAAATTAATCGGTCATTAAAAGGAGGAAGGAATACAAATTTGAGCGATATTTTTAGGAGAAGAATAATTTATTTGAGGTTAGATCAGGTTTATGGGGAGACGCTATTAGCTCAAATTATATATTATAATATATCCTTCTCTTCGCTAATACTAATATATGTTATTTAAGGTATGTATTATTTAGGAATGCAAACAATCCTAAGTAAAAGAATTCAGGGACATTATCGTATAGTAAATATTTTTTAATTTAGTAAAATCTTGTATAGCACATAACCTTACTCCCCTATAGGAAGAATTGAATGATTTAGAAAAAATGCTTATAGTGTAGAATAAAGTAAATTATTATGATTGTCAATATTCTAAAATGATAAACTTCAGAAATTTTAAATATTAAAAATTAATGAAATTAATTAAAAACCTTTTTTAAATCATTGTTTCCTTTATTTTGATTAGCCACAAAGTCTCTTCCGTAATTACAAAATTAGTATTGAATTTCTATGTAATAGTTTTTATGAATTATTTTATATAAGCATTTAAAGTTCCAATGAATAGATAATTTACATTTTTAGAAAAGTAAATATTTAAAAGTAAGTTTTTTTATAAAAATGTAGATCCATTCAACTGTAGAATCCAAAAATATGATATTCGACTATATGAAAACTCTAAATGACTCTATATTTAAATTTAAAATGTATATTGATTATGATCCAATAAACAAAGTGTTTTATCATAATTTCTTTTTTGATGAATATAGTTTTGTTTTAAAGCTAGCTTTAACACCTATCTTAAACAACAACGACAATTTCTGGGATATTCCTACTAGAGATGAAGACTGTCCAGATCTTAAATACGAAAAATTTGATCTTTCGCAATATGTGTATTTATTACACTTTTCATAAAATTCTAAAATCTATTTTCAATTTTAATTACCTTTATCGCTCGTTCAGAAATATTTAGATTTGCTTATTAAAATTTTTTGCTCCCAGAATAAAATTCATGGGAAAAATCAATAAAATTTCGAATTTTGGTGCTTAAATATATTAAGAATAAAAGATCATCATAATTTTCAAATTTATTAACTCTTGAGTAATATTTAAATATCAAAAAATGATTTTCTAATTTATTATTTTAAGTATTAATAGAAATCCTACATTATTAAAAACAGAGGTGTGAAACCTGTCAAATGATAATAACAACATTAAAAAAGAAGAACCTAAAGTGTTTTCAACGACAATATTTAAAGAAGTTATAACTGCAATTATTGGAATATTTATTATTGTATATACACTAATATTGCTTTGGCCTGCTTTATTTGCATCTCCAATAGATTTAACGAGTGCAGAGGGTATTTTTTCAATTTTGGGAGGATGGGGAGGAGTCATATTAGGTTATTATTTTGGTCGAATCCCTGCCGAAAAAGCCGCTAGTCAAGCTGAAAAAACAGCACAAATGGCTGAAAAGACTAAAGAGACTGCAGAAGAAGAAGCATATAATACATTAGTTTCTTCTGAAGAAATACTAAGAAATTATAAAAAAAAATTCCAAGAATTGGAACAACTTATAGAAAAACTGTAAGGAGGTTGAATTAATGTCAGATAATCAGCAAAAAAAGGATACTAAAAGTCAAATTAAAGATCTGTTTAAACAAACTTACGAAAAAATCGATTCTGATATTGAGGACATATATAAAAAAAAGAAGGAAAGGTTTAAACGATCCTAACCTAATAGATTGAATTAAAGTCAGTTAAATTAACGATTTTTCTAAGTTATTTTTTTATTAACTTTAAATATTGTTTGCTTTGTTTAAAATTCTTTTTTATTCTAGGAAAAATTTAAAAAAAAGTAGTGAAAAAAAAGAAATATCTAAATTTCGAATTTTGTCATGTGCTTTTTTTTTAAAATTTATTTGTACATATTTTAATATATCTTAAATCGATTAAATGAATTAAGATTATTTTGATATAAAATAACAGATAATATAAAAAATGAAAAAAAAAATGCATTGATTGCTATATAAATAAATCCAGATTCTGTGATAGAGTAAGGTTTTTTCAATTTAGACAATCATAATAATATATTTTATTCCACTATATAGACATCTTTTCTAATTCGTTTACTTTTTCCTATAGGGGGGTTGGGTTATGTGCTATATAAGATTTTACTAAATTAGGAAATTTATACTATACGATAATGCCCCTGAATGTTTTTATTTAGGTTTATTTGTATTCCAAAATAATACATACCTTAAATAATATATTTTGATATAATCGAAGAGAAGGGAATATTAAAATATTTAATTTGAGCTAATATAGATTTCACAAACCCCTAAAACCTCAAATAAATTATTCTTCTCCTAAAAATATCGCTCAAATTTGTATTCCTTCCTTCTTTTAACTGAATATTTTTTATCCAATAATCCCTATACATAAAAGATTTTATCGAAAAGCTAAAAAGAAATCTGATTGGTTTTAATTTTCCATCCTGAATGATGTAAGAATTATAATATGTTTATGAAATAGCTAAGAAATTCCCCCATGGTGATACACTTATAAAATTCTTGTTGGAACCACCGCAGGAATTTTAATTATTAATAAAAAGAATTAGCAACAATCATCCAGGAGAAAAAATAAAAAAAGCCAGAACTTAAATAAACAAACTTTATTATATTTTTATAGTCAAAATCCTAAGAAATCCGTTAAAAGTTCTAAAAGGATAATAATGAAGGGAGTCAATATTGATCTAACCAGAGAACAGTGGAAGATATGCATGGAATATCTGTTTATTGATGCGGATAAAAATCAAGAAATTATTAAAAAGTTTGAAGAGTATGCGTTATTCAGACACTGGCGTTCAGAAGTACAAGCATTTAAACTAGAAAACATAGTAAATGTGTGAAATGTGAATGAAATCTAATTAAAAAAGAAATAGTAATATTTTTCTTGAAGATAACTCAAATTTAATTTTTGTTTATTATTCCTTAATATACTGAAATAAAAATGCTTTAAATTTTACTTTAAGCACATCAAAGCGCAAATCATAAATACAAAAAATTTTATTTTGTTTTTATATGATAAATCCGTATTTTATAGGTATAATTTATGAAGGCAGCATAATTATAATTGCCACCATTTTATTAATTCTCATATTTTCTAATTATATTAAAACTCGTCATTATCTTTCTCTTTTATTATTTTTAATGTTCTTAAACTACATTATCGCAATAATTTTTTCATGGTTTTCAAAAATTCTCATTTTATTTTCAAATATTAATTATGTAATTGATGAATCTATTCCAGATCCATTAACCCCATTATCTTGGATATTATTGAGGATTACTGGTTTTAGAATAAGTTTTTTATTTATAATCATTGGAACTTTAATTAGTTATATTTTCAAAGAAAAAGTATTTAATTTAGAAATTAATAAAATTAGAAAATTTTGCATTTTTTTCTATGGAAGCTTTACAGCAATTTATTCAATAATAATTTATATAAAAGAAAATGTACTTTTTGATGCTTTAGCTTTCCTTTTTGTATTTATTCTAGTATTAGCAGTATATTCACCATTTATGATTCGTGCTTATAAATCTTATAGAACTACTCAAGATTTGTTATATAAAAAAGCATTTTTATCTTTGTCAATCATGTCATTAAGTCTAATAGTTGTTTTTTTTAACTTTTTAATTGACCGGTTCTTAATCTTATTGGGAGGTTTTGGCTTCACTATTTTTTATTTTCTAGCATGGTTTTGTGTAATAATTGCAATTTTTGGCGCATACTATGGATTTTTAAAACCTAGCTTGAATATTAATGACTAATTTAAAAAAAATAGATAAAGTTATGGTTCTAATTGATTTTTTTAATTTTACTAAAAATATTAGTTTATATACTTTTACACTATGTTATTATGGGTTAAAAATGAATAATATTTTCTAATCAATTCGATGTCAAGCAATATGATTAATTTAGGACCAGAATTGGATTTATTAATTAATAATTCCTTAGATTTAATCTATATCCACGATCTGCGAGGTAGAATCATTGATGTTAATCATAGTTTTATTATTGCTTTAGGTTATAATAATAAGAAAAAAATTCAGGCATTAACGCTAAATCAAATAATTAAACAAAAGAATTTTCAGTCAAAAAAAATTAACTTGACAAAATTTTTAAAACTAACTGTTAAAAGAAATCAATATATGGATTACATGTTAAAAAAATCAGATGGTCAATATTTATATGTCCGAGGTTTCGGAATTCCACTTAAATCCCAAAATGGAAATATAATAATCCAATTTGCTCATGATTTTAGTGAAAAGGAGGTTCTTCAAAAAAAATTAAATAAATCTCAGGAAGAACTAAAGAAACTATCTACAATATTTCCTGAAATCAGATTATGGAGTCTTTCTCAAAAAAAGAATTCCTTAGAATTATTATATAAAAGTGGGAAAAAGCTTTATGAGCATGAAAGAAGATATCAAGAAATTCTGAATAATATAAAAGAAGCATATTTTGAATTTGATATTGATGAAAATTTAATATTTTTTAATAATTCTCTGTGTAAAATCTTAGGATATTCTCATGAAGAATTAATAAATAAACCTCTGAGTAGTCTACTAGATGAAGGGAGTTATAATATATTAACTAATTTGAATGTTACTGAAATACCTGATATTCCTTTTGAATTTAAAATTATTAAAAAAAATGGTGAAAAAATAACAATAGAAACTTCTATAACGAAAAAATATGATTTGAATAATAACATAATTGGATACTTCGGAATTTTCAGAGATATAACAGAAAGGAAAAAAATAGAAGATCTGCAAAATAAATTTAGAGAAAAGTTGGAAAGAGAAGTTAAAAGAAGAACACGAGAACTGCATAATGCTTTAAATCAACAGAAATTATTGATGAATGAGATCTTAAAAAGATCTCAATTTAAGTCAGAATTTATGTCAATGATATCTCATGAATTACGAACTCCTCTTAATTCTATTATTGGTTTTTCTGATTTACTTTTAGAACAAGTTTATGGAACAATAACTAAGAAACAGCTAGAATTTATAAACGATATTAAAAATTCGGCTCAGCATCAATTTGACATGATAGAACATATCTTAAATATTTCGAAAATAGAATCTGGACAAATATCATTAAACCTACAAAAATTTTCATTGAATACTATAGTTGAACAAGTTATATCGAATCTAAAGCCTTTTTACCATAAAAAGAAGCTTAAGGTCAAGGTAAAAGGGTTAGAAGAAGAGAAGTATATTTATGCTGATCCAATCCGATTTAAAGAAATCTTATTAAACCTAATGAGTAATGCTATTAAGTTTACTATTGAGGGTTATATCACCCTCAAAGTACAAGAAAAATGGGATCATTGGATTTTTAAAGTTAAGGATACAGGTATTGGTATAGATCATAAGGATTTTAAAATAATCTTTAAGGAATTTAAAAGAGTAGATTCTGCATATGTACATTCTGTTCCTGGAACTGGACTTGGATTATCATTAACCAAAAGGCTTGTAGAATTGCATGGAGGTAGCATAACATTTACAAGTTTATTAGGTTCAGGGACAACATTTATATTTACAATAGCAAAAAAGTTAAAAGATTAAATGGAGGAATAGGTTCTAATTATGACTTCTAAGATTGAACCTTTAAGAATAGCTGTATGATTGCTCTAGTTATTTGTTCTTATTACAAATATTAAAACCTCTAAGTATACTTAAAATGTATTAGGTAAATTTTTCAATCAAATTAGGAAAATTACTATGTAAAAAGAAAATATTCATTTTTACTTTAAATTACTTGATTAAAGAGGATTTGAAGAATAATGGAACTGAAAAAACATAAATGGATGGTTAACAATGAAAATTTTCAAGGAAATACTCTAAAAGAACATTTTAAAGCAACTTTAAAAGAGTTAATTAAAGAAATTAAAAATAATAAGTCAACGGAGTATAGAGATCATTTGTTAAATTTGTAAATAGAACTAAAAGAAAATAACTTTATTATTTATTAATTTTGGATATAAATTTAAGTAGTAAATAACTCCATGAATATGATTTACTTAGTTTTGGGTAATTTTTAGAAAATAAGGAATTATTGTGCAGCACCACAAAATACACAATATTTTGCTTCAGGTTTAGCGGGTGCTCCACAATTTTCACAAGTATTTGTATAACCTTCAATGTTAAATTTAATGTTAGTTGCACTACCATGAAGAACATCAACTTCACTTAGATTTATTCCACACTTCACACAATATTTAGGATTTCCTTTAATTTTTTCATCACAGTTGGGGCATTTCATAATAATTCTAGTGCCACACTCCTGACAAAAATCCCATTTTTTCTCGAATAATCTTCCACATTTGGGACAATACTTTACTTCACCAGTAGTGAATTCTAATATTGTTAAGACAATTGCCAAAACAGATAAACAACCTATTGGAATCGAAGGAATCCAATACTCTTCAGGACTAAAGATATCTCCAATTATTAAAGCTGCCATTACTATAGCTGTTATAAAAACCACGGCCCAAATTCCAACAACACTCATCCTTTTCCTCGAATAAGAACTAAAGTTAATAATTGTAGCAGCAATAGCTATTATTATTAATACACCTACAGGAATCAGGGGAATCCAAATCTCATCAGTGGTAAATACATTTCCTAAAATTAAAGCCGCCATTACTATAGTGGTTATAAATAATGCAGCCCATAATAATATAGATACTTTCTTATATTTTCTTTTCATTTCATTCCGAGCCATAACAAAACCTTATATCTTAATAAAAAATCTATTGTTATAATTTTATATTTTGATTTTATATTAAATTATATTGGAGTCCAATTTTTCAATTCTATTAAAATTAGGAATAAAGAATTAAGGAAAAAAATTAATTATTTTCTGAAAGTATAATCTAAAACCGTACCAATAATTACTAATATAAGAAATGTACTTATAGAAATATTTTGAATCAGATATTCGCTAGGTGGAAGAATTCCAATGTAAAGTATTGTAAGAATGAATAGATATACTAGAAATAATGTCCAAAGAGCTAAAGTTGTTGTTTTAACTGGATTTTTTAATAGAATATTAATTGTTAATACAGTAGCAGCATAAATAAGGATTATAATAAAAGGGATTGGTACCCAGTTAATTAAGGGGGGAGTTAACCAAACAAACATAGTATATACTACTACAATGAATATTAAGAAAAAGTTTACATAATACAACAAACGTCTAATTATAACTTTTTCTTGATCTAACTTATACCATAAAACTCCAAAGGGTATAAATATTATCCAAGCATATATTAAGAGTAATGCATCAAAAAAGGTAAATCCAACATTTATAAGGTAATGTGCACCCCTCCAAGCAAAAATCATTCCATATCCGAAGATTTGAGTAAGCAAAATATGGTAAGTGGACTTTCCAATTAATGAAATAGCGTGTGAAAATCTATTTTCTGAGTATTGTGGTAATATAATCATTACCAACAAAACTAAAACTGCTGAATAAGGGAATACTAAGGAATTATAATCTCCTCTGATTAATGGAATATCATTAATCAAAAGTCGAAATCCAAAGAATTGGTATAAAATGATATATATCAAACTAATTGGGAATAAAATCCAAATAAATAAGTTACGTCTTGAAAAAGGTTTAGGATTAAATGAAAACCAAAGCCCTAGACCAATTGCAGATAAATAGAATGGAAAGCTTGTCATAAATAAACCAAGTATATGAGCTTCTTCCCAGCTTGTAATTTCCCCAATAAAGAAAAATACTATTAATTGAAGTACAATTTCAATAGTAAAACATAGAATTAATGTAAATATTTGTTTCTTTGCAAAGGCCCAATAAACTAATGGAAAAATCAGAATAGATTCAAAAATAACAGGTATAAACCAATTTCCAGGACCCCAAAATGGTAATATACCCGTAAATAATTGTATAAATCCATGATTCGGATAATATTGCCCATAATACATTGCTGTAATGTTAAACTGATAAAAAATTAGCCCTATTACAGTAGAAAAACTATATAACACTAGAAAAGGGACAATATATCTCAAGATTTTACTTTTAAAATAACTCCATGAGTATAATTCATTTAACTTAGTAAGTCCTTTCCTCTGAAAAGAAATACCCATATTGAATCCCATTATAACTAAAAATACTGGAATTGATATACGTTCCCATAATGACACTCCAATCTTACTTTTAATCCCCCAATCTACTATATGATCAAAGATCACTAAGAATGTCATTGCAGCCTTTAAAAAATCTATTTGGAAAAAATTTTTCCCTCTTTCTTCCAAGATTTCTGTATCCTTCTGAAATAAAATTAATTCAGTTAATGGCTTTCTTTTTGACATTGTTCTATGTCAACTTTTAGTAAGAATTTAAAATTTATTATATAATTTAATTGAAGTTAATTGAAATTTAAAAAAAAAATAATCCAATTTTTAGTATTATAATATATAAAAATATTAAATTACAATTTTTATAATTCTTACAGGTTAAACTAATCTAAATAGAAGATTAATTTTTTTAAAGTATGGATTCATATCACCTACATATTATCTAAAATCATTTATAACTTCGAAAACACCTAAATTTTTAAATAAAATTTGGACACATTAATTATTTAAGTAGATTAAAAAAAAGATTATAGAGAATTGTATAAAATTGGATACCGACAAAAATCAATCACTTTTAGAAAAACAGTTAAAAACCTTAGGTCAAAAGATTAGAATTGATATATTAAAGAAATTAAAAAATGTCCAATCTCCAATATCATTTTCAAAGCTACAAAAAGATGTTTTAGGTCATAATCTTTCTTCTGTAAATTTATCTTTTCATTTAAACTCATTAAAGGAAAGCGAATTAATTATAACTTCTGATGAGGGATACTCCATTTCACTTTTAGGTGAAAAAATAATTGATAAGATTTTATCTATTGAAGAAATCCTTAACAACCAAAAAAAAACAATAATGATTCGAACTTCGAAATATTCTAAAGAATTATTTGATATAAGTAAGATTGAGGAATACCTTGTAAATGAGGGAGATTTAGAGCGATATTTAGCTAAACAAATATCTCATGAAGTAGAAGAACGGCTTTCTAAAACAAATATAGAATATATGACCGCACCTTTAATGCGTGAATTTATTAATGTTGTTTTACTCGAAAATGGATTAGAAGAGGTTAGACACAGATTAACTCGATTAGGTACACCCCCATTTGAAGTATTTCAACTATTTAATTCTAAAGAAAAACAGTTTTCACCAGAAACGTTAATAAAAAGGCTAGGATCTGATGTTTCTGAGCAATTTTTACTATTGAATCTACTACCAAAAAATCTAGCTGACTTATATTTATCGGGTGAAATTGCTCTATTACATCTAAATTATTGGAGTCTAAGACCATTAAGTATTTACCTTAATACTAAAACTCTAATTGATTATTTGTCTAAAAAAAATTCAATTAATCTCCAAAATGATGTTAGGAGAAGTGAATTAAACAATATAATTTCTCAGTTTTTAGATATTTTATATCAATTTAAACATTTTTATTCTGAAGATTTGCTATTAGGAGAATTCAACACCTACTTTCTTTCTTGTTTTGCTTCACCTAAAATAAAACCATCCCATTTCAATATTTTATCATCCCAACTACTCCGATTCAATACTCTTTTTAATGATGGTAAATCTCACTTATCTTTAGGATTCAATAACAGTGGAAAAACATCTGAAAATTTTTTCAATAATTCTCAGGTTGATGCAGAATTCTATAATTCCATGTTCCTTCAAAATAAAGATCGCGTTAGGCCTTTACTACTTTCAAATATATCAGATAAGTATTTATTGGATTCGAAAGATAGTCTTTTGAAATATTATATTGCCGAAACAAATAAAGGAGATCTCTTTCTATACGATTCAAATAGAAAAAATTTGTTAAATTCATCTATCATTCAAATACCTGATATTAACAATAATATAATTGTATTAGATAAAATTTTAATAAATTTACACAGAATATCAGAAGTAGCAAAACAAAATGATGATAGATTTTTAGAAGTATTGGAAAATAAGTTAAATTCCGTCTTTGAATTGTTTAATTATAAAGAGGAATTGGTAATAAAGAAATTGCATTCTCTTAAACAATGGATATTCATTGGTTCAGAAATTCTAAATGAACATTATGAAGATTTAATAAGAAAATCCCTGAAATCTATTAGTTTTTTCGGATTAAATGATGCTATCCTTAATCATTGTGGAATCGAACTCGACAGAACAGAAAATAGTAAGAAATTTGCCTTTAATGTTTTATCTTTAATGAAAGAATTAATTGAGGAAACAAATCAACTTAATGGTAATAATTTTGTTCTCAGTCAACCTCATTATGATTCATATCTAAAAGATACATGGCATAATGGCTGTTTAAAATTAAATAAAGAGAGAAATCAATATTCATCAAAATTGATAAGGAGTGGATCAAAACTTTCCATAAATAAAAGAATATCCCTATTTAAAAAATTTCAAAAAATTATCAATGGAGGTACATTGTTTATAGAAAAAATTAATACAGATGAATTATCAGTTTATGAATTGTTAAAAAATCTTTTTAAATCCGAAATAGAGTTTATATCTATTAAGGATTGTTTTTTTGAATAGTAGAATACGAAAATTTTTTTACTTTTTTAAGAATTAATCAGTCATTAGCTCGGCTAGAATAGCTTTTCTCATTGGAATTCCATAAAATGTTTGCTTAAAATAAATGGCTTTTTTTGAAGCATCAACTTCAGGAGAAATTTCTAAAACGCGAGGTAAAGGATGTAATAATTTGAAATTATCTTTTGTATCATCAAGATCATCTTCTCTAAATATATAGAAATTCTTTAATTTTTCATACTCTTCAATATCGACAAATCTTTCTTTTTGGATTCTTGTCATATAAAGAACATCTAATATATTTAATATTTTTCTATAATTTGTAATTTCTTTATATTGGATTTTGTGCTGCTGCAAAAAGTCTATATCTCGATTTCTCATTCTTAAGCTTTCTGGGCTTATGAAATATATATTTACATCAAAATTGGATAATAAAATTGAAAGTGAATGCACCGTCCTTCCATATTTGAGATCACCCATTATACCTATATTCAAACCATCTAATGGTCCAATCTCTTCAGTAATAGTTAATAAATCTAATAATGCTTGGGTAGGATGTTCTCCACTTCCCGATCCAGCATTTATAATAGGGATTTTTGTGAATTTCGAAGCCATTCTAGCAGCTCCTTCAAGTGAGTGTCTCATCACTATGCAATCGCTATAATTCTCCACGGTTCTTATCGTATCAGCAATAGTTTCACCTTTTTTTATTGAAGATACATCTCCAGAATGAAAACCGATAACATTCCCCCCTAGTCTATACATCGCAGATTCAAAACTAAGACGAGTGCGAGTAGATGGCTCAAAGAATAATGTAGCTAGAATTTTCCCATGAAGAAGATTTGAATTTTTGATTTTCATCATTTCATTGCCTTTTTTTAGGATATATTCAATATCTTCTCGATCAAATTGCTTCGCAGTTATAATACCTTCGCTAAATTTCTCTTTGAACATTTAAAATCTCATTCAATATCTTTTTATTAAAATTATGTAAATAAGATTTAAATTATTTTTTATTATATGATGGTTATTCGAATAAAAC
>JAHPZJ010000029.1:29707-67186 GCA_019058245.1 Promethearchaeota archaeon | reverse complement strand
CAAACAGCATCAATGGAAGAGATTTTAGAAACTGCTAATAAACTTGGGAGTTTAGCTGGGGATCTAAGGAAAAACCTAAGTCAGAAGTCAGAAAATGGTGAAAATAGAAAAGCGGAAGCTAAGAAGAAAATAAGAACAATTAAAGAAAAAATTTTGAGACAAAAAGATAACTAATTTTTTTATTTTTTTTATATTAATTAATTGATAGAAAGCTAGCATAAATTTACTTAAAATTATTAAAATTTAAGAGTTTAACCTTATCCGGAATGATTTAATTATAAAACTTGTAAAGGTAATTGAAAATGAAAAAGTAGCGATAAAGAAAAAGATAAAGAAAATATTCATAGCTTATTATGTTTATAATCTTCTAAATTTATTATTTTTAAAAAATAATTATTATTGCGTTACAAGAAGGGATTGTTTAGATCCTATACAATCATCAATAAACTCGAGAAATTTATCTCGCCATTTAAGATAATTTTCTGGGGTGTTGGGATATTTTTTAAATATTTTCTTAAGTTTTCTTGTGTTTAGTTGAATCTTAAGTAATGCTTTCAATATATTTTTTTCTCTGAGTTTGAAAGCTGAAGTAAGTTGTTCGAAAAATGAAAGATTTTCAGTTAAAAAAAAAGCACCAATTTGATCAGGAATTCTTTTTAACAGTAATTTTAATCCTTCATTACCAAACTCTTTGAATGCCATTAATCGAAAATAAGCAATGATATTTTTAATGGTATTTGGTTGAACTATCTTATTTACTTCCCAAAGTCCTTTTTCAGAGAGATCTCCTTTATCAAATGCTCCGATTATTATATCCGATATTGATTCACCCGTTAATAGACCTTGCCGGATTCCATCTCCAATTATTGGACTTGTTTGAGTACCGGCTTCTCCAAATGTTACGAATCCATTCCCTACAATATTTGTCATAGGAATAACTGAAGGAATTGGACATCCACTCGCTTCTTCTACCTCATACTGATCTTCCGTATAAAATTGTGTATGTAATATATTTTTAAAAACATCTGGTAATTTCTTTTTTTCTTCTCCCTCATTATTACGTATATACATACCTGCATTTACTCGTCCTCTTGCTTGATCCACCACCCAAAAAAAAGATCCTACAGGTAAATCATCTGAAACAACCATAATAAGACGTTGATCGATTTTAGGATCAACCTTTAAGATTTCTCTATATCCATCTACCATATAAGATATTTTTTTTTCTAATAAAGGAAAACTTCCTTCAGGAATGTTTCTTCGGACTACATGGGCGAATCCCGAGGTATCAGCTATTAGCTTTGCTCTATAAGTTTCTCGTTCTTTTGTCTTTTGATTTATAGCAACAACACCAACAATAGAATCATTTTCAATTATTGGTTTAACCACTTTTCTATTGGCAAATATTTTAACACCATTTCTTTCTGCCTCTTTTAGCAATCGTTGAGTATATTTAAGACGATCCACAATAAGTCCATTTGCAAAACGAGTTTTTCCATGGGTATCTTCCGCATGTATAACTAAATCATGATCCTTCCATGTATCAAAAATTTCATCTTCCTGAGGAGTAAGAAGATGATCTTTTTCCCAGTCTCCAAAAAAAATATCTCCACAACATTTTTTTCCAAGTAATTCTCTTTTAGAACGATCAATTACGATAATCTTTAATTGACTCTTTCTTGATAAATTAAATGCTAAAGAGGTACCTGCCATGCTCCCTCCAACTATAATAACGTCAACTTCTGAATTTGTCATTTTTTTTCATGTTCTAGATTTTTTTTTTGAATAAATGTAAAAAGATACTATTTGCATAGATAACTTATTATTTAAATCTCATTAATGATGAATAAATCAAATTTTCTCTTTTAAAAAATAATATATATAATAACAGTATATATAATCCATGGAATTAGGAGTTTCTTGATCCCCAAATGATCCTTAATCGACACCGTTAATTGATAAATGCTAATCATTTGTCCCATCTCCAACAGTACCGATATCAAAATTAGCACTTATATGATACCATATACTCGAAGAAAATGGACATATACTGTGTATAGAACCCTCATAGCATTGAATCTATTGATTCTTTGTATAGCTGGTAAGAATATTAATATAAATACTTGCAGAATGGTCAACTAATAAAAGTTGGTTTAATTTCGTATTATCACTTGCCTAAACAACCATTCAACTGTTCCGGAGCTTTTCTCATTTTGTTATTAAAAGGCTGTTTATATTAGAAATAGCTCAATCAAAAGTCTTAAATCAAATTAGAGAGATATTAGAAATTATCGTGTAAGGTAATTATACACAAACAAAATAAAGCAATCCAGTGAATCTGAAATGAATATTTTTTTATTAAGATTTGCTATTTTCCTAAAAAAATTTAAATTCTAATAATAGAATGATTTTACCATTTTTGAGAAAAGTTTAATACCTTTAATATTCATATTAATATTGAAAGTAAAAAATTATTTTTTCAACTTCATGCAAACAATTCTAGAAGAACTAAAATTAAAAGAAAAAGAGAGATTACCTAGACATATTGGCCTCATTATTGATGGTACTTGGAAGAGATTTCCACTTCTAGACATTAACAGAAGATGGGCCAAAAAGCGAAATCTTGAAATTAATTTAGGGCATTTAATTGGTTATGAAAACCTTAAAAAACGTTTATTCGATTTTTTTGACGCGGGGATTCATTATTTGAGTTTATATCTTTTATCGCTCGAAAATGTGAAGAAACGTAAACCTGAAGAAATTGAATATATTTACAAGATAATGATTAAAGCTATCGATACGATTATAAACGAATCAATCGTTAAAGAAGAAAAAGTTAGATTTAACGTTATTGGAAGGATTTCAATATTGCCCAATGAGGTTAGGGGTAAGTTTCAAGAATTAATTGAACTTACTAAAAATTATAATCAAAATTTCATTAATCTCTGCGTTATGTATGATGGACATGAAGAAATTGTTGACGCTGTGAAGGAGATAGTAAGTAATGGAATTACACCAGAACAGGTAGATAAATCTTTAATAAAATCACATCTTTATTCGAAAAACTTCCCTCCCTTAGATTATATTATTAGAACTGGTATGAATGATGGAGCAAGACTCTCAGGATTTTTATTGTGGGATTCTTCTTATGCAGAATTTAAATTTCGAAAAGAGTATTGGCCTGATTACAATAAAGAAATGGTAATTGAGGATCTCAAGGATTATATTGCAAGAAATCGACGAATGGGAAAATAAGAACGCTATTTTTTTGGATTTTTGTAAAAGTTTTTTTTTTATTGATAAAAATCAAACCTAAAAAATAATGAGGTATTCTGATTTAGTATTAGTAAGGTGAGCAAAAAAAATTGAATTATGTCAGATCCTAATACAATTATATCTTTAAATATAACAAAATTCCCTCAAAATTTATTAATTCCTGGAATTGATAATAACATTTCAATTCAAGCAATAAATAATACAAATAAAATTGAAAATTTTAAGTTTGAATTTGAGGGCGAAAATTTAACTATTAATGTTGAACCTGTCGGTCTTAAGGAGATATCAGAGTTTAGTCCTGGAGAAACAAAAAATATAGAATTAAAATTAGATCCTACTTCAGATGGTTCCGGTAAGTTAATAATTAAAGTCTATTGGTTAAAGATTACAGAATATACTGTTAAAGTACAAAAAGTAAGGGAACAAATCCACGAAAGAAAATTCAACAAAATTTTAGAGAATTATATTTTCAGCAATAAAAAGAGTATGGAATCATTTAACCAAAATAATTTTATTATTGAAATGAAGAAAGATGTAATAAAAAAAGCAGAACAACAATTAAAAAAATTAAGGGAAGAATATACATCTCTACAAGCTGCAGGTACAAAAAGTCCAGAACTTTTAGAAGAAATCGATAAGTATTTAAAAAATCTAGCAAAAGGATATCTTTCAAATAACAATCCAACTCGTGCTTTAGAATTAGCGTTAATGCTATCTAAAAAGAAAGAACAGATAGATTTCTACTTTAATTTAATTAGAGCCTATGGTTTAAAAAATATTGATTCCACCTTACAAATTGTTAATAATTTGAGTGATCCAAAAAATAAGCAACAATTACTAGAACTTCTGGCTCAAGATCACGTGGAAATAAATCCAGAACGAGCAATAAAAGTTGCTCTTTTAATTCAAGATTCCTCATCGAAAGAGGATTTATTCCTCAAGATTTATAGTAAGATGATTGAATCAAATCCATTATTAGCGTTAAAATTAATAGGTCATGTGGAGAGTGAAATTCGAAAGATTCAAATCTTATTCAATGTAGCGAAAAAATTGAAAGAACAAAATATTGCATCTGAATTAGTTGTTGTAATTAATTTGATTATTGAAAAAATCTTAAACTTACTCAAAGCAGATTATAAAAAGCAATATTATAAAATTTTTAAAGATGTTATTATTCTTCTTGCCGAAATTGAAAATCCTACGAAAGCACATACTATTATTGAAAATTTGGATATTCCTGAACTTAAAGAAAAAATTAATAAAGATATCTTTGATGATATTTACGTGATGGTTGATGAAATTAGAACAAAAACAGAATCACAATTAGTATTTTCTCAGTATTATGTATTAAATATACTCAGTTCGGCTGTTGGTAATGAGATAAGAAATTTTTCTTTGAATGGTGGAAATGTTAGTAATAATCTACTATTAGGCGATTTTAATTTTACAATTGCATTAGTATCATTATTCGGTTTCGATTTTAGCATATTTCCTATAATGGATCGTGTATATAATGATATAAAATATTCATTAAACAAGTCAATAGCCTACTATGTGTTTCCATCAAAAAAGAATTATATTGAAAATGAACTTAGAACTCTTCAAACTTCGTTAAAGCAATTTTTCAACAAAATTAATAATGCTCCAAATCAAGTAATAATTTTTAATTTAGATTTTATTCCATACTTAGGAAAACCTACTGTTATCGTATCAGATGAGGTTGGTTTGGAAGCGATATTTCACTCTAAAGTTGATAAAATTGGAGATTCCATTAACTTGATTGTAGATGATTCTTTTTTCAAAGGGGGTAAAATTGTTGATTACTTAAAAGAAATATTTCCAATCAACAAATGCAAAGTAATTAACTTAGTACTTTCCTATGAATTTATTAATGATTATAATATTTTCAAGTCGTTTATCCAATCCTTATTATAAAATGAAGGTAAGATCTAAAAACTATAAAATAAAAATTATTTATATATAACGTAAGGGAAAAAATCATTTTTTTATATGATTAAATATAGTACTACAATAAGAAGGTAAAGTTTCCATGACAAAAGATAAAAAAAAAAAGAAAGATAAAAAAAAGAAAAAAGTAGAACAACGAGGGGATACTTTTTCACATTTATATGCTAAAAAAGGAAAATCAGGGTTATCTTCAGCTGTTACGTTAGGAGAAAGTATTGATAGATCTGGAGATAAATTATTTCTTGGAACTGATTATAAAGAAGTTCTAATCCCTGAACACCCATGGTCCGAAATATTAGCTGACACTGAAAATTGGACAGCTTTACCTTTTACTCATGGTATTGAAATGGAATTGATTATTGCTGATGATAGTGGAGAATATCCTCCTGGAGAGGAAATGGTATTTCGGATGAAAGAGATTGTTAAAGATGCTATTAAAATCATGGATGAGATGTTATATGAGGGAAGAGAAGATTTTCTCCCAGTTCCTGAATACATTAGGCAAAAGGTCTTAGCTAGACCATGGGGGAAGGATGATTTAGAAAAAGGGTATGCTATGGATATTCGATACGCTCTAGGTGATTCATATGTCGATATAGATACTTTTGCTAGAGATGGGAATGTAACCGCAATTACTTATATATTAGAACTCGTAACGCCTCCATGTGTTTATGTTGAAGAATTAGCATATTGGGCAAGTACTCTATTTTTATTAGCAAAAGCCACATTACCAAAAGATTTGCATATTATAGCTTCCGCTATCAATCCTGCGACGAAGGAATACATGCGTGGAGTTTCTCAGGCTGATCATTCTCATATAGGCTCCTTTAGTTCTGAATTAGAAAAAGTTCAAGCTTATTGTATGATACGAAATTTCATCCCACATCTCATTTCCCTGACATGTAATTCACCAATTATTAATAATCGACCTACAGATGTAGTAAAGATTATTAATGGCCGAATTACCGCACCAAACTGTACTAGGTCGTTGCGATTAAAGAATAATACTACGATGCTGAGTGGGAATGACCCAAAATATTATATCCCTTACTTAACAGATCTAAATGAAAATTCCGTAAATTATTTCCTTCAAACCGTGCAGAAGGCAAGCTTAGAGGATGGGAGGTTTCAAGATGTGTTTCCATTAACAGATTGGGGGACAATTGAAGTCAGAATTAGTGATGCCCAAATTTCTATTTGCCGTCGAATTGGAATCGGAATGTTAATTCAAGCTATGTGTTATAAAACAAGAAAATTGTTAGAAAAGGGCGTATGGGTACCCGATGCTGGTAGTGAAACAATTGCAACTAATCGAGAAGGGGCAATTGAGAGAGGGTTAATTTCTTTATTCCGACCTCTGAATATATCACGAGAAAAACTTGCTCAATATGATCCTGATTTTGCTGAGCAATATTTGGGTCCAGAAAATCATCCTATACGCTATATGATGCAAGCTGTCCAGAGATTGTTCTTCTATCTAAAAGATGTATTAAAAGAATTAGGTTTTCTATATTCACCATTTATGAAACCTCTTTTACAATCCGTTTTTGGAAACATCTCTTATGCGGAACCACCAATAACTGAAGCAGAATATCAGCTTTCCCTTTATGATTATAAATTACAAAATGGAGAGGATCCAAGTATTTTATATGATTTAATATACTTTACTATCCAATATTGTCAGGATCCACTTAATAATCCGCTCACCGGAACTTTAACACTTCCAAAAGAAATGAGAGATTAAGTTATTATTCGTACCTAAAATTCGATTTCAATTACACTAAAAATCTTATTAATTGAATAAATTAATCTTATAGATTAAATTTAAATATTTAATAAACTAGTTTATTATTTATGAAGAAAATCCTGTATATATTTCTATTTGGCTCGATAATTTCAATGATATTGTCATTTATTTTCCCAATTCTATTATTTAATGATATATATTTTGATATACCATATTGGATTTATGGTTCTCCTAATCCTGGGTCTATTATAATTGATATTTCCCAAAAAATTATATCTTTGCTTTATATAATAATAACAATCTTTCTAATTAGATCAATTTTCCTCTCGAAAAATTCTGAAAGCATACATCATATTTCAGAAAAATGGCAAGAATGGGGTATTGTTATTTTAATTCTTTATTTTTTATGGAATATGATTACACTTTTAGTGGGAATAATGACATTTATGTATCCTTATGGTTATAAATTTACTTTTGCTTTTTTTTTTCCTATAATTAGTGGAGCACTCTTGATTATTGCGAGAATTTTGCAAACACGTGTAATTGGGAAGGGATTAGAGGAAAAATGCGATTATATGAATGTAAACTGGTTGAAGCATCAATATTACGATATTGGGAAAAGTATTCAAGATATCGCAAATGAACAAAATACTAGTTTAATAACAATTAGGAAATGGTTAGATAAAATTGAAAATAGTTCTCAAAATAAGAATGATAATAATTCTGCTAATAGTAAAACTTAGTATTCACAAATTCAATGTTGAAACTCCTCACTTCTAATTATTTCTCTTCAGCAAAAATGATAAACTTATCGTATGATAGGATATAATTTGCAATCCAGTATTATCAGGATCCATTGAATAATCCTCTTACTGGTGTATTAACCCTTCCCAAAGAGATGAGCGCCTAATCCTTAATATTTTGAATAATTTTGAGTATTAAAATATCAGATTGAAAAAAAAAAGAAAATTTTGAAATTATTTTATTTATATACACCATATTCTTTGGTGAAATCAATCATAGCTTTAACATTTTCTGGCTTTGCCTCATCAATGACTGCCCCATTCATCATCAAATAACCACCGTCTTTACCAACTGTATCTATTAATTTTTTAGCATAATCTTTTACTTCTTGGGGTGTTCCTAAATTTAATAAAGAAATTGGCATGTTACCTCCTACACATGCAGAGTCGCCTAAAATTTCTTTTGCTTTTTCCATATCTGTTAAATCAAAAGCCCATATCGCCTTACCTTTAGGTAAATCTTTAATAACCTCAAGACGTGAGTTAAAACCACCCTCAACATAAGAAAAAGGTACACATCCTTCTTCTATTAAACCCATGAGAACTTTTCTAAAGGAAGGCCAATAAAATGTCTTAAATTGCTCATCAGAAAGAAATCCATCAGCTCCTTTATGTAAAGGTATGAATACTATAGGATTTCCATTCATCTTAGCCATAGATACCCCCATGTTAACCATCAATGGTACAGTTATTTCAAGAGCTTTAAGTACCTTATCAGGTTGTCGGTATATATCAAGCATAATCCCTTTAGTTCCTCTGAGAGTATCGCCTATTACATCATAAGGTGCTTTTGATGCTCCACCAAAAAAGTTTGGAAAGCCATTTTCTGCCATCTCCTTATCATACGCTCCGAGAGTTTCTACCCATTTCAAAGCCTCACTTCCTGCTTCCATAAGGGATTTCAAAGCTTCTTGAACATCTGGAAGCCCATATTGTAAAAGATTGCCCCCTGTGAATGGTAATTCAATTATGTTGGTGAGAGGTGCTAATTGTTTAAAGGGATCTAAAGTTCCAAATACACGAGGCAAGTAGACACTTCTGAAGAAACCAGAGGGATCTTGTATAAAGGCATCATATTCATCCGCCTTCATATATTCTCCCTCAAGACACTGATATGAAAGGTTAGGCGAGACTCCATGGCCAGGCCAAGCGTATAATCTATAATCAAGAATGTCAAAAACTTTTCCTGGTCCAGGTACAAAACACCCTATATGAGCATCTGGTTCTAAATCTAAAATCACTTTTTTCCATGCTGCAAAAAGTTTATCATAATCATACATAGATTCTTTTGGAGATATACCGCTATAATAGGCAGGAAAAAAGCCAAGCATTAATACAGTAGGAACTCTATCTGGCTTTTTTTTCAATTGAACAACGTCTTTTATCCTCATTACTCTTTCTTTATAAACTTTCTCGGCTTCAGAGTTTACAAATTCAATATTTTGTGGTGAAAGCCATTTTTTAAACATTTCTTCTTGTTTTTCATCTAATGATAAATTTTCCCATTTCTTTTCCATTATTATTATCACCTTAACTTTCTCTACTGAGGACTAATACTATTCACTTATCCATTCTTTGGCTAGGGCTACTGCTTCAATTGCATCCTTTCCATAGGAATCTGCTCCCACGTATTTTCTTACATCTTCATTTATTTGTCCTCCACCAATCATTATCTTTGTTTTTTCTCTTAGACCTGCATTTTTGATCTCTTCTATAGTTTCTTTCATGGTATCATATGCTAGGGTTAGGAACCCACTCAAGCCTACTATTTTTGCATCCAATTCCTTTATTTTTTCTACAAATTTTTCTTTGGGAACATTAACACCTAGATCATGAACTTCAAACCCATTAGATTCTAACATGAATTTTACAATATCCTTGCCTATGTCGTGTATATCACCAAAAACGGTACCCAATACAATTTTTCCTAAACTCTGGGCCTTAATATCTGCTTTAAGCTTGGGTTCCAAAATTTCTGTGATTTGTCTTAAAATCTCTCCAGACATTATCAAATCTGGTAGGAAGAACTCCTTACTCTCAAATTTTTCTCCAACTTTAGTCATAGCAGTTCTAATCTGTTCTAGAATTTTTAAAGGATCTCCTCCAGCATCAATTTTTTTCTGAACTAGGTCTATAGCTTCCTTCTCACATAAATCTACTATTAAACCAATTAAATCCTCAGACAATTCAATTTCTCCTTATAATTTCAATTATAGTTTGTAAATATTTTTGATTTATCATTTATCTCATAACTAGCTTTTATTTATAAATCTTCTCTTTGATTCAATTTAAATATTTATAGTTAAAGTTTTGTTATAAATCTAATAAGAGTAAATAGAACCTTATCCTCATGGTAGAAATAAAGATCAGAATGTTTGTTCTCTGTTGTCTTAGCTTAAAAATAAAGTGTAAAGCATTGTATAACCTAAAATTAATAAAAAGTGAATCGATGCAAAAAGTGCTCCAGTTTTAAGTAAACGCTTGTAATTTAAATTCACTACATTATACTTTTTAGCTAAAGAAAGAGTGAGAAGATCGCAAGCTGACCCTTGTGGTAAAAAATTACCAGCCAAATTAACACCGGCTATGAAAGCAATGATGATCGGATTAGGAAAGAATCCTTGTCCTATGAGTGCTGAAAAAATTGGAAGAAGAATAATCGTGACTGGTGTTCCTGCTAGAAAAGCGGACAAAAGAGTGGAGAGACATAGTACTATCAAAACGGCTAAATAGATATTATTATTTGACAAATTTACTAATCCAGTAGCTATCAAATCTGAAAATCCAAATCGTGACAAAGAATTAGCTAGAATAAACAAAATCGCAAAAATAATGATAATTCTCAAAGAGATATCATCCTTAAGATCGGAAAAATTTGTATTCTTAGAATGAATAAGAAGAAGAAAGGCAGCAGAGATAATTGCAGCAAGAGCAGGTTTAACTCCAATAATCATGAATACAAAAGTGGTTAAAATAATGAAAATTGTCATGAAAAAGAACTTTTTATTTTCGATAACAATTTCAGGTTCTAGTATTTCTAATAAAATCTTCTTATTTCGTTCAGTTGGTTTTTCTTCTTTTTTTAAAATAAATCTGTCAATCAAGAAAATTGTCAATAATAAAGTGATTATAAATAGAATACCCATATTAGCAAAATATTCTCCAAATCCCCATCCAAACTCCTTACCAATAATTAAATTTTTAAGACTTGAGATAGGCGTGAGAATTGCTCCAATATTTATAGTAATGGTCATTCCCATCATATAAGTACCAGCAGGTATCTTTAAAACTCGACATGTCCTGTAGATTAAGGGTACCAATATCAATGAAAGAGTTAAATCCTCTATAAAAGCAACTATTATACCTGTAAACAGACAAATCAAATAAAAGAATAACCGATTGTTTCCTTTCGTAATATGAACCAATTTTATAGCAGTATATTCTAAAACTCGGTCACTAACTGCAAAATATATGATTATTTGCATAGCAAAAATAAAAATGAGAGTATCGAAATTGATAAATCCAATAATTTCTGCCTCTTCAACATCAGTAAACGCTAGCATTGAAATTACCGCAGTAGTTCCTATAATCAATGCAACAGGAAAATAGTCAAATTTATCTTGAGAAAAAAAAGCCATTAAAAGTGCAAATAAAAATAAGATAAATATTATTGCAGGTACGTTCATTTAATAAAAAAAAATGGTTTTTATTTTAAAAAGGATTGTTTTGATTCGATAATTAGAAAATATTTAAGATAAAATTAAATTTACAGAAGAATTTATCATTCTAGAGCACAATTATCATAACTTTTAGGTTTAAGGAATTATTTTAAATATCTTTTCATCAATTATATTTTTTAGCTTTAAAAACAAATAATGGTATAAATAGGAAAATAAAATAAAAAGAAATTTAGAAAACAAGATGCTGACTTGTACAATAGAACAAGATGGTAAAAAATGGACAGAGCAATTAATCATAATTGATGCTCATTCTCATCTCGGTCAAGATGTAGACGGAGCAACTATGATGAATCCATTAGCTCCTGGGGTAGGAACATTTGATTTTTGGGGTAATGTCCAAGGTAGAATCAAAGCTGATTGGGAAAAAACTGGTGAACAGTCTTTTACGACTACTATGAATGGAAAATTTACAAAAATCTCATGGTCTTTTACACCATTTCCATTTACAGATAGACTTTATAGTGAACTCGAAAAATTAGGAAAAAGACATTCTGATCTAAAAGAAAAATCAAAGTTTTATTCATTTATAGATCAAGCTGTCTGCTTTCCATTCCAAGATGTGTTTAGAGATAAACGCCCAGAAGCTCTATTTAGAGCAAGTAATATAAATATTTCTCGATTTACAACAAGATTTCCTTTTTCTATGAAATTAATTGGGTATGGGCGATGTGATCCAATGGAAGGGGAAAAAGCAGTAAATGAAGTGAAATATGTTAGAGAACAGTTAGGATTAAGGGGTTTAAAATTACATCCTCGCTCCGAAGGATATATTGACAAAATAACTTCTGAAAAAGTTATAAATGTTCTAATTGAAGCTGCCAGTTACTCAATGCCTGTTATTTTTGATACTCGAGGCAGGGGATCAATTTTAGAAATTGGAAAATTAATTAGATCCGCTAGAAATGTAATTAAGTCCAAATTTCCTGATCTGTTACCGCATTTTAAAGTTATAATTGCTCATTTTGCTCAAGGGAATATTGATGATTATGAAGTCTATGATACTATTGTTCAACCAAATACTTATGGTGACCTCTCAATGTTGCATGGAGCCGGTGCGGGGAATTTTTTTGAGAGTTTTCGAAAGTGGTTTCAATCTAAAAATAAAAAGAGTGTAGATAATCGTACTTGGTCCGAACATCTCCTTTTTGCTTCTGATTATCCATATTTTGGAGACGTTCATGCTCAAAAGCTTATTAAGTATATTATTAATAAACAATTTTTTGATACTGGTGGAAACATTCAAGATGTTAGAAATATCCTTGGACTAAATCAATTAAGAATTTTACCGGAATATAGTACTCCTCAAATTCAGAAGGAAAAAAATACAATGCCAAGTATAATTGTTTCTAATCCATTATATCAACAAAATAAGAAAAGTACTTATGATATATCTATAATGACCTTAGCAAAACTTATAGTAGATAACAAATTCGACATCAAACAATTTTGTATTCAATTTAAACATTCTTGGGAAATATTCAGTGAGGATATATTATTAACCACTATATTCAATAGTTCTAAGAAAGAGCAAAATATACTTTTAATGAATCTAGTAAAAGATCAAATCTCTCTTTTTACACCACTGCAACCAAGTCATGAGTGGAACAAATTTGGTTATAATTATTTCAATCCGGGAGATCGAGCTTTTTTTGCTTCAGCATTTAAGCAAAATTATTTAACTAATGATGTTTTAAAGACCGTAGAGACGTTTTCACACATTTATACTTAGACTTTAAAAAATTACTAAAGATGAAATATCATCTCTAATATTAAATAATGTAAGATAACATATTATTATTGTAAATATCTATTAAAATAAAGTTATATATTATAGGTTTGCATCTTGAAAGGACTTGTAATACTGAATCTAGACAAAAAATCAGAGCTCTCCATAGATATTGAATATCCCCCAAATGTAAGTGAAGAGTTAGGTGTAACAGAATCAATGTTAGAAACTGTCTTTGATGAGCATAAAAGAGTTAAAACAGGTCCTAATTATCTTGAAATGCAAATCAAACGTGATCTAAGTGTTGCTAGCTTTTTTACAGGTCATTCCTCTAAACATTTTATAGGGAAAGGGGATCATGTAATTACAGTATTTCTTTCTGACGAAGATATCCTTCCAAGAAATTTTGAGGGCCAAATAAGAAGGATCGCTTTTGAATTATTACCTAAAAGAAAGGAGAAAAAATTTAAAGATTTAATTGCTAGATCCTACGAATTATTAGAAAAAGGTGAATTAGATGCATATTGGCAGGAAAGAGAAGAATTTGAACAAGAAATAGGAGATAAGAAGGAAAAAATAGATGATCTAGCTCAAAAAGTATCTCTATTAGTATCTGATAGATCAGAACATCTTCGAAACGTTGAAGATTTAAAAAGAGAAGTTGCTGAATTATATTCAAAATTAGAGAATTGGGGTACCCAAATGGCTGAATTAAGCGAATATAATGCAACATTAACCTCAAAAAACAGAGAATTAACTAGATTAACAAATGTACAAAAAATGGCTTTAGACCAGAAGGACGAGAGAATTAAAAATTTAAAAGCTAAATTAGGTGATACCACAGAAATTGAAAAAGGTGCTGAACAATTACTATCAGAAATTAAACGGATTAAAATGGAAAATGAGACTTTAAAGCAAGAAATTGATAATTTAAAGGAAACTAATAAAAATTTAAAATTTCAAGAGTTGAAAGCAAAGAGGGAGAGTGGTACAATTCCAGAATTAGAACTCGAAATACAGCAATTAAAAGATAAAATTTTGGGTGTAACGAACGAGAAAGAGAATATGAGACGATTATTAAATGATTTACAAAATGATATTAAAATTATACGAGAAGAACGGGATCGTTATTATAAAATTGTGAAGGGAACTAAGCCTTTTTAGTATATAACTAATTTTAAACTAAAAAAAATTAAGATTTTTTTAAATATTCTGAAAGGAATTCAATATTCCTTTGAAAAATTGGACTCTTCCATGATTGGAACTCCTCAGAAAAATGTTCCCTTTTTATCGTGGTTGGATCTTCTCCAGCATCTATCTTTTTTTTCACAATTCTAAGAATTTCCTCGATATATTTACTTTGTAAGGTAAATTCGTCCTTAGATGCTAATTCTCCATGTCCAGGTACAGCAATTTTAAAATCTATTGTGAATAATTCCTCAGATAAGGAAATCCACCCTTCAGGATCTCCGGAGCCTAACCAAGGATCAGTTCTCGCAAACAGAAGATCTCCAGTAAAAAGTATTTTTTCCTCAGGAATGTATACTATAACATCTCCATCTGTATGTGCTTTTTGAAATGTACGCAAATGAACATTCTTATTATTTCCATGAATAACACAACCTGTTTTAAATGTAATATTGGGTTCTCGAATAGTAAATCCCTCTGATTGAATAGTTTTTGCAACAGCTAATTCAATTTCTCCTCGTTTTCTTTGTACCTCATCTGTAACTTTATTAAGAGAGGATTCCAGCTTTTTTAGATCCATCTTCTTTATATCTTCGATTCTTTTTCTACCTTCTGTTTGAAGATTTTTAAGAGTTCGATCTGATGTCATTATTTGTGTTGATACATCCAATAATGAATTTCCCATTATATGATCCAAATGATAATGAGTTATTACAATAAAATTTGGTTCCTTTTGAGTATAGTGGGTAGCGGCTTTTATAAGATCTTTAGCAGCTCCTATACTCATAGTAGTATCAACGATTATCAAATAATCTCCAATATCTATAAATCCCGCATTTGCTCTCATCGAAGAATCTTCTTTACAAATTGCTGCATATGCGCTTTCTGAAATTTTATACAGATTGAAAAATTCAGATTCAAAATCTAATTTTTTTACAAAATCAAATGACATAAATTTCTTTAGATTGTAGTTGTTGATAAACTTTATTGATGTTTATATTTCATCTTTAAAATTTTAACTTAAAATTATATCCTTGAAAACATTGACAAATGCAGGAAAATCTTTATTAATGAAATAAAGATCAAAGGGATTACGTCTTTTCAGAATAAGCATATAATATGATATCTTACTTTCTTGAAATATGATGGGTTTAAATAAAAAATGATTTTGTGATTTTCTAACTATTATTTGATCCTTCTGTTCTTCTAAATTCATATCAACAAATACATCATTTAACGTTAGAAAGTAAGCAATTGTTTTGCTTAGCAATTGTTTTGAATCATCATCTTTAAAATGGGACCCCAAAATAATTGAATTTTTATCGATTATAATTAATCCATCACAGTCTAATTTTTTCGCGAATTCTTCAATAGTTTTCTGAATTAAATCTGATTTTGGATATAATTCTAATAAGATCTTAGATAACGTACTCATTAAGGCAAATGGATCATATATAGATGTACGAAAAAAATATAGTTTTTTATATTCCACGGTTTCCCATATTTCTTTCATTACATCATCTATTTGACTTTTGAGGGTAAGATTATTCATTAGTTGAGGATCATATTTATGAAAGAATATATTGAGGGGAGGATTAATTTTCAATTCTTTAAACTTATTAATTACATCATACAAATAACTTATAGATTCAATTATCCGAGAATCATCTAATACATCTATAACATATATCGCAATTTCTGTTTTATCGAAGTATTTACTAGGACTTTTTAAGTATGAAATAAGATAACTCTTTTGCCCTCCTAAGTCCCATTCACTTATTTCTCTTCCCAATAATTTAAAGCTTGTTCTTTGTGCTCCCTTAGTTGGTTCAATTTTACTTATCTTTGATAACTGCCTTCCAAGAGTTAATATTATGCTTGTTTTACCCGCTCCGTCTAATCCTGTGAATAGAATCTTATATGGCCCATATTTAGACTCTTTCTTCTTTTTATAAAAGATCTGAGATTCTTCCAATTGAATTTCATCCCATCTTGCTTAAATATAACAATCAAGTTATATGTCTATGTGATTTCGGGATATATATTTAGTTTCTGATTTAATGCTTAAACAGAAAATTATGTATTTAAATTTTATTGAGGTTAAAAACTGAACTTCTTATATCTTCAACCATAGCTTAAATAAATTGAATAATTTATACCCAAAAATGATGAATATTTTTTATTTTGAAAAATATGATTTCAGGATGAATCTAAATCCTTTATGGAAGTGTAGTAAAGAAAAATTTAATTTTTGTATATCCTAATCAGGTGTCAAAGAGTCAAGATCAGATAGATCCAAACCACTATCCATAACTTCTACAGTTTCTGATAGGAATTCATCTAATATATCCTTTAATTCATCCCCAGATCGTTTCAGAATAAGTCTAATTAAACCAATGTTGATATCTGGATCTGAGATGAGTGTGAGAACTCCTTTAGGTCCACAGCTTGACGCAAAGATTTTCCCTCCGCTGAATTCGGAAGTTACAATTTCTAAATTGCCAAGTTCTAGATTTTTTCCTTGTTCTTCTGATGCACAGAATACTGCACTGGCAATTGCTCCAATACCATCTACATCAGCGGGGAAATAAGAAAACTTTGAGACACTAGCAATAGTTAATCCTGTCCTGTCAACCAAAATAACTTTTTTAATGCCACTTTCACTCTTTATAATCTTGCTGAGAATATTATCGAAACTTTTTGTGTCAATACTAATACTAATACACCTTTTCTACAAAATTTTAGTATTTTTTTTCTATATTTAATAATATATTCTTCACTCTATAAAACTATTATAACTATTTGAATTTATAAAATTATCCTTTTAAAATCTTTCATAGGAAAATAAGGAAATTATAATTTTTTGTATGATTTATTAAAATTGGTAAAATTAAAGAGAGGCTTATTTCCATGCGATATAATGTAGAAAAGCGATTACACCGTGTAATGATAAAACTAGATAAAAATAATATTAGTTGTCCATTAGCGAAAGATTGCATAGCCGCGGAAAATTGTATTAGATGTAACCAGTTTTTTCGTAAATGTAGTTTATTCAATAATATTTCGAAAATAAAGTAAAGAAAGGGGTAAATAATTATGAATTTAGGTTTAGAAAAAAAGGTTGCTCTTGTTTTAGCATCGAGTAAAGGATTAGGGTTCGAATGTGCCAAAGGATTATATCAAGAAGGTGCTAATGTGGTAATATGTAGTCGTTCCGAAGAAAATCTGAAGATTGCGAAGGAAAAAATAGAAGATTCTTATTCAGTTGCCTTGAATAATAAAGTATTTTCCATTGTTACAGATTTAATGTATGAAGATCATATAAAAAATCTTATAGAAAAAACTTTAAAAGAATTTGGTAGAATTGATATTTTAGTGCATAATGCTGGTGGTCCTCCTTCAAAACCCATTGATAAAATTTCTAAAGAGGAGTGGTCAAATTCGATTGATTTAAACCTCCGTTCTTTTATTTATATAACGGATATGGTCATTCCAATAATGAAGAAGCAAAAAGGGGGTAGGATTATAGCAATTACTTCAGTTTCAGTTAAACAGCCCTTAAATAATTTAGTTTTATCAAATACAACAAGGTTGGGTGTTGTCGGATTTGCAAAAACTCTTGCTAATGAATATGGTAAGGATAATATTTTAGTCAATGTTGTTTGCCCTGGTCCAACACTAACTAATCGTATGAAAGAATTAATCAATACTACAGTTAAAGATACTGGACAAACTTATGCCGAAGTTGAGAAAACGTGGATAGAGTCTATTCCACTTGGACGATTAGGTAAACCAGAGGAATTGGCAAATTTGGTAGTCTTTTTAGCCTCAGATAAAGCTAGTTATATTACAGGGACCGCAATTCAAGTTGATGGAGGTTTTGTAAAAAATCCTCTTTAAAAATAATATTTAATATATCACTTTCATATTTTATGATTTTAAATTATCAGATTTTAATTCTTATTGATAAAGAAAAAAAAGATTTTAATATACCATATTGACATTACTATCTTATAAGTACTTCTAATAACGTATAAGAAAAAGATTTAATTATTAATTAATTCAAATTAGATTTAAAGAAATTAAGAATATCAGATTATTATTCGTGATTTAATATGACATTAAAAAATCATAAATTTCTAAAGATAAATCGAATTAGTAGCAAAAAGATATTTATTGTTATAGGTTTGATAGTTAGTTTTTTAATGATTCCTCTTGTACAGAATATTGAAATAAATTTAAGCTTTAATGAAAATGGGAAGAAGGAGAAAGATGAATATACTTTTCTTGAAGAAAATTTAAAAACTCAAGATCTATCTACTGATAACACTTTTAGTGGTATTGGGGCTCCTTGGAATGTTACTCACTATGCCAATGGAACAAAAACTAATTTACCGGTAAGGTTTACTAATAATACTCCTTATGATAACTCTCAATTTGTAGAATTAGAAGAGGGATGGATGGGTTATCAATTAAATTCTACAATAACAAATTTATATGATACAAGAAATTGGATTAATGGGACATTTCATGATGTTGGAACTTCTGATGGCGGTGGAGCAAATGAAAATGATAGCTATTATATTTACAATTGGACTTTTTATGAAAGTGATGTGGATGGAGGATCTGGAGAAGTCGATAACGATTTTTCAGGAAATTATTATGATACAGATGATACTGGTTCAGGTGGTGCTGATTGCTTAGAATTAAGGATTGGACAATCAAGCGGGGAATATGACGTTGGTGATAAATGTTGGTGGGAAACTACTTTTGAAATGGATAGGGGAGATGTAGATGAAGCTTTGTTAAAATTTGCAGCATTTCCAAAATATAGTGATACATATAATAATCATTTTACTTTACAAATTATCGTAAACAATAAAACATTATGGGGTAATGGTCTTGCATCAATGTTAGAAGCCTGTGGTAATCCTAATCCTGGGCAATGGTATAATGTAACTCCCATTTACTTAGATACTGATGATCCAGATATATTTCCTACCGGAGTAAAAGATATGAATATAACTTTTGAGTTTAAAAGAGTTAGTGGAAATTCAAATCCTAATTATTGGGACGAATATTCTGTTCTTATTGATAATATATCGCTAATTGTTAAATCTAAAGCAAAACCATCTCAACTTGGATTATATTTAAACGGTTCACAAGTTAATGGTGATAATTATGGTGAAGGTTATCGTGGAAAGTTAGGTACTTGGAATGGAAGTAAAATAGATGTATATGCAAATTTCAGTAGCAATCTGAATTGGCCATTAAGTTTTGATGATGATGATTATGGTTGGATAAAATATAAGATAGAATTTGAAACAAATCTAATTTTATACGCAAATAAATCTACTCCTGAAAGCTATTATACTCCTAATCCTGATGATATTTATCAAGGTTCAGCTTTTGTTGTAGCGAATAGTACTGATGTGAATTGGACAACGTATGCTCATATGGAGATTCCAACCAGATATGAAGAAACAAATATGACTCTGGAATATCCATCAGATTATAATTTAAAAGAAGTATTTTTCTCTCAGACTAATGTTTCTTTTGATGATCTTAATATAACAAACTATGGAAACAAAAAGGTTGTAAATATTCCAGTTAGTAATATAACAACTAATACTAATTTATTTTGGAGGCTAAAGGCGGAATCGCCAAATTATTGTTTAGGAATGGATATATATAATAATGATACAAGTGAATGGATACCGAGGAATGTATTCACTAATGGAACATGGATTAATATTACGGCAAATATTAAAAAATCGCAATTGATTTCGGGATATATTAATAAAACAGAAGCTCAACTCCAAATAAGGTTTCCAGATGACTCAATCTGGACGGCAGAAAATCAATTCAAACAAGTTAATGATACGGGTATAGTTTATTTTGATCCTATTTTTATTCCTTCTGATGGATCAAATTACATGGTAGGTGAGTACGAAGCAATAGTTACATGGAATAATTCATATTCTAACTTTAATTTATTCAATGAAACAGGGATTATATACAAGAAATTTACAGTTACCCATAATTCCACATTAAAAGCTCTTGATAATTATTATGAAGATGTAGTTTACGGCGATACAATCAACTTAGAAGTTACATTTAAAGATGTAAGATATAACAAACCAATAGAAGGTGCAAATATCACCTTGAGAAACTTTACAGGAGAGATTCAAACTTTTAAAGACTTAGATAATGGTTATTATTTACTTATATTTAATACAACTGGAGGTGACGCTGGAGAAAACATTTTGACCATTCATGCTTCTCATCCTTCATATTTGGATGATGAAGTTAATATTACAATTGAAGTAATATTTTCGACAGATCTTTATGCTGAAGAATTTTCAGGTATAGAAGTACCTTGGAATAATAACTTTACCGTACATCTTAATTATACCTATTCTAATGCTTCAGTTATTAATGGAGTTGAAGGTGCTACTCCAATAATTAATAATTGGAATGATGATTGGTCGTATATAACATCGGGAGGTGGGCTTTATAATATTACTTGTAATACTTCTAAATATCAAGTAAATACTGCTCCTAATTTAAGAATTGATTTTAATGAGACGGGATATGAATCTCAAACAATTATAATATCAATTGAAGTGGTTGAGCGACAAACATCCATTACTGAAATTATTATAGATGATAATAACTGTACTATTAATAAAACAGCTAATATTTATTCAGGAGCAATGGCAAATATTACAGTTAAATACATGGATCTTGATGCGATGAGTGAATCACTTATCCAAAATGCAACTATTTCATTGAATGGGACAGGTATTGGAGAAGTGTTTACAGAAAATTATAAATTTTATAATCTTACTTTAAATTCAACAAAATTAGGTGTTGGAATATTCATTTTAAATATAATAGCTCAGAAAGATAATTACACAACAATAACTGAAAAATTAACTATTAATATATATACAAGAGAAACTGAGTATTGGGTATATTTTAATGGAACAATTCAAACAGAACAAAATCCAACTATCCCGCTATATAAAAATCAGTACTTAAATATTACTTTTACTTATAATGATACTATTTTAAAGGAACATATTCCTGGTGCGACTGTAGATATAAATGGCTCCTCTGTATCGAAAGTTCTTGAAGATAAATTTAATAATTATTCCGTGTTAATAGATACAAATGAATTAAATCAAGGAGTGAATTTTTTAACGCTTTTTGCTCGAAAAGTTAATTATGAAGCTTATTCGATTTTAATTGTAATAGAAATTATACAGATACAAACAAATTTAACATTATTCTTAGATGGGAAAGATTCAACATCGAATCCATCAATTACTAAATATCCTAATCAACTCCTTTACATTACTGTTTTGTATAATAATTCTGATACTTTATCCCATATTTCTGGTGCTATTGTTGACATAAATGGAACAGGAATATCAAAAGTACTCAATGAAAATTTTAATATTTATTCAGTGGTTATAAATACAAATGATTTAAGTCAAGGAGTTAATTTTTTAACTATTTACGCACGAAAAGATGGTTATGAACCACAAACCATTTCAATTGTAGTAGAAATTGGACAAATAGGGACAAGCTTAACAATTATTATGAATGGTAAAGATTTGACTAATAATCCTGTTTTTAATCTTACTATTGGTCAAAGTATAAATCTTACTGTTAAGTACACAGACCTAAATGGAGTGTTTATTGACAACGCAACAGTCTTATTGATTGGAGAAGATTTATCTCTAGATTTAGTGAAAGACAATAATTATGATCAATATTATAGAATACTTAATTCAACAGAATTAAGGATTGGAGCAAAATTGTTTACAATTGTTGCCCAAAAATCAAATTTCCAGTCATTAACAAAAGATTTAAGAATCACAGTAAACAAAATTGCTGCAGAAATTAGATCAGTATCAGGAGTAGCTCAAATAGAAGCGGAAGTAGGAGATAATATATTACTTCAAGTAATCTTAAATGATACGATCTTTGGTGCTGATATAACGAATGCGACAATTACATACAATTCTCCTTATTACCAAGGAGAACTTAAATATTCTGGGCAAGATAATATTTATGAGGATACAATAGATAATGTTAGAGAGGGGGTTCATACCATAACAATAAGTGCTTTTGCCGGCGATAATTACGATTTTAAGAGCTATACAATTACTTTAGTTGTTATTTCTCCCACGACAAGCCCTCCTCCGGATTTGAGTTGGCTCATATATGTGCTAGTTGCTGGAATTGTTGGTCTAGTTAGTTTTTTTGCTGTACATCAAATGTATCTTAAATACCCTCCAATGGTTAGAAAAATTAGAAAATTAAAGAAAAATGTAAAGAAGTCAAAACGGACAAAACCAATAATAGTAGACAAAAGAGATGAGATTATAGGGAAAGAGCTTCAAAACCAAATAAAAAGTGTAGATTATGAATTTATTCAACCTGAAGAAATAGATAAAGTTGAAAAAGTAATAAAGAAAGAAGGAGGCGTAGATTAAATGCCACATGGTTTTATAATAACTGAATGGACTGAGGATCAAGGTTTAGTCATTAAATTAAGTTACCCTGAAGATCTTAAGGTGGATTTGGATGATATGATGCGAATATTTTATGCTCATATTACGGGGGCAGGAGCAGCAGGGAATGTATTAGTACGTTTGGAAAAATCACGTTCTAATGTTTCGAGTTATTTCACAGGATTAGATTCTGAAATGCCATTAATGATTAACTTAATGTTAGAGTTAGGTGAGGATCCTGAGATGTTTGGTGAAACTGTATTAAGAGAAATTAATGTTGGTATCTTAGATTATTTAAAGGAACTGAGCACAAATGTATCGCAAAGTTATGAAATTGTAAAAAAAATAAGACTCTACCTTAAAAATACATTAATTTTGTTGGATCGTTTGAAAAATTTATCAAAAGAGCAAAGATTAGCACAAATATATATTAGTGAAAAAGCGCGGACTATTTTAGAAGCTTTACAAGAAAGACCATTATCTAGAAGAGAATTACAGGGTGTCATAGAAGATAAATTAAATAAAATTGTCCCTAATCTTGAATTTATTTTAGATCCATTTGTTAAAACAGGTCTAATAACTCAAGATTGGGTTGAGGGAAATACTGATATTACTCTTTTTCTTCTTTCCGATTTTACAATCTTTAGAAGACCTGTTTCTAAATTAGTAGAGAATGCAAGGAAAGGTTTTCCTACACCAGAACTCGCACGTACTTATCTCAATGAAGTAAGACAATATTTTAAAGATTATGAACCATCTCCAGAGGATAATTTACAAATTGCTCACATTATTATGAATCCGGATAATTATGATTTTATCACATTATTTAGAGAAAGAGTATATCCTCTGAATAAGATTCCAAAAGCTCCTGGACAATCGATAGATGAAGTTGGGAGTTTTTTAAAAGATTTAGAAAAATATAAGATTATTAAGTTGATAAAAGATGATAAGGATACTTTATGGGTATTCTTACTAACTGATATTGCAGTTCATACATTTTATCCAGAATATTTGATTGAAAAAATTCGAAAGAAACGTTCAGAAGGAGTAATAGAAAAAAATGTAGCTATTACTCATTTAGAGTTCCTCGAAAAAGCATACAAAAAGTAATAATTAGAGAGTATATAGAATGTCAGATGAGAGAGATTCTGCAACCAAACAAGTTTTAGAACTTATTGGATTAGCACAGGATGAAGTGAATACTTATTATAAAATCACAGGAAGAGGTCCTGTAATGATTGGAGAGATTGCTTTAATTTCTGATCTCTCCGAAGAGAGGGCTGCTGAAGTAGCCAATAATTTATTTCAAAAAGGTCTACTTAAACAAATACCTGGAAAGAATCCAATATATGAAGCATTACCACCGTATGCAGCATTGATCAGTCAAATAGGTCAGTTCAAAGAGATAATTAAGAGTTTTGAGCAAAGTGCTCCGCAAAACATCCAAAAAAAATTCGATTCATTAGAGCAGCACTCTGATAAGCTTCGAAAATTGGATGATTATAAAACTTATCTACAAATCATGAGGACCAAATTACCAGCTCAAATTAAAACTCAGTTTGAGTTGTTTGATAAAGAACTTGATCAAGTTAAAAGATTTCAAGATGTAAAAAGCTTTATTTTTAACTTAAAAGAAATTGTCCCTTCTGATATCACTAAAGAATTTGAATCTATGGAAGAAAGTATGCAATCTGTAAAATCAGAAATAGCCGCTAGATTCGAAAAACAATTTCGAATTGGTGCTTTAAGTAGTATGGCTGAGAAAATTGTATCTAAAGTGATATCAGAGCAATTCGATCAAATAACTAAAACTTTTAAGAATAAATTTGTACAAACGACTCAAAATATGCTGGATCAAGTCATAAATCAATTGGGTAGTATTTCTGATACTGCTGGTGAAGTAAGTACTGATTTAGGATCTATTGTTACAGATATTGAGAATGGTATTGTAACAACTTTAGAAGATTTAGAAGAAAGAATTACAGGTGTTTATGATGATATTATGACTGGAATTAATGATTTAAAGAGCTTATTCAGAAAAGAAATCTTTGAAACATTGAAAGATGATATTATTTACAACATTATTCACCAATTGGAAAGCGCCGAACTTACGATGATTGAATTTTGGGAGCGATCGAAAGAAGCATCTTTATTAAGCTTTAAGGATGTTTGGTTTGTACGGTCATCTGAAGGAATTATGGCACAAATTAATGAGTCACTCTCTCGAGTTAAAATGCGTATTCACATAGTAGCACCAAAGTTAGTAAATATTGACTTAGTTCCATTATTAAGATTGAAAAAACACATTAATATTAGAATATCCACAAATATCGATTTAACTGATCCCGAAGATCAGATAAGGTTTAAACAAATAGCAGATTATCCCAATATTACCATAAGACATTATCCCCGAGAAAATTTATGGTCAATAAATAAAGATTTCGAAGAAGTTGTCGTGTGTGTAGTGTCAAAATCAGCAGAAGGTGATTTCGAAATAGCTGGAATGGGATCAGTTCTAGAAGAACATGTAAAATTGTTTGCTGCCGTTTTGGAAGATGTATGGATTCAAAGTAAAAAATTCGAACAAGTGGAAATTACACAAGCTATTACACAGGCTCCTGAAGTGATTCCTTTACACCCCCAAAATCAAAAACTCACTATTCCTTCAGTTCCTAAATTATCTGAAGAGATACCATCCAAATCAGTTTCAACCTCAGAAATATCTTATGAGAAGGAGATTGAACCAATATCAGCTCCTACCATCGAACCCGCAAAATTGACTCCAAATATTCAGCCTGATGCGGGAATAACTTCAGATAGTAATTTAACAACTCAATTTGATAATATTTTAAGTAAGATCGATACCTTTTCTGGTGAAAATATAGGTTCACTTTTAGAAAAATTACAGAATGATATTCTTGAGAAAAAAGGCTTTAGTGCTATATTAAGGCAAATGCGAATGAGCAGTTCACCTCTTAAAAGTAATAGGAATCTATTAGATAACACCCAAAAAGAAGAATTAAGAAACAAAATTAACTTTTGGAGAAGTAAGTTAAAAATCTAATTGACCATTACCTCTCTAAATTATTTACATTCCCAAATATATTTTTTTAACTCGAGGTTCTCTTCTTAATTCTTCGCTAGTACCTTTCAAATCAATTCTTCCATCTTCAAGTATATGAATCATATCTGAAACTTCCATCGCTAAAGCTCTATTTTGTTCGACTAGTACCGTAGTAGTTCCTGCCTCCTTTATTTTTTTAATCGCCTTAAATATATCAGTCTTTACTTTAGGAGCTAAACCTACTGAGGGCTCGTCCAATAAAAGTAATTTTGGACCAGCCATTATTGCTCGTGCAATTGCAAGCATTTGCTGTTCACCACCACTCAATGTTCCTGCTCGTTGTTTTCGCCTCTCTCTTAATCGAGGGAATACTTCATAAGCAAAATCTTTTAATTCACGATATTTAACTTTATCTTTTAATAAATATGCCCCCATTCTGAGGTTGTCCGAAACATTCGAATCGTAGAATAACCTACGGCGATCTGGGCTTTGAGCAATACCTAATCTGGCAACCTTATGTGCTTTTAGTCCATCAATTCTTTCGCCTAGAAATTCAATTGTTCCCCTATTTGGTTTTTCTAATCCTGATATTAACCTAAGAATTGTTGATTTCCCAGCACCATTTGGGCCAATAATAGCTGATAAAGTATTTTCTTCAATTTTAAAATTAAGTTCTGAAAGTACTCTCGCACTCCCATAATAATGATAAATTCTTTTCATTTCAAGCATAATCTTCATTTGCGTCATTCTAAAAATTTGCTATTTTTTGATTTTTCTCGACGGTTTAAATTTAAAAAAATATCCCTTACTCAAATATTGGTATAATAAATCATATATTAAAATTTTAAGTAAGAAAAAATCTGTTCGTGTTAGTGTCATGTTAATTAAAAACATGAATTTTTTAAGTAAAATTATAAAGTCTAAATAATCTTGACTAGTCTTTTTTCTTATTTTGTTTTAATCTAACAAGGGGCAAATTTAAAGCCACAACATTCACAAAGATTTTCAAGATTTTCAATGTACTTTAACATTGCATTGTACCATTTATCCAATAATTTTTTAAAATGAATCTTAATTGAATTTATATCTTTCGCATTATATACATAAAGATAACCTTGCTTTTTTGTATTCTCAAGCCCCTTCTCTTTAGTAAAATCCTTCATTGATATTGATTTGCGTTCGATAAATTTCAATTTAATTAAATTATGGACTGCTTTTTGAATTGAAGTTCTATCCATTTCTAATGCTTTTGCTATTTTTGATACTCTTATATCTTTATTTTTCAGCATATATCCAAGTATTTTAGAATCTGTCTTATTTAAACCTAAAATACATTTAAATAATTGCTCACTTGAGAAGGTTCCCTTTTCATTTAATAATCTATCAATATCTTCAAACTCTTTTAATTGCTTATCAATTATTCCCATTATTTATCAACTCAAAAAATTAAATAAAATTAAAAGAAAAAAAGAATAGATTTAGATCTAATTATTGTTTTAATTTATCTAATACTTTTTTCATGCCATCGTAATTCATCGAACCAACAATCTTATTCACAATTTCATCATTTTTAACGAATAATGTAGTGGGAATTCCTGTGATTTGATATTTCATCGCTAATGGAGGATTTTCATCTACATTCACTTTAACAAAGATAAAATCTTTATGATATTCTTCCTGAAGTTTTTTAAATATTGGAGCAAAAAACATGCAAGGTCCGCACCAAACTGCCCAAAAATCTATAATAATTATTTTATCTGGGTAATTTTTTATCAATGTATTAAATTCTTCAACTGATTTTATCTCTATAATGTTTGTTGGCATTGTTTGACGTTTTACTAATTTTTCAGCTTTTTTCAGCCTTAATTTTTCTAAATTCTCGTCTGCTTCTTGCATTTAATTTTCACGAATTCTAGAGTTTTTTTGTTTTTTGATTTTTTGTGAATTTTTTTTTCACAACTTCTTATGTATAATGTATTTAATGAGCTATTTAAACGTGTTTATAGTGTGAAAAAATTCACTACTTTCTTTTATTTATTCTTCGATTTTTATTTCGTTATTTGAACAATTGAAATTTATCATTTTTTTATAAGTTGTTAAAAATGAGTATTAAATTTCAATAGGAAATTTCGAAAATGCAAATTTTAAATATCAATTTTTTTATAATAAATGCAAAAATCTAATATCAAAAAATTAGAACATTTTTTAATTCGATTCCAATATGTTTGAATAAATAAAAGAGGGGAAAATAAACTATTTCAGATAAAAATAGCGATGAGATCACTGAAAGGTTAATAAGATTTACTTGTCCAACTTGTAAAGCTACAAAAGAAATTAATATATCTACATCAATAATTAGTCTGGCAAAAAGACTAGCAACAATATCAATACAAAAGGACCAAATATGTGAACATCATTTCCAAGCATTTGTGGATAAAAATTTTATCGTAAGAGGATATCAAAAAGTAGATTATGAACTCAATATTAAAAAAAAGATTCCGAAAGGAAAATATGCCCTAAAAGTAATTGTTATTGGAGATTATAAGGTAGGAAAGACGGCTATTACAAAACAATTTATAGAAAATTCTTTTGAAGAGAGTTATTTACCAACTCTTCACTTAAAAGTTTCTAAAAAGGAAATAAAAATTGATGAATCGGACATAACACTGGTAATTTGGGATATTGGGGGTCAAGTTATTCAAATGGCACCTTATAAGAATCAATTTTATCAAGGTGCTCAAATTGGATTGGTATTAGTAGACAGAACTCGAAAAAAATCATTGGATCATGTTGAAAAATGGATCCGTGAGACTTTAAAATCGATATCATATGAAATACCATTCATTATAATTGGAAATAAGTCAGATTTAACTGAAGAATTATCAGTAAGTGAAGATGACATAAAATCTGAAGCCGAGAGATTACATTTAGATTACTTTCTAACTTCTGCCAAAACAGGTGAAAAAGTTGACGACGCATTTTATAACTTAACCCAAATGTATTTTAATTCAATAAATTAAAATAAAGACTTTCTATTATAATCTATATTTTTATAGGGTTCTTCAATTTTTGACTTAATTTGGGAATATAAAGTTAACTCGAAACTTCGAATGAACTTATTAACTTGTTCATCTCAAAAAATCTTTTTTTTAATACACTTCATTGATTTCTGATAATTTTTATAAGAATTAAAAATACTACAACAAAAAAAGAGATTGATTTAATCCTTATTTTTTCTTAATATTTGTCATTGCTTTATCCAGATTATTCGAAGCTTCAGTAGTACTCTTTCCTTTTACTAATGTATCTACTCCATATTCTGAACTCACTAATACAGATGCTCCAGCTGTGCTAATTGTTGCTGTCCCAGCAGTCACTCCTCCCGCAATAGCCTTTCTCTTCTCTACTACAATATCGAAGAATGTAATCGTTGGAATGATTTGTGTTCGAATAAGTGCTTTGGAATAAGGAATATCTCGCTCAGTTCTACTAGCATAATATCTCCATCCATGACCATATTTGGCAAATGCCGTTAATGCCTTCAATTCTTCATCTGGTTCCTTTTTATGCATACAAACCAAGCGTACATCATTATAGAGTTCCTTCTTTATTTCCGGTTTTAAAATCTTATGATTTTTGCCCTGATTTTTAATAATTCCTTGTTTTTCAAGGCTTTCCCATAAAGCTCGTTCTGTATAACCCTTCTTTTTATACTTATCTCGAAACCATTTTACCCAATCAACAACAGATTGAGTTGTTTCTCCTTTTTTATTTTTAAAATCCTTAATTATTTCTAGGTATTCGTCTAAGAGTGGATGTTCTGCGGATTTTTCATCAATGGCTCTTATATGCACTGGTTTTTTTTTTTTCCCTGAATCAAATAATTCAATTTTTCCTCTCAATCTTAAATCTGTAAGAACTGAACTTGGACACCAATTTTTAAGGCCCATCCCAGCCCCTCCCAAAGGCAACTTGCCATTTTCCTTTAAGATTAAGAGTAGATGTTTTTCTCCTGTTAGCATAGTTTGATTCTCCATCTATGTTAGTTAATAGCTAAGATATGATTGTATAAAAAAACTTTCTGTTTTTATGAGTTTGTTCTATCCAAAAATGTAAATTTTTCTATCCAATTTTATTGTATTTTTAAAATTTTTTCTCCTATTCTCTAATTCTCGGTTTAAGTATGTTTTCATGTGATTTAGAATATATTAGAAGGACATTTTTTATAAAAAGGTCTGAAACTAATATTTAAAGCTTAAAAAGATTAAATAATTTTTTTTTTTTTAAAAAAAAAAAAAAATAAAATTATTCTATTTTTATAGTTTTTGGAGTAGTATCCAATTGTAATTTCTCATAGAATCTATTTAATTGACTGTTTGTCTTCATAACTCTTATTTCTACTAATAAAGACGCCGGCAATAATAAAAACATTACTATAAGTGGATCAACAAATAATAAGTAAAGATCTGCTCCACCCATTTCATAAACCGTAATTATAACCGTAGTGTAGGCTACAACCGTTGAAATACCAACATATCCTTTTATCATCTGAAGGTAAAATTGTCCAACACCTTCAATATCGGGACTGACAGGACGATTATATTGCTCAACACGTTTCTTACCTATCAAACCAGATGATTCTAACATCCAGAGAGGTAAGATCAAAATCGTTGCAATAGGCATTCCAAAAATAACAGCGCCATATTCCACAGCTCCAAAAAGATTATTAGGATCAGTTACAATCCACGAAGCAAGAGTACTAGATAGACCTACGTATATTCCAATGTTTACTGCTAATAATCCTGGAAATAATGCTCGGAGTATAATTCTCAATCCAGGTAACTTCTTCTCATTTTTTACAATGAAATAATCATATTTATTTAGTTTCATAATTTTGTGTATTTTGATAAAGAAAATAACAATAAATGGTCCAAGAAAGAGGATTACAAAAACTATCAGATAGGGAATTACCATTACTAGTATTATATCCGATAAAGCATTCCCAGGATATAAAGGGATTGCATCGAAGTCAAATCCATCCCTGAGCGGTAGAAAGGAGAGGCCAATTGCCGCTATGGTAAGAATAATTGAAAGAATTGCTGGTAATATATGTCGCTTTTCCATTTTTTTTTTTCACATTTTTTAAAAAATTTAATTTCTATGTGATAAAATATCAATTAATAAAAATGATTCGAATTTTATTTTTAAAGCACTTTATAACTCATATATTCTTTATATTGAAGTTTTAAACCAATTGCTCTTCTACTTTAGAAAATCAAAATAAAATTTATGGAAATTAAAAGAGAGAATTATAATTCAATAATTACATTAAACATATTTTTGAAAGAATAAAATATAATTTTTTATAAAAAAATCTGAAATCTTTACCTAAAGATTACATAGAGAAGGATAATTTTCTAAAAAAATTATTCTACAGTTTCAACAACTTGTAGACAAGCTTTCTTTAAGTTCAACTGTTTAATAAATTGGAAAATTCCTGTAAATATATTTATATTTAATCTTTTCAATGGGAATTAATTCTTGATGAAATTTGGCATTATATTTTGAATAAAATTTCGAAAGTTTTTTATTTAACTCACTAGGTTGACTTGGCTCCTTTACTTCTATGACATCTTCTCTTTTAGAACTTTCCAAGAGATCATTAATAACCTTTTCAACATCAACACAATTTTTTCTTACATCCTTATTTCTTTTTACTTGAGCCATATTTTTTTCACACTAAATTTTATTATTTATTTTTTATTCTGTTAATTTAATTAAAGAAAATGGTTTAAATATAGTTTTGTTACATAAAGTTCAGATGTAGTTTGTACTCTAATTGTAGTTCACAAAACAAACTGAACTCGAAACTTTTAAATAAAACTTGTTACTATCTATTTATTATAGTATTAAGATGTATTTTTATGAGTCGTCACCAAGAATTAAATTATCCTCCTGATGAGATATTACACACGGGTATGGAGACTCGGCAAAATATTGAACATATTATTCTTTGGATGCTAAGAAATAATGATCTTGTAGAATGGTCTGATTTTAAAGAGGATCCAGTTGGTATTGCTCAATCAACCTTATCCTATTATCTCAAATCGTTGAGATTGGATGAATATGTGGAGAAAGTGGAAAGAGGAGTTTATAAAATCACTCCTAAAGGAGAGGAACGATACAATAGAATATCTAAAGCGAAAAAAGAGCGAAAATTAAATTATCCACCAAAAGCAATAACTAACACCAGAAATTATGATCATTGGATTTTATGGATGATTTATAATAATACATTTTGTAAATGGTCGGATTTTGTTGAGGAACCTCTTAAAATAAATCAATCTAGCTTATCAAAAAATCTGCTTGAACTTCATAAAAGGGAACTTTTTAAAAAAGAAGATAAAAAATATAGGATTACACAAAATGGTAAAGCAGAATATTCTAGAATGTTGAAACTATATGATCTAGATCGACAATCTATTTTGGATGAAGAAAGTAACCGAATTGAGGATATTACGAAAAAAACAATTAGATTCTTTGAGAAGTATCATATAGAAGATGCAGATATCAAATTTCGGTTTTTAAATAATATATTAAAGATGCCATTTGCTAATTTAAGAGGATCTATAGATTCTGAGGAACAATTCAATAAAGTCTTATTATTTCTTACTATGAATCATCCCAATCAATATCCATTTTACATATCAGTTAAAGATTTTTCAGAGGAATATAAAATTGATACAATAGATCTAAAATTTAATATTCGTCAAATAGTTGAGAAGAATGTGTATCCTGTTAAATTCTTTCGCTTAGTAGTTGATGAAGAAAAGACTTACTATTTTCAAGCAAATGAGAAAAATGAAAAGGTTTTGAGTGCCATCACAGAAGATTATGTTACAAAATTTACTTATTTGAATAAACTCTATGAGAACACACCTAATGGGACACCTACACTGAGTTTAAGCCATATTATTGAATCTATTTTAGAAGAAATTTGTGATAATTTATTTAATACTGAACTGAAAGATGCCTTACGCGTATTTTTACCAGATTATATTAAATATTTAGCTTACAGAATAGAATCAGAGGGTAGGTTAATGGATACCCTCGATAAGTTAGAGGGTGTAGCATGGCGAGATATTCCCGAGGTGTTTCAATCATATGGCTCTAAGTATAATTTAGCTGAGCAAGCCCAATTCAAGTATTATATCGATTTTACAGTATTACAGGTCTTGGATATTTTCTCAAATCCTAAACTTGAAAAGATTTTTGAAGAAGCAAAGCACAAGATGATGAAGGGAGGATTTGAGGGTGTTTTAAATGAAATTGATTATAAGATTAAAACTAAGCCTGAAAATATAAATTTTCTTTTCTTGAAATCAATTATATTGAGTATCTCAAATCGTCATCAAGAAGGTATTCGTCTCCTGAAAACGGAATTTGAAAAACATCCAAATAAAAATGATGAGGATATTTTTATTCCTTATCATTACATATTAGTTTATAATTATCTAACCTTAGCTGAGTTTGATAAGGCTCTTGAAATGAGTGATAAGATAGGAAAGTTGTATCCAGACCATCCCTTATTGTATATAACAAGAGCTTTAATTGAAGGTTATAAAATTATTTATGATGCAATAGATGTAGAAAGCTTAAAAATAGAGGAGGTTTTAATGGACATTGATACAGCAATTTCTTTAGAGGAGAACATAAAAAATAAGGCGAATTATCTCTATGTTAAAGCTCTTTTTTTAAATCATTTAAAGAAATTTGAAGAAGCTCTTGAATCAATTGAAACTGCCCTTGATTGGGATCCTAAATCTTTTTCTATACACCTTATGAAGTATTTTATATTATATGATTATGGAAAAATCGATGAGGCTATAGAGTTAGTGGAGGAGGGAATAAAACTTTTTCCCGAGAAGGAGATCAAACTTACAACACACAAAGCTTATTTATATAAGAAATTGATGAGATATGATAAATGTTTAGAAATCATTGATGAATTATGGGAAAAGTATCCTGATGATCTTGATATATTGAACAACAAGCTTTATTACCATTTATATAAAGGGGAAAAAGAGGAGGCAATAAAAGTAGGGAACCTATTAATTAAGCACGATCCTGAAAATGGAAATTTTCACGACTCATTTGGAGAAGTCTTAACAGAATTTGGAGAATATGAGGAAGCTATAAAATATCTTCAGAAAGCATTAAAACTTGATCCATTAGGTTGGTTTACATATAATACTTACTATCTACTAGCAAAATGTTATAAAGATCTTGGTCAATATGATTTAGCACGGGAGTATTCAGAAAGAGGAACTCAAGCAACCCAGACGTGTTTTTGCAGGGTGGAGACAAGAAAAGAATCGATGGAAAAAAAACAAAGGTTGTTAGTAGATATTGAGAGGTTAGAAAAAGAAAAAAATTAAAATTATTAAATCTGATATTAAAAAAAATAGTAATTCGAAGCTTTAGCGACCTTTGAATACTGGTTTCCTATTTTCCTTAAGTGCTGCTTTACCTTCCTTGAAATCTTCGCTAACTAATTGAGGTTGTATAAAAGCATTAAATTCCTGTTGTGCTATACGCATTGCTTTTCTTTGTTCATTTTCCATGATCTTATAATGTCCATATTTGATTGCCCTTAATGATAATGGTGCATTATCACGCAGAGTTTCTGCCATTTTGATAGCTTCTTTCATGAGCTCTTCTTTATTTTTTGTTACACCATTGATTAACCCTAATTCATAAGCTCGTTGAGCACTTAATGGTTTTCCTGACATATAAAATTCCATAGATGCTTTAAAGGGCATATAAGGTCTATAATCTACAACTGCTCCAACTATTCCAACATAAACCTCACCAAAGATAAATTTAGCATCTTCTGTAGCATAGGTTATATCTGTGCCTATAACTCCTACTCCATATCCACTCCCAATAACATTTCCATGGACAGCTCCTATAATGGGTTTCAAGATTTTAGTACCATTTGGTGGAAATGCTTTAAGAAGATCTTTTAATAAACCTTCAACATAAATATCTGCGCCTCGACTAAAGTCTGGACCTTTAGCGCTGAGGATCGCCACCCTACTTTCTTTTTCATTTGCAAAACGTTCCCATGCAGCTCCTAGAGCTCTACATAAAGGAGGATCCAATCTATTAGCTTCTGGATTATCTATAGTAAGGTATGCGATTTGATCTTTAACTTCATAACTTAAAACTTCCTTTGACATAATTTTTTTCCTTTTTTATTTAATTTGAAGAATTTTTTTAAATAATTATATATGGGTAATCTTTAATTAATTCTTTTTAAGGTTTACTTAGGATTATTAGAATTATAGCAGAATTTTATAATTGGGATAAAAGAGAGGATTATGAAAAATTTAAAGGATATTAAAGAAATATCAGGCTCTAATTTGAAATAGAATGGTTTTTAATTCAAATTGAATTAAATAATTTACTTTTATTTTTCATATCCAATTTTTAATGTTAATGAAATAGATTCATCAAAAGCTTGGCCTTCAACTTCACATTTAAACGGCATTTCTTCAGAAGTAAATAATTCTGTAAAATATCCTAACCAATATGTACCATATCGCTTATTTTGCCGATGTCTGAAAAGCATATGAAATTCATCAGCACTTTCTTTGTTTACATCAATAGTGTGGAAGTAATTTGCGACAACCCAAACCTTTTGTATTGTACCTATAATTTCTTCTATACTAAGACTTTTAAGTGGTTTGGAATCGTTATACCATAGAATTAAATCAATTGCTACATTTTTCCGCCATGGTTTATCCAAACTTTCTTCTGGTATTTCAGCGGCATGTATAAGTTGGTTAAATGTTGTTTTTCCTATCAGCATCATTTTCATTTCATCTCTAGCACGTACCCAAAGATCTCTATCAAGATTTTTCTGTTCTCCATAATATTTGATTGCTCGTTCTACAAATAATATCTCGTTTTCATCTTCTTCCTTATATTTTTTTATTATAGCTTGCACTTCTGGAGAGATTGAATTAAAATCATCATAGCATTTTACAGCATTTTTAACGAGATCAGATATGGTAGTTCCTTGATCTTTATATTCATCAATCAAATTTCTTGTCTCATCGCTCACCTTAACATAAATCGGTTTATCTTTTGGTTCAGGTTCTTTTATCTCATCTTTTTCAATCTCAATTTTTTCTTCTTTAGTTTTTTCGATTTGTTTTGCCATTAAAAACCTCTCTTATATTCTTATTTATAATAACTTCTTAAAATGAATATATATCTTTATATTATATAAAGTTTAATTTTATTTATAAAAGGTCAAAATGGTTTTAAAAAATATATTTTCGAATATATAAAGTTATATATTGAAAAGAAATACTTATATCCTCCTAAACTTTATTTGATCATATATAATAATATATATATTTCAATACTAGTATTTAAAAGCTATCAGCTTATTCTATAAATTTTTGTGAATATCATAACATTTAAATATATCAGTATATAATGAAATATTAAATATCGAAATAAATATATAAAAATATAAAGAAATATAATAAGGCGTTAAAAAAAATGGCTTTTGTCCCAATAATTGTGCCTAATAACAGAAAAACTAGCTATAGATCTCGGTCAGGGAATATTCTTGCCGCTGTGGTTTTTGCACTAGTTCTTTTTGGTTTAATGTTTTTTTTCATGTTTCGTATATTTGGACTTAATAGATTTAGTTTTCCAACAGTACCTATAATAAGTGGATTTGTTTTCATTATTTTAATGATAATTTGCATTGGTGCAATTTCAATTTCCATGAATGAGACATACAAGAAACCAAAAGAACAGAACTTGAAATCATATAATTCTAAATTTCAGAGTCTACCTGAACCTCAGAGTCAATACCTAACAATTAATCCTTATATAGTTCATAAGTCTGTTCATAATCAAAATGAATTTGTAGAACAAGGAATTAAGGAGGTTAAACCTGATATCCTATTAGGGGAAAGTATTAATTTTTGTAGATTCTGTGGAGCGAAAATTGATAGAGATGCCGTTTTTTGCCATCAATGTGGAATTAGATTATCATCTTGAAATATGATTAGAATTTTAAATTAAAATTAGATATTAAATAATAAGTGAAAACAAAAATGTTTAGGAAATTATCTATTATCCATTGGAAAAGAAAAAGTAATATATTTTTTCTATCAACCGTTTTTTCTGGTTTAGTTTTCACATTTATTAGTTTTTACTTTAATTTTTTCTATGATTTACTATTTAGCATCTGCTTAGGTTTATTTATTGGTGGGATAATAATGTCAATTATTTCGACAATTCTTTCCGAAATATCAACTCACGATCTACAGAATATTGATCACATAGATCACGCAGATTTGGGGCATGTAGATCATATTGATCACGTAGATCACGCAGATTTAGGGCATGTAGATC
>JAHPZJ010000029.1:0-29607 GCA_019058245.1 Promethearchaeota archaeon | reverse complement strand
GCATGTAGATCATATTGATCACGTAGATCACGCAGATTTAGGGCATGTAGATCATATTGATCACATAGATCACGCAGATTTAGGGCATGTAGATCATATTGATCACGTAGATCACGCAGATTTAGGGCATGTAGATCATGCTGACCATTTTGATGAGACAGGAGATCATTATGATCTATTGAATGATGCAACTCCTGCTCCATTTATGTTATTATTTTCAACATCTTTATTATTTTTTGGGATATCAGGAATTTTATTCTATTATCTTTTTGCTGAAGGGATAAAATTTTTGATATTTTTTGCATCATTAGCAGTAACTTTTCTATTTACAAAACTCATTTCTATTACGTGGAAAAAGATAGCTGTATCAAGATACTATAGCATATCTTCTACTCAAAATTTAATTGGAGAAAAAGGAGTCATTGTTTTAGATGTCGATAAGAGAGGTGGAGTTATTAGAATTCCTTCAAATAATCCAATGAAGTTTGAAAAGATTCACGTAAAACCGATAAATCCTGATTCATCTTTCGAAAAGGGACAAGAAGTATATATTTGTGATATAAAAGATGGTTTTTTATTAGTTGATAATAAATTTAGTTCAATTCGAAACAGGGTTAGATAGAAGTGGTATTAAAACAAAATATTAATCATTATTTAAAATTTTATAAAAAAATTATTAAAAATATATTAGAATTAAAAATTAGGAGGTAAAAAATAAGGAAATGTTGTTTCAAGAAATATATACATGGATAACGTGGCTAGTAGTTATAGTAATAGTAGTAGCATTCTTATTTCTAATTTTCATGGCTACAAGATATAGGAAGTTCAAAACAAACCAATTTGTTATACATTTGCGTAATGGAAAAGTGAAGCATGCTGGATTGGGAGGAAGTTTATGGTTACTACCTTTGATTGATGAATACCTTGTAATTCCAACCACAAGTATTCAAACAACTTTAGAAGCTCACGAGCAAGTTGTTTCAATGGAATACCAAAATATCTCAATTGTAGGAATGCTAATATGGAAAGTAATTGATCCTGAAAAAGCGTTTAGTGCAGTATCTTGGATTCCTAGAGATGAAAACTATGTAGAGAAGATTCTTAAAAATGCTGCAGAAGCGATTATCCGAACTACTTGTGCTAATATGCCCATTGAAAAAATAATTCGGGAGCGTAGAGAAATAATAAACATCGTAAGTAAAGAAATACACGAGTTAACAGCGGATTGGGGTGTAATAATCGAATCAATTGAAATACGAGAAGTAAATATTTTAGAACCTGGATTAAAAAAGAATATGGAAGCGGTAAAACAGGCAGTTGAAGCAAAGAAAGCGAGGATAGCCAATGCAGAATCTGAAAGAGAATCCAGGATAAGAGAATTGGAAGTTCAAAATGAGATTGGAATCCAAAACCAACAAGTTGAAAAAGAAATTGAATTGAGAAGAAAGGATAAAGAAATTGCGATAGCAGAACAAGAGAGAGAACGTAAACAAATAGAAGCTGATGGTGATAGACAAAAGAAAATCATTGAAGCTGATGCTGATGCTCAACAAATAAAGCGAAAATTGATTGCTCAAGCGGAGGGTGAAGCGGAGAATATAAAGCAACAAATGCTTGCCCAAGCGGAAGGATTTAAGAAGCAAGTCGAGGCAATGACTACTGCAGATGAAAGGTTCTTAGCAGTTCAATTAACGAACATTTTACCGGAAGTGTTTAAAAACTTGAGCCCAGATAAAATGTTCATAATGGGTGACGGTAATGAAGCATTTAGTTCCCTTTCTCGTGCAATTATGCCATTCTTACAACTTTTGCCAGAGTATTCGGATAAAATTAAAGCGTTCTTTAATAACGGTGGTGCGGAAAAGATAAAGGAAATACTGGTTAAAAAATAGCTACTAAAAATTGAAATTTTTTTTTTATATTAGAAAATATTAAAGGAGGGATTTAAGTAATGAATGATAAATCAGTAGAATATATAAAAAAATCTATTCATTTTTTAGATAAAATTTCGTATATCCCTGCTTTATCGGTATCCATTATTTTTTTTATATTTTTTCTTAAAATTTTGGTAAATCCTTTTGATTGGATTTATTTATCTTCTACGTATTTATTAGGTTCTATTATTGGTTTTTTATTTTTTATATATGATAAAAATTATATTTCTCCAATGATATATAATGAAGAATTTGACTATATCCTTCTCGATGCTTTATGTTTAGGGATAATTGGATGTATTTTTCATGGAATAGGAATAATACTTCTAATCAAGGGTGTTTTCATTTTAATTCTCAATATTGATAAAGATTTCCTTTCTAATACAAATGAAAAAAACATTTATCACCAAAATCTTCGATTAAACCTTTATTATTCGTTAAGTTCTATATCTTCGAGAGCAGGGTTAGTGATCATTATGATGGTGTTTTATTACCAAGGTATTTCGTTAATATTAAACGTATTTAATCAATTAATCATTGGAAATTTTCAGATTATTTTTGAATCCTTCTATATTTTTTTGATTATTTCAGTACTAATATTGATTTTCGATCATAATAATGAAGAGTTAGTTAATGGTATTTCGGATCTCAATGCTAAATTAGGGGGCAAAGAATTAATTAAGGGAATCTTAGCCTGTTGTTTTTATGCTACAGGTATCTTTATATTATTTAGGGGAATTATTTTAATATCTTTCCCAGAGGATAAAGTAGATTTAAGTTATAATAAAATTAAGAAAAAAGAAAAAGATTTAGTAATATATTCAAATTAATAAAATAAGTTAGATAAATAATGGCAGAAATTATTAAAAATATTATTTTAAAGGGTAATTATCGGTATCATTTAAAATTTTCAAAAGAATTAGATAAAATCAATAAGATTGAGAATATCCCAAAATATCCTGTTTTAATTCTTACATGTATGGATCCGAGAATCAATATAAATGAAATTTTTCAATTCAATCTTGGAGATGTCTTTGTTTTAAGGAATGCTGGAAATCTCTATACTTTGGATGTGTTAAGATCTATTATTTTAGCTATAGTTAAATACGATATTAAATATATTGTAGTTTTGGGGCATTTGGATTGTGGAATGACAAAAATTAATTTAAATGAATTTAGAGAAAAATTACCAATAAAATTTCTTTCAAGTTTAACACAAAATTATCATGAACATATTCCAAAATTAAGAAGTTTCTTTAAACCATTCGTAGATGAGATACAAAATATAAAAGAACAAATAAAATCATTAGAATTGATTAAGGAATTTTATCCGGAAACTGAAATATCCGGAATGCTCTATGACGTTGAAACAGGTCTGGCTTTTGAATATGAGAAAATAAAAGATTATAAGAATATTGAGAGCTTTAGACAACATTATAAAGAAATACTGGCTTATAAGAAAAATCAATTCACAGATTTTTTAGAGGAAATAGAGCCTAAAAATATAATAATCGATAACTCGAACGATCATTCTCAAGATATAGAATTAAATGAATATATAAATTCTTCCATCTCTGAAAATGAAGATAAATCTAATAAAATATCCAAAATTGAACTTGATGACATGAAAGATAAGCTAAAAAATAATAATTCAACTATAATACCAAAAATTTCTATTCCAAAAATCCAATTTCATGGAGTTAAAATATATATACCGAAAATATATACAGAGAAAAGAAAAATTTCAATTGATTCTGAGAATAAATAAGAATGTCAAAAAATAATGGCAATTCAAGAGAATTTAAATCTTTTTGTAGAGAAAATAATATTAAAGGGCAAGATCTTTCTAAAAGGTATTGTGGGAATTGTAATAAAGAATATTCATTTGAAAATGTTATAAGGAAATATCCAGAATCATTCCAAGCTCCTATGGCAACTATTTGGAAGAATACTAAAATAAAATTTTATTGTTCTTACTGCTACTTGTTAATGATAATAAAATCAATGAAAAAAGGTAAAAAAGTAAAATTAAATATTCTTTAACTTATTTTCCTTGCTAACTTGTATTAAGGAATCCAAAAGTCTTCTTAAATAGCCTTCAAATTCATTTATTTCCTTCTCAGAAAAATCTTTATAAAAAATTTCATTCATCTTATTAGAAACTTGAAAATATTTCTCCTGTAATACTTTATTCTTTTTTGTTAATTTTATATTGATGGTTCGCTTATCTTCTTCACTACGTATTCGCTTAATATGACCCGCTTCTTCAAGTTTGTCTAACATATATGAAAGGGTTGCTTTACTCAACAGTGCTTTTCTTTTAAGTTCTTGGAAGGAAATATTATCTTTTTGCCAAAGTGGAAACATAACTCTACCTTGAGCAGCACTAATCTCGTTAAGATTATAATCTTTTAATAAGTTATTAAAGATCTGTTGTGAAAGCTGACGGATCTTTGTGATTAAAAAACCTCCTTCCCTTAATTTTTCCATTAATCTTCACCGGGTTTAAACTGAACTTTTTGTAATCTATAATAGAAATATGCTATTTTTGGTTTTAAACGGAGCAATGAATAATCTGGATCGTTTAGACCTTTAAGATAATATTTGGTCCACCAATCTAACCATAATTTTTTCTTTATATTCATATCACTAATAAAATCAATTTCACCTCCAAACATCACTCCCTTAAATTCTTCTGGATCACAGTAATAAACTGAAACCTTAGGATCTTTTTTAATATGAGTTATTTTAGAGGATGACGTATTTGTTGAAATAAATACGTCAAATTGATTATCTAATTCTTTATAGAAATCTGAAAATTCAGGAAATTGTGCTTTATTTCTTAAATTAAACATAGCTCTTGTTATCGGGTATCCTTCAGAGTTAATTGAAGTTAAATATATTGCTTTAGAATATTCCATTAATTCTAAACTCAATTTTTTCACTTCTTCTAACTCCATTTTTTTACCCCTTTATTATCTATTTTTGTATTTTTTATTTCGATAGGATTTTTCTTTTTATGTATGACACTATTTCTGGTAATTGGTTCCTTATAGTAAATATATTGATTAATTCCATTACGAAATGACATTGTTTCCATATTTAATCCTTAATTTTTATTTTTTGTTTTATTTCGAATGTTCGATATAGAACGTTCGATATAGAACAAATATCTTTTTTTATATATAAATCTTTTGGATTTTAAATCGGAAATTAAAAATACTTAGTTTTTACTTATTATTCTAAAATTATTTAATCAGATCTAAATTAATAGAATATTACTAAATTAAATATCCCTAAAATGATATAGTATGATTGAATATATTTTTTTAATCTTATTCTTTATTGTAGCAATAATAGAACTATTTGCAGAGTATAAAGAGAATAAAAAAATCAAATATTTATCAAAACCTCTTTTAATGCCATTATTAATATTATTTTATATCTTTGGTGCAATCGAGGGCGCTTCAATAAGTCAAATAGACTGGTTAATTGTAGTAGCATTGATAAGTGGATGTGCCGGTGATATTTTCTTGATGCTGGAAAATGAAGAAAAATGGTTTTTATTTGGAATGGTTGCTTTTTTAATGAATCAGATCTTCTATATAATATCATTTTTCTTGTCAATCTCTGATATTATGAATTTCGATATATGGGGACTATTCTTACTAGGTCCTGCAATATTAGTTCTTATATTTACAGTTCCAAGATTCATTAAAAAAACTGAAGATATGAAGATTCCTGTATTAGTATATCTAGTAGCGATATTAATAATGCATATTGCGGCAATTTTAAGATTAGCAGAATTTTCAGGCTTCCCATTTATATTTGTTTACGTCGGTTCAATATCATTCATTTTTTCTGATGCGTGTATCGCAACAAATAAATGGGCAGGTGAATTTACCAACGCACGACTTATCATTATGACAACTTATATTATGGCTCAATTTTATATAACCTTAGGGGCATTCTTTACTGCTTTACTATAATCAAAAAAATCTTCTCTCTTTTTTTTATTATATTTTATTGCAAATCTAACTATTATTTTTGATTCAATAGTTATCCAATATTGCGTTCAAAATACCGAATCCAAAACTAATAATGGAAATTTAATTATTATTTTTTTAACATAAATTTACTTAAAAGAATATTTAATTCAGAGGGGGAGGGGTTAAATCTAAAATGATTTAAAAAATAATGTTAAGTGCAGCTCTAGGATTTGCTTTTGTGCTTCTACTTATATTTAACAGCAATCTAATTTTTTCAGTTGTCAATATTAAATCAGAATCCATTGACGATAATAATTTAGATAAGAAGAATCTAAAATTTTCAAAATTATCTGGAAAAATACATGTTGAAAATAATTGGACTGCTACGGTATCTGTAGGTATATGTACAGGCTTAGGAACTTATTCCAATCCTTATGTTATAGAGGATTTGGTGATAAACGCTTCAGGAGTAGGAAGTTGTATATGGATTCAAGACACTACCGAGTTTTTTAAGATTGAGAATTGCACTCTTTATAATTCAGGAAATGACTGGGATAATGTAGGTATCCTACTTGGAGGAAATGTTGATAATGGCCAATTAATTAACAACATTATATACAACAATTTTGTTGGCATATTCATGGACTCATGTAGTAATTGTACGATTTCAGGAAATACAATAAGTAACTCCAATGATAGTGGAATGAGAATCTGGTATTGCAATAATAATACAATCTCGGATAATAACATGCAAGGTAATGATTTTGGGATGGATCTTAATGAGTGTAACTATAATAATGTCACAGGAAACGTTGCAAATAACAATGGAGATAGTGGGATTATTTAAAAAATTGTACATACCATATAGTTTCAGGGAACAATGCTAGTAATAATGGTAAAATAGGAATATGGATAGCATCTTCTTCTAATATTACAATATCAAATAATTATTTAATCGGTAATGGGTTCGAAAATGGCTGGGAAGATAGCGCAAATAATCAATGGGATAATGGTGCGATAGGAAATTATTGGGGGGATTATTCGGGAAAAGACACTAACGACGATGGTATAGGAGACAGTCCCCATATAATTCCGGGGGTTGAGATTTCTCAAGATAACTATCCAATTTGGTGGGATGCTCCAAATATTACAATTATTTCACCGATTATCAATAAAACATACGGAAATACTGCACCTGAATATAATATTTCTATAGAAGGAGTACCTATAGCAATGTGGTATACAATAGGAGGAGTTAATGGGACTTTCAATATTACAGAATTGACTGGAGCAATCAATCAGACTGTATGGAAGGATTTAACTGAAGGAGAAATTGTTATAACCTTCTATGCTCAAGATAGCAGGGATGAGATTGACTCTAAAAGCGTAAATGTTCTAAAAAACATTCCCGAAGATATTCCTGGTTATAATCTATTCATTCTACTTGGGGTTCTTTCAGTAGTAGCAATCCTTATAACTAAGAAAATAAAGAAATAAGTGAAATTTGAATTATTATTAAATCTAAATCCCTTTTATTTTTATTTTTACCTAATAAGAAATCTTAACTAAATTTTATATTAATCCAACTTTAAAAAAAATTCTGTCAATCCTTTAGTTAGATAGTTAAATGCTACTTTCCGAAACCACCAAAATTTTGGATTGAAAATTACTCTTAGTATTCGTTTTCCAAATATGAAGTAGCCAATGTCTTTATAAAAGAATCTATAACTTTCATCAACTAAATCCTGTATTTCCGATCTAGACATATCAGGTGTATTCATTACAGCAGTTAGATCCCATTTTTCCCAACGAAAGTCCTTTGGTATCCAATTATTAGCCACAGCTTCGTCATAGAGGGGTGTACCTGGAAATGGTGTAAGTGGATTAGTCATCATGATGTCTATTTCAAGTTCTTTCATCATATGAAGAGTTCTCCATACATCAGCAGAATTTTCTCCTAAATTACCGATTATAAAAGCTCCAAAAATTATCATTCCATTTTTATGACAAAGAGTAATGCATTTACGTATCTTATCAAGGGTATATTGTTTATTCATTCGATTCAAACTCATTTGTTTTGTAGACTCGATACCAAGAAAGACACAGATAAATCCCGCTTTTGCCATCTCCTTAACCATATCAGGATTATTTGCCAAATCATCAACTCGACTCTGACAAGCAAACATAAATCGTTTATGAAGTCTATTTTTTCGTATTAATTCACAGATGTGAAGAACACGTTTATGATTTAGCGAGAAATTATCATCAACAAAAAATATAAATTTAACATTATTAGGTACGTTTAAAATTTCATTAATTACTCTTTGGGGTGATTTTACTCTATATTTACCATGATGAAATTTAGTTACACAACAAAAATTACATTTAAAAGGGCATCCTCTACTTGATTCAACAACCCAAGCTTTTACCCATAAATAATGATAAGAATTAGAAGGAATAAGGCTATTATCTGGATAAGAAAGATTATCCAAATTTTTAATTGATGGTCGATCTGGATTATGAACCACTTTTCCATTGTCTCGATAAGATAATCCTAAAATTTTATTTATCGGTTTGTCATCTAATAATTCCCTGAATGTTTCTTCACCTTCCCCCCTACAAATCATATCTATACACTCAAATTTTTCAATAATATCGGGTTGTAAAGTCGGATGAAACCCTCCTAAAAGAGTTTTAACTCCACTCTTTTTCGCAATTTTACAAATATTTAATACTACTTTAAAAGTATTTGTCATACAAGTAATTCCAACCATATCATATTGCTCAATTTTTTTTTGAATTTTTTTAATTCCATACGAATAATCAACGTTTAAATCAAGAATTTCAATTTCGTGATCTAGATCTTTAACTGCTCCAGCTAGAGTTAACAATGAAAGTGGAGGACTACACATCACCTTTCCCATGCCCATTCCAATTTGAAATGGAGGATAAATTAATAGAATTTTCATTTTTTCTTACCTAATTAAGCATAAATCAAAAATTATCTAATAAATATTATTATATTCTTTTTTAGGATTGTTTTTATAATAGAACTTGAATTTCTATTAAAATGGTTACTATGTTATTCAACAATCATTATATATAAACATTTTGTTATGTCTACATAGTATTAAAAATAGGAAAACTCCTAAAATTATAATAATAATTATAGAAAGGGTAATAAAGAAATCTTGAGAAATCAACCAAATTTAATATAAATTTTTTCTCTTAAAATATCTAAAGATTAAGAATGATTAATCATTTCTTCTTTTACAACAGTTATGCTGTTAAAATGTAAATATCTTGTAAAAAAATTTTTAATTTAGCAATGATTTAATGTTAGTAGCATTGGTTTTTAAAAAGGTGCCTCAATAGCTCAGTCGGTAGAGCGTTGCCTTGGTAAGGCAAAGGTCGGGGGATCATAGATTTACAAGCACTTAGCTTGAAATGGATAAACCCCCTTGAGGCTCCATTGATAAAAAAATGCCGGTGTGGCTTAGTTGGTTATAAAACATTCATATCTTTTGCATGTTTAATAAGCGCCAGACTCATAATCCCTCTGAAAAAATGGGTCAGACTGGATGTATTCTGGAGGTTCGAGGGCTCGAATCCCTCCACCGGCACTTTTAGTCGTCTTTTCTTTATTTGATTCATTGTTATAGGTTTAGAGGGTCTGATTAATCTTTTCTAATTGTTCCACCTGCTCTTTTTATCGCCTTTTGCTCAAATACGGTTTGGAAACCTGGAGTATAATTCATATATTTTGGGATTGGATATCTCAAACCAGCTTTATGAGTCGTTTCTAATCCACCAACAACAGGTTCTAATTTGCTTTTAGGAATTGAAAACATTACTTCAGAATCCTCCGCTCCACCCCAAACGCGATCACCATTTCCAAGAATAACTAATTGTGGTTCATCAGTCTGGATAGTTTTCATAACTCCTTCATGACAAGACGCCCCCCTACCTCCAGAAGTGAATTCAAGGATACCCCCTTTATTGTAAAGATATCCTTGTATTAACCTCATAGCCTGAGCAGGATTGCAATAAATTTGAATAACATCAGGTTCAATTTTAGTTCTTGTCAAAGGCGAAACAATAAATCCTGCGTAGTTTTCTTTTGAAAGATACATTTTCTCTTGCCATTTTTTCGCTGTCTCTAAATCTTTTGCATAAAGACCAAGGCTGAACTGATTACCAAAATTCTTTTCTTCTTCTGTCATTGGATCCCAACCATATATACTTCTTGCTAACCTACAAGCACAATCCTTTTCTGTCATTGCCATTGTCCACCCATAGCTTCGGACCATTTTATAGGTTTGACATATAAAAGTTTGAATATTTAAATCTGATTTTGGTCTCTTACAATAAGATGGAATTTCTGATTCATCCTTTACAAATTTAATAGCTATTGGAAATGATGATGGTCGCAAAAATTCCTCAAATTTTTTACCATACATCCGATATTTTTCTAAATTTTCATTCATTTTCTTAGAGAATTTTTTTATTTTTTAAAACTTAATTTCAATATGGTTTGGTTTGATTTATGAAGTTTTTAATCAATTAAAAATTAGTATTAAACTAAAAGATTTATTAAGTCTAACCTTAAATTAAATTGTTATGAAAGAATTTAATTCTGAAAAGATAGCATCCGAGGAAATGACAATCTTAGATAATAACTCTGAGTGGCTTGGAATCCCAAAAAGTCATTTAATGGAATGTGCAGGTTATTCTGTTGCAGCAAAAATTATGAATCGTGGCTATGTAGAACCTAACAAAAAAGCCGTAATTTTTTGTGGAACTGGAAATAATGGAGGTGATGGATTTGTTGTTGCTAGACACTTAAGTTCTCGTGGTATTAAAGTTTTAGTTGTTTTAGTTGGTAATCCAAGGAATATTCGAACAGAAGAGGCTCAATTTAACTGGAATATAATTTTAAAGAACCTTAATTATTCTATAGAAGTAGAAATAACGAAGGATTCCACAGATTTAATTGATTTAGATAATAGAATTAAAAAAGATAAATCATATCAAGTAATTGTTGATGCATTATTAGGAACAGGAATACAAGGAAAAATTAGAGAACCTATAGCTTCCGCAATAGATCTAATAAATAGTATTAAAAAAGGAGAGACTGAAATAAGAACCGTAGTCTCTATTGATGTCCCCTCCGGTGTTGATCCTAATACAGGAAATATATCTGATAAAGCAGTTTATGCAGATTTAGTAATTACATTTCATAGAAGAAAAATAGGATTGTCATGCAGCAATGACCATATTAACGAAATAATAGAAAGGTCTATTGGTATTCCTCCTGAAGCTAATATTTTTGTTGGGAGAGGCAATTTATTATCTACCTTAAAAAAAAGAAAAAAAGAGACTCACAAGGGAGAATTTGGTAAAATTTTGATAATTGGAGGTTCAAAAAATTACTCTGGAGCCCCTGCTTATGCCTCGTTAGCTGGAATTAACTTTGGGATAGATTTAGTTATTACTTATGTGCCAGATATAATTGCAAATACACTCAGAAATTATTCTCCTAATATAATAGTGAGATCTAGTAAAGGAAACTGGTTGAATATTAAAGCTTTAGACGATCTTAAAGAATTGATAAAATGGGCAGATTCAATATTAATCGGTCCAGGCTTAGGATTAGAACAAGAAACTGAAGAATTATTAGTAGAATTGATTAAAACTTTAAAGGAACTGAATAAATCATTTATACTTGATGCTGACGCTTTAAAATTAATTAAAAATCATCTTAATTTAATTAAAAGCTTACCAGTAATATTAACTCCTCATGAAGGTGAATTAAAGATTATGACAGGATTGGAATTGCCCCCTTATGATAACATGGTCGATCGTAGTAAAATAATACTTGATTTAGCTAAAAAACTCGACTTAACTTTGCTTATAAAAGGCCCCTATGATTATATTTCAAATGGAAAGCAAATAAAAATTAATAGAACGGGTTGTCCTGAAATGAGTGTAGGAGGTACCGGTGATATATTAGCAGGATTATGTGCTTGTTTTAGTGCAATAAAAAATAGTTCTTTTCAATCTGCTTGCTCAGCAGTCTTTCTTAACGGATGTATAGGTGAATATTGTAAGAGTAATATTGGAGATCATTTTACTGCTATGGATATGGTCAATAATATTAATAAAGCGATAAATAGTGTTCTTAATTTTTAACATTTTGCAAATCGATAATTGATTCTTAAGAGTTATCAACACTTGAAAAGGATCCAAGATAAAGATTTATTAATTTCTAATATTATTATATTATTAATCTAGTTATTTTAAAAACTTAAGTTGAGGATTTAGAATAGTAATAACTACTAAATTTCATAAAAAATAGAAAGGAGATTGATTAAAATACCACAAGTTTTTCTTATTAACCCAGATGGGACAACTACAGAGCAAAAAAGTGAAGGTGCAATTAAGGATGTTTTAAAAACAGAGGAATGCTATGTTCTTGTTGCAGATGACGTAAGGAAGGTATTTTTATGGAAAGGTGTAAAAAGTAGTGTTAGATCAAAATTCATTGGAGCAAAAAGATCACAAGAAATAAGGGGTCAAGTTGGTATGCATTATGCTGTTGTACCACTTGATGAAGGTGAAGAGGATCCCGAATTTATAAAGATAATTGGGGGAAAGACAGAAGGAGGAATAGCAAAAGAAATTAAAGCAGAGAAAACAGTAGTATCAGCCCCCTCAGTGCACCCGTTAAGAGAAAAGAATATCTTTGGTACACCAGAACCCGCTGAGGGTATGAATATAGCAGGGAGCAAAGATCGAGCTGCTCAAAATATTGGTCCTTTATATAGAGGTGATGGATCTATGGCAGCCTTAATGCCAGAACAAACTCAAGTAGATTTCCAAGAAGTTATGCAAAAACTAGAAGAAATTCAGATGCCACCTGGTTTTGAAAGAGAACTAATTATTATTGGTAACCAAGCATATTCTATTGTTGAAAAAGTACAACAATTTTTAGGTGAAAAACAAGTTACAAAAGAAATTTCAAAAGTTGGATCTATTCCTGAAGGTGTGTTCTTTGCTGCTGATTATGCTCCTAGAATCCTTAGTGAAAATGGAAAGATTATAGCAATTGAATTTCTTAAACGTGTTGGTGCCGAACCTAAACCAGTTGAGGGAAAAACCAAAAGAGAATTGTTAAAGGAACAAATTAAAAAACAACTGGGAGGAGTTTAAGGAAAACTAATTTTCCTTGCAATAATCTTATTATTTTATTGATCCTAAATGGATATTATTCACACTCGTTCTATCTTAAATATTGAAATTGTAAGTAAACTATAATATGATTGTTTTATTTCAAAATCTTAGCAAATAAGAAGTTGATAAATAGAAATATAAATTTTTAAGTCTAGACTTTCTAATTATTATTAATTAAATTAGTATTTGAAACTTAATTATGAGTGATTTAACACCTGAAGAAGCCTCTGCTTTAAGTACTTTCCTTGGTTCCATTACAGAGTATTCAGAACTTGAAGCTTTGGCCCTAATTACCAGAGAGGGCTTAAGATTAGCCTTTAGTGCAATTCCTGGTTATAACTTAGATCCAGATCTCTTTTCAAGTCTAAGTGCTGTGGTTGTGCAATCTGGAACTGATGCTGTTGCAGCTCTAGGTTATACAAATATGCTTGAGGTAGTTTTACGTGGTGATAATGGTTTTATAATACTTAGCGCCGCTGGAAGGTTTTTCTTAATGGGAGCCTCAAGACAAACGGCAGATCTGGGAAAGATTGTTAAAGTTTTTAGATATTACTCCCAAGAAATATCAAAACGATATCCTATAACCTAAGAATTTCATATTAAAAATAAAATTCTTATAAGATTTGTTTTTAAACTTAATATTTGTTTAAGATTTTTATAAAAAGATATTTTATATCCAAAATAATCAACTTTAGAAAAGTTTCTTATACTGATATAAGTTTATTATTTATAAAGAAAATTAATGAATGTTGATAGAAATTTTAAGATGTATCACTTATATTATATTAAAATACTTTAGAAAATAAATTGAATAATTATGCCTGAAATCAAACTTTTTGTCGATGCAAATAATGAAATAAAAAGTAAAGTAAGAATTTGTCAATCCAATGCCACAAAATTAGGGGTTAAGAATGGAGATCCAATTGAAGTGTTAAATATTGATAATAACTTAAAAACAGAAGCCAAAGTCGAAATTTCTGATAATATATTAGATTTTGCTGGACAATTTGCTAAGAATTTATTGGATGATTTACAATTTTCCGGAGTTGAATTAACAGTACGTCCTGTAAGCGCTGCAACAAAACTTACACCAACTTTAAAAATTCCAAAAGTTCCTAAAAAAGGACCTACTCCGCCACCCGAACCTACTCCTAAACCTGAATCAATTTCAGCTCCACAATATGTTCCTACATCTCAACCCGTTCCTTCACCCCAGGCTCCTCCCTCACCTCATCCTCCACCTTCGCCTCATCCTCCACCTAAACCCACAATCACTCCTAATTCATCTTTATCTCCGTTACCTACACCTCCACCTGAACCTTCTTCTATTCCTCAACCAATTCCATCACCTATTCCTACTCCCCAACCTTCATTATCACCACTTCCAAGTAAACCACCACCTCCCATGGAAATCCCACGACCAACTGTAGAACAACCAGTAGGGCAGATTGCTGCTCCAGTTGAACCATTTCCAAATAAAATCGACATTAATACACTCCAAACACAAAAAAATGGAATAATTCTTACACCAACATTAGACTATAATATTGAAGGTGGAAGAGTACAAATAAATGCTGGTATTCTTCAGCAATTAGGTTTAGGTCAAGGAATGTTAATAGGATGGGAGGACCCTTTAACGAGAGCAATGGGGTCAGCAAGAATAGACCAAGCAAATATTGGAATGAATGAAATAAAAATGAGTAAAGATACCTATGAAGATACGAATATACAAGCAGAACAAATTGTTGTATACTCTACTGAACCTCCAATACAAGCAGCTTCAGAATTGATGTTGGAAGTCCAATCTCAACCAAGTTTGATGGGTTATGCTTTAGTTAGTCCACGTACTCAATATTCTTTGTCTCTCCAGCCCGATGAGATCTTATCTTTTGAAGATGAACTTACTGGGGCAATGGGCGCTGGAAAAGTTGAAATTTCAGAAACGACGCCAGATAATGTGATTGTTATTGATAGTGAAATTTTAGAAGCATCTGGTATTGGTAGTTTTGAAGTAAAAGTATCAAAAAATCAAAGAACAATAATCCCATTACAGAGTATCTCCTTAGGAATTTCACCTATTTCTGGAGAAAATATGTGGGAAATAATAAGTACCACTCGAGAAAATGTAGATTCAATGAAAGGGTGGATTTCAAATTATATAATATTTAAAGGTATTAAACTACGATGGTCTGCTGTGAATATTGCTTGTTCAATTCTAGACACCGTACCGGATCTAACAGGGGATATTTTCGCCAAGGTAACTCCAAATACCACCTTGTCTTTAAGTCCCGTAGGTTTAATTCCATTTAACGCAATTCTTGTGATAGATATAAGCCGAAGTATGATGGCAAGGGACGTACTTGTTGTTAACATTGCACCTGCTATTGAGGGAATAAAAGCCGCTATGGAATCTCGGGAAATTCAAGAGTTTTTGAAACATTTTAAAGATGGAATTAATATACCACGTAGAATATCAGCTGCATTTGCTGCTGTACTTTTCTTAAGTGAAAAAGTAGGTAGGGGATTTGGAGAAAAAGTTTCAGTTATAAGGTTCGCGGATGAGGCCCAGATACTTCCATTTGGGGATAAATTTTACATGGATTCCGCAAGTGGAAAAAAGGGAGTGTTAGAAGATGCTGCTCGTGTGATTGTCGATCGAGTTGGAAATTCATATGGACAAGCAACAGCATTAGGAGCGGCAATGAGATCAGCAAATCAAGTCCTCACAGAATTCAATAAAATGGATCAAAATCCAACGATGATTATCCTGCTCACTGATGGGATTCCTACAGATGGTGATACATTTTTCACTGAAATCAAGAAATTAGCCAATAATCCAGATGTCGTTGTGTATGTTGTTGGACTAGGAAACCCAAATGACGAATTAATGGCACGAGCTGCAGCTTTATGCGGTGGAGAATACTTTAAGCCTGAAGATGCTGGAGAATTATTGATCTGGTATTCTAAAAGGGCTAGAGACTTAACAGTGAAAATGAAAGCTCATAAGGATCAATTTTGAATTTTTTTTTTCTTTCTAAGATAAATTTAAAATATTCAAAAAATAAGCCAATTATTCTTGTTTAAGTCTTTTTTGATTTTGCTCTTAATATTTTCTTTTATTTTCTATAGCACTCAGATATTTTAAATGGATTCTAAAACAGGATTTAGTTATTATTTTATTTATTAAAGTATAACTCAATAGAATTACATTAAAGTTATTAATAATAATTTTGATAATAATTATAACAATAGTAATTACCATGAATTTTGGTTAGAAATTTATAGTATTATAACGATAATAAAAAATATGAAAGATGTAAAAATTATAGCAGTTGATAATCGAGGACGGATCGTATTACCTTTAGTGACGAGAAAGAATCTTGGTATAACAACAAATTCCCAATTAATGCTAGTAAGCGATTCGGAAACAAAAGAAATACGAATTACTCCTATTGGATTACGGGATGAAAGCAATCTTATCAAGTTAAAAATAGTAATGAAAGATATTCCAGGAGCTTTAGCAAAAATACTTGATATCTTTGCAGAAGAAAAGATTAGTCTCATATACTCGGAAGCGGTGATTATCGAAAAGGATGTAAAAGCCATTTTAACTGCAATATCTGAAAGTCCTAGCGACATTAATCAACTTAAAAATATTTTAACAGAAAAGGGAGAGGCATTAGACGTAGAATTCAATCCCTTAGATTAATAATTAAATTATCTCTATAAATATTAGTCACATAGAAGGTGTATATAGTGGCGAAAAAGAAGAAAAAAGATAAGAAGAAAAAAGAAAAGAAGGAGAAACCACAACAAAAGAAGGAAAAACAAGTAGAAAAGAAGGAAAAACAAGTAGAAAAAGAAGGGGAAGTTGATCAAATACCTGAATATTCTTTAGATACAGCATTAAGTTCTGCAAAAACTACTGAAACTACCTTACAAACATTATTAAAAGGGGTATCTGAAGAAAAAGGATTTATTCATCCAATAAAAGAGGGAGAAATAAAAATTACACCTCAATTAACTCATGAATCCAAAAGTAAAATCGCAGAAGCTTATGTAATGGAAGATGTTCCCTTAACTCAACGCGATCGAGATAAAAAAAAGCCCAGAACCACCCTAATTCCAGAAAAAAAAGAAAAGATTGAAATCTCAAAATCAGATGAAAAAATTAAAGAAGTTAAACCTTCACCAACCCCAAAGACTGAACAAGTAAAAACTACTGAATCTCCAGAACTCCAAGCGTCAGGTGAGAACGAATCATTAGAAAGAGCGGAAAAAATGCCCCCGGCGCCATCTACAAAAAAAGAGCCTTCATTTGTTAAAAAAGAGAACATTTACTTAAAGTTAACAGAATTTTTTGAAGGTTTATTAACAAGTTATGGTGAAAATTATGATAGATGGGAAATGTCAATTTCTAATATATTAGGAATTTTACGTAAAATGAGAAAAATTACAAAGAAAAATACTGATGACTTGACATTAAGCATAAATAGTATTTTTGAAGGAATTCAAGAGAGTTTAGAACAATTTAAAATAAAGCGAAATGAAACGGAGAAGGTTGCGGAAGTTAATATTGAATCTATGTCTGGAGAGTTTAAGCGAGTTTTGGGTCTACTCGAGCTTCAGATTAAGGAATATCAATTAAAGCGCGTTACAGATGAATTTATTCATGAATTAAAGCTATCTCAATAAATATTTAATTCTTCACGTTCCATGGATAATTTATAAAAAGATCTATATTGAAATTATTATGTCTGATGAAAAAAAGAGTCAATTACGTCCACTAATTATAGAGATTGGGAGCCAGAACTTTCGATTAGGATGGGCGGGAAATGATTTTCCTGATATTATTGCACCTAGTATCTATGTAGATAACACTGATTTTTTATTTACATCAGATGTAATTGAAGGACTTGAGGATATTTTTATAACTGAAAAAAATACTGAAAGCCAGCTTTTTGGGAATGAAGCTTTAGAGTATTCCAATATTCTGAAAGTTCATTTTTTCAAGAAAGAAAGTAATTATAATGTTTTCATGAAATATTTTTATCATCATTATAAAAAATTAAGTATTGCTGAAGAAAATCAATTTAAACAACCAATTATCATTTTATCCCCTTTTAATATGTCAGAATTGGAAAAAACAAAGCTACAAGAAATCTTTTTCAATGTATTTAACTTTCCATCCTTAATATTTTTATCTGAATCTCAAGGAATCTTAGCTACTTTGAGAAAGACTAGTGGTGTAGTTATTAATATGGGGGAGGCAAATACTACAATCACTACGTTTTTACATGGTTTCTCAAACGTTATGGCAAGGGATTTGTATCCAATAGCTGGCAAGGAATTAACTAGTTATCTTCTAAATTTAATAATAACAAAAAAGGGATCTGTTAAAACTTTAAATCTTGACGAAATGATAACAAAAGAAATTAAAGATAAACTATCCATATGTGTTCTTAATCCAGATGAGGAAATAAAAAGAATAAAAGATGGCTTAACAAAATATAATAGAAAAGTAGATTTACCAGATGGTTCATCATTGGAAATTAATACAGAAAGATTTAAACTTGTTGAACCCTTATTTATTCCTTCATTAATTCATATAGATTATATAGGCTTGCCAGAGGCAGTTTCAAAAGTGATAAAATTTTGGGATCGTGAAAATTGGGAGTTAATAGTTCCAAATATTATTATTGCTGGTGGTGGTAGTTTAATCCCTGGTCTAGAAAAACGTTTAAAAATTGAAATTGTGAAATATTTCTCAGAAAGATTGAAAAATAAAGTTGAAGTAATTGCTGCTTCTGGAAGAGAAAATATTGGTTGGATAGGATCATCAGTTTTATGGGCTCAGGAAAAGTTACAAAAGGGATGGATCAACAATCCAAATCAAGAAGTTGCCGATCAAGTACAAAGTATGGAAAATTCTAATCAAAAAGATAATTAAAAGAGAAGATGGAATCAAAATCTTATGTCTGTGAAATTAGATTTTAAGAAGGAATTTTTAAGTAATTTTCAAAAAAAAATTATAACTGCTCGTAAGTTACTTTTCGCAGCAAACCATAAATGGGCCAGTAATGTGCTCGAAAATTTGAGTTTTGACATAGAAAAAAGTGAATGGCTTGATATTCAGAAAAAACATCAACTTAATATGATTATTTCTAATTCATGGTGGATCTATTTAAATTCATTAGTAAAACATAAAGATGGTAAAGTTGATATTGATTTAGTCAGATATATTGATGCGTATAAAAGATTCTTCTCTTTTTTATCTAAACTAGGTGATTCCTATTTATTCAATAATTTTAGTATTAATCTCCTTAAAAAATTTGTAGATATAGAGAATTTATCACAAATTGGGATAACTAAATTCATAGGCTCTTTTTCTGCAAAATTATTAGAAAACCAAGAATTTCAAAAATTATTTGAATTGCAGATATTATTGACATTTTTAAGGAAATCAGTTACACCTTCCGAATTTTTTCATTTAAGTATGGATGGTTTAGGTAAAACGATTTTTAATATAGAACCAGGTAAACGTGCTTTATTTCTTTATATAATTTTAGAAGATGTCTGTCTAACATATAAATTAATGGATGATTCAGCTGAATTTGTAAGAGAAATTAATAAAATATTAATAAATCGCCTTCCGGGATATTTAAAAAATGAATTCAGCAATATAAGCAGAATTTCAATTAATCAAAGAAGTTTTGACACAGTTTTAGTTGATCTAGAAGAACTGATATTTTATTTAAATGACATCGGTGAATACTCTTGGATTATTCTCTTCATACGCAATATTTTCTCAAAGATGCAGGAATATAATTCATTTAGTGAAGCTGTAACTTACATCCGAAAATTCATCGATTTTTCAATCAGTAGAAATCGTTTTGAAATGGCATTTGATATCTATGATTTCTTGGAAGATTTGTTCATGTATAAAACAGATTTATCTTATGATAAGGTACTAATTGAATTATGGGTAGAAGCATGTAATAAATTTGTAGAGATGAGAGAGAAAAGATATCTACTTCAATCCTTAGAAAAATTAAACAATCATTTAAAATTACCTCAAAAAACTGATGAAATTTTTCATTATTTCTACACATGTAATATTTTATGGCAATTTAAATCCATGTTCTTTGCTTTGGAACAACGAGATTTTTGGAGGATGATGTTTTATCGTGCTGTTTTTGAAGAACAAAATTATCATATAGCACAGAAAATTCTTACATACTTAGATGAGGATTATAGTAAAATAATCACTGATCTTAATGTTCTCTATAATGAAACTGAACATCTACATAAAGAAATTTATACTTTTGATAATAATAATGATATTCCAGATTTTTTTCACAAAGATTTTGCGATAAAACAATTAGTTCTAAGAATTAATAGTAATGGGATGATTTCTTACAGAATGAATTCCACAAGTGGTGAATTAATTGATGGTAAAATCTCTAATGAATATTGGAATGATTCTCAAATATTTGAAATTTATGAAGAACTCTTCTCTGAATCTGAAGACCGTAAATATACTTTTGATTTGAATGAATATGGTCAATTACTGTATATTTTTCTCCCTAAGTTAATAAGAAATTTCTTTAAATCTTTTAAGATTGAAAGTTTAAATATAATACCTCAAGTATATTTTATATTAGAAAATATGACCATTCCTTTTGATCTTATCTATGATAATAACTTTTTCTGTTTAAAATATTCAATTGGCTATAAGATCTCTGAGGTTCCACTAAGAGGAATTGTTTTTGATGATATGGAAAGTGAAGATTCTTCATTAGATTCACCCAAGATAGGATATAATATTCTAGTAATTGATTCAATCAATTCAAATAGTCCTCTAAAATGGAATGAAGATAAAAGAAGGAAGGAATTAATTTTTCCATTTCAGGCGGGAGCAGATGAACTAAATTATTTAATAAACTTCTTTAATAATAGAGCAGAAATTAACCAATTAGCAACACTAATAGGACCTAATTCAACACGAGAGAATATAATCTCAGATTTGAGTTCTAGAATATATCAAATTATAGTTTTTGTAGGGAATATTTTCTATTCTAATTTGAGTCCTAGAAATAGTTTCTTCCTCACAAATGATAATCAAATTTTAACATTTAATGAAATTAATAATATATTATGTCAGAACTCTTCAGAAATTAAACCATTTATTTTTTTTAATTCCCAAATGTTTAATATTGAAGGTAAAAAAATAAAAAATACTTTAACTCACTTTGGGGAGATTATTACTCAATTTAATTTTGAGAAAATCACGGGGATCGCTTCAAAAAATTATCCAATTTTTAATGATGTAACTAAACAAATTATTTCTAGTTTCTTAATCAATTTATTTAATAAGACTAGTCAAGGAAAGGCTCTTTTAAATGCTCGCCAGCAATCTATCGCAAATAAGTTGGAAAAAGGTTTAGAAGAAAAAATTAAAGATTCAAATTCAGGAATTGGTACAACTAAAGTTGATTTACGCAATAGTCTTGCTATTTCAAGTTACTTACTTTTCGGAAAACCGTGGAGAAAATTATTCTCTTAGATAAAATAAATCTTTTAGAAAAACCAATAATTATAAAATATTAAAATATAGTTACTTTACTTAATTTATTATTATAAAGACCAAAAAAGAGTTGATGTAAATTTCGGATCGCATTATTGAGTTGCGTGTAGAGAATAAAAAATTGAGAGAACAAATAACTAGTCTGGAAAATAAGATAATGACATTAGTTGGGATGGTTAACATAGAATATAGTGGAGGCACTGAAAAAAAAAATGTACTTAATGACTCATTGATAAATTTGATAAATTCTACTACAGATCAATTGAATGTTGTAACTCCTAAGGTAGATGAATTTTATGCAAAAGAACTCAAAAGAGTTGTTGGACGAGGGATTCCAGTACTGTTAATTACTACTGATAGGAGCGAATATTCTAAAAAATCGGTCTCTATTTATGATGATCTAAAAAATACTCAAGGAGTTAGCATTGTCAATAATCCTAACGTAAGGTTTTTATTAGTATTTAATACTGAACAAGCAATTTATTCTGGAGGTACTTTAGATAAAGAAGAGCTATCAAAATCTATTTTAATAGTTACAAAAATACAGGAGAAATCTAAGTTAAAATTGATTGCGGAAATCTTTTCCTTAATGCTTCCTTCATTTATGAGAAAGTGACTTCTTTTTTCTTTTTACATTTTATTAAAGAAGAATATGAATATAATTTCATATATCTATTAATGAGTGTTGAATATTTTTAAGTAATATTTCTAGAATGATAAAAAATGGATAAGATCAAAAAATTTTTAGATTCTCATTTTATTTCTGAAATTTTTGGTGTAAACTCTAAGATTTATCTTAAATCTTTAGAATATCTTAAAGAACAAGCAGAGAAACTAAAAGCATATGAGATAAATTTCAGAGAGTGGAAGAATTTCTATACAAATATTTACGGTTATGAGATTAATTCAGATTTATTTTTTAAACATACCTATTTTATCTTACTATTGGAGCTTTTAATTTATTTTAAACTCTCTAATCATAAGAATTTCAATATTACAGGAGATTATGAGGAATATTTAAAAATTAATCTAAAACAATTGAAAATATTGGATTTTTCGTACTTTTCTTGGATAAAGTTTAACAAGGATTTATTTACTGAAATAAATAAAATTATTCGAGATATGAAATTTGCTAAGGAAGAATTGTTCAGTAATATATATCAAGAAATAATTCTTCCTGATATCCGCCATAAAATTGGGGAATTTTATACACCTTCAACCTTAGTTAAGAAAATGATTGATAATATCTATTCGATGGGTTCAAGAATCTTAGATCCATCTTGTGGATCAGGTAATTTTTTAATTAATTTAGTCATTAAAATTCTCGATTCTTCAGAATCAGAGCAAAAAAAATCTAAAGCACTTGCTAATATATACGGTTTTGATATTAATCCCTTAGCTATTGTGGTAACAAAATCGAATATATTTTTACTACTCTTAGAATATTTTAATATTAAAAATCATATAACACCAAGAATTAACATTTTCTTGATTGATTCTCTTTTTCCTGAGATATATAATAAGGAGACGTCCATCAATATTAAGAATTTATACCATTCATTTGATATTATTATCGGAAATCCCCCTTGGTTAACATATAAAGATTTACCTATAAAGGATTATCAGAATAGAATTCGTGAATTATCACAAAATTTGGGAATCAAACCACCTAGTCAATATATTACTCACATCGAATTAGCCGCGATTTTTTTCTATGCCACGCCTCTAAATTTTTTAAAAAAAAATGGCTACGTCTTTTTTGTCATGCCAAAAAGTGTTTTAAACGGGGATCATTGCAATAAATTTAGAGCCTTTTCTATTTTTAGTAATAATTTAGAAATTTGGGATTTTCCAAATAATTATTTCTTTAATGTAAATCACATATGTTTGAAAGCGGAGTATATTGGAAAAAATAATAATATTTCGATTAAAGAAAGATATCCAATAAAAGCCAAATTATTTAATAACAAACTTGAATTAAAAAAAGAAACATATTACTCAAGTTTAAAAATTGAAAAAAATGGTTCAAAATTACTTTTACCTAAACAGCAATTAGAAATTTTTAATATTAGAGAAAAAAGTCCCTATAAAGACAAATTCTTTCAAGGTGCTACAATCGTTCCAAGAACATTAATTTTTTTTAAAAAAAAGGAAAAAAAAGGGGATTCCATTATAATTTCAACTGATCCAGATGTATTATCGCGAGCTAAAAAAAAGTGGGCTTTTCAATTTAGAGATAGAGAAATAGAACAATGGTTTAAATTTAAGACTTTTTTAAATTTGGATCTTATTCCTTTTTTTATTAAACGTAAAAGAAATATATTTCTTCCTGTAAATGAAAAATATGAATTAGACTTTGATTTCTTACAAAATTATCCTAAAGCTCTTAATTTTTATAAAGAAATGAATAAAATCTATCAACAAAATAAGAAGAAAACTAGTGATATTAACACATTGTTTGAGAACATTAATTATTGGAATAAATTGCAAAAACAAATTAATAACAAGTCATTTATTGCTGTTTATAATGCAAGTGGATCCACATTGAAAGCAGCTGTTATAGATAATAAAAAACAGCAAGTAATTGTTGGATCTGAAAACTACTATTATTCCACTGATTCAGAGAATGAAGCCTATTATTTATCAGCATTCTTAAATGATCCAAATTTATCAAAAAAAATAAAATTAATAAAAAGTTCAAGACATATTCATAAGAGACCCTTTTTATTTCCAATTCCTCTTTATGATGAATTTAATCCTTTGCATAAGCAGTTAGCAAAAACTGGTAAGAAATGTGAATTAGTAGTTTATGATTTATTTATGAATAATCCCAAAATAACCTCAGACAAAGTTAAGATGTTTTTACATCAAAAATTAAACAAAATACAAAATATAACTGAACAAATTTTTTCTGAATGAAATTTTATTATTTTATTTCCAAAACCTTTATCTTTCTTGATTAATATATTTATTATGATAATGTGTGAAAAAGTTAAAGTAATAGTGAAAGACAAAATTGAGTTTTATAGATTTAGGTATTAGTGAAAAAAATAACAGTGCTTTAAAAAAATTAAATATTTTAAAACCTACTCCTGTACAGAAAAAAGCAATTCCACTCGTTTTAGATGGTAGTCATTTAATGACCCAATCTAAAACGGGTACTGGAAAGACCTTGGCTTTTATTCTTCCAATCATTGAGCAATTAAAATATATCAATAATGAAGCAATAATTTTAGTTCCAACTAGAGAACTTGCAAAACAAATTAACAGTGTTATAAAGGATTTGAGAGATCCTAAAATTAAATCGATGACGATATATGGTGGTGTTTCAATAAATAATCAAATAAACAAATTAAAGAATGGCGTAAATGTTATTGTAGGAACTCCAGGTAGGATTATAGATCTTTTCAAGAGAAAAGAACTTTCCTTTAAAAATATTAGATTTGTCGTATTAGATGAGGCAGATAGGTTATGGGATATGGGATTCGCCCCTGATGTTAAATATATTTTAAGTAAAATAAAGACAACATATCAATTTATGCTTTTTTCAGCAACCTTAGATTCTGATATGAGAAAATTAGTCCAAAAATATTCCAAAAATAAGTTTGAATTCCTAAATTTAAGTCGTGATGATTTAACTGTTGGAAATACTACTCAAGTTTATTATTTAATCGAAAGATATAAGGAAAAATTTAAAACATTTATAAGAATTTTGAAACTTGAGAAACCAAAACATGCATTAGTATTTGTAAATACTAAGAAAACCGCATCTTGGTTAGAAAGAAGAATGGAAAACTATAAAGGTATTAGCTTTAGAGTAGGTGTCATTTCGGGAAATTTAACACAATTTCAGAGAGAAAAAATTCTTGATAAATTTAGGACAAAGCAAGTGAATTTACTTATAGCGACGGATGTGGCCGCCAGAGGACTTGACATAGATAATATTTCCCATGTTTTTAATTATGATATTCCTAAATTCCCTGATAATTATATTCATAGGATAGGTCGTACATCACGAATGAGTAAAAAGGGAGTCGCTATTACACTCTGTTTAAAAGATGAATATGAATATTTATGTCAAATTGAAGGTTTAATTGGTAAAGAAATTAGATTAAGGAAATTATACCAAAAAGTTGACAAAAAATATCATAACCCTTTTTATTAAGGTTAGAGGTCTAGCTAAATTTTTCCTTCCAAATTTCTACTTCAGCTAGAAATTCTTCTCTAATATCATCTTCTAAGGGTTCTTTCATAGATCTCAATTTACTTATCCATTGTCTTATTACATTTATAGCTACAGCACCATGAGATTGTAAAATAATATCCGCGATTTCTTGTAATTCTTCACTTAACTTATTGCCATTAAGAGAAGTTGTAGTCTGTATCAAATTATTAAATTTATCAATTAATTTGCCTTCATTTTTATTTCCACTTTCCTCGGTAGTTTTTTCAATCGTCTCAAAAGAGGGACTAAAATCTAAATCTGTTCCACTGTCTTCTGTTATATATTTTTCTTTCAAGTTTAAGAAGTCTGATTCAAAGTCTTCTTTAATTTCAGTTTCAAGGGGGGTTCTAATCATTCGAAGTTTGCTGATCCAATCTTTAATACCCTTAAGAGCCATAGAATATCCCTCAGTCTCTAATATAATATCAACAATATTTTGTAATAACTTACTGATTTCGAATCCAGTTGATTCCCCTAAATTTGCTTGAATTTTTTTAACTAGTTCCTTCATTTCAATTTCAGGATCAACCTTATCTGAATCCTTTGAAGTAGAAGAATCTAATTCATTCCCAAATTGTGATTGTGCCAATCCAGGACTAATATATTCTTCTTCAGAAATGGAAGGGGTGGTTTCTTGTTTTGAATTAATATTTTGAGATTGTTCATAAATTTCAGATGATTCATCTTTTATTAATATATCAGAAGACAAAGCTTGTTTTAGAATTCCTTCTTTCCAATTTAGTAAGTCATGCTTTATTTTTTCTTTAAATGGTTCTTCTAAAGTTTCATCAACAGTGCTTAGTGTTTTTTTCCATTCAACAATTTCAGAATACCCCTGTAATTCTAAAATAGTTTCTATAAATTTATCAATTTGTTCTCCAATTTCGATGCCTTTAAGATCATCAATTTTTTCAATCAATAATTCGAATAAACTATCTACTTTTTCAGGATCCAAGGAATCAATCTTTGAATCTGTGCCCTCAACTTCTAATTCACCTTTAGGTTCTTCTTCTAAAATAGTAGGTTCAAATTCTGGAGGATATATCAATTCTAAAGTAGAGAATTTTTTATTCAATTTGTTGAGTTCATTGACAACATACTCTTTCATTTCATCATTTAACAAGTTATAGTTTTTCTCTAATTTACCCACTAATAATTTAAGCTCTAAAATATCCAGAGAGATTCCGTCTTGTTCAAAAGCTACATCTATTAATCTTTTTAATCTTTTACTGATTTTTCTTCCCGAATAATCATTAATATTTTCAATAATTTCATTAAAACCGCGATTAATTTCAATTTCTTTAGGATATCTTGCTCTAGTCTTTATATCTTCTATAAATGGTTTAAACATTTTAAGGATAGGTGAATATGTAGTGAAAAAGCCACTAATTTCAAATGTGGGTTTAAAACTTGTTTGATGGTAAACCCCAAGAATTAAATATGAATTATCCCCCAAAATAGCAATAATATTATTATTCTTTATCTGTAAATATTCTGTATTTACTGTATTTGCTAAAGCTATGGCATGTTTATTCTCACAAGGTTCTGAGGAAATGATTTGCAGCTGCAATCCAATAGAAGAAGGTTTCTCTTCAAGTTTATTCTCTTTTAATTCATCAATTAATTCTTCTTTTGGTTCTTCCTCTATTTTCTTCACAATAAAATAATTCTTTTTCCATTTTTCAATATTTTCTAGGAGGAGATATTGAGTATTTGAATCTAAATGTTTTCTGATAACTAAAAGTCTGTTCAACCACCCTTGTATACTTTCTATAGCAGCAGATTCTGGATTTATTCCAGAAATATATGATAATATTTCAGCAATATCATGACTCAATTCAAATCCCTTTAATTCTGGTACTTTTTTAGCGGTGACATCTAATTTTTCTTCGATTTCTTTTTTCTGTTTTTTACTCATTACTGGTTCTTTACGTTCTCCCTTTTTGGATATGGTTATTTTTTTGTCATTTTTTTTTTCTAAATCAAGTTCCTCTGAATAATCTAACTCAAATTTATCTAAAGGAATAAAAATCTCGATATCTGGAACTATAATGGTTAAATTATCAGTACATTTATCAATTAATATTGAAATAATTTCTTTGATTTTTTCATTATTATTTATATTCCAAAATTTTTCTATTGAAATTTTATGAATACTAATGTAATCAGTTAAAATATTATTTAATGAAGTTTTAATGAATTCTATATTGTTTAAAGATCCTGGACCTCCCCCTATAGCGATTTCATTAACTCTTTTTTCTATTGCTTCTCCTAACCTTCTTATAAATATTTTAAATCCCTCAATTTGAGAAGATCTATCAGATGGGCCCATTTCTTTCACAATCTCTCTAAACTGGTTAAACATGTTTGTAACAATTTCTTCAGATTCTGAAATTTTTTCTTGAACTGAATTAATAAAGTTAGTCAAATCGCGACCATCTACAGCTGATTTCATTTTTAATGGTGAAATTAACTCTATAATTTCACTTAATATGACTTGAGCGAATTTCTTTACATTATTTTCAACTTCAGATAATATTTCTGTTGTCTGAACTGAATTATCTTGAGTACTTATTACATCAATTAAATCCCCAGTGATGATTTCAATGTCCTGATAAATAGCATCTTTAAATCCTTCTAAGGAAAACGTTGTTTTTGATTTTTGATTATCAATTCCTTCAGAAGGAACGATTGCTCCAGTGATACTATTAAGTAATGTTGCAAATGGCGGTATAGTAATATAATGAGGTAATGATTCTGAATATTTTGGATTAACAATTATAATTAATTGTTTTGCAACAAGATCATCAAGGATTAGCTTTACATCATTTTCTGAAAGGTTTGGCAGAATACTCCTTATCTCACTAAAAGTATATGGAAATCTTCCTAATCCTCCAAGATACACTTTAATTGCATTATCCGACAAACCATTTGATTTTAAAAGAGCTTTCAAGTTCGAAACCTCAAAAATGTTTTTTATGTAATGAAGTTATTTTTCTATTATATTATGAAAAAACATACTTTTTAATATTCTGAAAAATAAAATTTTTTTTCAATATCAAAAAAATCTCTTAATTTAGCATCATTTTATGAAATTCCGAATATGAAATTTAGAAAAAATTAAATTGACTTATCTTTTTCGTATTTCTTTTTTTCGAAAAATGAAAACATAAATAATCTTGATTTATTTTGTATTTAGAAAAAAAGGATAATTTCTCTTTATTTTTTTAAAATTATATTGATGCTTATAAAATAGAAGAAAAATGCAAATAGATAATAAAGGTTTTAGTATTGATTAAATCGGGAGAAATCAATGAAATAATAGTGGAGAAAATAAATGATTTGGTTTCCATTATAAATCAGGATTTAAAATATGAATTTGTGAATGAAAAAATCCATCAAAAGCTAACAGGGTATTCTAGTAAAGACTTAATAGACAAAGAGCTCTTAGAATTTGTCCATCTTGAAGACTATAAAAAAGTTTTGTTCGAATTTGATAATCTATTGCAAACTAGTATTCCTTATCTTGAAGTAAGATTAAAACATAAAGAAGGCCACTTTATTTGGATTGAATCAAATGGAAACAATTTATAGACAAAGATGGAGAGATTAAATTTCTTATAATGTCAAGAGACATTA
>JAHPZJ010000028.1:234622-266678 GCA_019058245.1 Promethearchaeota archaeon | reverse complement strand
TTCAGCCATTCAACGCTGAAATTAAATTTTCAATAATAAATCAAAAATTTTATTAAATTTTAAATATTTATAATTTCATTCAGCTAATACTTTTAAAAATTCATAAAAAGTAAAATGATTAATAGTGTCGGAAAGAGAAGAAAAGCAAATAGTCAGAAAAACTACTCTAAATCTCAGAAGAAAATATGGAAGAACAAAGCAGATAAATATAGTTGAAAGAGACGCGTTTATACCAAAAAATCTTGAAAACGAAATAAAGGAAGCGATTTTAAAAAAAAAGACCATTCTTGCAACAGATATCGCAATGAGATATGATATTAGAGTATCAACAGTAAAATTACTTTTAAAACAATATGAAGAAGAAGGATTAATCAAATTACTTGATCCATCTTTAAAATTAAAAATATATGTTCCATCGTCTTAAAAATAATAATTTATTACTTCTTATCCTATATTAGAGAAGAATTTAATGAACTTTCTTTTCCAGATTTAGAAAGGAAATAGATTTATATATCTAAGGTTTTAAGATCATTAATGTGTTTTATTAAAATGAAACGTAATATTTTCTTTTTTTTAGTGCAGATGTAGCCTAGCTGGTAAGACGCCGGCCTCGAGCATTATAAATAATGATCAAGAAAGCCGGTGCGCGTAAGCGCTCGGGGGTTCGATTCCCTCCATCTGCGTATTTTTTAAATTTATTGAATAATTTGAAGTATTAAATTCTCCATTTGAGGTTTCGCAGCTTCGATTTTATCTAGAATATTGATTGTTTTTTCTAAATCTGACTTATCTTCCTCTACAATGAATAATAAATAGAAATCCAAATTACCAAAATTAAGAACTTCAATTATACCTGAAAATCGCTCTCCATTCTCAAATTTATCTGAAAATTCTAAAAGATTCCTATTTTCATTTACAATCCGTTTATGCAATTCAATATACATTTCATATATCTTTAATTTCTCCGACAAATGAAGATGGGGTCTATAATATTCCCCTAAAGTTATGCCCTTAGCATCAAATAATGCTATCAAAATGGAGTTATAGTTCTTACTTAATTCTGAAAATAATTGAGACACCATTTCCATTTTTTCAAATAACATTGATAATCCACTTGAAAATGCATCCATAACAGATTTTATATCGAAAATTGTTGTTTCAAAGAAAAATATATCAAATGCATGCGAATATCTTGTTAAAGCCTGCTTCAATGTAAGAATCCGCTTATTAATGTCTTTATCATCAACAAGTTGAGGATCAAATTTATGAAAAAGAATACAGATTGGGATATATTCTTGTTCTTCTTTGAAAAAGAGTAGAATCTCCTCTAAATAATCGATAGATTCAATATAACGATTAAAATCCTGAGCATCAATAACATAGAAAAGCAGATCTGTTCCCATTAGATATTTTTCCGGATGTTTTAAATATTCTTCCCTATATTGCTTCTGACCTCCAAAATCCATCCTAGCAAATTCAATCCCTAAAAATTTAAAAGAATCACGAGCAATTCTTCTTGTAGGTGTCAATCTAGCTACTTCTTCTTCAAAACCAAAACGCTGCGTTATTACAGTTATGATACTTGTTTTTCCCGCATTATCCAAGCCCATTACTCCAATTTTTTTTGTTATATTTAATCACCTAATTTCGAATTTATACTGTTTTTTTGAAGCTTTCTCTAAATTATTCAATATTAAAAACTATTAATAAATAATCGCTTTTATAAAAAAAAAATGATGATATTAATATTTAAGCTTAATGTTAAAAAAAACAATCTTTTCATCCTCCTGATAAGGGATAAGAAAAATAAAGTTCATCTCCATCTTTAAGGCGTGTTTTGTAATTTTTTAGGTACTTAATATTACGACCGTTCAATAATATTAGAATGTGGCTATTTAATTTCTGTTTTTTCTTGTCTAATAATTCATCTTCAAGTTTTTCTCTATATTCTTTTAAGAATTGATAAATTATATTGCCAACAGTATTACCATCATATTCTAAAGTTCTTTTGTTAATTCTTAGATGGAAAATATTCAATAAGTTTAATTTCACTTTAGCCATATAAAAATCCCTATTAAACTAAATCGCTTAGATAAATTATTCATTTTAAACTAATTCTTTATTTTAATAAAACAAAATAGGCAAATAAGTTTAATTTTTCTCTAAAACATATAAATAATTACATTCAGAATATTTTTTAAAAATGCCCTCAATTTCTGGTTAAATAAAGATATTAATATTATAATTACCAATAAAATGCATTTCACCAGTTCTTATATTATATTCTTTTATAACTACATTACCTTTTTCATAAATTTCAATTTCAATAAAAGTCTCATCAAAGCGTTTAGGGTTAAGATTTCCACCAGTAGAAAAGACGGTATGATCAATTTTAACATTAAATGATATACTGGGGGAACTATTCAAGCATAGATCTATTTGAGAGCGGGCAAATTGAGAAAGAACATCACCTGAATCTATTAGCTCCGTCCTCCATACACTTAAAGGAGTAGGAATTAGACTATGAAAGCAACAAACTCCAAAGATCTTTTCATGACTAAGGGATAAAACCTTTTCAATAAATCTATTCAACTTTTTTCGTCCAATAAATCCATCTTTAGAATCACGAGTGGTAGAATTTAATCCTTGAAAATATAACAGATCATTTTCAAATAAAGGATTAGATTCACCAAAATAATAATTCCAATAATCCCAAGCAGGTGGTTTTGAATCTGTATATCCAGGTACAATTAAATAGGGATAATTTAATTCACTTATTTTCTCTCTTGCTATTCTAAATTCATCCTTATAGCTATTTTGAGTTAAATTTCCCGTGTGTACTACCAAATCTACATTAGGTATTTCATTAATTTTCTTTATAGCCCTATCTAAATTAGTTATTTCCTTTTCAAAATCTTCTCTGATTAACGAATCTGACATTTGCATAAATCTACAAATAGGTTTCTGGTCTTTTTCAATAATTGATGGAAGATAATAATTTATTTGGCGTTGAATTCTGCGTTTAGAATTTGAATCTAATATTGGAATTATTTTAAATGTGAGATCATTTTGAAAAATATCAATAATTGAGTATGTAAATAATTCTCGATACCTAGTTTTATTACAACAGAACGTTCCTGCATTAAAGATATATAAATCTTTATCACTACTACTAACAGTATAAAGATTTGAAATATGTCTATGTCCATTTAATACTAAATCTACTTTAGTGTCTAAAAGCATTTTTAGCATATCTCCTGAATCATCTATAGCAGATCTTTCCTTTCCAGTATTTGGAATTGGAATTAATTGATGATGAAAACATACTACTTTAAGCTTATTTTCTCTTTCTGGTTTTTCTAATCTTTTTTTTACTGCGTCAATTACATTATGATGTATTATTCCACCAGGTAAATCTGGCTTAGTACTATCTATTCCAATTACATAGATTTCATCATCTTCATATTCATAATGCCTCTTACCAATCATCTCTTCAAAAAGTAAATATCCTACATTCATAGCGTCATGATTTCCTATTAAAATCATCAATGGACATTTAGATTTAGGTTTAAATTTTTTAAATTGCTCTATAGCATACTCGTATTCTAAAAGAGTACCTGATTGTGTGATATCACCAAGATGAAGATAAAGATCAACATTTTTTATCTTGTTTATTTGTTCTATTCCTAAATTATACGCATGGAGATTAAAGGAACCCCTTCCTCTACTGATATGAGTATCTGATATAATTACTAATCTTTTTTTTGTTTTCTTTTTCTCTTCTGAATTAATTTTAACGCTCTTTTCAAATATCATTATCTTTCATTTTTCTTTTAATTTTGCGGGATGACCCATATATATTGAATTCTCATGTAAAATTGCATTAAAATTAGTATATGAATGAGCAGATAGTTTTGTGTTGTATTTAATATGGGTTCCTGGTAACAATACACATTTTGCTCCTATGATTACATTATCCTCTACAATAATTTTTCTTAAAATAAACGTATCTTGTTCAATTCCAAAACTCAATAAAGTACTATTCATTCCAATAATTACATTTTTACCAATAGATACAAATTCAGAAGAGATCCAGCTATTATCATGCATTCCATTTTTTCCAATTTTCACTCCAAAAAACCGGAGTGTAAAACGGTTTTTGAACCAAGGGAAAGGATTTGATGCAGTAATAAAAAGTGGCCATTTTTTAATAATATTTCTTATATTCCAATAAATATAATCCTTATCTTTCGAATTTCTCTTAAAAGTACCCTCTTTTGGAGGATAAATTAACTTTAGAACAGTTAAAAATAAAATGGAAATTATTATTGCACTAAACTGTAGTAAATAGATTAATAGTATGATGTTTAGAGGTAATAGAAAGAAATATAATAGGTAAATTCCTTTTTTCCAGAATATACCTAAATACCCAAGTTCAAACAAAACACATGGAATAATACTTAAAATGATATTGATGAAATATAAGATTAGATATTTATTCCTGAATTCCTCATCTATGGGAGTTGGAGAATCTCCTTTTAAACTTGCTGGTTGAAACATTTTTATCTATTAGCTCCAATAATTTTTTTATCTGTATTATTTATTTTTTTTTGAGATTCTTCCTTAATTCTCTCTGCTTTTTTTATGGATTCTTCTACTGATTGAATTTGAAGTTTTTTATTCACTGGGGTTCCAACATGGATAAAATCTCCATCGAGTATTTGATTTACCCATGTATAACTATTAACTCCTAAAATAGCTCCATCTTGGAGTATAGTCCCAGGACTAATAATAGTTTGAGGTCCAACAATACAAGTCTTCCCTATTTTTACCCTTTTAATTAAAATTTTGTCATGATAGATTAGATGAGAAAAAATGCAAATATTAAGTGAAGTCATCGTGTAATCCTCAATCTCTACAAATTCAGGATCAATATATCCTTCATAAGCAACAACATTTTTACCTATATGTACTCCTAAAAAACGATAAACGAAAATATCGGACCAGGGGAGTGGTAATGATCTTGCTAACCAAATTGGAAAATATGCCATCCAAAATCTTCGATGAGTGTATTTCCATTCTTTACTACCCTTTTCAAATACGCCTTCCCTTGGAGGATATATTTTATTTAGAACTTTAAAAAGAAATGCTGAAAATAAAATAACCGAAAACGCAAATAATAAAAGATTCCCATAAATATTCAATGGAAGCAGTAACCATTCCCACCATTGACCAATTAATAGAAATGATAGAAATCTCTTTCCTGTGAGAAGGAAAAATAGATCATTGTAAAACCATAAATTAATTGAAATAACCACCAAGCATCCTATAAAAAATTGTAGTAGGATAATTAGAGTAAATGGTGTTTTATACACCCCAGAAGTCGAAATATATTCGATTTTGAATTGTGAATTCTCGCTATTTTGCATCGTATTAATTATAGTTCAATAATGATTTCTTCATAATATATTATCATTTTAAAAATAATTAAATCATCATATTTAATTCTAGCAATTGAATTTCAAAATTTAAAATATCCAAAAACTTAATACACTATAATTTATATATTATTAACATATTTATTTCATAAAATCAATTCATTAAACAAAAAAATTGAACAAGGTGAATTATAATTAGTATTGACTGGGCAAAAGCAGAACAAAAGCCAGAAAAGAAAATAGCAGTTGAAGGCAGACTCTTACTGGACCTCAGAGCTAAAGTTAATGATTTAGAAAAGCAGTTAAGTGAAACTAAGAATGAATTAACTCAAACAAAGGATAAGCTTGCCGATACAATGAATAATCTTGATGAAACTCAATCCAAACTTGAATATACTGAAAAAAAATCAACCGAAACTCGAAATGAACTTGCAAAGCTTAAATCAGAAGATCAAGATGTAATAAAAAATTTGAATACTGAGAATAATGAACTCAAGCAAGAATTAGCTGAATTTAAAAGTAAATCTGAAGATCTTGAAAATAATTTGTCTCTAAGCGAAAGTAGAGCTTCTGAATCCGACGATAAAATAACCAGCTTAACATCTGAATTAAATACTGCTCAAGAGAAAGCTTCAACCTTAGAATCTCAATTATCAACAAATGAAGAAGAAATAAATAAACTTACTTCTCAAGTTGAAGAATTAAATAATACTGAAAATGAACTTACTAAAGCTCAAAGTGAAATTAATCAATTAAATTCACAATTAAGTGAGTTAAATAACACCCTTTTACAAAGAGATACTCAAATCCAAGAATTAACAGATCAAGTTAATCAAAAAGAACAAGTCTTAGAGTCAACATCAGAGCATCTCCATGAAGTTGAATCGGAACTAGAAGAATTGAAACCGCCCGACATTGGAGCAGGAGGATTCGCTAGTGACGAGAGAATTACATGTCCAATGTGTGGGGCCGTAGGGAACGATATAAAAACTGTCGAAGATAAAGGTAAAGTTCTCTCATATGTAGGACATATCCCTATGTATGCTAAAAAACATGTTTGTAAAAAATGTGGATATGAATTTTAAGATCTAGTTAATTTATTAGAGTATTTATTGATTTTTTTAATTTTTCTTTTTTCTTTACTCTTTTCTACTATTAAATTAAATAATTTTGATTAATTTTTTAAATTATAAAATAACATCTATAATCCTTTTTGAAAAAAAGGAAAAATTAAATAATTTAAATCTTCGAAAAGTATATATTAATACTAACTAATGATAAAATCTATGTAACATGGATTTAGAAAAACTTTTCAAACCAAATTCAATGGCAGTTGTAGGAATTTCAAAGAAAAATCCTTTAAGTCCAGGGAGAATAATCCTGTTAAAGAATGAATTTGAAATGCAAGTAAAAGTTTATGGAATATATCCTAATGCTGGTGAAATTGAGGGTATCCAATTATATGAACGTTTAGATAAATTACCAGAGATACCTGATCTTCTTGTGATTGCAGTCGGTCCTGATGACACGTTAGGATATATTCAAGATTGTGCAGATTTAAAAATTCCCGCAGCCGTGATAATTGGTAGTGGTTTTGCTGAAATTGGTGGAAAGGGTAAAAAAAGGCAAGATGAATTAATAAAAATTGCATTTGACAACGATATTGCTGTATTAGGTCCTAATTGTCTTGGAGTTTATGCTCCACCACTTGTAGATACAATTTTTCTGCCTACAGAACGTATCACAAAACCCCCAAAAGGGTCTGTAGCACTAATTAGTCAATCAGGTGGAGTGCTTGTTGATCAATTCTTTAATAAATTCTTCGAGAGAAATATTGGAGTTTCAACCGCAGTATCTATAGGAAATCGTGCAGTTGTAGATGAAGTTATGCTATTAGAATATTTTAGTCAAATAGATCCTGAAACATCAAATATCGCTTTTTATTTAGAAGGTTTTAAAGAAGGGAGAGCAAGGGAATTTTTACAATTAGCAAAAAAAACAAAGGATACAGTAGTAGTGTACTTTGGAGGCAAAACTAGAGAAGGAAAAGTTGCAACTCAATCACATACAGCAAGTTTAGCAGGGGATTTTAAAATAATTTATAATGCATTAAGACAACACTTCATTATTCAACCTCATTCTGAAAGAGAGTTACTGACATGTTTGAAGGTATATGATGTACTATCAAAACGTAGAAACCCTTTTGGAGAAAATATAATAACTAATGGAGATATAGCAATTGTGTCCGTTTCTGGAGGACATGCTGTACTTGCCTCGGACATGTTAAAGATGTATGGGTTGAATCCTGTTCGTTTTTTACCACAAGAAAAAAGGGACTTAAAGGAGCTTATGAATCCTGTTGCAAAAGAAATTGCATCATTTAACAATCCTATTGATTTAACAGGTTCTGTATTAGATACGGACATTGAAAATGTGATTCGCTACTTATCAGATTTAGAAAAGATAGAATGTATTATATTACTGCTATTACCTTACCCACCTAACATTTCCTTTCAGATTGGACGAAGAATTGCCAATATTATAGCATATAAAAACAAACCTGTAGTATGTTTTGTTCCGTATGTACAGAAGTATTCTTTAATAATTGAATCATTAGAACTCGCTAACATACCTGTTTTCCATTCAATTAAAGAAACTGTTCAAGCAGTATCCGCATTAAAAATAAGAACTAAAATGGACAATTTGAAAATAGGGAATTATTTCTGGAAAGAAAAATCTTAATTTTTTGAAATTAATCTAAATCTATTGCCTTATTTATTATTTCAATTGACTTTTTAGTGTATAGGATATCTTCAATTATGAGATCTATTGCCTTTTGAGGACATATTTCTACACACCGACCACATCCTCTACATTGATTACTTATAACAGCGTGGTTGTCTACAATCTTTATTGCGTCGACAAAATACACTCCTTTAATACATGTTCCACATCCAATACAATTGTCATTAACCCTAACCTCTATTCCTGGCATTTTTTTAATTTTAGAGCCGATTTTAGAATTTAATATTGAAGAAACTCGCCATAAACAACAGCATGGATCACAATTGCATATGCTCAATAACTTCTCTCCTGGTTTAACGCCTAGCCATTGTGAATCTAATCTATTTCTACCAATCATGTGAACTAATCCTGCTTCTCTACATTTTCTTAGATGCTCTAAAGCTTCTTCTTTAGATACTAATTTGCCTAATTGAGGGTTGATATCCAATACAGGATCTCCCAAAAACAGACAACCCAAATTAATTGGATAGTTCTTACATCCCATACTTGATCTGCAAATACAGAAATTCATAATCCAATGATATTTTGCTTTATTTATGAAATATTCTAGCACTTGAGAAGGTAATACGTATTCATTATATTCTCCTATGGGTTTGTTTATCTCAATAATTTTATCCATGGGAAGATAAATAATATCATCTCCTTTAAAAAGGAGCTGATCGAATATAGTACCCAAAAGAGGTATATTTGTTAATTTAGCAATGAGTCTAATATTTGGAAATATCTTTTTAAGCAATTTTACAAACCATAATGGACGAGCTATCGAATCACTATTTTTTAAAATACTTCATTCTATTTTGTTCTAAGATCATCTTTGTTCTGTTTAGAAATCCATTTATCTCTGCAAGATTCAGAACAGAAAACATATATTGTTGTTGGCTCAATGGGATCGAACTCTTCTATACTAGCTCCTCCAACAATTTCTTTTTTACATAAATGACATTTAATTTTCACCATTTTTTATCATCATCAAGATTTTTAAATTTTAAAATAGATTTAATTTTTTTAAATCTTGATTATAATAAAGATACAAATATATTCAATACATTGTAAAAATCAAATGTTTAAAAGATCTATTTAGATATATGGCCTCTAAACCTAAAGTATTTTTTACATCGAATGTATTCTCAGTTAAGGAGATTGGTTCTAATGAGAGGATTTCTGAACCATATCGTAATGAGATCAAAGAATTATGGAAAGATTTAAATAGGCTCTCAGAAATTAAAATTTTCGATGGAAGATTTCCATCAGAAGAAGTACTTAAAAGAGAAATTAAAAATTTCAATCCTGATTTTCTTGGATGTCACTTAAGTCATCAAATATCATCAAAAATATTAAAAAATTCAAATATTTTAGCTATTTCTACATCAACCGCAGGATATAATCATATTAAAAGAACTGAAGAAGATGATATCTTAATTACTCATACTCCTGGAATTCTCCAATCAACTGTGGCAGATTACACGATAGCGGTAATAATGGCCATTTTGAGGAATTTAATAGATCTACATTTTTATGTTTGGAATGAAGAATGGACTTCTGATGATAAATGGGATTTAGATCAATCGTTGTCCTCAGTTATTACGGATAAAACTCTCGGTATTGTTGGATTGGGTGAAATTGGAAAGGAATTAGTGAAAAGATTATATCCTTGGGATATTAAAATTCTATACCATGATATTGAGCAACAAAAACCATTTGAGAACAATTATCCTTTAGTCGAATTTAAAGAAGATATTAGAGAAATATTTAAAGAGTCAGATATAATCACTTTACATATTCCTTTAAATAAGTATACTGAAAAATTAGTAAGTCGGAATCTATTAAGCTTAATGAAAAAAGGAGCATTGTTGATAAATACAGCTCGAGGAGGCGTTTTGGATTTTGAAACTTTATTAGACATGCTAGAAAATGAAGAAATAAGGATACATATTGCTATTGATGTATTTCCAATGGAACCTATTGATTCTAATACTCTTAAAAGGCTAAAAAATATTAAAAAAAGACAACCCGATATTCGAATGATTCTACTTCCTCATAACGCCTCTGCTGATGCAAATACAAGAGCTAAAATGACTATTCTATTTTTAAAAGATATAATTAAGATTATAAGATCTTCTTCTTTAGAAGATTTAAAAAAAATTCACATTATTCCTGAACAAAAAAAACAATTGGATCAAATAAAATGGAGGATTTTCAGTTATTGGGAAAAAAATGAAAACTATTAGATCATTTATAGCTATTGAATTAAAAGATAAAGCTACAATAGAAAAGATTATCTCCTTCTCTCAAAGATTAAAACAAAATCAAACAAATATTAAACTTGTTGAACCTGTAAATCTCCATATGACAATGAAATTTTTGGGAAATATCCCTGAAACACTAGCTCCTAAAATATATTCAATTATACAAGAAGAAATTAATGATAAATTGTTTCATAGAAAGAATTTTGAATACAGATTAAATGGAGTTGGACAATTTAATAGATTTTCTGTTATTTGGATAGAACTTCATGGTAATATTCAGTTTTTACAAAAAATTAAGGATTCTACCGAAGATTTCCTCTTTAGAGAATTAAAAATCGAACGTGATAAAAGAACTAAATTCAAACCACATCTAACAATTGGGAGATTAAAAAAAAATAAAATAAATTATAAAACTTTTGATTCACTTAAGAATTTAATTAATGAGAACAGGGATTTGGAGTTTGGAGTCTTTAATATTAATCAAGTAAAATTAAAAGAATCAAAACTAACTCCAAAAGGTCCCATCTATACAGATTTGGTATATTAAATGTATAAGAAAAAACCTATTAAAGCTATTGTTTGGGATTTAGATGGGACATTAATTCATTTTAAAATTGATTATCTAAGAGCGCGAAAAACAGCAATAGAAATCTTAAAAAATTATGGAGTTCCTAAACGCCTCCTTACAGTTAAATTTTCTATTTTAGAAAATATAAAGTATGCCAGAGAATTCTTTGAAAAAGAGGGGTTTCATAGGAATAAAGTTAATAAAATTATTGAAGAAGTGGACAGTGAGATCATTAATATTGAATATGAAGCTGCTTTAGATGCGGTGATGATAAATGGAATTGATCAAGTACTAGAATTTGGAAAGAAGAATAATTTAAAACAAGCAATATTTACGTTTAATACAAGAAAAAATGCTGAAATATCACTTAAAAGAGTGAATTTATTAGATTATTTTAATGTAATTGTAGGAAGGGATAATATCTCCAATTTAAAACCGCATCCAGATCATTTAACTCATATTTGCAAACTAATAGATGTGAAAACCGATGAGATATTAGTTATTGGAGATACGATCCGTGATATTGAAGCTGCTATCAATGTAGGAGCATATTCAATAGCTATTCAAACAAAACTAGCAAAAGTTGAAAATCTTCAAAGAGCAGATAAAATAATCAAAGAAAACGAAATACCGAAAAAATTTATAGATGAAATAAAGAAACTTTTATAAATTAAAAAAAAAATTAATAAAATATCTACAAAATATACGTTATAACTATTATTAAATAATTACATTTAAGGGTTTAATATAAAATAATGAAAGTAGAGTATTATCTTGACATTTTAAAACCTCATAGACCAGGAGTTGATTTAGTTGCTCGCACTTTAATGAAAATTAATGGAGTTATAAAAGTTCAAATTAAAGTTGATGAATTAGATCAAAAAACAGCATCTTTACATATGAATATTGAAGGTACGAATCTTTCGCTTGATGAAATAACAGAATCTTTGGATTCAATGAATTGTGCTTTGCATAGTGTTGATGAGGTTATTTTAGAAGAAAAAGATTAGTTTTATTATAACTAATTCTTTACTTTATATTTTTTTTATATTAAGCTAACAAAAAAAAATAAAAATTAAATCTACTGTTTTTAATTATAATAAGAAAATTTTATTTTTCATAAAAATGATGAATCCAAGTGTGGTAAAGATCCTCGAAGAACGAGGAGAAATAAACGATGAGTTAGATTATGCTTTAATGAATTATTTACTCAAAAATCGAGGCACTGGATATACTGCTTGTCAACCTCAACTCGTTGAAATAGAAGGTGGCAAGAAAACAATAAAAATGAATATAGATCATACCTTTATTGATAAAGATAATCAATTAATGGGATTAGGAATTGTAGGGAATATCTATATCGAACTTGATTCTTTAAAAGTTTTATATTGTACACCTATAGAAGACTTAGAAAAAAATATAATTAAATTAAAAGAAGCAGGAATTAAACCTCAACCCAGACCGAAAGGTAAATATTAATCTTCAATTCATCCATTTAATTATTAAAAAACTGGAATATATATCTTAACTTGGAAAAGAAATTTAAAATCCAGTTCATTTTTAACTATACTGAAATATAATGTCGAGTGAAAAAAATAATATTCAACAACTTATTCAAGATTATTTATTAGATGAGGGTTTATTACGAGGAAAGATATCTGATCCTAAAGTTGAATTTGGTTTTCAATTTGTATTTCCTCCTGGAAAAGATTCTTTAGGACGTCAAATTGGACGTAATATGGTGGTATTTCAACCAAAGAAGAAGAGTCTAATAGTTGTAAGTTTAGGAGTTCAAATTTCAGAACCTCATATAAAAGCTTTAAATTCTTTAGAAAATCCTAAAAAAATGAATTTCTTCATGGATTTAAGAAAATTCTTTCTTTTAAAGGATGTTTTTTATCGAATTGATATGGAAAATCATAGATATGAAATAATAGATCATGTTTTTCTAAATAAGGACGGATATATATCTAAAAATTCGTTTTATAAAAGAATTCGTAAGGTATTTAATAGTGGAGCATATAGTAATATACTCCTTGGAGAATATTGCGCAGGCAAGTTAAATCCAGATGATTTTATGAAATCTAAAGAATTTTCTGATGATTCCAATTTTTCTCTCTACACATAATTCTGAACTTACGATAAGAGGCGAATTTTAATTTTTAAAAAGTGGTTACAGGCATTAGGAAAATTAGAATACGTTCAGGGAAAAGCAAAACCTAATGTAGATTGTATTTTTTGTTCTGTACGGGATAATGACGAAAGGGTTAAATCTCTAAAAATTTACGAAGATAATTTATGTTTTATTGTCTTAAATTTATATCCTTTTAATCCTGCTCATTTGTTAATTGTTACACAAAGACATATAACTAAATTTATTGAACTTACAAGAGAAGAACTTATTCATATTTCAAGAATAATTCAAGGCCTCCAATTATTATTAAATGATTTATATAATCCAAAAGGCTACAATATAGGCTTAAACGAGGGAAAATATGCAGGGGGAAGTATTGAACACTTACATATTCATATAGTACCTCGATATGGCTCTGAACTTGGATTTATAGACATTATTGGAGAAACTCGCCCTTTACCTGAAAGTCTGGATTCTGTAAAGAAAAAACTAGAGGCGTCTATTAAGAACTATCTAAATAGAGAATTTTTTGATAACTTCTAAAAGATAAAAAAGAAAAAAAAATCTTAAATTATAAAAGTGTAAAGGATTTACCTTGTTGCATTTCGAATATCAGCAGCAGTAACTCTTTTACGTTTGTCAGCTTTACAAATCTTAATTGCGTCTTTAGTTGCTGTAGCAGCACTACCTTCAAGGAAATCAATTAATTTATCAAGAGCTTCAGCAGCAACTAAATCTGCGCCTTCTTTTTTCATTAATCTTCTGATAGGTGCTTTTGCAATATATCCTTCAGATTTCTTTTTTGCTGCTTTAGCTGGAGCTTTCTTTTTAGCCATTATTATTCCTCCACAAATTGTTTATTTAATTTATTTTTTAGATGTTAATTAAGTATAACTACACATTTCTATTATATAAATGTTATGATTCAAATCAATGACAGACAATATTTAGAGAATTATATCGAAGAGATCATATGGGATCGAAAATGAGATCGTTTTATTAATTTAATATTAATTTTTCCGACTAAAATTAAATTCTAATTTTTATTAGGTAAAGGCGTGGTTTCTTTATTTTTTGAAAAATTACTTTTATTCATATTTCAATTTTTTTAATTGATATATTATTAATCATAAATTAAAATTTATTAAAAGTTTAACAAATCGGGAATTAAAAAAAAATTATTATTAACCTCCAAAAGCCTTGAATTTTAAAATTTTAGTGTTTTTACTGTTATTAAAATATCAATAATATTTTTTCTGAAAATATCTATTATATCAATTTTTCATATTTTTTTATATTCATGAAGTTCTGATAATAAAAATATCAATTCTAAAAACTTGAAGGTCCCAAAATCTAGATATTTTTGGATTTTTTTAAATCTAAAAATTAAAATAGTAGTTATTTGATTAGCATAATATAAAATAAAGGATTCAATTAATAGTTCTAATGCATATATGTCTGACTTAAAAAAAAAAAATGTATCTGAAATTGAAGATTCTCTTCAATCTTTGGGTTTTACAAAAAATGATTCTAAAGTTTTATTAACACTATGCAAATTTAAGATTCTGAGTCCAGCAGATATAGCAAAAAATTCTGGTGTTGATAGAGCAAGAGTATATGATTCTTTAAATAGATTAATCGAGAAAGGATTCATTCAAAAAGAGCCGATAAAAAGAGGAGCAAATTACCAAGTAATACCAATAGAAAGAATCTTTAAAGTAATTCGCGAGTCATACAAGACTAAAATCGAAGATACATTAGAGCTTGAAAAAGTACTCAGTGAATTGGAGATTAGCAAAGAAGAATCAGAACCGAGAGTTTGGGCAATAAACTCTAGGGGAAAAATCCGGAAAAAAATTAAAGAATTAATAATCACAGCAACTAAGAAAATATATTTTATCATAACCCCAGATTTACTTATGCAAGAATTGGGAGGTTATGATTGGGTACTAAAGGAGTTGTGGAATAAGAAATTTTCTTCTGATGTCCAAATTATCATGGCCTTAAAATATAATGAGAATTTGAAAGAAGAAATAAAAAAATTACTGAAAATATCGATAACAATTCATTCTATTGAGGGGGATAGTGTTATTCCTTTTGGATTATTAATAACTGACAATCATTTTTTACTAACTACTCTTGATAGCGTAAAAGAGGCACCAGAATACACTTCTGGGTTATGGTTAGAAAATGGTACCCCAAAACAGATTGTTGGATATGAGCATCTATTTAAGCATTTTATTACTAGTGAATGTAAGTTAATACAATTAACATCTAGAAAAGCATAATATTACAACTAAATTCATCAAAACTAATAAAATTAAATTATATAAAAATTATTAAAAAAAATATAAATTTTAGTCAAAACTAAATAAATAAACCATAAATTTAAATAAATCGGGGGTTAGAAATAATTGTCTTATCGAGGAAAAGTAATCCTTTGCGGAGATGCGGGAGTTGGTAAAACTAGCCTATTAGCTCGATATGTTGATAATCTGTTTAGTGAAGAATACCATCAGACTATTGGAGCAAACTTTTTAATTAAAGAAATTGATTTAAGCAAAGTTATTGATAAATTAGTATTAAAAAATTCAAATTTAAAGAAGGATATTAAACAAAAAGGCTTTAAGCTTTATTTTTGGGATATAGGTGGCCAACAAGATAAACTATTTAGCAATGAATATTATTTTGTTCAGGCCGTTGGAGCTATGGTAATTTTTAGCTTGGATAGTCTTTCTTCCTTTGAAGAATTAGATTTTTGGATATCAAAATTAAAGGAACTAAGTGGAGACATACCATATGTAATAGTTGGAAATAAAACCGACTTGCCTAGAAAGATTAATGAAGATATCATCAAAAAGAAGATTATGGAATTAGGAGTAGAATATTTTGAGACTTCTGCAAAATTGGATGAAAATGTAGATAAAGTTTTCGAGTTTTTGTCTGTTCAAATTCTTAATGAACTAAAATAATGAGCACCTTCTGGATAGCAGATACTGGTTTTAGCCCTCATGAATAAGAAACTTAGTCTTATCCTTAATGTAAACAAATTTCATTATAATGGTTTAATAATCCTTAATAATTTTAATAAAAGTGATTACCTTCTTAGATATTAATTAAGGTTATAATATTATTGGATCGATTAAACACTGTTAGAGTTAAAAGATGAGTATTTTATTAATTCCAATTGCTCCATTATCAAAAACAAAATCTCGCCTTAGAGACTGTTTTTCGACTGAACAACTAAAAGAATTAACCATAGCAATGTTTAAGGATCTTGGGAATAAATTAACTGAAGTAAATTGTTATGATAAAAAAATCATATATTGTAATTCTAGAAAAATATTAGAACTCGCAAATGATTACGATTTAGTAGGAATAAAAGAGAATTTAACAACACCATCTAAGTCTTTTGATAAAGTTATAGAAGATCTAAATGATATCGCTATTAAGAAATATAATGCATCCCAAACTGTATTCTCATTTCTCGATTTAATTTTAATTACTAAAAAAAATTTCTATGAAATTAATGATCTTCTCGGTCAAAATCAAATAGTAATATGCCCTGCTATTCATTCTGCAGGAATATCTGTATTAGGTAGGAATCCCCCAGATATAATTGCTTCTTATTTTTCAGATCCAATTATTCCTTCTTTATTAGCTCAATTTAAAAACGCTATAAAATACAAAATTGACAAATTCGCTATATATGATTCTTTTAGAGCGGGATTTGATATTGATATTAAAGAGGATTTAGTATTGGCTTATGAATATCTAAAAATGTTTGATTTGAAACATACTAATGTCTTTAAATTTTTGAAAAAAAATCTAAGATTATCATTAAAGAAAAGAAATCCTCTTAATAATAGGTCATTTGAGATTATAGAAAGAGGATAAGAAATTAAAAAGAAAAAGTTATATTTATTTTTAATTCTTCCTTTAAGACTTCTGCTATTAAATTCTGGAATTCTTCCCTTTCAGTTTTAAGAGCACTGAGATATCTAGTATAATCTTTATTTTTTCTATCATAATCCACTTTCACATGCTCAAGTTTAATTGTGTTTGAAGAGATTTGATTTTTAAGATCTTCTAATTTTTGAGTTAATCCTTCTTCTTCAATTTTTTTCTCAATTTCTTTTATACTTTCTTTAATCTGTAAGTATTTTTCAATATTAGCTTGTAATGATTTCTCCTCAAAAATCGCATTAATTTGTTCGATAGTTTTTTGTTTTGTATCAGATTTAAGGCTTAATTTGTTTTCTTCTAACGAATGTCGCAATTGTACCATAAGAGATGTAAACTTTGGTAAATCTTTACTCTCATTAACTAATTTTTTTATTGGATTTTTAATGAAATCCCTTATATAGGTTGTATCTACATTTGGAACATGAATTATTCCTTTTTCTAACTCAAACCTAAATTTTTTCAAGGCTTTTTTAAAACCAATTTCATCATTTATAGAAATTTGTAATTGGAATAACTCTTCTTTTTTTGCTTCAAATTTCTTAAAAAGTTCATTTTTTTCCAAATTTATTAATTTTGAGTTCAAATTTTCTTGTACTGTATTTCTTTCCTCCAATTCAGCTTCAAACTCATCTAAATCAGCTTTAGCATGTTCAATATTATCTTTTAATTGAAATAGTTTAGGTAACTTTTTTAGTAAATTTTCTGCTTCTCTGACTTCGGTATATTTTTTTCTCATAAATTCGTCTAGTTGAGCTTGCTTTTTTCCCAGTTTACGTGTAAGATAATTTAATTCTTTTATTTCCGCTTGCACTTCTTTATGAAACTTAGGTAAGGATTTTTTAGCGATTTCATTAATACTATTAAATAATTTCTTTATTGATTTTAATAACTCTGAAATGGTATCATAATTTACTTCTTCATCTGGAATTTGAATCTCATCAATTTCTTTTCTAATCCGATCAGAAAAAAAATTTAAGGATTTTTGGGCTTTCTGTTCTATCTTTTCTTTCCCCGTTTCTAAAAAATGATCTAAACATACTTTAATCGAAATTAAATTCTCTCGTGTATCTTGAAGAAATTTATTTGTAAATTTTTTGATTTTGAAAAATTGAGAATTTACTTGTTTTTTATAAAAATCTTCGAATTCCTCTAGTTCTTTTTCAATCATTTTACTTTCTATTAAGTTTTATTTTATTGCTTTAATAATCTTTCTCCCATTCATATATTTACTAAGAATATCTGGAATTGTTATTGAATGATCCTCATTTTGATAATTTTCAAGTATACAGCAGATAGTCCGTTCAGTGGCTATTGCTGTTGAATTTAATGTATGTAATATCTCTTTTGGTTGTTGAGACCCAACTTTTCCTATTCTAATTAGTAATTTCCTTGCTTGATAGTCTAAGCAATTACTACAGGATACTAATTCACGATAAGTCTCAGAAGCGGGAAACCAAGCCTCTAAATCATATTTTTTCGCAGCATTATCATTTAGTTCGCCAGAGGCAATATTAACTATTCTATATGGGATTTTTAATTCTTTATAAATTTCTTCAGTATTAGCAATTAATTCTTTAAAATAATTCCATGAATTTTCAGGTTTACAGAAAATGAATTGCTCAACTTTTTCAAATCGATGAACTCTAAATATTCCTCGAGTATCTTTGCCATGTGATCCTGCTTCTCTTCTAAAACATGAAGAAATCCCCACATATTTGAATGGTAGTTCATCTGGATCAATAATTTCGTTGTAATGATAAGCAGCTAAGGTTTGTTCAGAAGTGGCAATCAAATATAAATCTTCTCCTTGGATTTTATATAATTGTTCTTCAAAATCTGTTAATTCTGCTGCTGCTTTCATAATTTCATGTTTTGTAAAAAAGGGAGTCCACATTGGAATGTAATTCTTATTAATTAATTTCTCTAGTGCATATTTTAGGAGAGCTAGATTTAATAGAACTAAATCTCCCTTTAAATAATAGAATCTAGATCCTGCTATTTCAGAGGCCTTTTTTAAATCTGCGCCCCCAATCTTTGAGATCAAATCGACATGTGAAATTGGCTTAAAATTGAATTTAGGTAAATCTCCTACTACTCTTTCAACTCGATTATCTTCTTCTGTTTCCCCAACAGGAACAGATTCATGTAGGATATTCCCTACCATATAACGATATTTTTCTCTCTGATCAAGATATTCGACTCTTAATTTTTCAGTATCCTCTATTTTCTTTTTGATTTCTTTTGATTTCTTTATGGCTTCTTCAGTTTTTTTATCATTTTTTGATTTCTTAAATTCTCCAATTTTTATTGAAATTTCATTTCTCTTCTGCCTTAATTCTTCAATATTTTTTAAAGCAGTTCTCCATTTTATATCTAATTCTAAAACCTTTTCTGCGATTGATGGATCTTTAAATCTTTTTTTTTCAGATTCAATTATTTTATCAAGATTTTTTCTAAATAGTTCAATATCAAGCATAATTTTGCGTCTTCAGTTACATTGGATATAATAATTCTTTATTAAATTAACAAAATCTTAATTTTATCAAAATACGAAATTGATTTAAAAATTTTTCAAAAAAATTAATATCATTCATGCTGAATTCTATCAACTATAGTGGAACGAGCTAAGGCGGTCTTAATCTTCCTTTTATCATATCCTACCATATCAATAATTTTGATAATTTTTATTCTTCTTGCTTTCCCTTTTAATCCTTCTTCTGCCATAAATTCCTTAGCAAAATCTTCTTTCTTTTTTTCTTCTGCCTCTGTCATATTACTAAATAATTATTTTTTCAATAAAAAATTCACGAGAAGATCTTAAATCGATAAAAAAGTTTAAAAATTATCAACTAAAATCATCTTCTTTAAATCTGCTATATACAAATTTCTAATTTTTAGATAATTCTATTATCAGAATCAATATTATTAAAACTAATGAGAAAAAATAAATTATTTCCATAATTTCTTTACGCAATAAGAATTAATGGTATATTTTGTATTAACTAAAAAGTAATGGTGAAGATTTACAAAAAGGTGACATAATTGTCTGAAAGTCAGACCACAGTTAGAATAGGAGTCTATGTATGCGAGTGAGGAGTCAATATTAAAGCTTCTGTTGATTGTGATGCAGTTAAAGATGCAATTGAGCATCTTCCAAATGTAGTAATTGCCAAAGTGAATTCCTTTACGTGTTCCGATCCAGGACAAAATATAATCCGAAATGATATTCTGGAACAAGATTTAAATAGAGTAGTTGTAGCAGCTTGTACACCAAAAATTCATGAACCGACCTATAGAGCAGTTTTAGTTGAAGCAGGTTTAAGTCCATATTATTTTCAGATGGTCAATTTAAGAGAACATTGCTCTTTTGTCCATAGGGATGATAAACAAAAAGCTACAGAGAAAGCTATAAGACTAGTTAAAGCAGGAATTAATCGTGCTCGAGAGTTAGAAATAATACCCAGAAAAGAAATTCCAGTAGAAAGGGCAGTCTTAGTTGTGGGTGCAGGAATTGCAGGAATGAATGCTGCTTTAGATTTAGCTAATCAAGGAATACCGGTCTATCTAGTGGAAAAAGAAGCGACAATTGGTGGAAAAATGGCACAATTAGATCGAATTTATCCAACAGATGATTGTGGCATATGAGTTTTAGCACCTATAATGGTAAATGCATCAAAACATCCTAACATCAACTTATTTACGTATAGTGATATTGTTGAATTTAGTGGTATTCCTGGTGATTATCATGTTAAAATAAGGAAAAATCCTCGATATGTTGATGAAAGCAAGTGTACTGGATGTGGTTTATGTACAACGAAATGCCCAATAAAAGTACCTAGTGAGTTTGACAGAGGTATTGGTGAAAGAGGTGCTATATATATTCCCTTTCCTCAAGCAGTTCCAAAATTAGCCGTTATGGATAGAAATGTATGTATTGATTGCAAAACTTGTGAACGAACATGTCCAGCTGAGGCAATTGATTTTGAACAAGAAGCAGAATATATTGATATAAAAGTCGGTGCGGTAATTATCGCTACTGGGTGGGACGAATATCCAATTTGGGAATCTAATGAATATAACTATGGATATTATCCTGATGTAATAACCCAAATAGAATTAGAGCGAATGTTAAGTCCTATTGGACCTACAGGAGGGCATGTATATCGTGTTTCCAATGGAGAAATTCCAAAAACTGTAGTAATAATTCAATGTGTAGGTTCTAGAGATGTTAATGCTAATCCATATTGTTCTTTCGTTTGTTGCAATGTTTCTCTTAAGAACGCTCAGCTACTCAGGCAAGAATATCCCGATATGGATGTAATTATGTTTTATATTGATATTCGAACTACGGACAAAGGAAATGAGGAATACTATAGAAAAATTAGAGAATCAGGTATAAGAATGATTAGGGGTAAAGTAGGTGAAATAATAGAAGATAAGGAAACAAATAAACTAAAAGTAAGAGCATATTCATCCTTAACTGGTGAAATTGTAAATATTAATGCTGATTTAGTGGTATTATCAACAGGAATGATTCCTTCTAAGGGAACAGAAGAAATCGTCGAGGTAATGGGACTAAGTAAAGGACCTTCAGGTTTCCTTTCAGAAATTCATGGTTGTTTAAGCCCACAAGAAACAAAAGATATGGGGATTTACATTGCTGGGTGTGCTGCTGGACCAAAAAATATTCCATATTCAGTATCTTCCGCTTTAGCAGCTGCAAGTAAAGTATCTACTATTTTATCTCATGATACAATAAAACAAGAATTAATCATTGCCGAAGTAGATGAGGATCTTTGTATGGGATGTCATAGATGTGAGAAATTATGCTTTTATCAAGCGATAAAAGTTAATGAGAACGAAATTGCACAAGTTGATGATTTAAAATGCAAAGGGTGTGGTGTATGTGTATCATCTTGTCCAGCAAGAGCGATTGACTTGAAATATTATCGTGATAAGCAATTTTCTCAAGAAATCAAGGGTATTAGCAGTAGTGAGTTAGAGAATGCGGAAAAAGTTACTGAGAGTATTGAAGAATAAACACTATAGAGGTTATGAATAATGAATAAAATAAAGGATAATGGTACTAGAAAAATAATTGCCTTTGGTTGCGATAAATGAGGATATTCTGCAGCAGATTTAACAGGTACTACAAGAAAATCATATTCTACAGATTTTCATCTCATCAGAGTAAGATGCACCGGTAGAATTGGAATTCATTTATTAATGGAGGCTTTATTAAATGGCGCAGATGGTGTCGCAATAATTTCTTGAAAAGAAGGAGAATGTGAATTTGGTAATGGTAATATAAATACTTATCAACATATTCTTACTTTGAAGAAATTATTAAAGCATGAAGGTATTTCTGAAGAACGAATTCAACAATATTTTTGTTCTGCCGCAGATGTTGAAAAATTCATAAATTCTGTTGAAGATATATCCAAAAAAATTCACGTCCTCCCTCCTATACCAAAAAAAAATCCGAAATAGAATGATCTTTTCAAAAAAATTCTGGTTGAAAAGGAACTAACCCTTTGCAAGGGTTTTCGGAATAAATTGAATTTAATTAAATAATATGTATAAATATGAGCCTTGAAGAAAATTACTCATGGGAATTTCTTAAGAATATTGCAGATGCGTTAGATTCATATCGAATTCGAGCATTAATTGATGCAAAAAAAGATATTTTAGATGCGGGGGTTTATGATGAAACTCAATATGAGTCTATTCTTCTTACTATGTTAGATGAAGAAAAATCCAAATATTCCCTATATAATTCTTTAAAAAAAAATTCAGAAAGTAATCTAAATACTCTTATCAAATATTCTGAAGATAATGCTATTGATTTAAATAAGACTTTAAGCTTTTTAGAATTGCTCAAAAATGAAAAGCTTGTAATTGTAGAAGAAATCAATGAAAAAATTGAAGGAGATGAGAATACTCCAGAAAAACTCATATTTCAAGACTTTTTAATTATACCTAATGATATAGAAATATCAAAATTAAAACCAATATATGAACCTGTAAAGGTAATTTTTGATTCTAAAGTCTGCTCAGGTTGTGGTTTATGTGCTGGAATCTGTCCGGTAAATTGTCTTCATATTTATAATGGTTTCGGAAAAATTGATGAAGATAAATGCATACGTTGTGGATTATGCTATTTTGTGTGCCCTAGGACATATCTCCCAGAAAGATTATTAAATATGACTCAAGAAAACACTACAGAAATCAAAGAATATTCGAAAGTGGGACATTTCCTTGAAGCTTACTCAGCAAGAACTAAAATCAAAGACATTTCAGATGTATGCCAAGATGGAGGTATTTCAAGTACTTGCTTATATTATCTTTTTGATAATGATAAAATAGATTTTGCATTAGGCGCGAAAATGAGCAATACTTTATGGCGTCCAGAACCAATTTTACTCAAAAATAAAGAAGGTATAGTTTCTACTGCTGGAACTAAATATGTAAATAATCCAAATTTACAAATTCTTAACCAAAGCGAGCTTAAAGGCAAAAAAATTGCTGTAGTAGGAGTACCATGTCAAATGCAAGCACTTCTCAAATCTAAGATTTACAATATTGGATTTCCATCCTTAGATAATATCGAATATAGAATTGGAATTTTTTGCATGGAATCATTTTCTTATGAATCACTTTTAAAAATTTGTGAAAAATTGGATGTTGACATTGATAATGCTAAAAAAATGGATATCAATAAAGGTAAATTCTTTGTTTATACTAATAAAGGAGAAGAATTAAGTGTGCCTATTAAAGAAATCTCTCATTTAGCTCGTGAAGATTGTGAAATATGTTATGATTTAACTTCTGAATCCGCAGACATTTCAATTGGATCTATAGGGTCTCCATCAGGATGGAATACCGTACTTATTAGAACTGAAAAAGGTAAAGAGCTTTATAATGAACTAATTAATAATAAGTTAATTGAATCCAAACCAATAGCAGATGTGAAACCTGGCTTACCACTTCTACAAAGAATTGCGGGTTCTAAGAAAAGTACGTGCAAAAAACACGTTAAATCAAAAGTGGAAGAAAATAAGAGATTTCCGTATTATTAAATTTTGATATTCAAATATTTAAAGAATTTCAGTATTCTATCACCCAATTCTTAGATAATTCCAAAAATGTAATGTTAGATGTATTTTGTTTTACATTCTAATGGAAAGTAAACAAAAAGAATTTGGAAACTGGAATTAAAACAAAAGAATTGTTCAATTCTTAAAGTTTCAGCTCCTATATATCGATAAACATAATCATAATATAAAAAATATGTTTTATATGTTATAATGTAAAAAGTTTGGATTTGGATAACTATTTAATTTTGAATTTTTATAACTTATTAAATAAAAAAATTATAGTTATTAGGGAGATGTAGCTAAATATCAGAAATTAACTTGGATTCAATAAAAGAAAATATGAGATTTGGAAATTTCTCAAAAGCATTGGAAGATTTAATATCTTTAGTTCATGAAGAAAACTTTTCATCATTAATTGACGTTTTAGAGGGAATTTTAGAAGTACAAAAAATAGGTCATAATTTGAAAAAAAATCAACTCCAAAAAATAAAACCACTTTTAGATTTCTATGATGATAATGTACTGGAGCTAGCAATTGATATATATACAAACACTCTTATTAAGGATATGAGCTTAATTGATGATGAGATTGATCTTATCCTTTCAAAAATAATTGATTTTGAGCCAATTGTTAGAAACAAATTTGTAGATTTTTTGATAAGTATTTTTATTCAATGTCCAAAATATGAAAAACAAATTGTAAGAGGATTAATTTCATGTTTAAATGATGAGTTATGGAAAATAAGAAAAAAAATAGTAATATTTTTAAATAAACTTGTTTCAGAAAGACCAATTTTGCTCAGAGAATTTGATAAAGAATTAGAGATTTTATTTGATGATAAAGATATTGATGTTATAAAAGAAGCACTAGATTTCTTATTAAAATTATTTATAGAAACTTATTCAATTGAAGATGTAAAACATTTGATTAAATCTCTCCCCGAAAAGGATTGGATTGCTCAAGAAAAAATATTATTCTTAATTGGAAAGGTAGGATGTGTAAAAAAGGAATTAATAATACCCGTTTTAAGGGACTTAGTTTTATTATTAGACCATGATGATTTTTTAATTAATAAAACAATGAGTAAAATCATCGAGGAAATTTTGGAACACCATGTTGATTTGTTTGATGATACTTTTTTTTCTTTTATAAAAAATGATGAGATAGACAATCTAGAAGCCATTGAACAACTCGTAAGATTCTCAATAGTTAAGCATGGCTTTAAAAGATTTTATAGTTTATTTATGTTTATAACGCCTTTAAATGAGTCAATCATTATTACTTTTAATAATGTGATTAGGAAATTATATGATGATCATCCAAAATTCGTAGAATCATTATTCTCACAATTAATGGACGAAATATTGAAAAATTTAAATATGTCAAATTATACAAAATTGAGGATGATATTAAAACCAAATCCTCAATATAATATCTATTTAATTTGTTATAATGCTTTAAATAAAAAAGAAGTATTAGAAAATCCTGAACTAGAAAAATTAAGAGACGAATTGGTTATTTTTCTACGTGAATTAATACCAGAGCTAAGTTATCAAAATTTAAAAATTTGGCTAGATTCAAGACTAAAGAAAGGATCAGTTACTTTCGATGAGATTAGTGATAAATTCCATATACATACGTATCAAGTTTTAGAAATTTTAAAAACTCTTTTAAAAAAAAAAATGCTAAATGTAAAAATTTTCAATAACACATTAGATTTGATAAGACATGCACCATCATTAACACCTGATCTATTTTTCTTAAAATCATGGAAGATTATTCCTAGTCCTGAAAAACTCGAGAATTATTTATTACTTTCTGTTCAAATTAAAAACGTTTCATCCGAAAAAATCACAGATCTAGACATATTTTTGGATTATCCACAGGATATATTTATTAAGTTTGAAAATAAAGAAAAAGGTAATAAAATTCCTGAAATTTTAGAACGAGACCAACGGTTCTTGTTAAATTGGCTGTTTCAAAAACGTTATGATGAAATTTTCAATCCTAAATCGAGTAATATAAATCTTATAACAATTTACGAAAAACAAGGTAAAACGTTTAGTATGATGAAAAAATTAGATATATTATTGATATGAAAAGTATAAACAAAGAAGAATTATCTTTTTTGTTGAAAAAAAATAATCTTTAAATTTCTTAAAAAGCTTTTAAAATAAAAAACAAAAGTCTTTCATGTCTTAAACAACATTTTAAATATAAATCTCTTTTTCTCCATTCTTTAAATAAGGATTTTATACCAAAATATAAAAAATGTTGAAGAAATTCTTTAATTATGCTTAATAATATATTATTTCTTTAAAAATAGATTATTGCATACTTTACATTAACTTTTTTTACAAACTGAATAAAAAGAAAAGGATCTTTTCAAAAATCTACATTTTAAATTAGTGAGAAATAATATTTCAAGGAATAACGTTTAATTTAAAATGTATTGTTTGGACTTTTTGAAAGCTTAATTAGGGAAATCTGTTCTTCATCACTTTCATCATGTTCTTGAGAAATATAACCAATATAAACCCATTTTATCATATCTTGAAGAATATAATGCCCATCCCATGGCATTCCTATATGTTGAATATTATGTTCCCCAATTCTTGGAAATCTATAAGCTCCTAAAAGCGAAAATTCTTCAGCTACATTTTTGACAAAATCATCTGAGCCATAAATTGAGATTGTTTGAAGATATTTTTGCAATCTTTCTTTTCTTATAGAATGTATTAAATCTTGAACGCTCGAAATTCTTGTTACTATTACAAACCGATCTTGACACATATCGATTTCTAACATATTTGGAAGATCACGTAAATAAACAACAGTCCAATCTAATTTATTCTTAGGGGGGTTTATAATGGTTGCGCTTGAATTAGTACCATAGTTCATAAAGAAATACTCACGTTTTTTTGCCATATCCAGACCATCAGCCTGAGTGAGATGCATGCGTGGAAGAGTTTTATCTGTATTTTTCAAACCTTCTGCTAACATCTTTGCAAATCCTAATGGAGATAATTCAGAATATTCATTTTTAAGTGATTTTATGGAACGCTGCATAAGAGTAGCAACATCAAAACCATCAAATTCACTAATATTTTGAGATTGATTAAATTTATTAAAAATCGAATTATTTTCTGCTTCAAACTCAGATGATTGAGAATTAATTTGAATATTATTACTTTTAAAAACTTGAAAAACTGCCGATTTACGAGGCTTTTCAACAATATAAATTACTCTAGGGCTTAAGCATGCCTTTTGGTTCCATATAGCTACATCTACAGCGATTTTTTGCGCTGTGTCTTGCATTTGGTTCAAATCTTGAAAAATGTCCTCTGAAATAATACTAAAAGAGAGTTTAGGCCCATGATCAATTACATTTATTCCATAGTGATATGCTTTCTTTTTTATTACTTCAATTGATTCAATCCCTCCCCAAGCAAGAACACAATTTACATTTCCAGAACTGAACAACTCATCAAAGATATCTCCTCTACTCCCTCGCCAATAAAGCGCAGCTATTTCTTTTGCAATTTTTTTATCTATATCTGCTATGGATTCACAAAATTTTATCGGGACATATGGTTCTTCATGAGGGAGCTTCAGTAAATTAACATTTTTAGTAACTAACCCATAACAAAGAGATAATACACCAATTAAAAAGGCATTACCAGCCAGATTATGGAAAACTAAACCTTTAGGTTGAGCATGAATTCTGGCATTTCCTTTAGGAATCCAATCTTCTAAATATTGTTTCCCTCCAAGTTCACTGAATAATTGATTTTCGATGGTTTTTTTATTTAATAAGAAAAGCATATTTGAAATTTCTAGCTCACACAGTACCTTGGATTGTCCTGAAGTTATAGGGAGAATTTCTAAAGCTTCTTTGCGATACTCATAATTCGGATTGCTCCATAAAGCACCCAGTTGATTAATAACCTCTATAACATCATCTATATTTCTATCGTGAGCTCTTCGTTTTTTCAATGAGAGACTTTCTGCAGTTTTTAGTACTTCTTTCTTGTCGAAAACAGGAAATTCGATTTCTATAATATCATCCTGACGTTTATATACTTGCGTAGTAGTCTCTTCTGAGTATACAGGTTTAAAAATAAAAGCCGGAATTGTTATTTTTTTTTTCATTGAAACCATCATAGAAATTATCTAATAAAAGAAAAAAAATTTTTAAAAATTAAAAAATTCTGTATAAACTTATTAAGTATCAGTTTCTCCAGTTAATTGGGCTCCGCATCCCTTTCCTTCAGCACCTTGAGCTCTGCCAATGATTTCAATAACTTTGCCTCTTCTACCACATGGACAATTATCTTCCATTGTAATTTTAGCAATATCGTCTTGAAGTATTGACACACCCGCATAACTATAAGCTATGGGATTTATTACATTTACTAATCCAGTTTCCCCCATTTCTACTGGCTCTAAGGTTTCAACATCCCTAATAATAATATCTTCCCATGGTAGGACATGTTTGTTATGATATTCACATTCTGGATTCATACAATCAGTTTCAGAGAAATTATAAGAATCTCGGATATTCTTCTGCGGTATTCCTAATGATCTAGATATAACTTCTCGGAATTTTTCTGGTGAGACCTGTTCGCCAGCAAAAGACTTCCATCCTCCACCAACTACTACAACTGAATCTTCACCACATTCAAAAGTTTGGCCCGTTTTTTTATGCATTTCCGAGAAATATGAATACAATAGAGGAATAGCACCACCTACCCATCCTTTACCTTTCTCTGAAGGATTTGAGTTTAAGAAATTAAGTGTTCCTTCGCTATCAATGTCAAAGATTTTTCCTTTTTTTCTTGCTTCTTCATCGGCTCTTTTTAGAGCATAAAATCTATTTTCCATAGGGGTTTGGTTTGTAAGAATCAACACATAAAGCATGCTAGGAATAGGGTCAGGTATTTTATCTTCTATAGTATAAAATTTTTGAGGTCGAGGGGTGAAATATAAGGTCCAGTCAAAATGGTCTAAATTCAAAACCTCCGCAAAACCAAAATTAAGTACTTTTACATATCTTTTAAGATTAATTGGATCTTTACCAATTAAAGATGGGTCTCCAGATGTCCCACTTGAAGACTGCCAGACTTGAATGTCACTCTCAGGTACGCATAAAAATTTCTTAGGTGTTCCCGTTTTTCCTTTAAAGTTTGCTGAAGTTAGGTACGGTATGTTCTTTATATCGTCTACTGATTTTAAGTCTCTACGAGGGTCAAAATTTTTTTGTTTACAAAGCTGACGATAGAGACCACATTTTTCAATTTGATGTATTGTAGTTTCTATTACCGCTTTGAAATGCTCTTTTTGCACTTCTTTTTGATCCTCTTTATATAAATATGTTTTCCCTTTATCTATGAAATCGTCAATTAACATATTAAATATCTTATATTTATTCTATTTATTAATTTATTGTTTATGTAAAACATCCGTTCATAAGTGTAAGATTTTTTTTTTTTTTTTTCAACTAAATTTAATCCCCGCCCACTAAGGAAAGAAAAGTTAAATTATTCCAATAATAATCTATATCCTTAGTTCCGAAGATTTCACCGCCAGATCCAATAATCATTCGAGGGATATCCTTGCCTATTGCGTTATCAATTGTGTCTATAATCCTTGGAAGATTATCCCCATATGAAAAAGACCTAAGTGCGCAATCAAATCCGAGAAAAAATCTAGGATTATCTATGTTTTCTAGAGCTTGCTTCACAGTCAGTTCAGCAGTTTTATGCATTACTTCCATATTACTTCGAAATATTTCGAATTCTTCGGGAACTCTATCAAAAAGAAATCCCGTCATAAGAAAGTTTTCAAGCTCTGGGTTGGTAATTGTAGCAACAAGATGTATAATATCTTTGTCCCCAACCTTTTCTTTAGTGCCTAAAATTGTATGACTGTTTATATAATCGTAGGGTTTTATTTCCCTTAGTGCCTCTTTCTGTATCCCAGCAGCTTCACAGAAGCCTTGTAGAGCGTGTTTTCCATCAATTTTTAAGATGAAATTTCCAATATTTTTAGTAGGTTTGCATCTTTTTCCTGTAGGTTCTGCTCCTGCACCATATCCAAATCCAAACTTTGAAGAGCCCAGTGGAGATAATATGGCTCCGATAATATTATCAGCACCTATTTCATCATTAAAAAATTCTACCGAATCCCAATTACGTGTGTTGGTGGCAAGATTTCCTATAACTGTTTTATCCCATCCTTTGGCATATAAAGCCTCGAGAAATTCTTGGGTGGAAGAATAACCCAGACCTTTTTCTTTAAATTCTTCAAACTGTTTTTTAAATATCCTTGCTATTAACCCAGCAAATAAAACTGCCGCTCGACCATTTAAAGCTTTTTGTTTAGCTACAACTTCAGGTGGGAATTTAATTCCATCTTGAAATAATAACATAAAACGCTGATCATTTGGTTCTGCATTACGAATATTTTGATAAACATCTTCAGCAATACTCTCGTAGTTTAATCTAGATTTAGGATAATTAAAGGTCGAATCGAGGGATATATCCCCTCCGAGTAACATTATAGCAACACTTTTTAAAGCATATCGACTGTTTACAGTAACTCCATTAACAGTACTTCCAATTAATGTTACATCTTCTCCAAGTTCTTCCCTTACGCTTTTTAAAACTTCCGCATAATTATGACGCGTACGTGAAAGGGCGTCTATAACCAATATCGCTAATTTTGGTTTTACACTCATATTCTCTAAAGCTTCTTTAGCAACTTTTTTACCTGCTGAATAGCTATCTTTTTCTGTAGTTATACTTACTCCAGCATCTATCATTTTGCTCATCCATCTCTTTTTATTTTTTATTTTATAAATTTGATAAAAATTCATTTATTTTCTGTTTTAAGCTATCTAAATCCGAATTGATAGCTTCAAAAAAGGATCGTACCTTATCCTTTGACACCATATCTTGTACACCAGCTTCAATTTTTGATGGAGCTTCAGTAATCTTAGGTTTAACTGCTACCTTTTCTTCGGATTGTAGAATTTCTTCTTTTGTTGTTGTGGATACTTCCTCTTCAAATATAAAAGGTTCTGCATCTTTAACAGGCTCAATTATACTATCCTTTGATAGCAGGGGAAAATGTTCTGGTTCATTCCCACTTTCAACAACTTCGATACTCGCCCCATATAGCTTCATTTGTGATTTTATTTTTGTAGCAGTAACTCCCGCAAAATATCGATCCATAATATCCGATTCTTCACCACTCCATATCCAAATTTTGGGTCTTTTAGCATGTTTATCGATAATGATATATATTTTATCTTGTCCCAATTGATCGTCATCTGTGGGGGTTACTTCTTTCCCCTCAATCTTAAATAATGTTAGACTCAATTTTTTCACCTCTATTATTTAACAATTCTACTTACCCAGTTATCAATTTTTTCTTCATATTTACTAACTAAATCAGGTGTTAAAACATCATGGATTTTGCTTAAATCTCCTTCGCTTCTAGAAATATCAAAAAGAGCGAGGGATGATCCAATATTATTTAAAATTGTTTCCTTGAGTTCTAGCAAAATTTTACTCATCTTAACACCAGTAAGTTTTTTCATCTGGATTTTCAAATTTTCAAAGATTTTTCCAAGAATCTGATTTTGTTCTGTTGTATTTTTTGATTCTATTGATTTAATCATCAATATTAAGTCAATTTCTTCTACTTCGGGTGTTGGTATAACTTCAGGTTTCGTAGCAATAGGTTCTGGTTCGACTTTTGCAGCAATAGGTTCTGGTTCGACTTTTGCAGCAATAGG
>JAHPZJ010000028.1:224502-234522 GCA_019058245.1 Promethearchaeota archaeon | reverse complement strand
GTTCTGGTTCGACTTTTGCAGCAATAGGTTCTGGTTCGACTTTTGCAGCAATAGGTTCTGGTTCGACTTTTGCAGCAATAGGGTTTTCAACAGGAGTTGTAGTAAATGCCGATTGTACAACTAAACCAGTTCTCCCTCCAACAACACCTAGCTCTTTTGCTCCAATTTTAAGTAATTGTTCTCCCATTGTTTTAAAGTGTGTTCTAATTTTATCAAGAATGTTAATCATTGCTAATTTAACATAAGCAAGATTGATATCATTAGCTGCCATTGCCATTAAAATCACATAATCAGAAACATTATAAATTAATATATATCCCTTATCTCCTTCTATCATAATGTCACGAAGCTGTCCATGTTCTATTCCATTTGCAAACTGTTGAAAAGTATCTCTTAAAACACCAATTTCCCATAATATTTCTATTGGAATTTGAAATTGGATAGTTGATTCAATCACCTTGTTATCTTCAATATTAATGAAGAAGGTTCCATTAATATCTGTAATATCTTCTATTTCTTGTAAAAAATTAATTAATTCCATTTTTCTACACCTCAAATGCTTTGTCGTAATCAAAATCTTTTAATAATTTTTCCAATCTGACTGCTATATTACTCATTTCAAATGAAATCCTCACAATATCAGCTTCTTGATCAATTATTGTTGATAAAATAGCTTTATCACCCGCATTTTGTATAATAACTCTTCCTTTTTCACTGTTCATAAATAAACGCTTTAAATTTCCTTTTTTTAGATTTTTACATAGATTCTGAAAGGTTAATTTCACTGCTGCTGAAAGAGCACCAATCATAATTGGATCTACAGCACCTTTCCAGGTTTCTCCGATAGGTAATCCTTGTGGATAGGCGATAAGGATTTGTCCTTGAACATCACTCTGTGAATCAGTAAAATCTCTAAGAAGCACATCTATATCTGCCATAATTTTTTCTTGAGACATATTTATCAATCTCTATTTTAATTTTTTGATTATAACTAGAGAATCTGTGAATTCATTAATTAAATCATTTAATTTTGATAATATTTGTTCTTCCGTCAAAATGATCATTTTTTATTGATCTTCAAATATAAAAATAAAATCAAAATTTTGATATTTAAATTCTCTCTATTAGATATTTCATTATTTAACAAATTAATTTAATAAAAAAATAAATAAATTTTACCGAAGTTAACATTAATCACTGATTATGAACATGAATATAAGATTAAATTACAGATACTTAACTTACCCGAGCTAAAGAATAAAAAAATTGCTGTAGTAGGCGTACCTTGTCAAATGCAAGCACTTCTTAAATCCAAGATTTATAATATTGGATTCCCCTCCTTAGATAATATCGAATATAGGATTGGAATATTTTGCATGGAATCATTTTCTTATGAATCGCTTTTAAAAATCTGTGAAAAAGCAAATGTCGATATTAAAAATGTTAAAAAGATGGATATCAATAAAGGAAAATTTTTTATCTATACCATTAAAGGAGATGAATTAAGTGTGCCTATTAAAGAAATCTCTCATTTAGCCCGTGAAGATTGTGAAATATGCTATGATTTAACCTCAGAATCAGCAGATATTTCAGTAGGATCTATAGGGTCTCCTTCGGGATGGAATACCGTACTTATTAGAACGGAAAAAGGTAAAGAACTTTATAATGAATTAATTAATAATAAGTTAATTGAATCTAAACCTATTGAAGAAGTGAAACCTGGTTTGTCACTTTTATTAAGAATTGCGGGCTCTAAGAGAAATACATGCAAAAAGCACATTAATTCAAAAATGGAAGAAAAAAAAAGAACTCCAAATTATTAAATTCGATTTTCCTAATAACTATACTCTTAAGATCTCTCCTATACTACTATAAAAAGTGATAAATGAATATAAACAAACATTATCTGGAAATTACAGTTAAAGTATTGGAATTACTCAACAATTAAATCTTCATCCCATTGAAAACCTTAATCAAGATAAGATTTTAAAATTTAAAGAATTTTGATATGCTATCACCTAATTCTTAGATAAAAGCAAAAATTTATTATTAAATTCTGTATTTTCAACTACTATATCAAAAAATAAAATATAATATTAATTGATTGTATTCGAATGAGTTCTTTATCTGCTATTCGACCGAAAAATTTCAAAGAAAAGATATTTTTTCGCAATTTGAGATCACAAGTAGATGGTAATGCCAAAATTGAACATGCTCTAACACAAATTACGGGTATTGGTAGGAGATTCGCTCAAGCTATTGTAAAAGTAGCAGGAATCGACCCAAACATAAGAATTGGAGCAATTTCCGAAAAAGAATTAAACCAAATCGAAGAAATAATCCTAAATCCCGTTGTTAATGGTATTCCTAACTGGATGGTAAATAGACCAAAAGATTTACGTACTGGTGAAGATCTCCATATCATTAGTAATAAATTGGAAATTACCGTCAAAAGAGACATAGATAGAATGAAAAAAATGAAAAACTATAAAGGAGTTAGACATCACTTAAAATTAAAAGTTCGAGGACAACGAACAAAAAGTACAGGTCGTCATGGATTAGTTGTTGGTGTCGTACGAAAGAAACAAATTAAAAAACAACAACAAAAATAATCTAAAGGTGAAAAAGTATGGGAGATCCAAGACGCTTAAAGAAGAAATTTAAAAAACCAAAACATCCATATCAAAAAGATCGAATAATGGAAGAACTCGAATTTATTGGCAAATATGGACTTAGAAACAAAAGGGAATATTGGAAAGTGCGTACGATGCTAGGAAACTGGCGTAATCTTGCTCGACAATCAAGAACCTTATCCAAAGAAAACGCTTTAGAAGTACAACAAACGCTTATTAAAAAATTAAATCGTCTTGGCATTATCGGATCAGAAGCAGAATTTGAAGATGTTCTTCTTTTAACTGTAGAAGATGTCTTAAAAAGAAGATTACAAACCCTTGTTTATGAAAAAGGGCTTTCTAGCACTGTTTATCAAGCACGACAATATATTACCCACGGACATATTCAAGTTAAAGGAAAAAAAATTAACGCCCCTTCTTATATTGTAAAAAAAGAAGAAGAAGATATGATCAATTTCGCTCCTAATAGTCCATTAACCGTAGCAAAAGATAAAACTTAGTAGGTAATAAAAATGAGCAAAGATATTAAATGGGCAATTGTACATATTTTCAGCTCTTATAATAATACTATTGTTACAGCTACAGATCTCAGCGGAGCAGAAACCTTCGCAAAATGTACTGGTGGTATGGTTGTTAAGGCAGATAGAGATGAATCGAATCCATACGCTGGAATGCAAGCGGGATTCCGTGTCGCAAATGAACTTCGAGATAAAGGAATTACTGGTATTCATATTAAAGTAAGAGCTCCTGGGGGAAACAAATCGCAAACTCCTGGTCCTGGTGCTCAAGCATGCATCCGAGCACTTGCTCGTTCAGGTCTACAAGTCGGTAGGATTGAAGAAGTTACACCCAAATCACATGACCACTGTCGTAGAAAAGGTGGGCATCGTGGTCGCCGTGTGTAATTATCTAATTTAAAGAATCACTAGACTGGCTAATCCTATCACCTTTTTCTATATTAAAATGTATTATTTACAAGTATAGTGTTTTTAAGGATAAGAATAATAATTAATTAAAATAAGATTTAAATAATTATCAAGTAGTATTTCATTCATGGCTAAATTTAAAATAGTAGTTAAAAAGCATTGCTTTTTCTGTGATTTATTAATTAAATGGTTGTCAGATAAGAATGTAGTTCATATTATTTTAGATTATCAAGATCCTAAAGATTTTGATGATCCATTGATGAAAAATCCAACATTTAATAGTCTTTATTGTGATATGAGTGCGTGTGTTGAAAGTTTACCCCTGATTGTTAAGAACGACGAAAAATTTTATTATTCAGAAATATGGGATTTAGTGAATAACTCTATTATCGAAGAAAAGGCACGGGAAATTTTTGATATATAATTTTTTCAAAAATCCAATTATAAGTTTGAAAAAAAAGAAACCTGATTATTTTCTAGAAAATTTCCTTAGTGGTTATAATCTAATTATTGGTCAGTGGTAGGAATTGGCAGTTATACTCATAAGGATTTCTAGAAGGTTCATGAATACTTTAAATTTTAAATCTTTTTTTTCAAGATATTATCTTTATATTGATACCTAAGAATTCCTTAGCGATTTTTATCCAATCAAGAGCTCTTTCATAATATGGACTTGTTTTTCCATCACAGAACGAGGGAGGTTTCTTTATTGAATCTTTATCGGAGATTATATTCCATGCTTGACATCCACCTCCACATAAGTATCGAACCTCACAAGATCTGCAAAAATCGTTTTTATCAACGTCGTAATTATATAAATCTTGAAATTTTTTAGAGTTTAATATTACTTCAAGACTGGATTCAAAGATGTTTCCTAGTATTGAACCCTTAGGTTTATATGCATAGCATGGATAAACATCTCCCGATGGATCAACATATAGATTCCGTCCTAATCCACAAGTTGCCGTTGGAGTGTAATCAGATGCTAAAAATCGTAATGCATGGTATGGATCCGAAGATATATATTTTTTTAAGGCAAGATTTAAGCTTTTACCTTTCCCAATTGGTAAAATAGGACGGTAACGAACACCAACCTCGTCTCCTAGTTGTTGTGCAAGATTATAAACACTACTCTTGAGTTCGGAAGTTAAATGTTCAAATTCAGAAGTACATGCAAGGTGTAATCTAGCAGATTTATGGGTATTAAAAGTTAATTCCTTATATTTCTTTAAATTATTAATTGTATTTTGATATGAGCCTTTCCCCCGTCTTTTATCATGAGAGGCTTGATCTCCATCAACGCTTACTACAATTTGATCAAATACTTCAGAGATAGTAGTCATAAGTTTCTCCGTTAAATTCAAAGTCCAATTACTTCTCAAGACCAATTTTAAAGGTGATAATTCTTGTTTTATACCCTTAAGAAAATATACAAATTGTTCAAATTGAGGATGACATGTAGGTTCACCTCCAGTAATTACGATTTTTTGAAAATTTACATTTTTCGCATCAAAAAAGATCTGTTTTAGAAGATTTTTTTCAATTGGGAAATGAATCCTCTTTTGATTTTGTCGACTCTTTTCTCTCTCATCATCTGATTTTTGTTCTAAATATTGCGTTGTCGGAGCATAACAATGGTTGCATTTGAGATTACATGACCATGTTAAATGTATATAGAGATTGTTGTACTGCATTGCTAATAATCGCTTTTTAAATGATTTTAAAGTATAAAGCCCCGATTTTTTGTTTTTTATAAGACCAAGTCGAATTAAAGATTCATTTACAGAATAAATGTTTTGATCAATCCCTAATAAATAAGCAGCAATGATTCTTTTAGCATTTCGCGTCAAGTAATCTTGATTCTTGCCACTTTTAATAATTGTGGTAATAGGAAAATCATTTACAAGTTTTCTTGTACCTAACGAAGCTTCTGGTATATCCAAAAGATGAACGTATTCTTTAATATATTTTGTTTCTATTTCATCAAAAAATGCTTTCTTGGTAACCCAATATGGATCATGTAAGTTTTTAGATTTAGCTGAGAATGCTTGATAAGGGCAACCACCAAGAACATACTTCTTAAGACCTGGTAGAGCTCTAGACGCTTGAGCTTCTAAAAACTGTTTACGATTGTAGAACTTTGAGAGGTTTGGATGTGTCCAAATATTATAATTATTAAAACCTTCATGATCAGAAATATTACCAATACAAAATTCTGAATTTCCAATAAATCGTTGACATGGATAAATATTTCCATAAGAATCTATTGCAAGAAATTTACCCAAACAATCTCCATATTCACAAGTTTTATGATTTCCATTTACAACAAAATGTATCATTTCTTCAAAAGAAGAAATTATCAAATCTTGGTAATGTTTTAAATAATAAGCAAACATTTCTGATAATAATAGTGCATATTGTTCAGGGGAGATGGCATATTTATTGTTCTCATTTGCTCCTAAAGTTGGAATTGCAGGATGAAGGTGAATTAAAATGTGATTTTCTTTGAAAAACTCCAGAATTTCTTTCCAATGCGAAGATGATTGGGTTGTGAATGTAACTATACACCCTATTTCAATCCCATTTTCACGAGCTTTCTTGATACTATCCCATGTTTTCCTAAAATATCCTTTACCGCGTTGAGTGTCCGTAATTTTTTCAGGACCATCAAGACTAGTACTTAAATTTACCTTATAGTTTCGAAACAATTTTATAAATTCACTATCTAACTCCCAAAGATTGCTCTGAATATTGATTTTAACGCGATTTAAACCAAAAGCCGATTCAATATCTTTTAAACATTGTTTGAAGAATTGGTGACCAACAAGTAAAGGCTCACCACCATGAAATAGAAACCGAATGGTGTTAGATGCATCCCAATTACTTGTTATTTTTATAATGTATTGTAAAGTCTTATCCCATTGTTTAATAGTCATTATTTCTCCTTTATGTGGACCAAAACAATATTGACAAGTTGCTTGACACTTAGAACTAGGGATTATCATAAATTGAGGATAAAAATTCTTAAAATTTGTGTTAATCATATCTTTATAGTTATATTTCTAATTACCGTTTTACTTTTTTCTATTTACTCCCTAAAATTAATAAAATTGATTAATATCATTTTCATTATCATTAAAGAGATATAATCATTGTATTAATAAATTTTAAAATAGAAGAGTCTCTTCGGGTCCCTTATCATTATGATAACCACCACATACTGTTCCCGGATCTGCAGTATAATCATAATGATTTTTAATTGTCTTAATAGTAGGCCAATCCCCCGCTAAATGTCTTACTGCTCTCACTATCTCCACCCTTTTCCACATATCAATCGAATTATCTCTTACAACCTTTAAAAGAGGGGTGACCGCTCTTGTATCTCCTATTTTTCCTAGAGCTATTGCTACCTCCCGTCTATGAAATTCATCATCTAATAATTGGATTAATGGTTCTATTGCTCTTGAATCTCCTATATTCCCTAGGGCGATGATGGAGTAATCACGAAAATATTTATTTTTATACTTTAAGGTTTGGATTAGCGGCTCAACAGCCCTAGGATCTCCTATTTTTTCAAGAGCAATAACTACTCTTTCACGTATAGACTCATTTCTGTCTTTTAAAGTTTGGATTAGGGGCTCAACTACTCTAGGATCTCCTATTTCTCCGAGAGCTATGACTACGCTTTTACGTATAAAGTCATTTTTATCTTTTAATGCTTGAATTAGAGGTTCTACTGCCCTTAGATCTCCTAAATTCCCTAAAGCGTCTACTACATTCGCTCGAACATCAATATTCTCATCATTTAATACTTGAATTAGAGGTTCCACTGCCCTTGTATCTTTTATCAGATTAAGAAGTTCAATCACACTTATTCTTACATTTTTTTTTTTATGTTTTAAGGTTTTAATTAAAAAGTCTACCGTAGGGGTCCCTATTTTCTCGAGAGCTCTTTTTGCGTATGATCGAACATCTTTATCTTCTAGCTTTTTGATTAGAGAGTCTCCTGCTCTTGGATCTCCAATTTTTTCTAAAGTTAAAGCCGCAAAAATTCTTACTTCTTTATTTTCATCATCTAACGCTTGAATTAGAGGTTCCACAGCAATTTTCCCTAGATTTACTAATTCTTCAGCATATCTTACGGTCAAAAAATAGTAGACTTTGTCTATGTCACTAATAGGTTCCCACTTCAATTTTTTAAGTAATTCTACTGCATTCCATCGAACTAAAGAATTCTGGTTTCTTAAGGCTTGGATTAATGACTCCAATGCTGAATTCCCGATTTTCTCTAGAGTTTTTGCTGACCCCTCTCGAATATCTTTATTTTCATCGTTTAAAGTTTGGATCAAAGGTTCTACAGCGATTTTCCCTAGATTTACTAATTCTTCCCAATTTTTTATAGCCAAAAAATAATAAACTTTGTCAATTTCACTAATTGGATCCCATTTTAATTTTTTTAATGCGTCTATTGTGAACTTTCGAACATCGCTATTTTTATCTTTTAAAAGTTGAATTAGAGGTTCTACTGCTCTTGAATCTCCTATTTTCCCTAAAGAAACCACTGCTTTCCGGCGTTTGATAGGATCTTTATGTTTTAAACGTTGAATTAGAGGTTCTACAGCCCTTGGATCTCCTATATTCCCAAGTGCCTCCGTTGCTCTCCATTGAACAAATTCACTAATGTCATTCAAAGAATGAATTAGTGGTTCAATTGCTCTTGGATCTCCTATTTTCCCTAGTGCTTCTGCAGCACTTTCTCGAACCTTTATATTTCTGTCTTTTAAAGCTTGAATGAGTGGATCTATTGCTCTTGTGTCGCCAATCCACCCTAATGCTATTGTCACGTAATCTCGACCTTCTTTACTCTCGTCTTTTAAAGCTTGAATTAGCGGATCTATTGCTCTTGCATCTCTTATCCACCCTAGTGCCTTTATTGCATATTCTTGAACATCCGTATTTTCATCATTTAAAGCTTGAATTAATGGTTCTACGGCTTTTGGATCTTTAATCTTCCCAAGAGCCTCTGCTGTGAATCTTCGAACATCCTTATTTTCATCATTTAAAGCTTGAAGTAGTGGATCTACGGCTTTTGGATCTTTAATCTTCCCAAGAGTCTCTGCTGTGAATTTTCGAACATTCTTATTTTCATCTTTTAAAGCTTTAATGAGAGGTTTTACAGTCCTTGGATCTCCAATCTTTCCAAGAGCCTTAACAGCACTTTCTCTAATATAAGAACGTTCATTTTTTAAAGTCTTTATCAAACCTTTAGCATCATTCTTTTTTAGCAATTCCTCAATAGAAGGCATTCATAATCACCTTAATTTAAATGGAATAGATTTTCACATTTGTGTATATCTAAATTTTAATGTTAATTAATTTTGGCTTTTTATTTAAGTTTATGTGATAATTAGATATGGAATCTATAAATTAACAATACTATTTTTCCTGAAGTATAAAATTAAGAAAGATTTGAATCAAGCCTTTAATTTTCCAGATTATATTTATTATTATAACTTGAAAAATAATTGTAATATATTAAATCATGATAATTATTACATAAATTAATCTTAATAAGATTCTCTTTTAGTTAATAAAGGTTTTAATAATATATTTATTAAAAAAAGTTAATACTCTTAAAATTCAAGGTATTTCTTAGTACCCACATCTGTATGAGATCCAGGACAAAGACCATGAGCAGGTATAGTATTATCACGATGATTACTTCTATCTAACTTAATAATGGGCCAATCTCCCGATAAATGCCTTACTGCATACACTATCTCCACTCTACTGTCCATATTAATTGAATTATCTCTTACCACCTTTAAAAGGGGATTGACCGCCCTTGTGTCACCTATTTCCCCTAGTGCTACTGCTGCATTCTGTCGAACAGCTACTTCCTTTAGAGCATGAATGAGAGGTTCCACCGCGATTTCCCCAAGTTTTACTAATTTTTCCCAATTTTGCTTCGCTAAAAAATAATAAACCATCTCCGTTTCTTTAAGTGGTTCCCAATTTAGTAATTTAAGTGCTTCTGCTGCCTCTTTTCGAACATATGAATCTTTATCCTTTAAAGTGTGAAATAGTGGTTCTACTGCTCTTGGATTACCGATTTGCCCAAGAGCTCCTGCTGCTTTCTCTCGAACCCATCTATGATCATCCTTTAGAGCATGAATGAGAGGTTCTACTGACCTTGTATCTCCTATTTTCCCAAGTGCTACTGCTGCGTTCTCTCGAACCCATCTATGATCATCCTTTAGAGCATGAATGAGAGGTTCTACTGACCTTGTATCTCCTATTTTCCCAAGTGCTACTGCTGCGTTCTCTCGAACCCATCTATGATCATCCTTTAGAGCATGAATGAGAGGTTCTACTGCAAGTTTTCCCATTTTCCCGAGAGCTTCTGCTGTCCACGCTCGAATCATTTCATCTTCATCCTTTAAAGCTTGGATGAGTGGTTC
>JAHPZJ010000028.1:0-224402 GCA_019058245.1 Promethearchaeota archaeon | reverse complement strand
ATGAGTGGTTCGATTGCCCTTGTGTCTCCTATTTTCCCAAGTGCTATTGTTGAACCTCTACGAACTCCAGAATTTTCATGTTTTAAAGCTTGGATAAGAGCTTCAACTTTATTGTCACACTTAATATTTACAATATCCTCAATGATTTGTTCTCTGATTTCATAAAGGAATTTATTTCTATGTCTTTGAAGTAATTCATAATTGTTTGCTCTACTACCCAAAATATTTCTATTTTCATCCTTTAAAGCTTGAATTAGTAGATTTACTGCCCTTGGATCACCTATTTCTTCTAAAGCCCCAAAAGCTCTTTTTCTTAACATCTGGTTCGTAGTAAATAAAGCATTGACAAGAGGTTTGACTGCTCTCGGATCTCTAATCTTTCCAAGTGCTAAGGCTATTCTTACATTGTATTCTATGTTACCTCCTTTATTTAAAGTGTGGATTAGTGGTTCTACTGCCTTTTTATCTCCAATCTCTCCTAAAGCAAAAATCGCATTACTTGCTGATCGATTATTATATAAATTTTGAATAAGAGGTTCAACTGCTCTCGAATCTCCAATCTTTCCAAGTATATATGTTATTTCATTACAAATCTCCCTATATTTATTGTTTAAGATTTTGATAAGAGGTTCTACTGCAGGTTTCCCAATGCTTATAAGCTTCTCTGTCATCATCTCTTTTTGCTGAGAATCTTTTTTTTTTATAGATTTTATTAAATCTTTTATTAAACTCTTGATATTTATTTTTTGAACTAAATTTTCTCTATTAGACATTTTAATTCCTAATTATTCAAATAGAATGGACTTTCAAATAAATATATATATTATTTTTAGTAGATAATTATTTTTCATTATCATTTAAATCTTTGGGAAAATTTAAAAAAAAACGGACAAGTTAACAATATTAGTCTTTATAATGAAAATATTTAGAAAAGATATAAATTAACTCTTCAATTTTTTGGATTTTACCTACAATTATAAGTTAAAAAACAATTATAGTATATGAAATTATGAAAAACCTCACATATATAAAATTTTCTTCAATATTAATAAAGAATTCAATAATTTGATTTTTCAAAATATTTCAATATATTTCTAAATTATAATTGAAATTTAGGTAAAAATTCATCATGGAATTGACTCATGGATTTCAATTAGCATTATCGGGTCATTCATGTAGTGGTAAAACCACAATCGCAAATAAATATCGAGAAGCTAATTATTTTGTTATTGAGATGAGTGCTGAACTTTCGAATTTTTTCCTATTTAAAGGAATTGACAATCCAGACATTTCTACCTTTGAATATTTCCAACAATCCGAGAGATCGGGATGGCTTGAGCGATTTATTGTAAAGAAATACTCTAAACAACTTAGAACTGAGCGCTCAATCTGTATTTCAGGTATTCGTTCTCCAGAGGGTTATTTTGCTTTTAAACAGGTCTTACCGCAATTAATCCTCGTATTTTTACAGTGTCCTATTAATATACGCTTTGAACGAGCTAAAAATCGTAATAAAAGATGGATCCCTTTAACTTTGGATGATTTTAGACAAATTGATGAGAGAAATTTTGTTTTAGGTGAAAAAGAGTTAACAAATATTGCTTCAATCAAGCTTTCTACAACCAGTTCCATAAAACAAACCTTAATTTTTCTTGATCAAGCATTAAAGCAAGTATTTTAAACATTTCTTTATTCAACACTTATACCTTCCCATTCAATTTTATCGCATAACTTTTAAGAAATGATAATGCTTTAGGAGTATCTGCTTGAGGCAGCGCATAAGCTACGCACACACCCCCTTGAAATGGAGCAAATAATATATATCCCATCCCACTATCGTTGGTTCCAATAAATCCTTCAGTAGCACTTCGAGTAACTGTATAATTTAAATCGCTTAAAATAAATGAAGAAGCGCCTCTAATGACATCCAAAATAATCTTTGTTTGATTTGTTATATCCCAATTACTTGTTTGAAAAATTAGATCCCCAGAATCAGTCACTATTGCGACTCCAGCAATTTTGATGTTATTTTCTAGTGAAGCAATTCCCAATTCATCAATTATATTTTTTATTTCATCCATACTCATATTTTACTTATTATGATTTTTATTTATTTTCATTAAGATAAATAAAGTTTAGATTGTTTTATTCTAATTCCTCTCCTTTGGTAGTTTTAAGAGAATTTTAGCTTTAATAATATGAAATACCAGATTCAATTTTAGAATATTTTTAAAGAGATGAATTGATTAATTTTATTAATTTTATAATTCTATTATTTTAATAATCGTAGAGGAAGGGAACAATTTTGACAAAAAGTATGAAATTAAGCATAGTTTTGCTTGTAGTGGGTTTAATTTTGATAGTTGTCGGACTTTTGATTCTTTTCATAGCAATAGTTCAGTGGGGGGTATGGCTTGTAAATGTAGAGCTTATTGGAATGATAATAATTGTCGTAGTTTCTGTTGTTTTAATACTTATTGGGATCGGTATAATTATCAAGTTTATTACTTAAATTTTCTTATCTTTTTCTATTTAGAATTGGTTTATAGAGATAATTTTAAAAATTCAATTTCCTTGGTATCGGAAAAAAATATATTAGTGTAATGTTTTTAAATACTTAAAAATAAAATATTTGACATAGCCTAATTATAAACTCAAATTATCCTCCATGAGTGAAGTAGAAAAGTTTGAATCAATAATTAAAGAGATTAAGGAAATTTATTTGTTCTTGGTCCAGCAAGAACCAACCCCAGATGATGAAATTGAGGCTCGGGAGAAATTATTAAATAAGATTCAATCGTTACAAGCTATTAATTCTCCTAGAGCAAGTGATAATGCTAGCCTATTTAAAGAAACCTTAGAAAAGTTAGAAACGTGGGATACATTAGAATTCTGGTTTATAGAATCTGAACTTCCAGAATATTTAAAAAAAATAATTAATATTATCGAAGAATTACCGGAAATTGAAACTCAAGAAGATTATCAAGAACCCCCAACTGACAAGTTGCGTGAAGATTTAGAAACAGCTAGTGTTGATATTAATAAAATTGTAAATAAGGTTTCAAAGCAATTTCAAGAAGAAATTAAAGATCTCAAACATGAAATTGATGGTTTAAAGATTGAATTGGAGAAAAAAGATGAGATTTATAAGCAAGGACCTCAAATGAAAATAGTAAAAAAAATTACACCCAAGAAAGATGTAAAATTACCTCCACCAAAAATTAAAATACCTGTTATCGGAAAACCTGAAAAAACACCTCAGATTAGAGCCCCTGGAGAAGCAAAATCAGAAAAACCAAAAGGATTGGTTGAATTAAATACCATAAAACAAGTTCAACGGAAAATTGAAGAAGAGATAGAGAAACTGAAAGCGCCTTTAGATGTAGATTTAGAGATTGAACAAGAAGAATTCCCACAATCTGAAAGCTTAGGGCCATTACCAAAATTTCCAGAATTAAAAAAAGCTTCAGAATCAACTAAAAAACAAGAATCCATCCTAGATATTTTGGAGGAATCAGAATCATCTAATCTTAAACCCATATCGGGAATAATTTCAGAGATACCAGAAAAACCACCATCAATATCAGATATACTTAAGGAATCTGATGAATCTTCAGACTATACAGAAGTGCCAAAATTTACAGAAATGCCAGAAAAGCCAAAAAAAAGCGCAGTAATTTCTGAAATTATAGAAGTTGATACTGAAGAAGAGAAAATAATCCCATTTACAGTTGAAGAACCGAAAATTGCTAAAAAACCAGATATAACTGAAAAACCTGCTGATATTGAAAAACCACAAACTATTGCTCAAAAACCTAAAATTACACCAGTAAGTGTGGAAGAAATTGAAACAGAATCAATTCCATCTACTGGAACAAACTTATTCAATGTATTTTCATCAGTAGGAGAAAAAACAATTGAAAAATCATCTTCTTTAGAAGAATCCCTTAGTTCCTTAACAGCAAAAGAAAAGAAAAAAAAGAAGAAAGAAGAAACCATAGAAACACAAAAAATAGAAACTGCTTCTTATATTAATTTTAGTAGTTCAAACTCAAATGTAAGTGTACCTGATGAGGATAAGTCCTCTGTTGAAGAGGAATTACCATCTGATAAGGATTCACTATATCAGGAACTAATTGCTCTTGAGGGAAAACGGTATTCATTAGAAAAGTATTTTAAAGAAATTGAACATAATTTTGCTACAGGTCTAATTAATGATGCTGAGTATAATAATCAAAGTAATGACCTGAGAATACAATTAGATAGTATAACAACAAGAATTAATAATATAAGAAGAGTATTATCAAGTTTATAGAATTTATAACAACCTGATAAAATCCATCTCTACAACAATTAAGATAATTTTATTTTACACTGATATTATAGCGTTTATAATGCTTTTTCTTTTATAATTTGAATTAGCTAATTATTGAAAAAATCAAATAAAGAAAAAAAAAATATGGATTATTTAATAAATAATTTCTTCTTTTTACTTATTCTAAAGATTATTAATGAAATTCCTGCAACGCCAATCAAAGATAATATTAAGGGTTCAAAACCTGAAATTCGCTTGCCTTCATTTTCAATATATACTGTAAAGGTAGGATCTTGATTAATTGTGCCACCAGACCAAACTGGAAAACAAGTTAAGTAAAAAAATTTCGCATCCTCTAAAATCGGACTAAAAAAACCAATAAGTCCAGCAAGTCCACTCCCCGTTAAATTTGCTATCATCAGTGCTAAAACACTTCTAATATACAAATTTTCCATGAAACCCAATGGTAATGGTGTTCTAATCGCATCATTTCTTAATACTCTAGTAGGTGCTGGATAAGTTGTAGATCCATCATGTAAATAATTAGGTTTAGAAGCGAAATCGATTTTATAAGCAGGATTATCCATAAAATCATAGCTAGCTTCGGTTATATTTTTTGCTGATGCTCCTAATGTATTATTACTTTCATCAATAAAGTCTGTATTACCTGAATATTGAAATTGGTGTTGCCAATTATTTAAATCCATTACGATAATATTTACATGATTAATTACAGCAAGACTGAAACCTGGAATTGAAGCAATTCCACTTATTCTGTTAGCAGCAGCGGTTCCATTATAATATCCGATATTTGCGGTTGTTGGTATCGTTATAGAAATGTTTTCACCTCCAAAATAATTTGCCACAGTGCCATTATCCCCAATCACCCATAAGTCTTTGATTTCACCAATGTCATATTCAGTTGTAGTAGTAATTTCATTAAGACCTGGAATTGTACTTTCTTTTTGTGAAACTACATAGGTAAAATTAATTTCTGAAAGAAGAGCAAAGGCAGAACATTTCTCAATTATCTCCGCTTTAGTTACAGTATTATCTAAACCCTCAGTAACATTAATTTTTTGCCACAAAATAAAAACGTCCTTATATGACATTCCATATTTATAAGTACCAGGTTCAGTTTCATCCATTGGTATTGGAACTGCTTTTGTTCTAGTTTCATTATCAAAGTACATATATTTTGGTGCTCCATTCAACAAAAAGATTAAATTAGCCAGAAATTTATGATATTCTGAATAATAAGACCATCCCATATAGAGTGAATCATTCTGATCCGGGATATTTGGAATTCCTGGATTTGATGTATCTTCTCTATAAGCAAGTAATCCAAAAAAAGTATTTAATACAAAAATATGGATATTTGTTTGACCTGCAGGGCGAAAATGTTGTATTAATAGCTGATAAGGAGCACATCCATAACGAGTACTATTTGTATTATCCCAAGTATAGTTTTGCATAGCAATGTATAGACTCTGCACATTTTGAATATTATTCCAAGCAATAAAGAATTTCGAGTCAGTAGTAGTAATATTATCTGTTAAACCCACGGAAACATCATCTTGAGAGGGACCTGGATTATAATCTTCTTCTAAATAATCACCTGCAAAATCATATAAAATAGACCAATAATCTTCTGAAAATGTATGACCAATTTTAGATTCTATTGGTATTGGCGCAGCTTGACCTAATGGTATTACGCTAAATATAGACAGAATAAGTAAACAAAAAATAAAAAAAAATGCAATTTTTCTCTTTAAATACATCATATTCTCTCTGTAAATTGTTGGAAAATTTAATTCATTTTTTTTAAGATAAATGAATGTTATTTATCATTATAAAAAGTCATATTAATAAAAATATTGGTTCGATTCTAATAGAATATTAGGTAAAATACATACTAAATAACGAATTTCCTTAAAAATAATATTTAAAATTGTCTGTTATTTTAAAATATCTGAATAAACTATGAATAATACCTATTTCTTTCAAATATTAGATTATTTTATATATAGGGGGCATTTTATTTTTATGTTCTGCTGAATTTATCATTCTTTTAGTTTTTTCAACAATATCTCTATCCAAATCCTCTAATGATAAATTATAATCTATTCTATATATTATTTCATCCAGATCATCATATGTTATTCCAATCTCTCCTTCGTCTGTTTGACCTTCCCATAATCCCGCACTTGGTGGTTTTTCAATAATTTGGTTAGGAATGTCTAATATTTTTGCGATTTCTCTAACTTCACATTTATAAAGACTCCCAATGGGTTCAAAATCAACTCCTCCATCACCATATTTCGTAAAGTAGCCAATCACCAATTAAGTTCTATTACTAGTGCCCGCAACAAGTAAATTTCCAAAAGATTGACTAACAAAATAAATTGTCATCATCCTTAATCGAGGTTTTAAATTTGCTTCTGCTATTTGACTTGATTCAAATAAAGGAGATGTAATTTTTATAAATTCCTCAAAAACACTTGATAATTCGATTTTGAGAAATTTAATTCCTAATTTAGCAGCTAATTCTTCTGCATCATTTAAATCTTGTGGGATTGATGAACAAGGTAACCCCAGCCCTATAACATTTTCATTACCTAGAGCATTAACACATAATGTCGTAGCTAAAGCGCTATCAATACCTCCGCTAATTCCTACAACTACACCATTAATTTTAGCTGAACTTTTATATTCTTTTATCCAGTTTTGTATTTTAGAGATTGTTAAATTATAATCTAGGCTTCGCATGATATCTCTCACTATTGCTAATTAGTAAAATTCTTTTTAAGCATAAACTTAAAAGAAAAGGTTATAATAAAAATTCTATAATTACAATTATAAAAAAATTAACTTAATTTAATCAATTTTCTAAAGGTGAATCTATTATTGATCCATCTTTTTTATAATCATTATGAAAGAATCAGTTCAAACCGCCTTCGATTCAATTAGTCCCTCCGCCAAATCATTGCTTTTAACCAAGGCATTAACCACAATACCTTTTGCAAAAGAAGCTGCAGAATTGATCTTGAGCGGAAATATCAAACAATTCTCTCGAGAAAATAAGTTCACAACTAAATTGATATTGAGATTGATTCACTTTGAAACGAGATATCAATCAATTGATGTAGCACTTTCAGAGTTAAATATTAACAATATCCTTGAATTCTCTTCCGGTTATTCCTTTCGTGGATTAAAATTTTGTAAAAATCCGGAGATTCTTTTTATAGATACAGATTTACCTCAATTATTGGAGAAAAAAGAGCTTCTTGTAAGAGAATTGGCTAAAAAATATTGTTCATATCCAACTAACAATTTGATTTTACAAGCATTGAATGTATTAGATGAAACTACTTTTATCGAAATCACGGAGCAGTTTCCACCTGGACCTATCGCGATAGTAAATGAAGGAATGCTAGTGTATCTGAATGATAAGCAAAAATTAAGATTATGTAAAATTATTCATAAAATCTTAAGTAATCGGAAAGGGTATTGGATAACCGCAGACATTTATATAAAAAAAGATGAACAGTCCGGAAGTTTGACGGATATTTTTAACGAATCGGGAAAAGAATTTTTAATTCAACATAATGTAGAAGAAAATAAATTTAAGAGCTTTCAAGCTGCTGAAGCCTTCTTTAGGAATAATGGTTTTAAGATCCATAAGAAAATTGAAGTGCCTCCCTCTTTAGTAAGTTCAAGGAAATATTTAGGAAAAATACATAGGTCCCAATTAGAGAGTCTGAAAAACAGAAAGAAAACAAGAGAGACATGGATATTAGGGGTAAATTTTTAATAATATTTAACATGTATTTTGAAATTTATTTTAAAGTAGATTGAAATATTTTTAATCTTAAATAGAGGATATTTTCCAATAGTCTAAATATTTGAAATAACTTATAAAATATTTTATTAAATACCCCATGACATCTATTTCAATCCTTATATTTCCCAATAGATAATGCATCAAATACTTTTAATCCTCTTTCTTTTAAATTTTCAAAAATTAATTATGTTGCTAAAGTTAGGATATTATAATTCTCTTTAAGCATAAACTTAAAAGAAAAGATTATAATAAAAATTTTATAATTACAATTATAAAAAAATAAACTTAATTTAATCAATTTGCATTAATTTTATTATACACATTAATAATGATGAAGAATGAGCGAGGAATTTAAATTAATAATAGATTCATCTTTTGATAATGGAACACCTCTATTAATTTATACTAAAGATTATATTTATGGTATGATACCTACCGCAGGAGATAAATGGTTAGAAGTATCATATACATTCGATGATCCTGATGAACCTTTAATAAGAGGAGAGAAGGGTGCAGATTTTGCATATCAATTGATGATGGAAGAGATCTCTAAAGGGGTAACTTTTTATATCGGAGATTTAAAAGGACCTTTATTGAAGGAATTCGCGGGGTCTACTGGGAAATCTGGTTCAGATTTAATTTCAGCAGTTATTGAAGAATTAATAAATAATACATCAAAATATACAAGTAATGCAGATTTTCTTATTAAAAGTAAAGACGATCTAGATAAATTAAAACAAAAAGTATAAATTTCTATTTATTTAGAGATATAGACCGCGTCGTTGGGGATGCCTTTTTGAAAATTCCTCGTCAACACGTCTTCCTAATATATGCCCTATATTTGGATCGCGTTCACTTATCAATTCTTTTAGATAATTTCCATGCTCTTGGGAATATTTTTCAATTCCTGTAGCAATAACATTTTGATCATTATTAATAGGAACAACCATTCCAAATAAGCGAAGCATATCGTTAGGTGACATCTTTTTTCCAACTGTTTCATCGATATCTTTATCTATATTTCTAACGACAGTACCCATGCTTAAAGCAGAGTATGGACTCAATTGTTTTGATTTTAGCCAATAAGCATTGGGTTTTTTGGTAATAAAAGTATCGGTATTACCTTTATCATCATTTGCACCTATTATTCTCCAATCTTTTGGATCTTTATCATACTCTTTTTTTACATTTTTTATTACTGAGTTTATGGGCGCTACTCCGTAGTAATCTTTTTTTTGCTTTTTATCACTTGTCATAATCTCTATTATATTTAGTTAATTTAACTATAAAAATCTAACAAAAATACCTAATAAACAATAAAATATTTTAAATTGAAAATTATAGATGATATACAAAAGAATTTTGAAAATAGAGATATGACTTATCAAGAAGATTTTCAAAAATTCAAAGAATTCATAATAATTTTTGATAATTCTATAAAAACTGATGATTTTCATCAGTTAAAAAAACTAATTCCATTAATCGATGAGTTTGAAGAGAAATTCTTAAATAGTTACCATAAACGAAAAAAAGAAGGTACCTTTTATACTGACAAAGAAATTTCAAATTTTATTGTTTCTGAGACATTAGTTCATTTAATTAATAAAAAGTTTAATAATAATGATTTAATTTCTAAAAAGATTAAGAATATTAATGATATTTACAAATTCGATATAAGATCTAAAGAAAAATTAATTAAACTACTTTTCACTCTTAAAATATGTGATCCCGCATGTGGATCTGGGGAATTTCTTTTAAGTTCCGCTAAAATTATTTTTAACATCATCAAAAAACTAAATGCAAACACAATTGCAGCCAATGTCAAGAATCAAATCCTAAACAATTTATATGGATATGACATAAATGAATATGCAGTAAAATTATGTATATTGAAACTTCTTAAGTGGTATAAGGAGAATTTTGATGAAAGAGGAAAAAAAATAGTATCAATATTGAAATCAAACATTGTATTAAATAACAGTCTAATAAATTCGAATTTTCCCGAATTTGATATAATTATAGGAAATCCACCTTATGGTAATATATTAAATCAGACTGATAAAGACATTCTGAAAAAAGGAAATATATTCTACAAGGATATTTACTGTGCTTTTTTATTAAAAGCTTTAGAGTGGAGTAAAGAAGTAATAGGATTCTTAGTACCAAAAAGTTTTCTACTCAGACAGAGTTATATTAATTTTAGACAAAAATTTCTTTCTAAAGTAAATATCTTAAAAATTTATGATATTGGTTCTAAGATGTTTAAAACAGCAACAAATGAAGTACAAATAGTATTGTATGAAAACAATAAAACATATAAAAAAAAAGACTTAAAGGTTTATAATTACCCTAAAACTAAGATAATTACATATCCAAATCAATTTGTAGATTCATTGAGGATTTGTTTTAATCTAAATTGTCCTTTAATTTTACAATCGAAAAAGTTATATGTTTATACTTTTGCGAATAAATGTCCCTTTTGTGGATCTGATACAGTAGAAATGAATCGGATTAGGATTAAACCAAATGAGGAAATATATAATTTAATTGAAAAAATCGAAAAAGTTGGAGATTTAAATTATCTAAATCCTGTAGATTTTCCAAAAATGATCAGAGGAGAAGAGGAAAAAGGACTTAAGTTAGTAAAATCAAATTTGAAAAAAGATACAAATGGTTCGTGTTTTTTTATTAGCGCTAGAAATGATTTCACTTATTATAAATTTAAAAAAATAAAATCATTTAATATAGAAGAAATTAATTCAAATATCCTGAAAGGGAATAACTATGAATATTATAAACAACCAAAATTGTTGATTAAACATAATAATATTATACCAGAAGCGATTTATACTGAAGATAATGTTTGTTTTACATCATCAATTTATTCATTACTCCATAGTCAATCTGATGAATTAAAGTATATTTGTGCTATATTAAATTCAGCTCTAATCCAATTTTATTGTATCTATGGAATAAATAATCAAAAAGACACTACAATTAATTTAAATCAATATATGATTAGGCATTTACCTATAATTGGAATTAATAGTAAAATTAAGAAATTAATCGTAGAAAAAGTAGAGAAAATCAACAGTTTATTAATTACAAATGATCTTATTACCAATGAAAACGTTGATCGATTATTGAAAGACATTGATGATATTATATTCAAACAATATTCAATATCTGAAAGAGAAAAGAATTTGATAATCTCAGAATTAAGAAAGCAAATTAAACATTTTCAAATACTTTATCATAAATAAACTTAAAAAAAAAATTATTCAACTAATTTAAAACAAAAATCATACCTATTATCTCCTAAACCTAGTGAACTTGTTCTTTCAAATTTTATTTTTGGATTAAATTCTTCAAAAGCAGCTTTATAAAAGGGAAAGCACATATTATTGCAAATTAATGGAATTAGTTCTTGACGTTCTTGATTTCTGTCCATTACCGCTTTATAGGGACACTCTTTTATATTAATGATCACTTCAAAGGCAGAAATTTGATCAACTTCATACTTCCAGCCTTCTATAGACCATCTAAAAGTGATTATCTCAATTAAATCATCTAAATTAGTTGATTCGATCTTTAAATATCTTTTAATCCTTCGAAAAAAGATTCTCATTAACCTTACCCAAACAGCTCTATCAATTTTTAAAGCTGTATCCCACCCTACTTCCTTTTCAGTTTCTAACATCCACACACCATCCATAGTAAAAAAATTTTTTTCGAAATAGAACAATTTATCTGCATTAGTTATTTTTCTCATTCAATAAAACTCCCTTAAATCTCTTCTATTTATTATATTAAATTCATGCTAAGTAGTTTTTATTATTTTTTAATCTGAAGAATTTGTTAATTATTGTATATATGATTTCACAATATTTATTTAGTAAAATAAATTAGACATTTCTAATTCTTAGAATTATTTAATAATTAATTTGTTTTCACAATTCTTAATATTTAGGTAGAAGATATTAATCATGGAGTCTATTTTACTTGCTTTACTTTTAAGTACAATAGCGGGTTTATCCACAACAATAGGAAGTCTCTTTGCTGTTATCATCAAAAAACCAAGTAATAAATTCATCTCATTTATTATGGGTTTTTCAGCAGGCGTAATGATTCTTATTTCTTTTGTAGAACTATTACAAGAAGGCATCATATCAAATGGAACATTTGCGGGTATTATGTTCTTTCTAATAGGAATGGGAATAATGCTATTAATAGATATTGGTGTTTCCCATCATTATGAATACGAAGATACTCTTTGTATAGCAGAAAATACAGAAACACTTGACCAATCTTCAGGTCGTCAACGTCGTCATCTACATCGAAGAAAGTTATCTCAAGAAAAACAATTAAGAAAAACATCAATATTAGTTACATTTGGTGTTTTTATTCATAATTTTCCTGAAGGTATAGCTACTTTTATAGGAACCTTAAAAGATTTTGAACTAGGACTTTTAATAATGGTAGCAATAGCATTACATAATATCCCAGAGGGAATAGCTGTTGCTGCAACGGTATCTACTTGTAATGATAGTAGAGGAAAGGCATTTTTCTGGTCCTTTATATCAGGAATTAGTGAACCATTAGGAGCATTGGCAGTAGGATTATTTCTTTTTCCCTTCATTAATGAGATTTTATTGGGTGCTATGTTATCAATTGTTGGAGGATTCATGGTCTACATATCACTTGATGAATTACTACCAATGTCTCGTTCTTTGGGTAAAGAACACTTATCAATTTTAGGAATTACTACAGGAATGTTTGTTATGGCAATAAGTTTAACGTTATTATAATAATTTGAATAATTATTTCTCATTGGATCTTAAAAATTAAAAAGAAAGGAGAGAAAAAAAAATTATTTTGATTCTTTTCTCAATAGCGTACTGAGTTCAGTTTTAAGTAAATCACGTATTGCAACGCGAATAACTTCAGAACGATTTGGATATAAGTTCATATTAACAAGTTCTTCTATTCCGGAAAGATAAGCTTCAGGAATATGACATGTTATTAATTTCATTTTCTTTTATAAAACCCCTTTTATTATTTAAAACTTATTGTTTTTGTTATAATTTACAAAATTTGATAAGATAATATATCAGTATAATACGACCATAATACATCTAAGAATTCAATGTATTAATGTTAAGATTATTAACAAAAAATTTTTTGAAAAATAAAGAGATTTGGATAAAAAAATTGAGGAATGCATTTTTAGCTTCCTTTTCTTAATAATAACATAAACAACTAATACAACTTAACAAGTAGCAATAATAATTAAAAATCAATAGTTAATTATTAATTCTCTAAACAGAGTGGAGATAATAATTCTCAAAATTTATTAATATTTCAAATTTATAATGTTCCAAATACGAAAAATAATATTATATTTAGAAAATTCCATCAATAAGCAGACTATTAATACGAAAGATATAGTTCGATTAGTGTTAATTTTATAATTCACTTTTTAGATGATTATAAAGAATATAAGAACTAAAAAAAAAAAAATAAAGACTATTTGTGTTTTGATCTTATTTTTATTTTTCGAGTAATAATGGTTGCAGTAATCGATATAAACCCTGTAAGTAGGAGAAGATTATATCCTGAAATCACCGAGGGTAAAACTTTTCGTATTATAGCTTGGTCTGAACCTATATTCCCTGCAATGTCTAGAGCATATACAGCAACAGTTACATCTCCTTCAGGCGCACTATCCCATTGAGTTTGATTGATTGTATCAGATAATCCTGAGAAAGTATTATTTGTTATTCCATTGTCTATTGTATACCATGTATCTGTCAAAAAATCTTCTGTAATATTTACAGAAAAATCTGGAGCTTTTGACCCGAATTTAGTACCCGCAAATTGTATTGTTATTACAGGATTATCTATATCTTTTATAACGTGTATCTTATTGGATGTTGTTTTTCCATCAGCACTATTAGCATAAAACGATAGGGAATAATTACCTGTATCTAATGCATCCCATTGACTTTGATTAATATAACCACTATTATTGGTAAATGTGGTGTTAGTACCACCATTTAATGAATACCATGCGGTATCTCGAAATGGTTTTTCTGCATATATCATGAAATCCGGTGAAATTGTCCTAAATCCTTCATTATCTCTTGGACGTGCTATTGTCAAATTCTCTGCTAGAGCCGCGGGGATAATATAATAATTAATCATATTGCTAGGATATGGTGGTAGTGCATCTGGGTAGAAATTAGAAGTAAAGGTAACTACCATGTCAAGATCTGGAATGATTGAAAGTTGTTGTCCAAAAGCCCCTACACCAGAGTAAAAATTGTCTCGTATCCAAAACAAATACCCATAACTTATACCTGATTCCGTGTCCGCTGGAATAATATGAGTAGTTGATGCTTTTTGTATCCAATCTTCAGAAATAACTTGCGTACCGTTCCAATTTCCCATATTCAAGCATAATTCTCCAATGCGCGTCAAGGCTCTAGGCGTAATATAAATTCCAAAACCTCCATGAGATATATTAGGAAGAGAACCACTTCCCCATTCCCAATTACCTTCTAACCATTCAACATCACTAGAATTAATTCCAATTGGATCAAATAAATATTGTTGCGCATAATCCGCTAATTTCATATTTGTTTTATTTTGTAGAATTGACGCTAAGAGGTCCATACTACCTGTAGAATATTCAAATGTAGTGCCAGGCTCGTGAACAAGCGTCTTATTAAGAATATAAGTCAATGTATAACCATTAGGTCCCCAATCAACAAATGCATCCTGTTCTTCATTCCATTGTAGTCCTGATGACATCGTGAGAAGATGCTCTATAGTAATGTCTTTCTTTGTTTCATTTCCAAATGAAGGGTCCCATTTATCTGGAAAGATATCAAATAATTTTTGAGATACACTATTGATATGTCCGTTGTCAATAGCTATTCCAACGAGTAAGGAAGTAACTGATTTTGTTATACTCCATATTGCATGTCTATCTTCGTGAATTTGCTGTAAATAAGGATCATTAACCAAATCATAGCTATTTTTTCCAGATGGTTTAAAATCCTCAAGGTATTCGTCATGAATTATGTAGCCATCTCGTGATATTAAAATACTATGAAAAAGCAAGTAGTTATTACTTATGTTGACATACATATCTTCAATAATATTGGAATCTAATCCTCTTTGTTCAAGAGTATTCATGATCCAAGAATCGTCGTTTTCTGCGAAATAAAATTCGTAATTGGCTGATACGAACGTTTGCGGAATGAATCCAATGATGAAAGCGGCACTAATTAAAAAAAGAATTAATCTCTTATCATTTCTCTTCAAATTTTTCTACTCCATTTTATAATATTTAGGAGTATATTTTTTTTAACTTAAGTTATTTAAATAATTTTCTATTCGTGATTAATCAAAAAATTTCTGACATCTGACTTAGTATTTTAAAGGTACCTTAAATTTTTCTAAAGACTAATCATTTTCTGTTTCAAAATTCACTTTAATTATGATATCATCTTCCTTTTTATTAAATACTTTAAGATACACTTCTCTTTTGCCAATAATATTCAACTTGTTAAATGAAAATTTCTGGAATCTTAACTCTATTAGCTTCTCGTAATTAACCTTAATAGATTATATCAAGTTATTAATCATTTTTGTTGTTAAAGATTTGAAAAATAGAATTATTAAAAAAAATAGAATTTACAATTTTGGTTTTCTTTTTTTAATAATAAAATAAGCAACCAATATAACACAGCAAATTGCTATAATAATTAAAATTGTGTAAAATATCCACTCTGAGTTTGAACTTTCAATTTTGAATATTGTATTTTCATTGTCATCTTTTACTGAAAATGAAGACCTTGTTCCTTTTTCACCATATGAAACTATCGCAGTGTAATCAGTCTCTCCATGACGATTAAAAGTGATGGTTGATCCTCTGACTGTAACATTTTCACAACCCAATTCATTTACTAAATCCGCTAAATATTCTGATTGTGGTTTTGCAATTGCTAATCCACTGAAGACAAGTTGCCAAAGAAATTCATCCGCATTAAGAAGTGGAAAATTATATCCTGCAAGTTGAAGAGTTATTATCTGATTAAGCTCTGTCGCTAAATCATTATAGTCGTCTAAAATAGTTTTAAATTTTAGAGGATTCCGCAATACTTTTACTCCATCATTATAGCTTGGTGAGTTCTCAAAATCTGCAATAGTAAAATTCCAGACTGAACGCAAACCATACCATAGATTATAAGAATTTGGATAATTATCATTAATCGTAGTTTCATTATATCCAAATGTTTTCAATATTCCTAAGAGCCCTGCAATTTCCTCGATACTAAAGTATGGTAGCATAAATAAATTCAACAAGACGTCATAGGTTTTCCATTCGACACTGTTCCAACCTTTAATTGTTGCCTTACTCTTAGCACCTGTGATGTTGGTATTCCCCTCAAACCAGTCGCTGGGATTAGTAACCGAATTAACTGTATTTTTCCATCTATTATCATCATATTGATTTACTGTAAAAATTTCTGTTCCCTTCATTAAAGATGTTTGATAATTTATACTAGCAGATACTGTTGTAGAAAGCAATCCAAATATAATTAATGCAAGAAGAGATAAACTCAGTAAACTAATCTTGGTTTTATGTATGATTTGCTTCATTTCTACAATTGCCTCCTTTTAAATAGAATTGCTGCTAATAAAAAGAAACCTATAATGTATATAAGTAGCAAAGTGATTCCCATCCCTATAGAAGGTGTTATCCATTGACCAATTGTAAACTCTCTTCCTCCAAATGCGCCATCCCCGCCACCGAGTGTGAATTCAACATATCTAGGATCTGGGAATGGACTATGAAGTATTCCTGTTATGAGAGTTCCTAAATACGATAGAGAATATAATGGTTCAAATTTATCCCCGAGTACTAATAGAACAATCCCATCTGCGATATTAAAACCTATAAAAAGAATAAGAAAAGTAACGATAATTGTCACAACAACACTTCTCATGAATGAACTAAAAAACGTTACGAAGCTACTTAATGCAATTACGTATAATATTGCGATAGCGTATGAAGAAAATAAAAGAGTATTAATTGGACCTCCATAATAATAAAATCCTAAAAGTGCAAGTAATAAGTAATAAATAGTTATAATTGCTACAACTAATGTCAGATTTCCAAAATATTTTCCCAAAATTAACTTATATTTATTTATTTTAGGAAAAACAATAAATCCCGTTTTTTTACTATATTCAGAGCATATTATTCCTGAGAAAAACAAACAGGCAGCAAATAACGTTAAATATAAAATAAATCCTAAACCATTTATAAAAAAATCTAGTTGTGTGTCAGGGAGAAGATTATTTGGAATTGACATCAAAACATAGCCTACCAAAAAAGCAATTAGGATTGTAATTCCAACAAAGACATAAAACTTCTTTTTTTGTTTTTTCACTTCAAAGACAATAGTATAAAGTACAGGTTTTAGTCCAGTGTAGTAATCTTTTCTAATTTCCATTTTTCCTTACAACTCCATTGTTTAATTTATTATTTTTTACCATCTCCGTATATACTCTTTCCAATTGAGATGTTTTTGGCTGAGTAAATGATATCACGGTAAAATCATTTTCAAATTCTTTTATCAGGATCTTTAAAATTTCTCCTTTTGATTTATTTTGTCCATCATAGAAAATTTTTAATCCTTGTTGTTCAGGAAAATATTTAATTGGGATCATCGAGATCTTAGGATCTAAATCATGATCTAAATATGGATGAAGTTTTTCAGTTAATTTCTTTAATAATGATTCTAATTCACTTGGTTTAAGAGGTTCAAGTAATACACAATTCAATTCACTAGTCTTTAAGATATGGGCTAAATTTTCTACAGTGTCAAATCCAATTATTGAACCATAATTAATTAAAGCAATTTTATCACATACTTCAGAAATTTCATATAACATATGAGAAGCTACAAATACTGTTTTTCCGAGAGATTGGAGCTCACGAATGTATCTTCTTATTTCAACACGAGCTAAGGGATCTAAACCTGTCTGTGGTTCATCTAATATGATAATTTCTGGATTATGGATTAATGCTTGGATAATTCCTAGTTTCTGTGTCATACCTTTTGAGAAATTTTTAACTTTTTCATGTTTCCATTCAGTTAGCTTAAAAAGCTCTAATAATTCATTGATTCTTTTATCTATCTGATCTTTAGGATAATTATGGAGATTTGCAAAATATCTGAGAAGTTGATAAGCGGTCATGTTATAAAATGCAGGAATATCTATTAAAAATCCTATTTGATTGGTTGTTCTCGATACCTTTTGTAAATCTTCTAAATCACTCTGATCTGTTCTTATTAAGATTCTTCCTGAATTTGGTCTTAAGATTTTTGCAATCATTTTTATGGTTGTAGTTTTTCCAGCACCATTAGGACCAACTAATCCAATAGTTTCACCTCTATGAACTTCTAAATTTATTCCATTTACCGCTGTAAAGTTTCCAAACTTTTTAGTCAATTTTTCAAATTTCAATACTACTTCTGACATTATTTTATAGATACTTTAGGTAAATTTTTAAAATATTTTTTTGTTTAAGATTTTTTTTTTCAATATTTAATTTATGTAGTCCAGTTTTTGAGCAACTTTCACATAATTCTCTTCTTTTTTAAAAATACTCTATAAAAATTCAAAATTTTATGTATTTGATTTCAATATTTATTAAGCATTTTATTAATGATCATAATATAAAGTTTTATATTCTATAATAGTAGAATGTCTTTAATTTGGGTATACAGAAAGTCCAGATTGGTCATATATAAAAACATTAAAATCAAATGCTTGACATATGTCCAAAATGGGTACATTTTTATATGAAGAATATTATAAAATAATTAATATATTTTTTTTTCCATTTACTAAAATATCGGTGATAAAGACAGTGTTTAAAAGAGATATAGGTCAATTTAGGTTTGATATTAAGCAGCATAGATACATGGGACAAGGACCACCAGATCATAATGAACCTCCTCCACCACCTCCATTTGGAGGGTTCCCTTTTTTTGGTTTAAAGTCATCATATTCCCCCAGAAATTTCAAACCTCCTTTACCCATAGGACGAGAATCATTTCAAGAAATAAGGAATTTTATTGTTTTACTGATAATTTCAGAGTATCCAATGGGTATAACAGGTTATCAATTGCAGGAAAAGTATAATTTTCCAAGGGGTACTCTTATAAGAACTCTTCAGGATTTAGAAGAAAAAAAGTATTTGAAATCTAAAGAGAATATAATTGATGGACGCGCGAATAAATTTTATTTAATCACAGAGTTAGGAAAAAAAGTAATAGAAGAATTGAAATTGAAATGGGCAAATATTTTTAGTATGATGTCAGAAATAAGCCCCCCTGATGTGATTAAAATGATGTTATTCGAAAAAATAAACCAATTTGAAAGTAAAGATGATGCTATTGATTTTTTTAGAGGCTTAAGATCATGGATGAAGGGAATGCTTCAAAAAATAGAAAATAGAATTAAAAATTTTAAGAAAAGCGCTGCAGAATTAAATGAAATTATTGAGGATATTAAGAAAATGGAAAATTTACAGAAGGATAAAATTATTGATTTAGTTAAAAAGTCAATAAAAAATATGAAATATGGTGAAAAAGAGTGAAGAATGTTTTAATACAATTAAAAAATTTAACCAAGAAATTTGGAGATTTTTTTGCTGTAAAAGGTATTGATTTAGTAATACGTCAAGGTGAAATTGTAGGTTTCTTAGGACCAAATGGTGCTGGGAAGACTACTACAATGAAAATGATGGCAAATTTATTAAAGCCTAATGACGGTGAAGTTTTAATACGGGCTAATGGTGAGCTTCAGAAATTAACAAATAAGAATAAGGATTATCTTTTAGATAATATAGGGTTCCTTATAGAAATTCCTTACTTTTATGGGAAAGTAACCCCTAAGGAAATCTTGAAATACTTTGCAAAATTAAAAGGGTATCCCCGCAAAAACATAAACGAGAGGGTAGATACTGTATTAGAAATGATTGGAATGTTAGAATGGAAAGACAAAAAGATTGGAACTTTTTCCAAAGGAATGAAACAAAAAATTGGTATTGTTTCTGCAATTATTCATGATCCTGAAATAATTATCTTAGATGAACCTCAAACAGGTTTAGACCCTACAGCAAGGAAAGAAGTTCGAGATTTTATTATCAATTTAAAAAAAAGTGGTAAAACTGTTTTTCTTAGCAGTCATTTACTCTATGAAATTAGTGAGGTGGCAGATAGAATTGCCATAATTCATAATGGGAAATTAATAGCATTTGATACATTAGATAATTTAGAAGGAAAGGCAATGAAAAGTGTCATCCATTTTGAGTTATTTAATTCTCTAGATGGTGATATTGAGGAAACTATTAATAAATTGAAGACTATTATTGTTCCATTAACAGGAATATCAGAAGAAGAAAGTTGGATTAACTATAATAACGATTCTAAGGTTTTTCAGGTATTTTTTAATGGAAATCCTAAGAATCAAACTGAAATTCTAAGAACTCTACTTGAAAACGGTTATGAAATCTTAGAATATTCAGTTCCTAAAGCAGGTCTTCTTGAGAGTTTGTTTATTGAATTAACAAAGAAAAATGAAAAAAGGGGAGATTTATAAATAATGGCATTAGAAAATGAACAAATAAAACCAGAAATAATGTTAAGAGAAAAGCAAAAAGTTGGATTAGGGAGAAAATTTACTCAAATTGGTGATACTATAACTTTTGAGTTAAAGAGGAACATTAAGAGCTTTATTCTTATGCTTCTTGTATTTATAGGTGTTTTTACGATATTTCTAGTAGTTAGTGAGTTACAATATATGCAAGATGTACCCTTACCGGAAGATCCTATTGAATATATTCAATCATACCTGGGCACCATGTTTGGATTTTTGGTTATATTAAGCGCTGCGGGATTTGCAGGTTCAATTATTGCTGAAGATTTTCACAGACAAACAGGGAATTTACTATTTCCCAAAATTAGTAAACCTCGACTATTGGTAGGCAGAGTTATTTCAAGGTATAGCTTAAATGCGATTTGTGTTATTATTTATTATATCTTAGTCAGTACGATGACTTTCATAAAATATGAAGAAATACCTATAGTAATATGGGGGTCATTAGGATGGGCGTTATTATATTCATTCATGATATTTTCATTTGTAACATTAATGAGTAGTATCATGAAAAGTACATCTATAAGTATCATTGTTAGCATACTTTTTCTGCTGGTTGTGTTCAATATGATTACTTTGATATTGAGGTTTGCCGGTGTAGAAAGTGAACCACTCTACATACTTACTTATTATGAAGGTATCATAACTGCGAGTATGAATATGCCGAATCCTAGATATACTGAGATTAGAATGCCTACAAGCTTTGGTTCTGGTGGTGCTAACCAAGAACAAGAATTTGCAACATTCATCAATTGGATAACCCCATCCGAAGCTACTGCGCTTATAGGTATGTTAGTGTTCACTAGTATTTTTCTAATACTAACATATTTTCTATATATACGAAGACAAAGTAAGAATGAATAACGTACTTATATTATATTTTTTTTATTGTTTTTATTTTGAGGTAAAAATGACTTTAAAAACATTTGAGTAATAAATACAAGACCTAATGCTTCAAATAAAATAAATTAAATTACCAGAAGTACTATATTTATAGAACTAGATTCAACATCGTCATTTTTTCGTGCTTTATTGTATAAAATTCTTATCATATTTATGATATATATTTAATTAATTTAACAAGAAAATATACTATATTAAATTCTAGGTGATAACTACTATCAATAAAAACAGAAAAATTGAAGTATATATTAAAAAGTAAAAAAAAATATTATTAAGTGGGGTGCTTTAGAGTTATTAATTATAAGTTCACTCCCGTGAAAAGTTATTAACTTAATTCTAAAGCGCTCCGCCTTGAATTTCAAATATTTTTATTAATTAACACTAATATCAATATTTTTTGCTGGTTTTTTTCCTACTGATATCTTTAAAAGTCCATTTGCCATTTTGGAAGTAAGAGTATCAGCATTAGCGTCATCTGGTAAAGGAATATCCATATTTACTTCAACAAATGTATATCCTTTCCAGAAAAATGGCATATACCAGTCTTGTGCTGATTGTTTTTCCTTTGGCTCATCTTTTAGATTCTCTCTTTCAGGAATTTTCGGTTTCTCTGCTTTGATATTAATATTTTTATTAATCAGAGACACTTTAACATCTTCTTTTGTACGACCTGCCAATGGGACTGTAATCAAATATGAATCTCCAAGATCTTCGACATTATATGGGATATGACTTCTCATAAAGCCTCCCATAAAGCGTCTAGCCATTCTTTTCATCTTTGCTACATCTCGAGGTCCGAAATGAAAACTTCCAGCAAATGCATTATGTCCATGATGACTTTCTTGACACATTTTTTTTCCTCTCTCTATTTTATTAATAATTTCATTTGGCAAAAGTTAAAAATTCTCAAACTCATCATCGTCTACAATCGGGATTGTTTTAGTATTTGCACTCCTTTTCTCTTTTAGCATTTCTAAGATTTCTATGTATTTTTTGATATCTTTCTCAATTTCTTTTAATCTTATTGATAGCCTTTCTTTACTAAATTTTAGGTCACTTATTATTCTCTCAACTCTTTCGATGTTTTTCAGAGAATAATCTTCTTCATCTATTTTTCTTTCGACTGGAGCACAATGAAAAGGAAAACATGACATAACATTTTTAATTCCTTTTTCATGAGGTAACCATGCATTTACTACTGTACGGATATAATCTCCGAGCGTATTCATACTAGGCTCAAAATTATCTTTTAAAGTTTCTTTTAATCTCTCTATTCCTTGGATGGTTATTTTATAAGTCTTTTTTTGACGATTATTTTCATCAATTAACTCTTTTGATTCAACAAATCCTTTTTCATCTAATCTACTTAGTAAGGGATAAATAGTTCCTGGGGATGCTCTCCACATTGGTTTGAATTTTCTGTTGATCACTTGACTTATTTCATATCCAGATATTCCTTCATGATTTCTTATTATTGATAATACCAATAGATCTAACCCAGAAAAATCTTCTCCTCGATAACCGCTAAATCGTTTTCCGAAGAACAATTTTTAACTCTCCAAATATTTTATTTTTTTTAATATTCGATATTGAATATATCATATATAAGAAAATAACACACCTTAATAAATATATCGGAGATCGAATAATGGCAAATTATAAGAATAGAATTGTCTTTAAATAGTATTTTATTTAAAATGAAGAAACAGAAAATTATATGACTCAGTATTTTATAAAAGTTCTCAAATTATAAGATATGATTAAAAAGTAATAAATAACGCTTTTAAATATAGTTTATGATGATATTAATTAATATTATGAATAAATTTAACATGAATTTTAACTCAAAAGAGTTTTAAAATGAATTAAAAATCGAATAACGAAATAATTTTTTTAAAAATAATATAGTTTTTCCTTTAGAAATCAATTTTATGTAATATCTGTATTATCTTAAGATAATATTATACGATATATAGTTAAACGTGAAATGAAGCTTTCACGAATATTTAAATCGTCTATGGGTTCTGATATAATTTTTAAAAGGAAATGATCTTAAATACTTATAATAAATAATCCTAAGATAAAACGAACCAGTAGTTAGTTTTAGTGATAAAATAATATAAATACTTGGGAAAGTAAAATTATTTAAAGCTTATTGATTCTATTTCGCTTCTAATTTAGGTAGTTTAATTTCTTGTAATTTTTAACTTTTTAAAAGCTGTTAACTTTTTACGTTCTTTTGGTTTCTTTTCTTCTTTTTGTTTTTTAATTTTCTCTGTCTTTATTTCTCCTGACTTAATAATTCTATCTTGAGATAAATTATGCTTTAAATTTTCTGCTAAATTACCTAATTTATTAGCTGTAGCAGAGATTTCTTCCATAGATGCGGTCTGTTGTTCCGCAGATGCACTGATTCCTTCTATAGCCTGTACTATAGATTCAAGTCTCCTAAGAATATCAATAATTTGTGATTCTGTGGTATTAACAGATCTTTTTGATAAATCAGCTAATTTTCTTACTTCATCAGCTACAACTGCGAATCCTCTACCATATTCCCCAGCTCGACCAGCTTCAATACTAGCGTTTAATGCTAATAAATTTGTTTGGTCAGAAATAGATATTATTATCTCTATAATTTTTTTAATTTCATTTGAAGAAAGCATTATATTTTGGCTATCCTGTGCAACTGCTTGCGTTGATGAGGAAATTTCTTCAGAAGCAGTATTGACTTCGCTTGCACTTGCTGCTAATTCTGCTGCTATATTAGAGACATCAATAGAGCTTTCTTTTGCAACATTAATAACGTTTTCTAAATTGTTATATTGCTTTTTGATTATCCTTGTAGTATAATAAATTGCATAAAACGCCAATGGCGTAACTACAATGAGTAAAATAATAACAATAAAGCTATATTCTCCGAGATCTGTATATTGAATGCTGCTTGAGATTGACATAGTACTATACATTACTGTCATCAAGACAGCAACTTTAAACATTATTCTATTGCTTTCATTTCTAAAAACAAATCGCCAGAAGAAGATAAATATTACTACTGTAACTAATGAGATAATTATACTAATTATCGGGTCATTAAATATACTTTGAAATAACATTTATGACAAGATCTCTTATTTTTCTAATTTTGGTTTTATTTTGACATCTTAATTGATTTTGGTGTCTCTTTTAATGGATTATCAAAGTTATATTTAGCCAAATTACTTTTTAAGTCTTCGGCGAGAATACCTAATTTACTTGCTGTAGAAGCGATATCTTCCATTGAAGATGTTTGTTGTTCTGAAGAAGCACTAATATTTTCAAGTGCTCTTGAATTTTCTTCGCCTGCTTCAGTTGCACCTTCAATATCTTGTGTTATCGCACTAATCAAATCAACAGTCATTTTGATGCGATTTGTTATGTCTTTTATCTGTGTTGCAGTACTAATTGTAGCATTCTTGGATTCTTCTGCAAGTTTTCTCACTTCATCCGCTACTACTGCGAATCCTCTACCATATTCTCCAGCGCGACCTGCTTCTATACTTGCATTTAATGCCAAAAGATTTGTCTGATCTGAAATATTTGTTATAAGGTCCATTATTCTGTTTATATCGTCAGTGGATTTCATGATTTCATGAGAAAGTTCATTTATATTATTTGACATTCTACTGATTTCCACAAGAGAACTTACTTGATCTTGTGTATTTGTAGATACTTGTTGTGTGGTTGAAGAAATTTCTTCTGATGCTACATTCACTTCACTCGCACTTGCTGCTAATTCTGTGGCTATATTTGCCACTTGAATAGACATTGATGAAGAATTTTCTAGTACTTGATTAAGTTGGTCTTGAGTGTTTTTAAGATTCATTACAGTTTTATTTATAAAATAAATGACAATTACTAATACTACCCCTATAACTAAAAGGAATGTTAACCATGCATTCTCAAATATTGCTATTTGTAATGTTACTAAGAGTGCAATAATCATCATTGCGGATACCATCATAATTCCTACTTTAAATTCTATACTATGAATATTTTTTCCCAGTTTAAAGTAGAAGAATAATGCTAATCCTATCCAAGCTGAAAAACCTACTATAAAATAAACGTAAGTATCATATTGACCAAGAGGCAAATCCAAAATCTTTTCACTTTCTTTTATAATTTAATATGTTTCTACATATAAGTACAAATTTTTGCTTTTTAAGGCTTTTTTTTCACTAAAGTTTAAATATTTGAAATAAAAACATTGTAGGGTTTCTATAAACTACTATGATAAAGGAAATTTAGAAAAATTTTTCATATTTGTTTTTCTCAGTAAAAACTTTTAATAGTAAGAAAATGCAACTTTTCTTTAGAAAACTCGATGTGAATTAGATGAAAAAGAAATCAATTTATGTAATTTCCTTAATGGTAATAATAATAAGTGCATCAATTATTGGGATCTTGTTTTTCATTTTACTAAATGAGGAACAGAGTTACTTTTTAATAGAAATATATAATCCTGATAAGACTTTCACAGGAACTACATTATTTGCAGATTTAAGTAATGGAGAAGAACCTAGAATAGTTGAAGTTGATATGGATGGAAATGTCGTTTGGGAATATATTTTACCAGATGATATTAAATCATATACTAATCCGGGTTTTGATGTAGAACTTTTGCCAAGTAATAATGTCTTATTTCTGGCGCCTCAAAAGGGAATATATGAAATTAATAGAGCTGGTATAATAGTTTGGTCTTATTTGGATGATAAAGCTTCTCATGATGCTGATAGATTACCAAATGGAAATACTATCTTTATATGGGGAGGGAGTGATACTCATGATGATCTTCAAGTAAAAGAAGTAAATACTGCAGGTACTATCATATGGTCTTGGAAGGCTAAAGATCATTATTATTATGATCCTTATAAGAATATTTCAATGCAAGGTTGGACTCATTCAAATGCAGTAACTCGATTCCAAAATGGAAATACAGCAATAAATCTTAGAAATTTCAATTTAACAGTTATAGTAAACAATGCAGGTAAAGTTCTTAAAGAACTTAATTGGTCTTCTTTAGGAGATGATCCCCATGAACCAGAATTTCATCCTAATGGTAATATTGTAATCGCACTTCAATGGACTGCCCCAAATCAAGTTGTGGAAATTAAAAATACAACCTCAAATGTAGTTTGGACATATCATAGAGATAATTTAACATTTGCGAGAGATGCAGATCGATTAGCAAACAATAATACTTTAATTGTCGGTGTTGTTGGTAATAGCCCGAAAATTTTCGAAGTAACTTCTGATGGAGAAATTGTGTGGCAACTTGCTATTAGAGGTAAATATTTATCAACGCTTAGCCCTGGTTGGTTTTATAAAGCTGAAAGAATTTATTATCCATAAACTATATAACTAAACTTATGGTTGAGAATGAGTAATAAAGAATTGTTCCATAAAATTAAAGGATTATTAATTGATATAGATGGAACACTCTATTTTAAAGGCTCTCCAATACCAGATGCGATTAAAACAGTATCTAAACTTAAAAATGCAGATATTAAATTGCTCTTTCTTACTAATACGGACAGTAAAACTCCAAAAACAGTTTTAAAGACCTTACAACAGTATGGATTTAATATAAAAATGGATGAAATATTTACACCAATTATTGCTTTAAGAGAATTCTTATCGAAATATCCTGAGAAAAAGTCTTATTTCGTCACTACAGAAGAAGTTTTAAAAGAATTTGAAGAATTTTCTCAAGTTAGAGGATCTGAAATACCAGAGTTTGTAATTATAGGTGATTTTCATGATAATTGGGATGTTAAACGTCTCAATGCAGCTTTTCAATATATACTTAAAGGTGCCAAACTCTTAGGAACACAGGGAAATAAATATTATCTCGATAAAAAAGGTGAACCCGTTATAGATACGGGATCTTTTGTACAAATGATTGCTAATGCCGCAAATGTTCTCCCTAAAATATTTGGAAAACCATCAAAAGATTATTTCTTACAAGCTCTCAATAAATTACATCTTACACCTAATGAAATATTGGTGGTGGGGGATGATTTAGAATCTGATATTCAAGGAGCAATTAATTCAGATTTAAAAGGTGTTCTTGTTAAGACTGGAAAGGGACAATTTTATGATTTTAAGACTTCAAAAATTGAACCTTTTATGGTTATCGATTCTTTTAGTTCAATATCAAGTTTTTTTGAATAAAATTCTAATTAAATTTTGAAAATTATATTGATTTTTTAAATTTTACTTATCTCTTTTGCTAAAGATTCACTTATTTATTCAATCGAAATAATAAGCTTGTTAATCAAATAATATTAAACATAGAGAGACCAATCTTTACTTTTCAATTGTATTTATCAGAAATTTATGAGAATAAAAAGATTTAAATATTCCATTCTTTTGTTAATTCATAAAAAATAATTTAACTGAAAATAGGATGGTTTATCCATGTCTTTAAAAGAATATTTTGTTCGAGATTTAGTAATTAATGATGAATATGGAATTATTGACTCAAATGCGACGATTCAGGATGCCGCAAAGAAAATGAAAGAATTAGGAGTTCCCGATTTAGTGGTGATTAAGAAGGAGAAACAAAAAGTTCTTGGAGTCATTGCAGATTTTGATATTATACAAAATATAGTAGCAGAAGGAAAAGATGCTAAAACGGAAAATGTAATTTCAGCAATGTATAAAATCGATCCAGTTACACTTAATACTACAGTCACAGAAGCGTTTAATAGAATGAGAAATTTGAATGTAAATGTTGTACCAGTGGTTGAAGATGAAAAACTTGTAGGGGTATGTACAATTCAGGATTGCTGGAGTTATATTCCAGATCAAACCTTTGATGATATTGGGTTAATTCCAGTAAAAAATACTAGAGTTGCTGAATTTTGGTTTGCTAGTATATGTGCTATCATAGCATTCACACTTGGTGTAATTCTACCTTTAGCAGGAATTTTTGGATATTTTATCGGTCGATATAGTGATCTAATGAGTTTAATGGGGATGGGACCAATTATAGAAGACCCAATTCTTGTTTTCAATTTATTTGATCTAAGAGGTTCAGGGATATTAGTGCCATATCTTAATTTAGCTGCCCCTATATGGATTGTAATAGACATTTTTGGTGTGTTAATGTTGATTTTTAGTATTATTGGTCTTTGTTCAATTCTTTATGCAGCATTTTCTGATATTAGAAATATTCATACTAGCTGGATAATAAAGAAGGTCATACCAGGCTTAACTGTGTTTTTCATGGCTTTTCAATGGATCTTATTCGGTATTGCTTTTGCAACTATGACGCCTTCACCAATAATATCAATGGATATCGTAGGACTGATTATGTCAGTTGTTTCTATGATACTATTTTTATTTGCTATAAATAGAGATTACATTTTTAGAGGAATTGAGAATCCAGAAAATAGAGCTAGTGAGGTGTCAAATTAAAAGTGCCACGTGGTGGAGGGGGCGGATTTCGAGGCGGAGGCGGATTTCGAGGCGGGGGATTTCGAGGTGGAGGTGGGTTTGGCGGAGGATTTCGAGGAGGTGGGTTTGGCGGAAGTTATCGAGGAGGAGGATCTCGGGGTGGTACACCCTTTGGGAGAACTGGTGCTACAAGAATAACATCAAGATCTCCAAGTGGTCCTTATTCACATAGATATTACAGCCCCCACCGTAGATATTATAGACCTTATTGGTGGTATCATCGACCTTGGTATTATCGGTGGTGGTATTCACCTTGGTGGTCAGGATATTATTATCGCCCTTGGTATTATAGTCCTGTCTATGTTGGTGGTGGAATTTTATTTATAATAATACTAGCTTTAGTTATACTTCCTATTGCGGGGGTTGCATTTATGTTTCCCTTTAGTAACGCTGATGAAAATGGCTATGTAAATTATCGATCCACTGAAACGCTATATTTCAATGAATTTTGGTATGAATATGAGCATATAGAAGAAGGAACCATAGATTACTCTATTCAATCATTGTCTAGCGATTTGACATTTGCAATCTGGAATCAACCTTTTGAAAACATTCCAAAGACTACAGAATATATAGACATTGAATATGCAAAAACCCTTTCAAACAATGAGTATTGGACTGAATGGAATTTTCTAAGATCTGGTTCAATAATTCAATATGAATTTAATGCAAGTAGTCAGATTGATTTCTTTATTGCTGATGCAAATGATCTCTATACTTGGGATCAAGGAGGGTCACCAACATTCTGGAGGAGTTATCCAAATACAGATCAAGTTATTAGTTCTTTTACTGTGAGTATTTCCCAGGATTACTATCTTGTCTGGTATAATGATGGAGGTTCTTCTGTTGATATCGATTACACTATTAATTATACAGCTACAAATGTATTAGATTTTAGTGGTATATATACGGAAGAAATACAAGAAGGTGATACTATCTCCGGTTCATATTCTGTACCTTCTTCAGGAGATTGGTATTTTTTTATCTACTTTGATCCAATGAAATCATCAATGGAGTCAACTACCATTAGATTTGATGTAACATATAATACTGGAGTAACCTCTCGAGAGCGTTGGTTGAATATTCAATGGATCTTAATCATTGTTCTTGTAATTATTGTCATAGTAATATTAGCAGCAGTAATAGCAAGAAAGGGTCAGAAAAAGTTAAAGCTTAAATCACCTGAGCAAACACCAGCTAAATCTTCACCTTATAAATCCACACCTGCTAAAGCAGCAGTTATTGAAACACCTGAAAAAATCCAAAAATGTAAACGATGTAAAGCACCATTAAAACCTGATTCTAAATTCTGTCCTAATTGTGGAGGGAAAATTGAAGGAAGACAAATTGGTGTTCCCTCTGTTACTACTCCAGCTGAAGCAAAAACATGTTCTCTATGTGGAAGTAAACTAACAGGAACTGAAAAATTCTGTAAATGGTGTGGTACTAAGATAGAACAATAAAATAATTAATTACTTAATTTTTTTTTAATTAAAAATTTAATAACTTTAGAAATAAGAAGTGAAATTATTCAGTTTTTTGAGTATCATTCTCATTTGTGCCGTTTTTATAAGATGAATAAGCTCCTTTTACCTCATTTAAATCAACTGTCACTATAGTGTGACCTAAATGCACTTTTTCGAATTTCTTAATTTCTACTTGATTAATGGGATTACCCGGATGAATTATAACATATTCTTTACACTTTATACAAGCACGAGCTCGAACACTCATAATAATAATAATCTTTAATCTAGTATTCTCCTATTTAAAAAAGAAATTAAAAATATATCAAATTTTTGGTTTTAAATTAAAAATGTTGTATTATCTTGAAGAATTTTTTTTAAATCATTAGAATCCTTTTAAATGTATTTAAATATTTAATTTCCCTTTTTTAATCATACTCAAATTTCCATTAAGTTTGGAATAGTAGACTCAAAATTTTCTCTTAATTTTTGAATATCCAGATATATGTCTTTTGTTCTTAAACCTTTAATTATTATTTTGGGAGTAGAATTTAACACTCCTATCTTTTTAATGTTGACATTATGCTTTTCAGCTAATTTGAGAACTTTATCATAATCATTTGGTTTTGTTTCAATAATAAATCTTCCGTAAGATTCACTAAAAAGAAATTCATCATCTCTTAGATGATCATCAAAACAATTTTTTAAATCTAGTTCTGCTCCCAATTTATTCTTAAAACACATTTCTGCTATAGTAATAATAAAGCCCCCTTTATTTACGTCATGATTAGCCTTAATCATTCCGTTGCTATATAGTTCAAATAGAAAATCCCAAATCTCTTTGATTTTTACCTCCTCTACTTTTGGTGGAATACCACCTTCAAGACCATATATTACAGAATGATATTCTGATCCTCCTAATTCTGCTTTCGTTTCACCAATTAAAAAAATATAATTTCCAGGTTCCTTAAATGGAAGTGTTATAATATTATCTTGACCTTCAATAAGACCAACAACCATTATCATGGGTGTCGCTTTAATCGCAGTTTTTTTAACCTCATCCTCATTATAAAATGACACATTTCCACCAACAATAGGGATTCTCATTGTTCTACAAAATTCATTCATTCCATCAACAGATTTAGAAAAATACCAAAATGATTCCGGTATTTCTGGATTTCCAAAATTACAGCAATTTACCATCGCCATTGGTTTAGTGCCATTTGCGATTATGTTTCCACATTCTTCAACTAATCCTCCTTTAACGCCATTAAAAGGATCTAAGAAACAATGTTTTGAATTAACACCTGTGCTGGCTGCTATAAACTTATTTGTACCAATAATTCTAAGTACTCCTGAATCTCCTTCTCCACATTTTACTACTGATCTAACACCAACTTCATGATCATATTGCCGATAAATCCATTCTTTACTACAAATATTTTCTGAAGCAATTAACCTATAAATTATTTCATCTAATCCTATTGTTGGTTCTGGAGTTTTTTGAGATAATAATTGATCTAAATAAGATGGTCGCTTTTCTTCTCTTTTAAAAGTTGGCGATTCTGAAAGAGCTTTAGCAGGTATATTTACAACTATATTATTTCCATCAAAAACTTTAAGAACCTTGGAATCATCAGTTCTCCCAATAACAGCAAAAGACATTTCATACTTTCTAAAAACATCAAGAACAGTTTCTAATCCTTCTGGTTTAACAATGAATGCCATTCGTTCCTGTGATTCTGAAAGCATTATTTCATAAGAGTTCATTCCAGGTTCTCTCGTAAAAACCTTTCTTAAATCTATATTTCCTCCCGTATCTCCATCCCCCGTTAATTCACTTGTAGCACATGTTAGGCCCCCGCCACCAAGATCCTTTAATCCTCTTACGAATCCTGTCTTTATTGCTTCTAATGTGGCTTCTATAATCAATTTCTTAGTAAAGGGATCACCTATTTGAACTGCAGGTCTATCCTCTTCAGACATCTCTGTTAAAGTACGAGATGCGAATGTAACCCCATGAATGCCATCTCTACCTGTAGATCCACCCATTAAAATAACATAATCACCTGGATTATATGCTCTACTTGGAGCATGTTTAAAATCTTCGATTGTCCCTAACCCTATACACGCAACATTAACTAAACAATTACTCTCAAAACTCTCATCAAACTCAACTTCACCACCTATAGTAGGAATTCCTGTACAATTACCATAATCCCCAATACCTTTTACTACATATTTAAATAACCATTGAGAATGAGGATTATTCTTTAAAGTACCAAATCTTAAAGGATCCAGAAGAGCAATTGGTCTAACGCCCATACAGAGTATGTCCCGAATGATTCCGCCAATTCCAGTAGCCGCACCATGATATGGCTCAATTGCGGAGGGGTGATTATGAGATTCTATTCGAAATGCTAATGCGTATCCATCCCCAATATCGATAACTCCAGCATCTTGCCCTGGACCAGCCAATACATAATCATAATTTGCCTCAGCGTCCTCAAATATTCGTAGTTTTGGACGTGACGATTTATAAGAGCAATGTTCGCTCCACATGACATCGAACATCCCCAATTCCGTAATATTTGGCTCTCGAGCTAATAGTTTCCTAACTTTTTCATATTCATCAATCGTCATTTCCACATCTGCTTTTTCACCATTAATATCTACTTTTGTCATTAGGCTAACCTCCGTTTAATAAATTCAATCATAGATTTAAAAAATATTTGTCCATGTATTGTTCCTTTTGGGCTTATTATTTCTTCCGATGCACGTTCTGGATGGGGCATTAATCCAACACAATTTTGTTCTAAATTACAGACACCTGCAATGTTTTCTAATGAACCATTTGGATTTGCTTCTTCCGTTAATTCTCCTTCTTCAGTAGAATATTTGAATACAATTTGGTTATTTTCCTCTAATTCTTTCAACTTATCAGTATAATAACGTCCTTCTCCATGAGCTATAGGTATTGCAAGTACATCTCCTAAGTTCATTTTATTTGTACATGCTGTATTATTATTCTCAACTTTAAGATTTACCCATTTACAAGCAAATTTGAGTGAATCGTTCTGTAATAATGCACCTGGAAGAAATTGAGCTTCTGTTAAAACTTGAAATCCATTACAGATTCCTACTACTGGTCTTCCATCTTTTAGCATTATTCTTGCTTCTTCAATTGCTGGACTATGAGCAGCAATAATTCCTGCTCTCAAATAATCTCCAAATGCGAATCCACCGGGTAATATTACTCCATCATATTTCTCTTCTTTGAAGTGATTATGCCATACTAAATCTGTTTTAACATTAATAACATTATTTAGAACGTGTATAGCATCTAAATCACAATTAGCACCCGGAAATTGGATTACTGCTATTTTAATATTCATAATTTTGATACTTTCAAAATAGTTAGGTTTTGAGTTACTGGGTTAAAAATTCGAAGGTCATTACACATTTTTTCTATTATTTCCTTAGCTTCATTTTCATCCTCAGCTTTAAGATGAATTCTTAAAAATTGTCCTGAACGAACATTAGAAATCATATCATAACCTTTTTTAGCTAAAAGATCTTTTTGGATGGTCGCACCAACAGGATCTTTTGCAGCAGGTTTATTCATTAAAGTTATTTCTACTTCAAATTCTTGGGGAGCCATATTGTTAAAAAAAAGAAGTTATATATATTTTTATTAATTCTTATTAACTTAAAAATAATATTCATCGACAAAAACGACAAGAATTAGTTTTTCCTCTGATTAATTTATGAAATCAATGCTGATTAAAGCCTAAATTTCTTAGAGAAAAAAGAACATAGATTCAGAATTCTATGTATTTAACAAATAGAAAATTCTCAGGAAATTAGAATCCTTCTAAAATATTATACCTTCAAAGATAAAATAAACTATTAAATACAGCAACTATTAGTGCTAAAAGACCAAATAAAAGAGCAAAACGACTATATTTAGGAATGAAGTTCCCCTTTAAACCTTCATTTTTTTCTCCTTCATAACTTTTAAGGTCAAGGATAACAAACAAAAAAGAAAGAACAAATAGAATAGCATCAAGAAATAATAGAATTATATCAAACATATTACGAAAAAATACTGTGGTAATTATTTAAATTTTACTTAAATCCTATAAGTAATTGGCTCTCTTTAAATTTTCATAAATCCTATTTTTTACATCTGAAATTTCTGCTTTAAACTCTACTCCAGTAATTTTCTTATAGCTTCGCATATATCTTTTAGCTAATTCTATTTTAATATCTTCAGAGATGGGGGGAATATCTTCATCTGGTTTAATATCAGGAAATATCTCAGGATAAGTTTCCATAAGCCATCCTCTAAAAATTTCCTTATCTAATATTTCAGGATTTAGTCCTTTTTCAAATCTTTCTTGATAAGAATTGAGAATCCAGAATCGAGAAGAATCTTGAGTATGAATTTCATCAATAATCATTAATTCACCTTCTTTTAATCCAAATTCATACTTTGTATCAACTAAGATAAGCCCATTTTTTTCGCAAAACTCTTGTCCAAATTCAAATAATTTAAGCGCCGCTACTTCCATCTCTTCATAAATATTTTTATCAACCATACCTCTTTTTATAATTTCTTCCTTTGAGAGGTAAATATCATGCCCTGATTCTGCTTTTGTAGAAGGTGTTATGATAATATCATCAAATTTCTGATTTTTTTTCATTCCATTCGGAGGCATTATACCTGAAGTAGAATGACCTTTATTATAATCACGCCACATACTTCCAGTTAAATAACCTCTAATAACGACCTCAACTGGAACAGTCTCACATTGATGAACCACAGCAACATTAGGATCTGGAATATCGATAATATGGTTTTTTACAATGTCTTTTGTTTTTTCAAACCAAAAGGATGAAATTTGATTTAACATCTGCCCTTTGAATGGAATTGTCGTTATTACCCTATCAAAAGCACTTAAACGATCAGTTGCAACAATTATTCTGATATCTTCTTTTGTATAATTATCTCTAACTTTTCCTCGATATAAATCTCCCAAATTAGAAAAATTTGTTTCCTTTAAGGTAAAACTTAATTGCTCCTTTATGATATGATCAATATTCTTAGCAACCATGGGAAATTATAAAGGAAAAAACCATAAAAATTCTTATTATTAATAAAGAAATAATAAATAGATCAATCTATATCAACTGCTATTTTACATATATTACAACGTTTTGCCCCTCGAAATAATGAGTTACCACATTCGGGGCAATGATACCTTTTTTCCTCTTCATCGACCCATTTTTCAGTTCCTAGTTCTTTCCATCGGGGAATTGCCCGAAGAATAACTTTTTTTCCGACAGGGATGGGAAACTTATCTATTAATTTACAAGGGAAATCATTACACTGATAGCAACTCTCAAATCCTTTATTTTTTACACAATCCCGTATTGGACAAATCTTACAATATCCAAAAATGTCCTCTTGATTTTCTGATAAACATCCTTTACATTTGATATCATTTGCAGTTTTAGAAAATGGCTTATAGACATTTACAAGTATTTCTTTAAATCTCGAATTATTATCTCGATCAGCAATATGTATAGCACATACACCACAATACAGTCCACAAGGAGCTAGAAGAGCTTTATTAATATCTGGCATCTTAAATTCTCAATTCCTCTATTTTTTATAATATATTCCATTGTTAAACTCTGTAATTGAATATTTTTCCTTGTTTTTTTCCATTTTTTTTATAAATATTTCTGTAAGATCAAAATTTAAGGTATTTACAAGACATATTAGATAAATGAAAACATCTGCGATTTCCTCTGAAAGATTTTTTAAAAGATGATTATTATTTTTGATATCTTCTATTGAATAATCCTTAAAAAGAAATAATTGTGACAATTCCGAAATCTCAATTCCAAGAGCTTGAATCAAATTTTGAGGTGTTTGATATTTCTCCCATTTGCGTTCTTTTACAAATTCCCTAACTTTTTCTTTAAAATAAGAAATAGAGATTGTATTATCATTATTATTTGAATTCTTTCGCATTTTAATATTGTTTTTAAATATATATGATGTTTAATATTTAGTTGAGGTTATTTTTAAAATTATTATTATAAATCTAATTTAAAAATGATTTGAAATATAAAGAAAATTAACTAATTTCTACTATTAAAATAAAACTCTATTCCAAATTTGATTTTCTATCGCAATGATTAATATTTTGTATAATAATTTATTAAAAAAGTCCCTAGAGCTGTAGAAATAGCACCACATAGTTTTAAAGTCACACCTAAAATATTTTCTGCCAAAGGTAAACTTATAAAAATTAATCCAAGTAAAATCAAAAATAAATATAAGCCATATAATAATTTATTTTTTGTAACCCTTATTGGAATTTCCAATAATGGGGCTTCAATAGTACCTTTTATTTTAGTAGAGATAATTGTTCTCTCATTAGAAGAATGACTACTAGGAGAAACAAAAAAATGTTTTTTGTCGACTCTAAATCCCAACATCAACTTATTGGGAAATATTTTTAGGATTTCATCGCTATTTAATTCAAAATTAGCACTTTTCGCGTTTTCTGGTGGCTCATGCCCAAAATTGAATGAGAAATCAAAAATATAATTTTTTCTTCTTTTAAGAATATATCCATTGGTAAAAGGATCTAATTTCTTTAATTCAAGAGGTTTATTATTAGGAACTCTTGTAACAGAGTTTAATCTAAAAAAAAGAGAATTTTGATATTCTGGAAATTCAACAAGCCTATTAATTATATAAACCCATGCTAAATCATCATTAGAGAATTTAAAATTATGAGCGTTCCCAAATGCAACAGCAACACCATTGGAAGGATTACCCCCTCTTTTAATAATTGTATCATATAAATCTATTCTATCATTGGAGTTATCCTCATATAAAACCCAATCTTTCGATAATTCAAAATATATATGTAAGGTATCACCATCCTTAGAAGTAGATATAATCTTACCTTTTCTCAATGGCATGAATTTCTGGTTTTTATTTTTGTTTTGATCATCTAGCTCAATTGTCGCGATCACAATAAGATTTTTACCTTCTAAAGAAATGTGATTTGAAATCTCTAAACTTACCCATTTTAAACGATATCTAAAATGCATCAAAAATTCTGATGGATAAGCTAGTGTATTATAAATTTCTTTTTTATATAGATCTCGATAACCAGATGCAAATACAAAAATAGTTTCATTATTATTCTTCATCTTTAATTTAGATTTATGAATATTTTTAATTTAGTTTTCTTCTCTTACTAATAAATATAGTTCCTTTTTATTTATTATATTTGAATACAAGAGTTCAAATTGAATAATACTATTAAAAAAAGTTCCTAAACTGTCAATTTTTTAATTCATAATTTGGTTAAAACTATAAGAAGCTATTTTTGTTTCAGATTTATAATGGATATTTAATTTCTAAAATAAATACACCTAATTTTTCTTGTTTCCACAAGGGATAGATATTGCTATATATATTTAAAGCATCATCTATAGATGAAGCATTTGGTAATAGCTTTTTATAATTATTTATATTCAATGCCTCCTTAAAACTCGAAAATTTTTGAATTTTTATTATCTTTGCATTATATTTTCCGTTTAGAGAAATAATTTCTCCCGTCTTCAATTTCTTAATATTTTCATATCCAACTCTTCCTTCTAAAACTTTCTTTCCTTGTAGGATGAGCTTTAGATATTCTTTTTTAAAAATAAGACGTCTCATATTATTTCTTCTCGTTTAAATTTAATTCTAATGCCATCATACCAAGATTTTCTAATTTTTCGGGATAAATATCTTTTAGTATTTTCAACACCTCCTCTTTAGACCGATTTGGAATAATTTTATTTGAATCTTCACTTTCGAGTAATTCTTTAATAGAACAATAATATCTAATATCTTTAATAGTAGTAGTGTATGAACTGTTACGACATCGAAATTTTACTCTATCACCATTTTTAATTGATTTCATTTTTTTATATGCTACTCTAACTTCAATTGTTTTTTTATTTTTCTTCATCAAATCAAGATATTTCTTCTTTGTGCGGATAATACGCGCAAAATTTGGATCATCAATATCTAAACTCCATTGTTGAGTTATTATTTTTTCTTGATATGCTTCTGGCATTGCAGCATCAAGTTTCCATCCATTTTGCTGTAACGCTATTGTTTCCTCAACGGAGGGTGTTATATGAATATATAGTTTATGACCATAGTCTCTTAGTTCAAATGGAATATCTGATAATAGTGCTACAAATGCTGGTAATGTTTTCGCTAAAAACGGCATAATTTTGATGGGTTCTCCTTTCTTTGGAGTAGCACCAGCAATTCCTAAGACATTATCATATCTATCTATAGCAACAAAAATAAGTTTAAATTTTAAGTTTATATTCCTAGAATTTCTTCTATAAAATCCTTTAAAAAGTGCATCAATCCATTTCAAATCAATTCCTATGAAGTGCTCTGGAAGTTTTTCTAATAAAAAATCTGAAACTTGTAGTTCATATTTTTTTTCTAATAAATGAACCGAAATATTAGGTCTGTCAAATTTTTCATCGAAATTTGGTTCTAAAAATATTTTATACATCATTAGCTCTGTAATACCATATTTATAGTGACTTTCTGATTTTCCAGCTATTATATATCCTTTTTCTAAAAAAAAACTTTGGGCTTCCTCATTCTCTTCAGCTACGGTACAATATATTTGCCTTGCTCCCTTTTTAATGGCATAATTTTCAGCGTGCTCAAGAAGAACCGATCCTAAACCATATTTTCCTCTAAAAGGTTTATCAATTATAATTGGACTGATCTTATAAGTACCCTGACGCTTTCCAACGAGATGAATCATTCCCACGGTTTTACTATTTAAGCACAGAATGAACATTTTTTGTTCAAATGAAAAATGTCCAATTTTATCAATTCCTCCAGAGAGATGAGTCATTAATATTCTTTTGGCATGGGCTTTATGGTCTCCACCATAATAAGGTTCTAAAGCATGACACATCATACCTTCAACAAATTCAAAATCCTCTTTGACAGCTTCTCGAATTTCTAAATTTAAATTAGATTTACTGGTCATATTGAATCATTTATAATTTAAAAATAAATAAATTCTAATCAATTTAAACTTCTTCAATTAAATTTAAGATTTTTCATGAAGAATGATCTCTTCATGCTTTTTTAATTTCTAAATTATTATTTTCATTGCTTTTTACTATATCAAAAGTATAAGGGATATCTTCAATATAACGAAAAGACTGAGGAGGGATGAAATCTGACCAAATTTGATATGGATCAACAGAATTTTTAAAGAATTCTAAATCTTTTATTTTTATGGCATACCCTTTGATCTTTCCTTCAAAATAATTAAAAAACTCATTTTTGTTAATACCGGCAAAAAATCTATATTTTTCCCATAAATTTAATGGAGTATCCTCAATAATTTTTTTTATCTTAAATCGAGCAACTAATTTTTTAATTGGTGTAGTACAATAAATATAAATAAAATTTATTTTTTTGCAATTAAATATTGATTTCCTAAATTCATATCTTTTCTCTCCTTTTTCGATTTTCTTCACATATTTTGGTTTAATTGATATTAGAACATTCATTGACATAAAGCTATTTATATTTTGTTTGTGATTTTTTTCCTTCATCTAATCTTTCTAATAAAATTACTTATTAATTCATTAACTACCTCTTTTCTTTGAGCTGGAGCAAAATGACCTGCCATATCAATAATTTCTAATGTAGAGTGTGGAATCATCTGGTGTAATTTTTCTGACATTTGTTCTGGAGCAAAATTATCAAGCCTTCCTCCAATTATAAGTGTTGGACAAGTAATATTAGGTTCATATTCTTTAATTTCATGGATCATTCTAAAAATTTGATCTTCAATTTGCATATATAATTGATCTTTTGTTAGATTTAAACCTGGTAAACTACCTGATAAAGCGGTAATGATATAAGGAATTGTTTTATCTAACAACTTTTCAACTGAATTTGCAACTACATCCAAAAAATTCATTCTGATAAAATATGGGAGTAGATTATAAAAAATATTTCTAACAACATTATCTATCATAATATACCCTGAATTCAATAAAATTAAAAATTTGACATCTGTTGGATGCTTCATTGTATATAATTGACCTATCATTCCACCAACTAAAGAATGCCCAATTATACCATATTGTTCATCTACATCTAAAAATCTTAGAAGATCTTCTAAATCTCTTATGATATCATGTCTTAGATTTTTTGTAAGATTGAGTTCTTTTGGGTGCTCACTTCTCCCATGCCCTAATGCATCAAAAGCAATAATTCGATAATCCTCTTTTAAAATACTTATTTGAGCCTTAAAAAAAGAAGCAGATGAAGCGAATCCATGGAGTAAAATAATGGTGCACTTATTTGAATCCGAATTTATGTTTTCATAATATAAATTGTAACCCTCTTGGTTCTTAAAATAAGGCATGTGAGCAAAAGGTTTATTATGTTCTATATTTTTTGAAATAATAGATTCAAAAAATACTTTTCTAAATTTAAAAATAAATAGAAATAAAGATTACTTGAATAGATTTTTACTCTTTTTAAGTTTTATTTAATTATTTTCATAAATAATATCTAATTTTTAGAAATATAAAAAAGAAATTCTAAGAATAGCTAAAGATCTTTAGTTACTCTTTTTTTACTGTATATATCTAATAAAACTGGCATAAAAATTCTTTTTAATTTTTTATAAATATTAAGATTTTCTTTACTTGAGTTTTTGATTGTGGGAAATCTAACCATTTTTTCAATGGCTTTTTCAATAGTATCATATCTTTTGCAACCTAAAAATCCTAAAATCGCAGCACCCATAGCAGCACCATCTTTAACCTCTGGAACTAATATTGGCTTTGAAATAACATCCGCAAAAATCTGAGTCCATAATTCACTATTCATTGCACCTCCATCAACTCGCAATTCAGTAGTTTTCTTCCCTCCCATTCCTTCAATTAATTGAAGATACATTTGAGAAGCTAGAGCAGCAGATTCCATTATTGCTCGTACCATATGTGCCCTAGTATGATTCCAACCTAAACCATGAAGTGTTCCTTTTCGGAAGATACATAATTCTGGTAAAAATAACAATCCTTCACTTCCGGGCTGTATGGTAGCTGCTTCTGCTGTTAGCATATCATAAATATTAATATTCTTTTCTTGACTTTCCTTAATTTGTAATTGTGAGAAATTTTCTGCGAACCATTTTAATGCTGTACCTGTTCCTGGGGCAATACCCTCAATGTTCCATTTACCTTCTATTACAGAAGGTAATGAAAAAATAGGAAAATCTCCCGAAGGTTCTACAGGCTTATCAACAACATAATCAATAAATGTTCCAGTCCCAGTAGTAACTTTAGCTTGAGCGGGATTGATTACACCTAATCCTAATGATGAGCATTGTTGATCTCCACCACCTAAAATTATTGGAATATTTTTTTTAAAACCTAAAGCATCAGCAGCGGTACTCGTTAGTTCACCAATGATCTCACCTGGAATATGCACCTCTGGCCATAATTCTATTGGTAAGTCAAATGATTCAGATAACTCCTCATCCCATTTTAGAGTATTCTTATTTAAAATCCCAAAAATTCCATTTGTGGGATCTGTAACACATTCATCGCATAATTTTAAGTAGATATAAGTATCTGGATGGATAATTTTATACGCTTTATTAAATAATTCTGGTTTATTTTTCTTAACCCATAGTATTTTAGGAATTGATCTTCTAAGATCAACCTCTCTTTTCCACTCAATTGCGGAAGTTTCTTGTCTTTCATCCATCCAGGTTAAAGCAGGATGTAGTATTTCTCCTTTTTTATCAATAATCGTAATTGTACTACGAAAAAATGTTGCTGAAATCCCTATAATATTTTCAGGATTAATCTGATTTAATGCTTTATTACATGTATTTTTTATAGCATTCCACCAAATTATTGGATCTTGTTCGGAAATGCCAACAGGCTGCTTCATAAAAGGATATTCCTCATATTCTTTTGCAATTACTTCACCTTTATCATTAAAAATTATCGTTCTAGCTCCAGTAGTTCCAACGTCGAATACACAAATCAGATCACTCATAATATCACACCCTTATTTTATTATACCTATTATTTTTATAAAATTCTTATTATCAATTCAGATATATCCATTATCTTATATTTTTCTTTTTCATTTTCATCAATTCCATAAGCTAGACCTAATTCACAGAGAGGACATGCGGATATGAAAATATTTACTCCAGTATCTTTTAATTCATTAATTCTATTCCTTGCTTCTCTAATAGCTAAGTCTCTATCTGCCCAATGGTTAGTACCACTCCACCCACAACAATGAACATAGTCTTTATTATAAAGAGGTTCAAAAATTTCCAAATCAGGGATCCTATTAAGAATAAATCTTATTGATTCAGTATCTTTTAAATTTCTAGCAATAAGACAAGGATCATGAATAGTGATTTTTCTAAATTCTTCAGGAATTTTATTTTTAAAACTTAATTTTCCATCATCAATTAACTTTTTAAAGAACTGAACAATATGGATTATTTGTTTTTCAATTTTAACTCCGAGTTTTTCATATCTATTTGATAATGTTAATATACATCCCGGACAATCTGATATGATGGTCTTAGCACCTGTTGCCTCAATAAGTTCTTTATTTTTCATAGCAAACTTATTTGCGGTTTCCATTTCTCTAATATTAAATGCTGGACCTCCACAACATATTTTGCTATCAAGATTAGTTGAAAATTTTATTCCAGCTTTCTTTAATATCTCTATATTTGCTTTTATAACTTCAGGAAATTTCATTGATTCACATCCAATATAATAGAAAACTTCGTCATTACCATCCGTTTCTATATTTTCTATTCCTTTTTCAGTATAAGTTCGATATATATTGTACTCTTCTATAGTATTCGTATTATTCAACTTATCAATCTGCTGTTTACAGTAATCTGGCATCAAATTTTTATCATTTAAATCTTCTCTGACAGTCTCTAAGAGTGATACGACCGAAAATTCAAAAGGGCACCAAATTTTACAGTTTTCCTCATTTGTACATTTGTACATTAAATTGATAAAATCTTGGTTTTCTTTTTTCATTGGATCTATTAATCCTATTGTTAGATAATAGCCTATCCGAGCTTTATAAGCAGGACTCATGGTTTCAGTTAGAGAGGTTTGTAACGTACCACAATCAAATCTACACATATTTGGACAGAGCATACAATTAACTAAGTTTTTTATATCTGCTTTATAATCCCCTTCTGGAAAAAAGTTTTTATCTCGCATTCTAAAATTTTTCATAAATATCCGTTTTAAGTCTCGATCCATTTTTTCAATGATTGGGCCAATCCATTTATATTTCTCTAAGATCTCACTCATTTATTTCTCATCTCCGTTTTTCCAAAGATTTTCATAAATTTTCCCTGGGTTTAAAATATTATTAGGATCAAGTAAATTCTTTATCTGTTTTATAGTATCAAACGATACACCCCATTCTACTGGCATCCACTTTGACCTATTGATTCCTACACCGTGATGGTGTCCAAATGATCCACCGCAATCTTCTACTGCTTTAATAACTGTATTCCAAACCTCTTGATAAAATTCAAGATCAGTTTTTTCTTTTGGAGCAATTCCCGCAAAACTAAAATAAAACCCTACTCCATTAGGATAAAAGTGAGATACATGCGCTGTTATAAAAATTAAACCTTTTATTTTTTTAGTTGTAGTTATTACAGAGTGATATAGATCTGCTGCCTTATCCCATAAAATTTCAATTTCGATTGTATCAAAAACTGTCTTTAATGTTGGCGATAATGAAGTTTCAGTTACTCTAAATCTAGTTTCAAACCAATGTTCAACTGGTTCTTCCCCACACGCAACACCATTATTTTTTTCACATGTATCCATAGTAATTGCCTTTTCAAGATTAACCAGGCTTTTAATCCCCTCACAAACAAACACAACCATCACCTTATTCTTAGCTTTTTCTATATGATCAAAATGTCTGAATGTTTCATCGGCATCATAAATTCGGATAACAGCAGGATAAATTTGTTGCCTTAATATTTGTCTAGTTGCTTCTAAAGAATCCTCAAAAGTAGGGAAGGCATAAGAAATTAATGCTCTTGTTTCAGGATAGGGCCATATTTTAAGTGTAGCTTTTGTAATAATTCCTAGTGTACCCTCACAGCCAATGAATAGCTTATCAAATTGAGGACCAGTTGATGCCCTGGAAATAGTTTTAAATTTTACAATCTTTCCTTGAGGTAGAATTACTTCCATTCCTAAAATTATATCTTCTATCTTTCCATATTTAGTACTAAATTGTCCTGCAGCTCTATGAGCTATCCATCCCCCTAATGAAGAAATATAAAGAGATTGTGGTATATGACCTGTTGTATATCCTCTAGCATTTAAATAACGTTCCAAATTCATTCCATTAATACCAGTTTGAGCAGTAACTGTCAAATTTTTATCATTTATTTCAAGAATGTTATTAAATTTTTTCATATCAATAATAATTCCCCCATAAACTGGTATCGCACCCCCAACAACTCCAGATCCCTCACCATATGGTATTACAGGAATCTTCTCTCTATTTGCTAGTTTTAAAATTTCTGATATTTGCTCTTCTGTTTCTGGCCATGTTATAAAATCAGGTAATCCTGCAATTTTTCCTTGGAGTGTCCAATTGAACCCTATAAGTGAAGTATCCTTAGAATAAGCTAATAAATCTATTTTTTTAGTTGATATATTATTCTTACCAACAATCCCTTTTAATCTAGTTTCTATATTCTTTTTATCTTTAATCTCACACCGATTTTGTTTATAAATTAATTCAAATTCTTTCAAATCCATAAACATCAGTATTTTTTTATATAATAATAAAATGATAAGGAATATTTTATAATTTTTAGCAATACTAATATAAACCATTATTATTAACGAAAAATAGAAAATCTCGAAAATATCTATCTATATTATTATAAAAAATATCAATCACTTGAAAGTATAAATCTAAAATATTAAATAATCCTTGAAAAATCATAGCACTGAAACAATAATATCAATTTTTATTAAGCATTATTTAAAGAATATCATCAAAAAAATAATAGTTTTCTTATTATTGGGAAATATTATAAAGCTTTAATATCATTTACAATAAAGGAAAATTACATAAATTAATTATAAAAAGAAAAATTACTTCTTAATCATATATTAAGATACAGTTATAATCAGTAAAATATAAAAACACCTCGAAACCTAAACTATGACAACTTCGATCTTTGGAACAAGTGGCATAAGAAGAGTATTTAAAAATTATTCTGAATCAGATCTAATGTTTACGCCTGCTATGAGCCTTGATGTAGGATTAGCATTAGGTACATATTTAAAAGGGGGTACTGTAGTTATAGGAAAAGATATTCGTACATCTGCTTTGCCTATTGAATATGCTTTAATTTCTGGACTTGTAAGTTGTGGATGCAATGTAAAAACATTAGGAATTGTTACTACTCCTACTCTTGCGGCATCATTAAAATTTTTAAATGCAGAAGCAGGTGTAGTTATTACCGCCTCACATAATACTCCAGAATATTGTGGATTAAAACTATGGAATCCCTCTGGTATTGGATTTTCGCCTGAACAAGAAATGGAAATTTCTCGTATATATGATGAGAAAGATTTCATAAAAATAAATTATGATCAAATTGGAAAAGTTACACAAATCAATGATACAAATGATCTTCACATTTCTGAAATAATGAGTTTAATAAAATTTAATGGTAATAAACTTTATGTAATTGTAGATCCTGGAAATGGGTCTGGATGTGAAATTGTACCACGGCTTTTAGGTGAATACAATATAAATGTAACTACTCTAAACTCACAAATGGATGGTAATTTTCCTGGAAGGCATTCAGAACCAAATAAGAAGAATCTTATGAAACTTTCTAAATTTTTAAAAATTTCCAAAGAAGAAGATATTGGGATTGCTCTTGATGGAGATGCTGATAGGGTTATTTTTCTTGATGAGAATGGAGAAATCGTAGACCCAATCCGTTTGTTAACTTTAATGGCAAAATATTATATCCAGGAAAATCAATTATCAAAAGAGCAAATGCAAGTTGCTACTCCAATTAATTCATCATGTTTAATTGAGGATGTATTAAAACCTCTTGGTTGCAATGTTATTAGAACAGAAGTTGGAGATATTAAAGTAGCAATTGCATTACGAGAATTAGGAGGTTTTATAGGAGGAGAAACTTCTGGTACTTATATATGGCCTCATTTTCATTATGGACCAGATTCAATTTTAACTATTGCAATTGTATTGGATATGATGACAAAAACTGGAAAATCTTTAAAAGAATTATTAAAGGATATTCCTCATTATCCATATTTTGCTAATAAATTTAAATTAACTAAAGATATTCCATTTACAGAAGAAATACATCAAAAAATCATTTCTGAAATAAATGAGTCTTTAGATAATTTGGGAAAAAAAATTGTTAAAATTAATCAGTTAGATGGTTGTAGATTTGATTATGAAGATGGCTGGCTCTTGATTAGACGTTCTGGAACAAGCCCCTATTTAAGAATATCTGGTGAATCCACTATTGATATCAATAATTCAATTGAAATGAATAATATTGCTGTGAAAAAGATGCAAAAATTGAACTTAATCTAGGTTATTATTAGAATTTAAAATAATGTTAAAAAAAATTTTATAATATAAAGATGTGTGGTATATTCGGAATAGTTACGAATCAAAATATCAAAATAGGAAAAATAGCTCTTGAAAGTATTAAAAGATTGGAATATAGGGGTTATGATTCGTGTGGTATTGTATCTCAACATAATAATAGTCTTTTTGTTAAAAAAGATGCAGGTAAAATTGACGAGATTAATGAATATCTAAAATTAGATGAATTTCCAAATGGTTCTAAACTAGCATTAGCTCATACACGATGGGCAACTCATGGACCTCCAACCAAAATAAATAGCCATCCACACCTCGATTGTACTGATAAGATTGCCGTTATCCATAATGGTATTCTTGAAAATTTTTTAGAACTTAAAGAAGAACTACTTTCTAAAGGGCATATTTTCAAATCTGAAACAGATACTGAAATAATTCCACATTTAATTGAAGAATATTTGAAACAAAATAAAAATCTAAAAGAGGCGATTGTTTCGGCAATAAAGAGGTGCGAAGGTGCTTATGGATTGGCAATTTGCCATGCTGATTATCCTAACACCATAATTGCTTGTCGTAAAGAATCCCCCCTCATAATAGGAATCGATAAAGGAAAAACAAGTTATTGTGCTTCGGATATACCAGCGTTTCTTCCATACACAAAATACTGTTATATATTGGAAGATGATGAACTAGCGATTCTAAATGCTGGGTCAGTAGAATTTTTTGATATCGATAATAGTGATTTACCTAAACAGAAGAAAGTTCAAGAAATCAATTGGAATATTGATGCTGCAGAAAAGGGGGGATATCAACATTTTATGTTAAAAGAAATTTATGAAGAACCCTCTGCTTTAAGAAGAACGATGAAAATTTCTCCTGATTCTATAAAAGATTTTGCAATCCCTTTATTAACTGCTGATCATATATATATTACTGCTGCTGGAACATCTTTTCACGCATCCTTAGCTGGTAAATTTATAATAACTAAATTTCTAGGGAAGTATATTGAAGCAATAGAATGTTCAGAGTTTAAAACGCAGTTAAATAATTCTCTCGAAGAAAATTCTATAATTATAGCATTATCTCAATCTGGAGAAACAATTGATTTAATTGAGCCAATTAGATGGGCAAAAAAGTATAAACCAAGTATTAAAATATTGTCAATTACAAATATAGTAGGATCATCTATTACTAGATATTCTGATAAAGTATTAGTAACCCAAGCAGGACCAGAGATTGGTGTAGCTGCAACAAAAACTTTCGTAACTCAAATTTTAACTCTTGCATTAGTTGCATTAGAAATTGCTAAGTTAAAAAATAAAGATTCACAAGAGGAAATTCAGAAGTATTATGAAGCACTTCAATCTGTTCCCGATATTATTGAAAATTTTCTTGAGAAGAATGCTGATCTAATAAAGTATATTGTAAGTGATTTAGAGAAGAATCTTAATTTTTTCTTTCTAGCACGTGGAGCATCTATCGCGACAGCAAAAGAAGGTGGATTGAAATTAAAAGAAGTTGCATGCCGATTCATTGAAGGATATTCTGCAGCTCATGCAAAACATGGACCTATATCATTAGTAAGAGATGGATATCCTATAATATTTATTGCACCTCCAGATGAAACATATGAACGATTATTAGGAAATGTAATGGAATTTAAAGCTAGAGGGGGTAAAATTATATCATTAGTTATAGAAAGTGATGAAAAAATTACTAATTTAAGTGATATAACCATTAGAATTCCACAACCAAGAGATAAATATCATAATCTCTTTAGTTCAATTACATTCATCCCTGCATTACAGTTATTGGCATATTTTGCTGCTCTAGAGCATAATTTAGATCCAGATAAACCACTTAATCTTGCCAAGACTGTTACAGTTCATTAAATTAATTTGAAAAAAACTTTCTAATTACTTTCTTTTTTGATATCAAAAATATATCCTTCCCAAGCTTTTAATTCAATATATAATCCATATTTATACAAATTATTACCACTATAAATGTATGATTTATGCTTTAGTAAATCAGTGAATATCCATCTATTGGTATCAAAATGAAATGGACTTATTTTTATATGAGCTTCTGAAGAATTTGGACTATAATTTACAACAATAAGTCGATAATCATCATTAATCCACCATAAATAAGAAATAATGTCTGTAAATGAAGAATCATTTGATTTTACTAATTTTGATTCACATAGAGACCAACTTCCTACTCCGTATTCTCTCCCTGGAATTGATTTAAATAAATCTTGATAAAATTCAAAAATAGTATTATTCGTTTCTTCAAAAGGAATTCTTCCTAATTGAACAGGTAATTTTATCCTATTCCCTCGAGTTTGTCCATTGTATACTAATCTTGCTCCGGGCAGAGTTAATGCTATAATCGCTGCAGCTTTAGATTTTTCCTCTCCAAATTTTTCTATAGCTCTCATTTCATCATGATTTTCAATAAAACGAACTAATTTACTTTGATATTTCCATTCCGCTTTAAGGTGATCGTTGATTGTATTAGCATTTCCATGAGCTAATCTGTCATATAGCCTTTTATCATAACAAAAATCAAATCCTTGTTGTTGAAGATCCCATTCCATATCCCAATATACTTCTGCTATGAATATAAAATTTGGATATTTTTCTTTTACAGCTGGAATGATTTCTTCCCAAAACTCTTTTTCTGGAGGTTCTCCCGCTTTTTCCCCCCAAGTTCTCCGAAATACATCATTAGTTAAAAGCATTGCCATATCACATCGAACGCCATCACAGAGTTCCGCAATATTCAGAAGAGTTTTAATTGTTTTCTGTCGAGCTGCTTCTGAAAAGGCATTAATTTGAATTGTATCAGTCCAACTAGGGAAGTTTGGATCACGACCATGGGCGAAAATTTTTTCCGAAATACTAAAAAAATCATAAGGATGAGACATTAAGTCATCTAAAGTCCCTTCAATAAATAAATTGTTCTCGAAAGTCCATAAAGAGTCAACTGAAATATGGTTTGGAACATAATCTAGTATTAATTGAATCCCCATCTCTTTTAATTGACTACGGAATTTGATAATTCCATCAACTCCACCAAGTTTATTATCAATATGATAATAGTACACCGCATATGGAGATCCTATTACATCCTCATCCTTAAAATCATGTAGAACTTTATGGTACTCTTTCTGCAAATCAGGATGTTCAAGTGCTATTTTTTTACTAGCAGGGCTTCTTTCCCAAACACCCATAAGCCAAACAACATCAAAACATTTTATTTCATGATTAAAAACTTCATCTGGAATATTATTTAAAGTAATAGAGGTATTATAAATTTCGGATAAAGACTGAAACCAAGGCCAAGTGTTAATTTCATAGATTTTTGGATTTTTAATCCATTTTGTGGCGATAACTGTCATTTCCTTTTTTTTTTTAATTTAATTCAAATAAATTAATGGAATTATAACAGATTTGTTTTTTTATATGCATACATATAAATTTATTTATAATCATAATTATAATAGAAAAAATAATATATTTTTTGGTAAAAAATGAGTGAAGAAAAAGAAGCTCTACGGAAATTAATAATGCTCATCTCGGACCTTAGAGCTAAGGACGAGGAACGCTATGAAGCACATGTTAATTTTATGAATGAAACAATTAAAATGATTAGTGCCATAGAATCACAAATGAATAAACACTGGAGTACTGTCTTAGATTCGTTAAAAGAATTAAATGATAACATAGCGGCTAATTTAGATTCACTACTGACAGGAATTAATCCAAAGGGATTAAGAGAAACATCTAAATCTCTAAAAGAAATAATGGATACAATGAATAAGAGCGTACAAACAATGAATCTAGAAAAAGTATTGAGTGAATTAAAGGTTTTAAAAGCAGGAGGGATAACCTATGTTCCAGCAGCCCCGGTAGCAGTAGGACAACAACCAGAAGCAATATCAGCAGATATTAACTTAAAACCAACAGGATTAAAAGCACCTGGAGGAGCAACAACTCAAGCATCTGGTGGAGAAGCAGAATGGGTTGATCCCCATGAAAAGGCGAAAAAGGAGAAAGAAGAGGATCAGCACTTATTAAAGCCATCTGACTTCTTTGGAATGTAATTCTCAAATTTCAACCATATAATTCCATAAAAGACTTCAGAGTAACTTTAGTTTTTTCTAAATTTTCACCAATCTTTTTAAATTTAATACTAACAGAAGGTATTTTATTTTCAATTCTGATTTTATTTTTCATTAATTCATAACAACTTGGATCTATATGACAATCTTCAAGTTGATTAATTATAAGACCATCAACTTTAGTTTTTTTAACATAGTTTTTATAGGAATTAATTAGTGATTCATAATTATCTAAGCAGAATAAACCTTTTTTTGAACTATTCAAAAGGAAGTGAGCATAAGCTTCAATTGGATCAGAATTCTTCGAAACAGATATTTCTTCTAACAATCCAAGTGAATCCCAATCTGAATAAATAACTCTCCCTCCTAAATCATGTATAATTTCTTGAGCTTTTGGTTCCCACCCATTGAATATTGGAGTTAATAAGATTCTTGGTCTATTAGAAACATCCATTCCTACTCCTTTTTGAATACGCATTTTCATTTCTTTTACTAAATGACTAAGATTTTCTAAATATCTTTGAGCATTTGAGTTATAATCTTGAAATGAAATAGTTAATAATGCTAAGATTTCCGCGAACGTTGCAGAATTACACGGATAAAAATCTGAGTTACCAATATCATAAATTATTGTTTTATAATATCGCTTAACTTGGTTTCCAATGCGAAACTGCTTTTTTAAACTATTATCAGTAACAATATTGCCAGAGATACTTTCTAATTCTTGAATCACTTTTTTCAGGTTAGTGATCATAATTTCTAATGCATTACCCTCATCCTGTGTATTGATCGAAGGAATTTCTAACCATATTTGGTTTGGAATTAATTCTTTTAGTGATTTCAGATAATCATTATATTTCTTACATCTTAGGGTAAAATCTAAACTGCAATCACAATTATTTGATTTTGAGAGATGCATTCCATAAAGTGATTTAACACCAAAGCAAAACTTGGGTGAAACATTCTTCTGAATAGCTAATTCATAAAATTTATTATATCTTTTATTGATAGTACTAATAACGTCATTTAAAACATTATCTACGATTTTTAAAAAATCTATTTGTCTTGCGATTCCTAACAATTTTGTAGTAAGATCCCAACCAAATAGACCTGTTGCTGTGTTTAAAGCAAGTAAATATAAATTAAGCTTAAATTTTTCCATACGAATGGGAAAAACGGGTATGGAATCAGCTGCAAATACCAGATCAGGAAATCCTGAAGCTACAGAAATTAAGGTTTTCCTTTCTTTAGATTTCTTTTTTTGCAAATACTCTCTACCTGTTAAGAAATTATATGCAATTTTTAAGACGGAGGTAAAGTTTACGACATCATCAGCGTATATACTCATTTTATAAGAGCTATAATGAATTAATAATTTATTTTTGATAATAAAGAATTATAATTTAAATTAAATCATAAAGTTCTAATAAAATTTTCGAGAACTTATTAATCTAATAGAAAAAATTTCAAGGAAAATATCAATTTGTCAAGTTCTTTATTCTCAAGGGAAATATTTGAATTTCCATTAATCGGGAAGAAAAAAATTAAAAATCAAATATTTAAAAAAGAAGAAAATTCCGTTTCAAAATATCTATTATAAGTGAATATGTAAAAGTATTAATTAAAATATCTTATAATTTTTCTTTATTTTTAGAAAAAATTAAATATCCTAATTTTTTTAGTAAAATAGATATAAAAATGATTTGATATCCTTTTAGCTTAATTATCACTTTAAATTGACCTCAGTATCAAATAAGATATTCAAAAATAAAAAAAAAAAAATTTTTCGGTCTTTATTTATGATATTTTTAGTAATATAATCAATTTGGTTAATTTTACATAATATCTAATGGATATTTAAGCATTTAATATTAGTAATTCATAAAAAATTATAAAAATGGTTTAGAGATATCAAAAAGAAGAAGAATTTGAATTAATATTCTTATAAAAACAAAAAACAATAAAACATCAGATGTTTAATTAAACATAGTTGAATTTTGCGAAAAATGTGGTGGACTTTTAGGACCAGGTAAAAAAAATATTAAAAATATTCTAATTTGTAATTCATGTAGTAAAGAATTGCCATTACTGGATGAAATAAAAGACTCTTATATATCAACTAAGGAGATATATCATCCACCAGGAGAAGAATTCAAAAATTTAGAAAAGATGAGAAATTGGGATAAAAAATAAAATATAAGCATGAAATTTTTTCATATGAAATAAAAAATTATATTATAATAATAAAAAGAACTCTTCAAGTGATTAAATGACTAATAAAAATAAATTAATTTTTATTTCAAACAGATTACCTGTAACTATTAAAATAGAAAATGATAAGGTCATTTTTAAAAGAAGCTTAGGAGGATTAACTACAGGATTGAGCTCTTTTCATAAAACTCATAACAGCATTTGGATAGGTTGGCCTGGGATTGAATTAGAATTAATTGAAGATAAAAAAGAAGAAATAGAAAAAGAATTAATATCTAAATTTAATTTCTATCCCGTATTCCTTAAAAAAAAGGAAATTGATGAATTTTATGCTGGTTTTTGTAATATAACAATTTGGCCTCTTTTTCATTACTTTATACAATATACTACTTTTGATGATAAATTATGGGAAGCATATAAATCAATTAATAAAAAATTTCATAAAATAATTTTACAAATTTTTCGTCAAAATGATATTATTTGGGTCCATGACTATCATTTAATGCTATTACCTAATCTTATAAAACAGAGTATCCACGACTCTACTATCGGTTTTTTTTTACATATTCCATTCCCTTCTTATGAAATTTTTCGTTTAATTCCTTGGCGAGAAGAAATTCTTGAAGGTCTTTTAGGTTCAGACTTACTAGGTTTTCACACGTATGATTATGAAAGGCATTTTTTAAGCAGTACTCATCGAATTTTAGGATTGGATATAAAAATGAATAAAATTTATTTACAAGGGAGAACAATAAAAGTAGATTGCTTCCCTATGGGAATTGATTATAAAAAATATCATAATACAGCTCAAAGTTCAGAAATTTTAAATGAAAGCCAAAGAATCAAAGAAGAAATAGGAGAACGAAAAATTATTCTATCATTAGATAGATTGGATTATACCAAGGGTATTTTAGAGAGACTCTTGTCTTATGAATTGTTTTTAAAATCTTATCCTAATTATCAAGAAAAGATTATTTTAATTTTTGTGATTGCACCATCTAGATCAAAAGTAGAGGAATATCAAGTTTTAAAAAGTGATATTGATGAACTTGTAGGAAAAATAAATGGACGATTTAGTACTATTGAATGGAATCCAATATTGTATATCCATCGCCCTTTATCTTTAGAACAATTAATATCTTTATATCGAATAGCTGATGTAGCACTCATTACCCCTATAAGAGATGGTATGAATCTTATAGCAAAAGAATATATTTCTTCAAAAGTTGACGGAAATGGTGTATTAATTTTAAGTGAAACTGCAGGAGCCGCAAAAGAATTATATGAATCAATTATCATTAATACAAATAATAGAAAACAAATCGTTGAAGCTTTAAAGGAAGCAATTGAAATGCCAGAAGAACGTAAAAAAAGAAAAATATTAAAAATGCAAAAACGGATTGAAAATTATGATGTTATAAGATGGGCTGAAGATTTTATTGAAAATCTTAAGGAAACTAAAATTATACCTCAAGATAAAACCTTAAGACTTTTATCTTCCACATCTAAAGAAAATCTTTTAAAAGACTATGAAAATAGCAAGAAAAGATTAATAATTTTAGATTATGATGGTACTTTAGTACAATTCTATAAGAATCCTGATCACGCAAGACCAGATGATGAAATCCTAAATACTCTTAAAAAAATTAGTAACGATAAAAGGAATAAAGTAATAATTGTAAGTGGACGAGATAAACAGACATTAGATATTTGGTTTAAAGATATTAATATCGAGTTAATCGCAGAACATGGAATTTGGACTAAAAAACTAAACAAAGAATGGAAAATGGTTGAAATCTTAATGACTGAATGGAAAGATAATATACTCCCGATCCTAGAGAAATTTACATACAGAACACCAGGTTCCTTCATTGAAGAAAAAGAATATAGTCTAGCTTGGCATTATAGAAAAGCAGAATTTGATTTAGGTAATGTTAGATCAAGAGAATTAATCAATATATTAGAGAACTATTGTTATAATACTGATTTAAATGTATTAGATGGAAATAAAGTAGTAGAAGTAAAAAGTGCTATGATAAATAAAGGACATGCGATCTCAACTACATTATTTAAAGAAGAATGGGATTTTATTTTAATTTTAGGAGATGATAAAACTGATGAGGATATGTTTAATATAGCTCCTAAAACTACATATTCAATAAGAATTGGACTTGAAAGAAGCAGTGCTAAATACAATCTATTTTCAGTTCAAGATTCTAGAAATTTATTAAAAGGATTAAGTAAATTATCTTAATAAAATAATAATATGAATAAAATTTGGGTAAAAGTGTATGTATTCAAAAAATTTAGAGAAATTTAATGGAAATGAAATACTATTAAAACAATTCTCTCAAATAGTTGGTTTTGATTATATTAATGATTTAATCGAGGAATCTAAACCTCTATTTAATAAAAAAATTGTTCATGTAAATTCTACTTTATATGGTGGTGGTGTCGTTGAAATATTAAATGATTTGATAATAATGATGAATGAATTAGGGATTGATACAGAATGGCATCAAATTAAAGGAAGTCCAGAATTCTTTACAACAACAAAAATAATTCACAATGCTTTACAAGGTGCTGAAAAAAGTCTATCAGGTAAGAGAAAAAGAATATATCTTGAAGTTAATCGAAGAAATTCCATTTTTAATCAATTAAGTGATAAAGATTGTGTAATAATCCATGACCCACAACCATTACCAATTATTAATTTTTATAGAAAAAGACAACCTTGGATTTGGAGATGCCATATAGATCTTAGTAATAGAAATCCAATTGTTTGGAATTTTATCTCAAAATTCATTAATAAATATGATGCAATGATTGTATCTGAAGAAAAATACAAACAAATTGTTAATCTACCTCAGGAAATTATAATGCCCTCTATTAATCCTTTTAATGATAAGAATAAGAAATTAAGTCAAAAAAGACTTACTCATTATCTTAGAAAGTATGGCATTAAAAATGATAAACCTATAATTACTCAAATTTCCAGATTTGATAAATGGAAAGACCCTATTGGAGTAGTAAAAGCATTTAAAATAATAAAAAAAGAATTCGATTGTAAATTGATATTGTTAGGGAATATGGCTCAAGATGATCCAGAGGGACAAAAAATTTATGAGGAATTATTAAAACATATTAAAAATGAACCAGATATCATTATAAGTACTGCTGAAAGTAGTTTACTAGTAAATACGCTGCAAACAATCTCAAAGGTTGTTATTCAAAAATCAATTAGAGAAGGCTTTGCTTTAACTGTTAGTGAAGCCTTATGGAAAGGCACACCAGTTGTAGGAGGAAATGTAGGAGGCATCCCACAACAAATTATTGATGGTAAAACGGGATATTTAGTAAATAATATAGAAGAATGTGCCGAGAGCGTTTTGAAATTATTAGAAAATCCTAATCTAGCTGAAAAAATAGGAAAAGCAGGAAGAGAGCATGTTAAAAATAATTTTTTAATGACACGACATCTAATGGATTACATAAAATTATTAAAAAAAACAGTAATAAATTATAAAGTTTAATTTAAATCTATTGTATTTTATGATTTAGTATAATATTCTAATTTCAGGAACTTCTATAATTGTTTCAATAATATCTTCAAGTTCTTCTTCGTTAATTTCTTCAATTTCATCTTGAAATTCTATTTCTAACTCATCTTTAATAAATTCATCAATATCCGGGAAATTCTCAACTTGTTCCAAAAATTCTACTTCATTATCACCACGAGTGGAGATTATATAAAATGTAAACCCAATTAAACTAGTTAATACAATTAAGAAAATCATATAGCTATTTTCTAGATTTCTCTTTCTCATATCACTTTTTACCCAATATGCTAAAATTGATCCACAGGTAAACCAAATCAGAAGAAAGACGAGAATTACTGTAAGATCAGCTGAAAATGTTCCACCGTTCTGTAGATTATAAGTTGTAATAGAGGCTGAATATTCATGGAGTGATATTCTATCTAATAAAATTATTATTATTTTTCACCTCATTATTTTTAATTGTGAACAAATAACTCTATTAGTAGAACAGAGAAATGACTATATAAGCTTACTTTTAATAAATTGAAAAAATAAAATTCTTTTTTTTATCATTTTTAATAAATTTATTAATATTGCTTATAAATCTAAATTTTATTAAATTACATGATATCAATATATGAAAGTTTTAGCAAACTACTAATTTCGCAGTTGAGATTAATAAATCTCTACTTTACACCAGAAGAATTACATATAGAAACAATTTGAAAAATAAGTTTTTAGTGTAGTTTTTATAAACTATAGAAAGAAATATAAAAATCTTAAGAATGTTATAAATAGCGTTAAACCATTTCAAATAATAAATTCTTATTATAAAACATATTAGTAGTATAAAGAGTAATTATTTTTTCTCACGGAAGGAATTTATTTTCTCTAAATGTTATTTTGAAAAAATTTTAGAGATGTTAGAATATCATCTTCGCCTATATAGCCAATAATATTATTTTGAATATTATCTTTAATAATTACTAAATGTGGTCTATCTTTCATTTTCTTTAATTCTATTAAAGCATCCTTTCCTGTTTTATTCTGACTGAGTGTTGGGAATTGAGATATTTTTTTCATCAAATACCCTACAATTATTTCATCCCTCTGACTTATTGAAACCCTTTTTATATCTTCAAGATGTATAATACCAACTATATTTTCTCCCTGTATAACTGGAAAATATATTTTATTATATGGAATAAAATAATTCTGAATTGCTTCACTTACAGTTTTGTTAAATGGAATTGCAACTTCGGGAAATCTTATCAACTGTTTAACACTTAGTTTCGACAAAGTAAATTCATTTAAAGTTTGAATATACGCATGTCTTGACTGATTATTTAAAAATGAAGCAATAATTACTAACCATAAACCATTTAGTAAGCCAAAGAAAAGCATTGATATAAATCCATATCCCATTAATCCATATGCAATATAATGTCCAACTTTTGATGCTGTTTTCGTAGCAGAAAGCATATCATGTCTTTTATTCCATAGTATTGCTCGTAGTACCCTTCCACCATCAATAGGATATGCTGGAATCAGATTAAATATTCCTAATCCAATATTAGTTATTCCAGAATACAAAAGAGTTACTATAAGAATAGCATTAATACGGAATGGTATTAAAAATAAAGTAGCTAAAAAAATAGCACCAATCAATAAACTGGAGATTGGACCAAAAATAGAAATAACTAACTCACTCTTTGGATTATTAGGCTCTTGTTCTATTTTAGAAACTCCTCCAAATAGATATAATTCAATTTCTGAAACTTTTAACCCATATTTTTGAGCAATTAAAGAATGTGTTAACTCATGAATCAGAATTGAAAATAAAATAATTAACCCATTGATTAAACCAACTATTATTAAATTAAAAATATTACTTTCTTGAGTTAGAGTAGCATAAAAATCAGCAGCATAAAAACCTACTAACCCAATAATGAGTAAAGTACTTATATGTAATGAAATAACAATTCCTTTTATCTTTCCAATTTTCATTTAAATCATACTTGCAATTAAATACTTATTCATATTATTTAATTAAACAACAGAACTATAACTTCTATTTTCTACGCATCTATTGCATCCTTTGATTCTTCAACAGCTACTAAAATTTTATTATACAACATATATCAGCTTCTCTCAATATCGTTTATTGATCAATATAGAAAAAACATGGTTGATAAAGATACTCTTTACAAATTATAAAGAAAATTACTGCCATAATAACATTATATAAACGAAATGGTCAATTGTTCTATATTTTTAATCTCAAATTAGAATTTAAATAATAAATAATAAGATTAGCGAGAATTTGTTGAATTATTTCTATTAAAACTAAAATTCAATTAATAAATGAATATTTATTCTGAAATTTCTTAAACTAGAAAAGATATTTTTATAAAATAATCATTTAATTTTTTTAAGTTGCATTATTTTTTTTTAAATTCTAATCTAAAAGATTATTAAATTGTATCTAACATAAATAAAATTAGAAAAATAGCAATAATTCCTGATGTATTAATTATATGATTAAAAAGAAAATAATGTGGAAACATCATTGGTTTTTGATATCTTCAATTATATTTTTTATGATTTCTGTAAGTTCTTTATTTGCTTTAAGATCTGAAAGTTATATATTTTACGAGAGGATAACTTTTAAATCATATAATAGCACTCTTTATGCAAATCTTTACCATCCGACAAAAAAATTGCAGTTTCAGCAAAAATCCCCATTGATAATCTTTGCTCATGGATTAGGTAGTCAAAGAGATTTAGATCCGAGAATACCCAATGAATTTACTAAAAGAGGATTTTATGTTGCAAGTATCGACTATAGAGGCGAGGGAGAAAGTGGGGGTCACATTTTGGAGATAAACCCAAATCCTTATATGAACCAGACGAATGTTCCTGCTATAGCTCAAGATTGTTCTAGATTTTTAGATAAGTTATCACAAATGTCTTTTTTTGCAAGGATAAATATATCTCAAATTGGATTAATTGGGCATTCATTAGGGGGTATGGTGGTTTTAATGAATAGTGCAATGGATGATAGATTTAAGACAACCGTTACTTGGGCAGGTCTAGTTAACTTTTCTGCGTCTTATTTTGGAATTACTGAAGATCATCCATTTATGGATTTTATACCCACCAAAATCATTAATGAAAATAATCCAACTAATTTATTGGTTATTCAATCCATTTATGATACAACAGTTCCCTTTGAAAAAAATGCCTTAGTCGCGAAAAACTTAACAAATTGTAAACTATTAGAAATTAAAAACCATTTATTTGGAGGCCCCCACTATTTATTTTCAGATGAAGTAATTATTGAAACAATAAAATGGTTTGAATTAAATTTTTTCCATTCCGAAACAAATAATGGGCCTATTAACTTATCCTACCAGATAACTTACATTTTACTAGGTTTAAGCTTTATAGGATTATTTTTAACGACTTTATCAATCATAAAATATTCATTTAAATATTTTTCAATTAAAGATTATTCAAAAAAGGATTATGAAATAAAGAATAGTGATAAAACAAAAAAAAATTCAAATAAAAAGAGTGTTATTATAGTCTGTTTATACTTTATAGGTTTTCTAACTCTTTGGATATCTATGTTAAAAACGATAGGAATACTTGGATTGCTTGTTACTCCTATTCTTATCCTTTTATTGTATTTTCTATATATAATAATAAAATATATAATTACTGCTGAAGTTAAAGGTGAAAAAATAGCTACATACATAGAATTAAGGTTGAAAGACGAAATTAAATCGCAGTTTCACAAAAATGTTATTTTGTTTTCATTGTTTGCCTCTTTTATATTTTTATCACTTTATATTGCTCTATCACTTTCCTATCCTTTCGCATTTTTTTCTCCAAGAAATTTTTTGTCATATATTTTAACTTTTAGTATTTATCCATTTTATTTAGCCATGGAGATCTTTTATAGAAAAATTATTTATCCTAATCTCAAATTTATAATATCTCCATCGAATAAAACAATAATTACATCATTAATGGAAATGATTAATATTTTTATACTAATTTATTTTTCCAATACATTATTTCTTATCAGTGGGATGCTTGTTACCTATTTAATATTTTTAGCAGTTATGGTAATGAACTCAATTATCTATGAAAGAACTAATAAATTCAGTTCTGTTATGATAAGTTCTTTTATAATTGTTCAAATATTCTTTGGCTCAGTAGTCTCAACGATATTAGGATTTGGCTCTATTGTGCGTTTACTTCACATTTAAAGAAAAACTAAACTATATAGATTTATTTAATCAATTTATTATAGTCTTTATCAATTGATTGTATCAATAATCGAACAACCTTATAAACCTCAAAGAGAATTTGGGGATCTACTTTATCTGGAGTATCTTCTGCACTATGGGTATATTTTGCTGCAGCTCTCGTAGTGATATCAATAGAATCAAATTTTCGTAAATGAAAGGGTATTGAATCTGTATGGGCACCAAGAGCAACATGAAATCCATGATAATTCACCCTTTCAATTTCAGCTGAATTAATAAAATATTGACTTAATATTGGTGAAATTTTTTTCCTTGGAACAATGCCATAAGATTTGATATATTCTATAAAATTACTCTTATTATTGGCTATTGAAACCATATCAAAATTAATTTGATAAGTATAATTTTTAGTAAATTTCTTATCATACATATCTAAAAATTCTCTAGAACCCATTGTTCCTATCTCTTCTGCTGAAAATTGACAAAACCATAAATTAAAATTATGAAGTGGATTACTTTTAAAAAAAGAACTCAACTCAAATACAATTGCCATACCAGTAGCGTTATCTAAGGAGCCTGGTGAATCATTTTTAATATTAAGAAATAATAAAAAGACATTTGAAGCAACTGTCAAAATTGTTCCAATAATAATAGAAATTTCCCATAAAATTTCTAAAATTCTATTTATTTGCACATAAAAATGGTAATCTATTAAAAAGAAGATATAAAACAAAAACAAGAAAATTTCGCTATATAACCATATTCTAATTAAAATTACCCTCCATATAGTTTTAAAAGATTGAGATTTCGAATCTAAATGAGCTGAAACTATTATATTTCCTATTTTTTGAGATGACACGTTAGTAGCAGGTATTTTTACAAAAACATTTGTAGCACTAACGAAATGTCCAAAATATTTTTCCCAGAACCCCTTAAGCTCAGGATGTTTTAATACTTTAAGCATAGAAAAAAAAATTAATAATAAAATCAAGATAGAAAAAAAAGTTAGAAAGGGATACAAATATTTTATTAAATAAATAATTGCTATAAAGATTAAATTCATTAGAATGATTATTTTCATCATAGATGTTGAATAAAATGTTGAGAAATCAAAATTTTGGGTAAAAATTTGATCCTTATTAAAATCTTTTTCTTTGAAAGTTGTTATTGTTAGATTAACAGCTTTTTTCTCTCCTTCAGTTCCAGCTAATCTCGGAAAGTCAAAAGTATTTATATAATTGAGAAATCTTTCTTTGTTTAAACTAGAATTTTCCTGAGATTCTTTTTTATTAATCATGATCAATTTATTTCATTTCTATAATACTAAATATTTTTTGTTTTTTTTAAAAATTATAAACAATATTCTTTAATAGAAGTTTATTTGTTTTTAGTAATAAAAGTTCAATAAGGTGATTTATTATCTATAAAAAAATATTAATTGGTATTGATGGATCAGAACTTTCTTATAAGGCTTTATTAAAATCAATAGATATTCAAAAATCAAGTAATTGTGAAGTGATTGTATTTCATTCAGTAGAACATCATGCAGAACCAAATGGAATGTTTATGGCACCATCATTTGCCATACCTCATATCTACAGGATTTCAGATCCTGATATAAAAAGAATAAAAGAAGTATATGAATTAAATGCTCAAGCTATTATAGATAGAGCTAAAGAAATCTTTTTAGAAGAAGGAATACAAATTGAAGGTAGGTTAGTTTTTTCAGATGGACCAGTATCTTACATTATAAAAACAGTAAAGGAAGAAAATATTGATCTCGTTATTATTGGGAGTAAAGGTACTCATTCTATTTTAGAAGAAATCTTACTTGGTTCTGTTGCAGAGAAAGTTTTAAGACATGTACCCTGTGATATCCTAATTATTAGAAAATAATTTTTCAACTTTTTTTTTAGATAAAATTAATTTAGTTCATATTTAGATTAAAAATCATAAAAAAAAAGGAAATGTGTTATTAAACTCTAAATTTCAATTTCTAAATTTCAATTCTTTAGTCTGAAATCTTTTTTTTTAGCAGATCTTCTATTCAACAATTTTAACGTTCCAACCTTTAGAAAGTTATTGCCAACAAATGCAATAAAAGCAAACAACCAAATAAAGCCTGCCAAAGCCCAACCGATTGGTGACATTAAATTACCTAGACCTACAGCAGCAATTATTGTAGCAACCACTTGAGTTGATTCACAGGCAATTAAGAGGATTTTTGAGGGAAAAGGTCGTTTCCAAAAGTTATCTTCATCTGTTCTAGTCAGATAGATTGTCATATGACCCGCTACTGTTAATTTCAAGAATATAAATGTCTGAAGAGTCGCAGTACTAAGTAGAAATACAAATTTTCCGATAATTAATATAGTAAAACTGAAGGCAACTCCAGCGAGGCCTAAAACAGATGATAAAATCAAAACTCTTTGCATTCTCCATCTAACGGGTTCTGGAGCTATTCTTGTATTATCAAAAGCAATAGTCATTATGGGTATATCATTTAATAATGCTAAGATCACGATCATAACAGCTGTAATTGGGTAAAAGGCAAAAATTGTAATAGAGAGGACTAAAAAAATAAGAACTCGAACAGTTTCAGCGATTCTATATACAGCATAACTTTTCATTCTTTCAAATATCGATCGACTTTCTTTTGTGGCATTTATAATCACTGAGATACCTGGATCGGTCAATACTATATCAGCTGCGGATTTTGCGGCATCTGTTGCATTAGAAACAGCTATACCAATATCTGCTTTTTTTAAAGCAGGAGCATCATTTACCCCATCTCCCGTCATTCCAACAACATGATCTTTATCTTGTAAAAGCTCTACAATATGATATTTATGTTCAGGATATACTTCTGCAAATCCATCAGCATTCTCAACCAAACTTATTGTTTTAGGATCATCTTTACCTATAATATCTGAAGATACCACAATATTGGTTCCAATTCCTAAATTTCCTGCTATCTGTTTTGCAATTTCTATATGATCACCGGTTACCATTTTAACATTTATTCCTAATGATCTTGCCGTTTTTATAGTATCAAATGAATCTTCTCTTGGGGGATCGTGAAGTGCTACAATTCCAATATATTCCCATGTACTTTCATCTTTAGAGATTGCTACACCTAGTGCTCGATATCCCTCTGATGCAAAATCTTTACCCAGGTTATTAACTCTGTTTTGAAGGGATTGATCTCCTTTTACTAAGGATAAAATAACTTGAATTGCACCTTTTGAAACTAGAATTACTTTATTGTTTTTATTTTGAATTTTTGCTTCAGTTCTTTTTTCAACTGGATTAAAAGGTTTGAAGGTCATTAAATGAAAATTTGAAAAAATGGAATTAATTCCGATATTCTCCTTTATTTTATCAAAAAATGCGTCATCAATTGGATCTCTACTTTCTTCTTTTGATGCTAATCCTCCATAAAGGATTACATCGTTTTCAGAATAATTATTAAATGGTATGATTTTAGCTATAGATATTTGATTTTTTGTAAGAGTTCCTGTTTTATCGCTGCATAGAACATCAACACTAGCTGCTTCTTCAATTGAAAGCAATTTGCTTACTATCGCTTTCTTTTTAGCTAACTCCATAGCTCCTACGGCCATTGAGACCATCATAACAGCAGGTAAAGCTACAGGTATTGCCGCTACTACTAAAACTAGTGCAAATTGGAGTAAAACTAAAAAACTTTCAGCTCTAACAATTCCAACAACCAAGACTATTGCTACAAGTATAACTGCGATAATTATAAGATAATTACCAATCTTAATAATAGCTTGTTGAAAATGACTCCCCGTTTTTGCCTCTTCAACTAATTTTGTTGTTTTTCCAAAAAAAGTATTTAATCCTGTTCCAATAACCACTCCATCCATTTCTCCTTGTTGAATAATCGCCCCTTGATATCCCATATCTGAAATTTTTTTATCAACTGGCAATGATTCACCTGTTAAAACAGATTCATCTACTGTGAGATATTCTCCATCGATCAATTTTACATCTGCAGGTATAATATCTCCCAACCTCAGATGCACTATATCTCCTGGAACTAATTCTTTTGCTTCTAATTCAATCCATTTTCCATCTCGAAGAACTTTAGCTTTTAGAGCTAGCTTTTCTTTTAATAATTCTATTGCATTATCTGCTTTATTTTCTTCCCAAAAACGGACAATACTATTAATAAAAAGCATCGCAAGAATTATAGCAAAGTCATCCCATTCTTGTATTATAATAGAAAGTATGGCAGCAACCTCAATCATCCAGGGAATAGGACCCCAAAAATTTTTAAGAAATTTAACCCATGGACGAACTTTTTTCTCAGGAATTTCATTATAACCATATTTTTCTAATCTATTTCTAACATTAGTTTCACTGAGTCCTCTATCATTTGTGGAGAGTTTTGAATATATATCATCTATACTCATACTTTTTGCTTCTTCAGAAGTCAATATTTCCATTGTCATGTTATTCATTCTATTAATTTTAATTGTTCATCTTTTTTCAAAAGATATTTATAAAATTTATAAAATAGTAAAAAAATCTGATTCTTAAAGATATTCTATTATTTTTATAAATTAAAATTTAATTGAAAAGATTCTATAATTCTTCTATTAAGATTCTGCGTATTTTTCTTTTTAATAGAAATTCCATTACTTTTTTAGTCAATTAATCAATTTTACTTTTCCATATTCGCTGCTTTATCAAATTATAAGATTTCAAAGCATATTCTTCCATCATACGATTTGTATTAAAATATGCACCCAACCTAATTGCATATTTCATTCTTTCTTGCCATTCATCTCTACTATGATAAAATAGAGGTATTATTTCACTTTCTAATTTATTATACATATCTTCAACATCTATAGAATCATCTGCAATTTGTGCTTTTGGATCAGATGGTTCAGGACCTATTGCCCATCCTGCTTTCTTATCAGACATAAAATAACCCTCTATCCACCATCCGTCTAAGGTAGAAAAATTAAGTACACCATTAATTGATGCTTTCATACCACTTGTCCCACTTGCCTCTAAATATCGTCTAGGATTATTTAACCATAAATCAACTCCACTCACTAATGATTTTGCTAGTGAAATCTCATAATTTTCTAAAAATATAAGACCTATACCGTATGAATTCCATAAATAATCACTATATTCATGAATCTTTCTTATATAATCTTTAGATTGTAGATCTGCTGGATGTGCTTTTCCAGCAAAAATTAGTTGTGCTTTTTTCTTGATAATTTTGGCTAAACGTTCAAGGTCATTAAAAATTAATAGAGGCCGCTTGTATTCAGCAATTCTCCTACAAAAACCAATTGTCAATAAATTTTTATCAAATAAAATCCAGGAATGTGAATTCTCATATTCAATAAGATTTCTTTTTGCTTTATTATGTACTCTCCATAACTCATAGCTATCTAAATTCAAAGCGTTCTCAAAAAGTTTTATATTATGATGCCAATCTCGAGTTAATTCTTCATTTAAAAAATCTCTCATATATGGAGATAACCAATATCCTACATGAATTCCATTTGTAATATGATTAATTTCATAGTTTGGAAACATTTTTTTTGAGATTTCAGAGTGTTTTTTTGAAACAGCATTAATATAACCACTGGCATTTAAAGCTAGAATAGTCATATTTAGTTTGTTTTTTCCTCCAAATTCATGGATTTGATCTGGTATACGATTTCGAAATACATCATTTACCAAATTGTAATCAAATTCCTCAAGTCCCGCTTTTACTGGAGTATGAGTTGTAAATACACAATGTCTCTTTACTTCTTCTAGATTTTTATACTTTTTTAGAAGTTCAAAGATTAAAAAAGCAGCGTGTCCTTCATTTAGATGATAGGTTTTAATGTTATCATATCCTAATTTTTCTAACATTCTATACCCACAAATACCAAGAATCATCTCTTGAGCTATTCGTTGAAATGGATTCGCATCATATAACATATGTGTTAAATTTCTTTGCCAAGGTTCATTTTCATTAAGATCAGTATCCAATAATAAGACTGTTATTTTATGCCCATTTCTCCCTATAACTTCATAACTCCAGGATTCAACCTTAATTAATTTATCTTGTAGTTCGAGAGTTACTTGTTGGTCAATTTTTTTAAAATCATTACTAAAATCCCATTCCATTTCTTTTTCGATTTGTTCTCCATTTGAGCCAATTTGTTGATAGAAGTATCCTGCATCGTATGTCAATGTGATAGCTATCATAGGTAATCCCATATCTGCAGCAGATCGAAGGGTATCTCCTGCCAAAATTCCCAAACCTCCAGAATAAATAGGGAAACTACTCTCTAAAGCAATTTCCATAGAAAAATATGCAATCTCTTGATCTTTTTCATCATCATTCATTTTTAAATTACACCTTGGTAAGTGTTAAAATTATAATGATTATTATTGTTTTTAGTGTTATAAGGATATGCCTTAAAAAAAATTAGTTTTTTGAAATTTTATTCAACTGATTTTAAAAATTAGGTCTTTAACCTTATTTTTTACTATTAATCATTTAGATGCTCTAAGACGACTTTTCTATCAAAAATATATTACTAATTATTAGAGTAATTTGATTTTAAAAATTTTATACATAGCTTTATAAAGGCAATTATCTGAATAAGAATAAAACTAAATTCGAGAATATTGTAAAAGATGACTGTAGACTTTAATGTAAATAATGTGAGTTTCCATTTTCTTTCATTATACTGGATATTTTTTGTTTTAGTAATTATATTGTCCATTTTAGGATTATTTTATATAATGTGGCTTATGAAAAAGTTGTCAAATTTAGAAAATGGAACAGAAGAAATGGTAAAAATACACGATTTAATCAAATTAGGATCTAATGCTTATCTAAAAAGGCAATTTAAAACTATTAGTATAGTCTTAATAATTATTTCTGGCTTACTTTTTATTTTTAATATACCATTAGCGGTATCATTTATAATTGGGGCAATAACATCTTTAATAGCAAGTTATATCAGTATGATTGTATCAACTTTATCAAATGTAAAAGTAACACAAGCTTGTAAAAAGGACCTGAATAGCGCTTTAAAAATAGGATTTAATGCTGGAATGGTAATTGGAGTTTCAGTAATTTCTATTTCTTTATTAGGAATTAGCATTTTATACCTATTGTCTAATTTCAATATTCAAAATATTGTTGGTTTTGCTTTTGGAGCATCTTTTTCGGCTCTCTTTGCTCAATTAGGGGGTGGGATATATACAAAAGGAGCAGATATTGGAGCTGATTTAGTAGGAAAATTAGAATATGGATTACCCGAGGATGATATAAGGAATCCCGCAGCTATAGCCGACAATGTTGGCGATAATGTTGGAGATTGTGCAGGTAGAGGGGCAGATCTCTATGAATCTTCTTCAGCAAATAACATTGCAGCAATGATGATTGGGGCAGCTTTAAGTGCAATTACAAATAATCCGTTATTCATTATTTTTTCCTTAATCTCAAGAGCTTTAGGTAATGTTACTGGTATGATAAGTGGATATTTTGTAAAGATTAAAGAAAAAGATAAATCTCCGATTGCGGCATTTGCAAGAAGTCTTACTGCTTCAGCAATATTTAATATACTTATTTTCTTAATATTAACACTGATTTGCTTTCAAACAGGTTGGCAATATTTATTCATTTGTTCCGTTTTAGGAATAGCATTAGGATTATCAACTTATTTTCTGGTTGATTATTATACATCCTCAAGATATAGACCAGTAAAACATGTTATAAAAAGTTCTGAAACTGGTGCGGCTACAAATGTAATAAGTGGTTTTTCTTTAGGTTTAGAATCTCCCACAATTCCAGTAATCTCATTTGTTATAGCAATTATTATAACATTTCTTCTTGGTGAACAATATGGGATAGTGAACAATTTTAATCCATATTTAGGAGGAGTATTTGGGATAACTGTCGCAACAATGGGATTATTATCAATTACAACTATAATATTGGCGTTTGATGGTTTTGGACCCGTATCTGATAATGCTGCTGGAATAGCAGAAATGTCACATCAAGGAGAAAAAGTACGATATAACTTAGATAGGTTAGATGCTGTAGGCAATACAACCAAAGCATTAGCAAAAGGATTTGGTATTACTTGCGCTGCATTATCTGCTATAATATTATTTGAAGCTTATTTAGAAGAAATTAAAACTATTGATGTTAATATTTATCATCCTGTAATATTATGTGCATTACTAATCGGAGCAGTGATTCCTTTTATTTTTTCTGCATTAGCAATTAGGTCAGCAGGGGTGGCAGCATATGGAATGATTAAAGAGATCCAACGACAATTTGAAGAAGAACCAGGAATACTTGAAAATAAATCATTACCAGATTATGAGAAATGTATTGATACTGGTACTAAAGTAGCTTTAAAGCAAATGATAGTTCCTGCATTATTACCTACTTTAACTCCTATTATTCTTGGTTTTTTATTTGGTCCTGTCGCGTTAGCTGCATTTATAATATCTGGCACTATATCAGGTATAATTTTAGGATTTGTTTTAAATACCGGTGGAGGAGCTCTTGACAATACTAAAAAAGCAATCGAAGGAGGAATCTTAGGGGGAAAAGGTTCCGTAGCGCATAAAGCTTCAATTGTCGGAGACACATTCGGTGATCCTTTAAAAGATACGGCAGGTCCATCCCTACATATTCTTGTCAAAGTAATAAATACGGTTTCAATAGCTTTTGCTCCTATCTTCATTGCTTTTGGAGCATTAATAATTTTATAAAACAATTTTTCTATTAAAAAGATAAAATGAATTTTAAAAATATATATGAATGATGAAATGATATTATGGAAAAAGTCAAAAAAGAGATAATCGAAATGCTTGTTAATCACTCAAGAGTTGTTTATTCGATTATTAGCGATATGGGTGTATTTTATATTGCTTGGGCGAAAAATTCAAAAATTAATAAAGAAATACTAGAAAAAAAGTTAAATAAATTGAAATTTGATATTGAAGAAGCAGATTCAATAAAAAATCAAACAATAGAGAATTTTTCTGAAGTTACAAATCTAGGTTCAGGTGAATTTATTACATTAATTCTGAAAATGGATAACCTATCGTACTTAGCTTTAAAGTTTGTCGATCTATTAATGTACATAGATTTGAATGATGTAACACCTGAAATGAAAGAACTGTATCATAAATCAATTAATACAATATTGCAAATGGTAGAATTATTAAAAGAATCAATTAAATTGCTTTTAGTAAACCCCAATATGGTAAATTACAATATTAATAAGATCCATGAGCTTGCTAACTCAATAGATATAATATTTCATCAATTTTTAAATTATCTTTATAAAGATAAAGATTTAAACATTAGAAATCTGTTGGTAATTCGAGATACTGTTATTACATTAGAACAATTTATTGATAAAATCCATCATATTGCAGAGATCATTAGGATTTTGCATTACGAATAAAAAGTTTATAAAAATAATATAATACGTAAAACTGAAAAATTGGTGTATATGTTTCAAAATTGCAATCCTTAACGATTAGCTTTAAAAGATCATTATCCCTTTTAATAAACATGAGTTTTATCTAAAACTGTATAAATTGTTGTTTTAAAAATTTCATAAAAAACGTCTGGAGGAATGACGTTTTTAATTCTTTCTATAAAACGTTCTATTCTTTCATTACTAATGTCTGGAAACCGTTTAAAAAAATTATGGTCGTATTTATGAAGAAAAAATGTAAATTCTACATTAATAGCAAATTTTTCCAGCTTTTCTATAATTTGTTGTAAAAAATTAAATGTCAAATCATAACTCTTCATATCTTGTATATCAATAACGTAAAAAATTTCTTTTGTATTAGTAATATAATCGTTAAAATTCTTTAAAAATTCATTTCGATAAATTTCTTTACCATTAAAATCCCAAATAGTAAATTTTGAACCATCTTTTTCTAATTTAATAATATTGGGATTATGTGTTTCCTCTAAAGAGATATAATCAGATAAAATAAATTTTCCAATAAAATTTAAGATAATAGTAGTTTTACCACTTTTTTCTAATCCTAATACTAGAATTTTCCTCTCTTTTGATTTATTGATTATAGACATAATCGAATAATAAAAACTGTATACCTTAAAGCCTTTTTAGCTATTTTAATTTTTCAATATTATCTGAATCAATTAATTTTTGAAACTTATTTTTATGTAACTCAATAACAATTGAATTAACAGCAGAAATTACTCTGAAAATATTAATTGTTTTTATAAAGTAGTATTTAATACTTTTATTTCGTTTATGAGATATAATATTTGCTTTTACTAATTGTTTTAATAGTTGAGATGTGTAAGATTGGCTAATGTTTAAAACATCTTCGATGTCTTTTGATGTTTTTTCTCCATTTTTTAGAAATTTAATAATTTCTAATTTATAAGGATCACTTAATATTTTTAAAAATTCTGATGTAGCTTCTGTTAATTCATCCATTCCCATTATTCCCCATATACTAATTTTTCTCTATCTTAATGATTTAAATGAGGCTCAAATATAGACAGAGTATTATCAATATAAATAAGATCCTTTATAAATTTAAATATAATGAATTTGGAATATCATAATATTTCAAAATCGCAATATTTAAATATCGCAATATTATTATTTTATAATAAGATTAGAAAAATGGATACAAAAAAAATCTTTAAAACTAACAAAAAGAAGATGAGTTGAACATTATGGTTGTCCAAACATATATTTTAGATGAAACTGATAAAAAAATTGTTGATTTTATCCAAAGAGATCCAACTACTACCCATACACAAATTGCACAAAGAATAAATAAGAGTCAACCAACTGTAGGAATGAGAATAAAAAAACTTGAAAAATTGGGAATATTACAATTTCAAGCAGGTTTAAATCTAAAAAGCACAGGTTATTATTTAGCAAAGGTAAGTTTTCAATCATTAGATCCTAATAGTATCAAAAAAATGATTGGATCCTGTCCATATATGATCCAGGGATATAGATTAAGTGGAATTTCAGATTTTATGATAATTATTGCTTATCCTACATTGAAAGGTTTAGATAAAATTGTTAATTTTCATTTTAGAAATAATCCTAATGTAAATGAAATTGAAACAGATATTATAACAGATATAATAAATGAAATCGTCGTCCCGGTTGACTTTTATTTTAGATCATGTAATTGTATCAAAAAGGTGGAAAAGAATGAGATTATTGACTTATAAAGAAGACTATTTTAGATTGAAGGTTTTTATAGAGTATGATAAATCGACCTCAGAAATCTTTATAAATCATTTTATTGAGGATTTTAAAATTGAATTAAAAATTCCATTAAAGTCTAAGAAGTCTAATGAAAAACCCCATATCATTCTGGACAAATTCGATATTTCAAATAAAATATTTTTAACTAATGTAAATTAATTTGAATTTTAAAATAAGGTGTGATAAAAATAATACAGTTAATAACCAGAAACAATTACAATAGAGCATTTTTAAAAAAAGAAGAACCAAAATGTTGTTCAAATCCAAATATAATTTCTTCTAATGGATACGAAGTTTGTACAAATTGTGGAATAATCCAATCTAGAATAATTTCTAATAAGCCTGACCGGAAAATGTATTTTGGGGAGAAAAAAAATTTTATTAATTTTGAACCTGTACGTTCCCCATTTGGCCCTCGTACTATAATTAAGGGTAATTCAGATGGGAAAGGAAATTTTTTAACTCCAATTGCTTTAAGAAATTATAAAAGATTATCTAAAATAAATAGAGGTTTAGTAAATGGACTTGAAAGGAATTTATGGATTGCAATATCGAAATTAGATCAGATCAAAACTCATTTGAATCTTCCAAAATATATTATCGAAAGTACTTTCAGGATCTATATTATTGCTGCTAAAGCAAAACTAACAAAAGGAAGAACAATTAATGGAATACTGTGTGCATCTCTTTATTTTGCGCTAAAAAGGCACAAAATCCCAATAATAATTGGAGAACTTGTTTCCGCATTTCAAATTTCTAAAAAAATGTTTGTTTCTTGTTATAATATACTATTTGCCAAGATTCTTCCAGTATTAAATATAAGACTTCACAATTTTACACCTCAAGACTATATAGATAAATTTTATGACGAATTAGATTTATCTCTAAATAGTCGGAATAATGCTATAAAAATTATTAAGGAGAGTAAAATGAAAGGACTAGTAACATCAGGAAGAGACCCTAAAGGAATTGCTGCTGCATCTCTGTATTATGTATCAAAAAAAAATGGAGAATTTCGAACACAAAAACATATATGTAAGATAGCGAATATTTCTGAAATTACTCTAAGGACAAGATTAAAAGAAATAAATAGTTTAATTTGAAAGTTTAATAATGAAAATCGTAGATCTCTGAAAATAAGATGATAATGTTCAAATCAATTTTATAACCAAAATATAGAAAAATACTTTTTTACAATCTTAATTATCCCCTTTTTTTAAGCGTTTTGCAAATTATATACATTGAGAATTTAATGCAAGTAAAATATAAATAAAGCAGAAACTCTTTCCTTTCATTATTTAAGTTAAATTTAAAAGATATTGTTATTAATTCAATCAATAAATTTATTATAGACTAATTTTTTCACTTCATCCATTAATTTATTAATTTGTTCTGGTGATATCTCTAAATTTTTATTGTCATTATTATCTTTTTTTATCATTTCAAATTCATATTTTAATATAATTTCTTCATCAAGTTTATATTCTTTAAAAGATTCATCAATCGCATTAAAAACTGAAAACCCTTTTTGGATAAGTTCATTGATTTTATTTGAAAGATCAGTTTCGCATTTTTTTATAATTGCGTTTTTTATATCTTTTTCCATTTTCCTTTTTTAAAACAATTATTATTTGGTAATATTTTACCCCTATTTCCCTATATCTTCAATTATTTTTAATAGTAATGTTCTATGATTTTCTATGAATTGGTTCCAAATAATTTTAATACACTTTATGGAGTATAGAAGTCCTGTCAAATCATAATGAAACTAAAAAAAAAGATTATTTATCTGTTTTGGAATCTTCAAGATGTTTGAATCTTCCCCCTAATATGTTTACCATATCTGAGGGAACAACAATCCATCCTCCTTTTTCTTTCATAGATTCATAAAGAATGTTCATTGCTCTTAAATTTAAGGCAGTTTCATCTCTTTCATAAATTTGAGCGGCATTAAGAAATTTATTCGCAATTTGTTCCTCAGAACCAGCTAATATAACCCTCGCTTGGCGTTCTCTTTCTGCTTGTGCCTGTCTGCTCATTGCATCTTGTAATGCCGTTGGAATTATAACATCTCGTATTTCTACTGAGATAGATTTAACACCCCATTCTTCAGTTCGCTCATCAATTACTCTTTCAAGGTCATGCGATATTTCGTCCCTGCCCGCAAGCATCTGACTCAGCTCTGTTTTTCCAATTACATCTCGTAATGAAGTTTGAGCAGCCCACGCAATTGCAGTTCTATAATCTTGAACACGTAGAGAAGCCTTATACGCATCTACAACTTTCCAAAACAACACAGCATCAACATTTACAGGTACATTATCCTTTGTTAATGTTTGCTCAGCAGAGAATGTGGTTGTAATTATCCTCATATCGAGAGAAAATGGAATTCGATAAATAAATGGAAATAACCACATAACTCCTGGACCTCGCATTTTTTTAAATTTTCCTAATAATAATGTAGGTATTTTAATCCACTCTGGGATAATATATAAACCCATAAAAATGAATCCTATAAAAGTCATTATGCTAATTCCAATAAATACCAGTACATTAAGCGGAATTCCAAATACATTTAAAGCAACTATGAGACCAATTAATATCATAATCCCTAGAATGAAGAGAAAATAACCTATTCCTCGTATTACGTTTCCACCAACTAAACTTGCTCTATTATCTGATAACATTTTTATCAACTCAAATGAAAATAATTATATATAAATACCTTATGGCTAAAAATTATAAATAAAAAGAGAAAATTACTAAAAAAAAATAAAATTAAATTCATTTGGAAATAATTTTTATTGGTTAGTCAATGTTTATGCTTAACAGCAGAAGTATTAAAATTTGGTAAATTTTCAAAATCTATTAATGATATCTATTTTACCAATATCTGAGAAAATTTTGTTGTTAAAATTGCTATGGTATTTTGAACATCTTTAACGTCCTTTTCTTTCTCTGTTACATCTTTCAGATGATGAGTTAACTCATTTTGTTTTCTTTTATATAATGATTTTATTATTAGAGCTTTCTCATGTTTTTTTTTTTGAATCATTTTTACATATTTTAATTGTAATTTTCCTAATTTAATCCGAACTTTTGCTAGATGCCTTTTTGAATTTGCTAATATTAGCTTATGTTCAGCTAACTTTTCTTCAAACTTTGCTATTTCTTCATGATGTTCTGCTAACTCTAATTGATTTTCAGCAACTTTCTCATGATAATTTATAAAATCTCTTTCATTCCTTATTACTTCTTCAGGAAATTTTAATAATTCCTTAGATTTAATTTTGTTTTGTAATAATTTTTCATTATTCTCAACCAATTTCTTTCTTATTTGAGCTAACTTTATTTCTTTTTCAACAAATTTCTTTCTTGATTTTGCTTTTTTTAAGAGATTAATAGCTAAGTTTTTTAATTCTAAGGCTACCAATTTTTCTTTTTTAGCAATAATTATATTTTCATAGGCTATTAGATTAAGATTATTTATCTTTTCCATATGAATTTCACTTTAATTTTTTAGGGTTTTATGATTAATATATCCAAATTAGTACACTATTTTGAAGTATCATATAATAATACTATTGAAAACAGGATACTTATTAATTCAAATTTTAATTCTAATGTCCGATCAGATAATCTCATTTTTAAAGTTATAGGCATTAATATATAAGAAGAAAACTTCAGATCTTTTCAAAAATAAAAAGATATTTCAATAATTTTTATAAAAAAATTGAAAGAAGCTTTTAATTTTAAAACCAGTTAATAATAGTATTTTGAGTCTATGATTATTTAGATTTGAAGCATTTTCTATTATCTATTATAAATAATAGTTTTTTTAAAAGCTATATTGTAAAATATAATTCTATCATTTTAATTATTATAGAAGATCATCAAATGTAATAATTGAAGTTTTTATAAAATTAAAATAATGAGTACATCAAGATGAAATCCAAAAAAAAATTGCAGAATATTGAATGGAAAGAAAGTGTAATAAAAAGCATAATTTATAGGTCAATAACGTTAGTACTTGGTTTTCTTACAGCATATTTATTTATAGGGAGTATTGCTATTGCTACCGGAACTGCCATTTTAACAGAAGCGGTGCAAAGTGTAAATTATTTTGTATATGAAATAACATGGAGCAACATTTCAAGAAGAAGGTTTGAGAAAAAAATAATTGAAAAAATAAAACGAAAAGAAATCAATTTAAAGATGGATTATTCTTCAGTTTTAGAATTAGCTTATCAATTATCTCAAATAGATACATTTGTTCCAAAATTATATTTATCTGTAAAAAGAATTTTTAAAAATATGTTGAAAAATGAAGAATTAGTAGAAATTCATGAAGAAATCAGAAAATTTACAGAATCATTTGAAGCAGTTCATTCAGGAAGAAAATTATTTTTTCCCAAAAATAAAACTATTGATAAAGAATTATAACTTTTTCATAAAGTCTGTTGAATTCAAATAACGTGAATAAAATGTGCAGTTTTTGGAATTTCTGAACAATAGTTACTATGAATTTAATGTTTTTTCTTGTAAGAACACATCCATATGAAGTTTTCAATAATTTATTTCTCCGGTAATCCTTGTTTTTTCCGCAATCCTATCATCAAATAAGCTTGAATGAAAATAATAAGGATTATGAGTTTTGTGTAAAATGGATAGTATCAAACTCTACTTCTGCAATGCAATTATTAACTATACTCTCTATACATGTTATTCTATCTGTTGGAAAACCTCGAGAATAATTATTTACAAGGAGAATTTTATCTTTATTTTCATTATCCCTTAAATTATCTTTACTCATTTATATTCTCCAATTATTCACATATAATTCTTAATTAACATTTTAGATGGGTAATACGTATAAGCTTCAATTTCTCTTCCGTCTTCTAAATATATTTTTATTATAATTCTATGATATAAATTTCCTTCTCCTTCTATCATATCAATTTGATTAATAAGAAATTGTCTAACCCCATAATAAACTTCTCCTTTTACATTAGAGTTTTCCGCTTTAATGATGAAAGGAAACCCAAGTGAAGGCGGTTCTAGTTTTTTATAATTCAGTAAAGCAGCTTTTTCAAATTTTAATCCTCTTAGGATGTAATTCCTGCTTTGACCATGTTGTAATGTACCATAGACAAAGAGTTTATCACATTTTTCCATTATACTGTTGATTTTTTCCATTTTTTTTAATCGATTGATAATTATGATTAGAAGAAAAAGTCTCCTAACAATCATATTATAATAATTAAATTTAAATTTGGAAAATTTTCTTCTGTAGAGCTAAATAAAACTATCTAAACATTTCCATAAAAGCTCCTAAACGAGTTTTTACTTGTTCAACATTTTCCCCTATCTTGTTAAATGTGAGTGCCATACTAGGTATTTCAAGTTCTCGACGAATTTTTTCCTTTAACATTGGGTAGCAATTGGATACTGAATGACACCCAAAAAGCTGAATAAATATAAGTCCGTCAACATTTAATTTTTCTGCAATTCGGAAATATGAATCTGTTAGTGTATTATTATCACATCCAATTCCGTTTGTTGTTGCATTCATTAAATAATGAGCATACGCCTCAACCGGATCAGATATTTTTTCAATTGGAATATCTTCTAAAAGTAATAAAACATCCCAATCGGCATATAATGCTCTACCTCCAAGTTCATAAATTATTTCATGGGTTTTTGGTTCCCATCCACCAAACATAGGAGTAATTAATATTCGTGGCATATTACTGACATCCATACCAATCTTATTTCTTATTCTCTCTTTTATTTCATGAACTAATGCGGTCATATTATCTCGATATCGAATTGCATTAGAATTGTAATCCTGAAAACTATTATTTAGTATAACTAATATTTCGCTAAATGTGGCAGGATTACAAGGATAAAAATCAGACGTGCTTATCTCATATAGGATAGATTTGTAGGATCTTCTAATTTCATTGGCAACTTTAAAATGGTTTCGTAGAATATTACTATCATAGGTATTACCACTAATTTTTTCTAGTTCACTTATACCATCATAGAGGTTATTTACTAATAATTCTAAAGCATCACCAACATTTCTAGGGGGTATATCTATCCAGATTTGTTTTGAAGTATTATTAATTGTTTTTAAGGACTCGTGATATTTATTCCATGCACTACAACGTATTGTATAATTTAAAATGGCGTCATAATTTTTACCTTTTGAAACATGCATTCCATAAAGACTTTTTATTCCATAACAAAAATCAGAAGGAATTCCATTTTCAATTCCTATATCGTACATTTCATTGTATTTTTCATTAACAGCATCTATAACATTATCTATAATTTCATCAATAATTTTATTTATATCACCAATACCAAGGTTTTTTAGAAAACCTAAGAAATTGGATACATTTTTCCAACCAAAAATGTTTGCTCCTGACCCTAAATATTGTAGATATTTATGCATTTTAAAAACATGCGTTCGAATTGGAAAAACAGGCACTAAATCTGGAAATCCATACACTATATCAGAAAAAGGTAAAGCCACGGAGATTAACTTTTTTTTTTCTCTAAATTTCTTTCTCTTTAAATAATCTCTTCCAGTTAAAAGATTAAAAGCAATTCTTAACAAAGAACTAAATCTTACAATTTCATCTGCCATAAGACTCATTATTCATACCATCTCCAAAAATGCTTCAATTCTAGTAGATAACTGCCCCCTATTAGCTCTTGAATAATCTCTCTCAAGGTTTAAAACAGGAAATCCTTTTTCTTGTAGTTGCTCTTTTAAATATGCTGACATAAGAGAAATGTGATCGCAGAATTTTATTATATGATTTATAATTCTCAATTTTTTTCCAGTTTTTTCTAAATAATTTTGGCAAATTTTCTCAATTTGAGATACTTTATTCTCTAAAAAATTGGGAACAGAATGATCTCCATAGAGATTGTTCTCAAAACGTCTCACTAATAAATCAAATGGATTTTTCGTGAGATTTATAACGGTTTCTTCAAAAATTTGATAATAGTAATTATTTCCAATCCATGTATCAAAAGATATTACATTTCCCCCTGCTTCTTCGATTAATTCAATTAGGTAATCATTTAAAAAAACCGAACAACCCGTAATTATAACATCCTTTAAGTCTTTCGAATTTTGAATTTGATTTTCGCTGAATTTTAAGGTATAAGATTCTAGTTCAGGTAAAAAGATAGGACCATATAATATTGCTTTTTGAAGTATTCTTAATTTTTCTGAACCTCTAATATTTAAATTGTTAAATTCTAATAATTTTTTTTTAAAATTATTATACTTTTTAATGCTATCCATTAAAGCTTCATTTTTAATCTCAATACCAATTATTTTTTCTAGTTGATCTTTAAAATCTAGTAATTCGAATTTAAAGTATTTCAAACTATTCTCATTTTTAGTATATGAAAGATAAAAATTCAATCGAGGAATATTGAAATATTTGGAAATAATCTCAGAAGCACATATATCACTTACACAATGATTTGATACAATAAAATAATCTACTAAATCCAAAAATCTAAAATGATTTGGTTTAGTTGAAAATAAACCAATGCATGACTGTGCAAAAGCGCAAGTAGAAGGGGATAAATAATCATGGCTCGCGTCCATTAATTCATCATTTCCTGCAAACATTAATCTTAGAGGAATGAATCCTGCTGCATCTAGTAATTCTTCTGGGATGTTATCGTGAGAAATAAAAGCTACAACTTTTTTTCCTTTTTGTTTTTCTTCTTTTAAGAATAGGGTATATTCAGATAAAAGCTCCAAATTATCCATTATATTATTAGTATCAACTGTGAATTATTAATCAAAAAAGAGTGAATTATTCATAAAATTTATCATATTATATTAAAAGATAGATTTTCAATAAAAAAAGCTAATAATTAACTATTACTTTGATCAGAAGCTATTAAAGCAGCACCTATAGCTCCTGTTAATTGCGCATTACTTTGTCCGTTTGATATGGGAGACATAATTTCAAATCCTAATTCTTGCTCTAGAAATTTCTTGACTGCGATGTTTTTTGCAACACCACCACAAAAAACTAAAAGAGGAGAAACTCCTATACGTTTGGCCATTCCACCAACCCTTCTTGCAATTGATTTATGAATTCCCGCTGCAATATCTTCCTTTTTTGTGCCCTTAGCAAAAAGAGAAATTACTTCAGATTCAGCAAAAACAGTACATGTTGAACTGATTGATGCCGGATTATTAGAATTAAGGGCTAATTCTCCAATGTTCTGGATGGGAACCTCTAACGCGCCAGCCATCACTTCAATAAAACGACCTGTTCCAGCGGCACACTTATCATTCATCTGAAAATCTATTACATTCCCGCTTTTCTTTGAAATCACTATAGCTTTACTATCTTGACCACCAATATCTATGACAGAATGTACGTCTGGAAAAAAATATTGTGCTCCACGTGCATGTGCTGTTATTTCAGTAATACGATCATCAGCAATATCAATGCTATTCCTTCCATATCCTGTTGACATAACATAGACATCACTTTTTTTTAAATTATTTCTTTCCAGAAGATCATTAAACATCTCGTTTCCTACACGCTTGAAATCAAATGTGGATCGATTAACTCGAAAATCTAATAATTCAGAATTTTCTAATAACACTACTTTTGTCTCAAGTGATCCTATATCAATACCAACAAATACTGTCAAATTTAATACCAAGAAATTAGTTATTATGAAGAAAAATGAATGTCAAAAATTAAATTTAATCATAATTACGAGAGCAAAAATATAGAAATTAGAAGAGTTATAAAAAATGCAAAAACCATTTGACAAATATTTTTGAGAATAGATTCCTTTGAGACGACACCTAAAAACACTCCAAGTAAAACTATACAAACGAGGATAGTAAAAAATGATATAATAAAAATTGATAATCCGGCGTTAGGAACAATTAAAAAGGGAATTAAAGGGACAATACCTCCTAAAAAGGGAGATCCTCCATTTATTATCGAGACAATTATGCTTGTAAAATTTTCTGCTTTTTGTTGTAAGGTTTTAATTTTTTTTTTCTTCTTTCTTAACCTGCTTCTAACTCTTAAATTAACATCATGCTTAATTTTTGTTAACATAGCCTTTTCAATCTCTTCTACATCAGAAGAATCTTTTAATACTTCTACTTCATCGTTTTTATCTATGACCATAGCCTTATATAATTCTTCTTTCATTTTTTTTTGTTCCGCTCTTTCTGAAAGGTATGAACCAGACATTCCTGATATTAACATTGATATTGAACTTCCAATACCTGTTAAAATAACAAGATGACTATTTATTGAACTTTGATCTCCTTTAAGAATTAAAACAAAAAATCCCAAAAGTATACCCAGCACAGTTAGCATACCATCATAGAAGTTATTTACAAAATAGCGTCTAGCAATTCCCCATAAATTCGTAATTTTTGCGTATGTTTTAGCTCTTTCAAACATTTTTGATTGTATATCAGTATTATTGTTAAGAAAAACCTAATTCTATTTTCTTCACAATTTTTATTGAAATTAATTATCCTCCAAGACTTTAAATACCAAGTAATATTGAGACTAAAAGAGTTACGATTCCGGCAGTAACTAAATGAATAGCATATTTAGCTCTCCCACCACCTGATATTTTTCCCAGAAAAATACCTAAATAGATTAATAAACCAGCAAGTATAATATAAGAGAATATAAAATGAATAAATGATAATGAAATACCAAAGAAAAACGGAATTAAAGGAAGAGAACTTCCTAATACTGGTGCTCCTCCATCCACCAAAGAAGCAATAATCGTGGCAAAATTTTCAGCTTTTTCTAATAATGGTGTCTCTTTTTTCTTTTTGTTATAAGATTTTTCGTTTTTTATTTCTTCAACATCTTCTATAATAGCCATTTCTTTATTCATATCTATCATTTTTTTATGTCTTTCAGCTTCTTCAGAAAGAAATGCACCCCATAAACCAGAAATTCCAATTGCTAAAGCAGTAGCAAATCCAGTAATAGTAACATCTTTTGGGGCAAAATTAGAAGAATGTGCAAGAAATATAATAAAAACACCACTTACTATACCTGCACATGTTAATGCGCCATCAAAACAGTTATTAAAGAATTTTCGTCTAGCAATTTCAGCTAGATCAGACATTTTTGAATACTGCTTCCATAGTTGGATTTTTTCCTTAATTTTCATTTAATTCTTTTCCTTTCTTTAGGTAAATGTTATTTTAAAAATCGTAATATTTACACTTTATTTTTTTAAATCTTAAGGTTTTTCAAAATGTTTCAGATTTTATTTATAAATTAAAATTTAGAATATATTAAAATTTCTCTAAATACTATATTTTTTATTAGTCAAATTTTTATATTTATAACAGTAAAATAACTATTTAAATGGAATTTTCATGAGTAAGATTAAAGAAGAAATTATATCAATGCTTATTGAGCATTCTCGAATTATTTATTCTGTTCTAAGTGATATGGGCGTCTTTTACAGTGGATGGGTAGAAAATTATGAGAAAAATAAATCTTCGCTTGAAAAAAAGAAAAGTAAAATGCAAATGTTAGAAGAGGATGCAGATAGTATTAAAATTCAGTTGATTCAAAATTATTCTGAGGCTGAAACTGCAGGTTTAGGCGATTATATTGCTCTTATCCTAAGAATGGATAATGTCATTAACTACCCATTAGAATTTGTAGATATATTACCACAAATTAAGGTGGATAAAAAAAACAATCAAGAATTAAAGAAAAGATTTGAAAAATTGATTAATAAAACAATTGAAATGGCAAATGTTCTTAAATCAACAATTAAAAGCCTTAGAGATAAACCAGATGTGGTGTTTAGTAATACTACAAAAATTCATGAGATTGAAAATGAAATTGATGCAATTTATAGAGAATTTCTAGAATATATCTATTCAAATGAGAATTTAAATATTAGAGTACTTTTGCGTTTACGAGATAGTATTGTACTACTGGAGCAGTTAGCAGATCGGATCCATGACATAGCTGATATAATTAGAGTATTACTGTATCAATAATCTTTTCTGACTGATTAATTATATTTTAGTCCATTTTTTATTTAAAATTGTATTACATTATTTAGTACTAAATATACTTGATTATGAAAAAATTGTAAAAATCTTAAATTATATTTCTATATTGTTTCTCCGGTAATTCTATTTACTTTAAGATGCCTAAATTTTGCAGTAGTTCGTGCAATTTCTTCGCTGTTTGTTATTTTGGTAAGAATTTGTTCTGGAAATAGATATTTTGCAATATGAATAATCATTTCTTTAGTTTCTATACAATTAAATAATTTTAAACTTTCACAAGAGTAAAATAATTCACTTATTAAATCATAATTAGTATCTTCAGAAAAATCAAGAAGTGCTAAATTTCTATATATTCGCTGTATAACACTATTTAAAAAGTCGTAATCCTTTAACTTTTCAAGGGTATTTCTCATATAATTAATAAAAAGAACATAATATATAGCTTCTGATGTAATAAATCCGTCTCGTTCCTGTTTTACACCTTCTGGAGTAATACGTGTATCAATTTCCTCTATAATTGTTTCAATTTCAGATTCCTTCCCACTTATTCCTAATTGCCTATACAATTTTAATATTACTACTAACTGTGATGTTTCAAGATTTTTTATATAACTCATATCAACAAATCTCGGAAAAGTAATCATAATGTTATTAATTTGCATATGATTTAACCATAATTTCATTAATTCAGTTGATTTAAAGAAATAATACAAACCATCCGTAGCCTCCATTATTGGAGATTCATATCGGTTTATCGCTTCTTCATATAAAAGTAATAAAAATCCTGAAATTTTTTTATTATCAAGTTTTACATTTAAATATTTTGCTAAATATATTCCACAAAAATAAATATCGGGATTTCTTAGTGAAACTAATGGAATATCTATCAACCATTCATCTATATTTTCTTCCAAATAAGATTTGATATGAGAAAAATTAAACGTTTTTTGTAAATTAAAGAAATCAATGATTCTATAAATCAAATATATTAATTGTAGTTTATACTGAGGTTCTTCTAAATCTTCCAGACTTTCAATTTTTTGCTTATTTTCTCTTAATTTAAAAATTATATTTTCTTGAATATGAACATATTTTCTTAGATTTTCAAGTTTATTTGGAACTCTTTCGAAAAGTGTTCTCAGGTTTCTTATTTCCATAATTAATTCAATCGGGAGAAATCCTTCATCCTTAAATTTTAATAGAAGAGGGGCTATATTAACGTCAACAAGATAAGCAATAATTTTATCTAAAAGAATTTCATATATTAAAGGAGCAATTTTTTTTTTATACAAATCAATCACTACTGAAATTGTCTCTTCATCCCCATTTTCTATTTCCAAAATTGGATCTAAAAATTTATTCTCAATTTCAGTTTTTTTAAAACCTAATTCTATGAAATAATTTATTAAAAATGAACATATCTTTTCTGAAATGGCTCTAAGATTACCTTTTTCGATTCTATTATTTCCAAATGAATTAATAATTTGCGTCTGGAAATATTCATCTATATGATTATAGAACAGTTCAATATTATTAAAATATAAATCTAAAACATTATATAATCCTTGAAATATCATTTTATAAAGAAACCAACCTTAGACAATTTTTTTTAGTTATTTAAAAGATATAATAAAATAAAGAAATAATTACTTTTTCATTCTTGATTTAAGTTAAATAATCATATGAAATATTTGAATCTATTATTATTAATCTCTTATTTTGCTATCTCTTTGGGATCCCCTTTCAAATTCTCTAAGTTTTTTTGTAGTAGCTTTAATTTTAATATATCAAAATCGATTATCTATATTCTTTATTTTAATAATTTACTAAAACCTCTCTTTTGGATTGAGAATAGAGTATGAGAGGAAAATCATTAAATTGTCTAGTGTTGTTTTTGATAAACTAGTTTTTGTCTATTATTTTAAACTTAAACTAGCTTAAAAGAATAAGGTTTCTCTCTCTAAAGAACAGGAGCATGTTCTCCGTATTTTATTGGAGAAAAATCGAGCTTTTTACAATTTTGCGTTAACTGAATCAAAAAAGTATTGGTAACAGATCAAAAATTAATTAAAGGAAAAACGCCCTTTTATCGTGCATTTAAACCGACAAAGAGTTTTATCCTTGTTAAAAGCAATATTAAATAAAATGCAATTAATATAGATTGAATATATACAAATTCATTTTTAATCATAACAGGATGCATTTTTTACTATTATAGATATATTTAAAATTGTTTATGTCCTTAAAAAATCATTTTTAGCTATTCTTTCTATTTACAATAGGAAAATTTATACGCTTAATTTGATTTTAATATTTTAAAATTTTAATTTTTAAAAATTTATTATGATGCGAATAATATGAATGGAAAGCATAAATTTTTCTTATTACTGGGTATTTTTCAATTGATCTTGATTTTTATTGTATTTTTCTCTGTTAATGGTATTATTACATTTGTTTCCGCACAAACCCCCGCAGATTCTTTTGATTATTATAATACGACAACTGCAGCAGCATTAGCAATTGGAGCATCAATCTCAGTTGGAGCTGCATTAGTAGGAAGCGGAATGGCATTAAAAACTGTAGGTACTGCAGCAATTGCTTCTCTATCAGAAAGAGAAGAAACATTTTTTAAAGCATTTTTGGTTGTTGCTTTATGTGAGGCTTTAGCGATATATGGATTGATTATTGCTATACTTTTATGGACAAAGATTCCTGATATTCCTTAAAATCAGTTTCCTTATATAAATTTTTTTATCCTTTTCAAATAATGGTGATAAATTTACGAGTTCAATCGTCCCATCCTATTCTTACACATTTATAAGAATAGGTTTTTTAAGATCGCTGATAATTGATGATTATAATTTACTTAATATTGACAAAATAAATAATATTGATACGCTTTTAGAATTTATTAATCCTTTCTATCCAGATCTGGCTGTAAAAGAAAAAACTATTGGAAATATTGAAATGGCTCTTTATCATAACTATATTAAGATGGTTGGTAAAATAATGCTCTACTCACCATCAAATATGAAAACTTTTCTAAAATTCTATCTCTTAAAATTTGAAATAATAAATATTAAACAAATTATTATTGGTTCAATTTTAGGATTAAACATTAAAGATAAGAAAAAAATGGTTAACTTTATTGTAGAAGAGTATTTAGATAACACAGAGTTCATTGAGGATCTACTTAAAATCTCGTCTTTGGATGAAATTCAATATTTTATGAAAAAAACAAGGTATAATATACCTATAAGTGAAGGTATTTCGTATTTTAAAAAATACAGAGAGATTTTTGTTTTAGAAGCTTTTTTGGATAAATTTTACTACGAAAACATGATAATTCAGTTAAATAATTTGAGAGCTCAAGAAAGAAAAATCATAGAGACATTTGTAAAATATAAGACTGAAATTTATAATTTAAATATCATTTTTCGAGGTTTAAAAAATGGTATTGAAAAAGAATTATTGTCTCAATTTCTAATTGATTATCATTTATTTTTAGATATAGGTAAGATAAATTATTTATTAAGTATTGAGGATCTGAATGTTCTAACCTCTCTAGTTGAAGAATACATTGATAATATTAGGGAATTAAAAAGAGGCTCTGAGCAGAAACTAGTTGATAGAGAACATTTAATTGGTTCAATTGAAGACTTATATCTTCATTATTATTTTATAAAATTTAAAATTAGTATGGGTGAAATTGATTTAATTACAATATTCAGAATCTTAGAATTAATTATAAAAAAAGAAAATGAAATTAGATTTCATATTATTCCAAAAGTAGTAAAAATAATTCATGAAAAATTTGAAAAATTACATTTAATTGAATAATAAAAATATAGAAAATGATAGGTTATAACAATGGAAATTTTCGAATGGATTAAAGAGATCGAAAAAGTTTATGAAAACTTGATTGAAAAAGCTAAATCTGAGAATTTAACTGAATTAAAAAGTTTAAGAGAAGAACAAGAAAATCTAATGGAAAAAAGCATTGATAATTTTCGAAATTCATCTGACTCAGCATTGAAAACTTTAACTAAAAATTTGGAGGATCAAAATATCTTTATAAACGAGAAATTAAAAGAATTTAAAAATAAAATGAAAAAGGCTTATGACGATAATAAAAAAAACTTAATAGAATTAATTATAAAAGATATCGGTTTTGATTTTTAATGCCAGATCAGAAAATTCACGTATTAGGTCAAGAAGAATTTGTTTTAACATTTGGTCTTTTAGGTATAGATGGTACTATTATCGAAAAAAGTGAAGAATTTCTTAAGAAATTTGACACATTGATTAAAGATTCCTCAATTGGAATGATAATCATATTTATGGATCTATCTGATGAAATTATAGACTTTATTTTAGAATTTAAAATAAGCAATAAAAGTCCATTTATATTTTTTATACCGAATATTTTCCAACCAGATGTTGAGCATCGAGATATATTTTTTAATAAAATTTTTGAATCTATTGAAAAAATTATAACTTAAGAGATGTAGATCATATCAGAAATTAATGTATTAAAAGAACGATTCGGGAATTTAGGATTATATCTTATTGATAAAGCCAAAACTGAAATTAAAAAGCTTGATCAACAAACATTATTTCAAATTGCAGAAGTTAAAAAGAGGTATAGAGAACGAATAGCAGAAAGTTCTTTAAAAATTAAAAATAATTTTATTGATGCATATAATAAACAATTAAATAATTCTATATCTTCGACTCTGTTAAAAATTAAACAGGAAACATTAAGCGTTAAAAATGATTTAATTTTAACTTTAATTAAGGATTTAAATTTACTTTTGGAAAAAAAAATAAAAGGTAATTATTCAAATTATATAAAATTCCTATTAGCAACTTTAGAAAAAATCAAATATTTAATAGATAAACCTCCTCAAGTCGTTATAAACTTAAATTCTAGAGATTATGAATATTTTCTTGAAAAATTTGATAAAATTCAAAGTATTTTCAACAATAGAGTTACATTAAATCCTACACATGATGACTTTATTGGAGGATTTAGAATTTTACAGACTGAAATGAACATTTCTTATGATTTTTCTATTGTTAATTTAATAAATAAAAAAAGATCAAGTATCGAAATTGAATTCTCAAAAATCTTTTCAGATACATATTTAGAACTAAATGAAATAATCGAAAATTATGAAAAATTCATTCAAGATCAAAAATTAGCTATAAAAAAATATTTACAAGATTATGACAATTTCTAATAAAAAAGCTTATGAGAAGTTAAATTTTGGGTATATAACCTCAATAAATGGATCCTTAATTGAAATAAAAGGATTTGAAAGTCAAGTTCGTACTCACGACTTAATAAGAGTATCTGAACAAAATATATTAGGTGAAGTGATTCAAATTTATTCAGATCACGCCACTGCTCAATGTTTCGAGAGTACTAATAACTTAAAGTTGGGTGAGAAAGTAACCAATTTAAGAGAACCATTATCAATGGAGTTAGGTCCAGGATTATTAGGTAATGTTTTCGATGGCATTCAAAGACCTTTAGATATAACCTTTGAAAATACCAATAAAGGTTTTTTAGAAAGAGGGAATGATTTACCATCATTATCAAGAGTAAAAAAGTGGCATTTTGTTCCCAAAAAAAATATAAACGACATCGTAAGTAGTGGTGATATTATTGGTACTGTACAAGAAACTCTAGTAATAGAACATAGAATAATGGTTCCAATAGGTATCAAGGGAAAATTGAGTTTTATAGCTAAAGAGGGAGATTATACGATTAAAGACAAATTATTTTGCGTGAAAGAAAAAAAAGTTGAAAAATCTTTTAATATGCTGCAAAAATGGCCAATTATTAAAAATAGACCTTATAAGAGGCGTGAATCTCCTATTGAACCATTAATCACGGGTATGCGGGTAATAGACCTATTATTTCCCATAGCAAAAGGAGGTACTGTTGCTGTACCTGGAGGTTTTGGTACAGGTAAAACAGTAATTCAACAATCATTAGCTAAATGGTGTAATGCTGATGTTATTGTTTTTGTAGGATGTGGTGAAAGAGGAAATGAAATTGCAGATGTTTTAAAACAGTTTATTGAAATAATTGATCCTAAAAGTGGAACGGCATTGTTGAATCGAATAGTTTTAATAGCTAATACATCTAATATGCCAGTTTCGGCTCGTGAAGCTAGTATTTTTTCAGGAGTAACAATTGGAGAGTATTATCGAGATATGGGATATGATGTAGCAGTATTAGCTGATAGTACCTCAAGGTGGGCAGAATCATTACGAGAGATCTCAGGGTTATTAGAAGAAATGCCAGCTGAAGAGGGATATCCTGCATATTTACCATCAAGAATTTCTAGTTTTTATGAGAGAGCTGGAGTTGTAAACCTTTTAGGTGAAGATACAGCGAATAGAGAAAGATATGGATCTTTAACAATAATCGGTTCTGTCTCCCCACCTTCTGGAGACTTTAGTGAACCTGTTACGGCAACCACCAAACGTTTTGTACAAGCTTTTTGGGCATTAGATGCTAGTCTAGCCTACTCTAAGCATTATCCTGCAATAAATTGGCTCAACTCTTATTCAAATTATCCCGATTATATAGTCGACTGGTGGTCTAATAGGGATATCTTTTGGCCTGAGATAAATCTTGATTGGTATGAAAGTAGAGATCGAGTGAATAACATTCTTTCTCAAGAAAATGAATTAAGAAATATAATGCAACTAATTGGGGAAGAAAATCTACCTGATGATCAACAATTAATTCTTTTTATTTCCAAATTAATTAGAAATAGTTTTTTAATTCAAAATGCCTTTGATGATATTGATAATTTCACTGATACTAAAAAACTACTTGGTCAGATTAAATTAATTCTTCTTTTATATAAAGAAGGAATGGATTTATTAAATTCAGGATATTTAATTGAAGATATTAAGAATCTCGAAGTAATTAATGACATTTTAAGAATAAGTTATTCGATTTCTAATGATAATTTTTCGGATATAGAAAAATTAAAGAAAAGGTTAAATAATGAAATAGAATCATTAAAATTATCATATGGGGGCTCTAGAGAAAAATGAGTATTATCTATGGAAAAATTGAACAAATTGTAGGACCTTTGTTATTCTTAAGTAATGAACATGATGCACAATATGGGGAGATTGTTAAAATATTAACTGATGGTGGAATAGAACGTACTGGTCAAGTTGTAAAAATAGATGAAGACACTATTGTTGTTGAAGTATTTGAAGATACAAGTGGTTTATCTTCAGAGAATTCTAAAATTCTTTTTACAGAGGCTTCTTTTAAAGTTAAAATCTCAAATGATATGTTTGGTAGAACATTCAATTCACTGGGAAAACCAATTGATATAAATACTAAAAAGGTTTTAGAATCTGAATTGATAACAGAAGTTGAACGAGATATTAATGGAGCACCAGTTAACCCATTCGCAAGAGAATACCCAACCGAGGTAATCCAGACAGGTATGTCTGTTATTGACGGACTGTTTACGCTAATAAGAGGGCAAAAACTTCCTATATTTAGTGGACAAGGAATGCCACATAATGCACTAGCGGCTCAAATTGTAACACAATCTAGAGTTTTAACAGAAGAACCTTTTCTAATTATTTTTTGTGGGATAGGAATTATTCAGGATGAAGCAATTTATTTTTTAAATAGATTTCAAGAAAGTGGAAATATCCAAAACATCATTTCATTTATAAATTTTGCAGATGATCCAATAATGGAGCGTTTAATAATTCCAAGAGTAGCATTAACTACTGCAGAATATTTCGCTTTTGATAAAGATATGCACGTTCTTGTTATTTTAATAGATATGACTAATTATGCTGAAGCATTAAGAGAACTTAGCTCAGCAAAAGAAGAGATTCCTAGTAGAAAAGGTTATCCAGGATATCTATACACTGATTTTGCTTCAATTTATGAACGAACCGGTAAAATAAAAGGTAAAAAAGGAACAATAACTCAAATACCTATTCTAACAATGCCAAATGATGATATCTCTCATCCAATTCCAGACACCTCAGGATATATTACTGAGGGGCAATTAGTCCTTAATAGGAATTTGCATAAAAGAGGTATATATCCACCGTTTGAAGTTTTAGCTTCTATATCTCGACTTATGAAAGATGCAATTGGTGAAAATACAACAAGAGAGGATCACAAGGATATAAGTTCCCAATTATTAGCTTCATATTCAAATACTCTTGAAGTTAGAGATCTTATATCAATTGTTGGTGAAGATGGATTGAACTTTAATCAAAGATCTACGTTAAAGTTTGGAGAAATCTTCGAAAAAGAATTTTTAAACCAAGATGTAAATGAGAATCGAGATTTTACAACAACTTTTAAAATAGCTTGGAAAGCTTTATCTGCTTTACCAAAAAATCAATTATATAGAATTCATCAAGAATTTATTAAAAAATATTATCAAGAGCAGGTGTAATACAACTATTAGTTTTAGAGAATTCAAACCTACAAAAACAAACTTAATGAGTCTACAGAAAAGATTAAACTTTGCTGTGAAAGGTAAGAGCTTTTTAGAATTTAAACAAGAACAATTAATATTTGCAATTAAAAAGTTATGGAGTGACTATAAAATACAACGTAAAAACTACCTAAATCTATTCATAGAAGTCATGATTTGCTTGCAACAGACTTATATGGAAATGGGAAAGAACAATTTTAAAATAATTAGCAGTTTGAGCAAAATCCAATTCACACCAACAATCAATGTTAACTATGTAAAAAAGATTGGTAATGTAGTACCAGAGATAGAATATGAACTAATAAGAAAAGAAAGACTTCCCGCTTATTCTTTTGAATATACAAGTCATTATCTAGATGACTTAATAAAAAAATTAACAAATCTTTTCAATATAATGATTCATTTGGCAGAAATTGAAGATGTAATGTTAAAACATTCGCTAAGTTTTAAAAAAATAACTCGAAGAATCCATGGATTAAATAATATTATTATCCCCTCACTTAGTCAAGAAATTAAAAAAATAAAAGATATATTAGAAGAAGTTCAACGAGAGAATTTTGTAAGATTAAAAAGTATAAAAGATCTAATTTATGAAAAAAAGTTTATAAAAATGTGAATGCGATGGTAACCAAGACGGTAATGTGCTTATTTGATGTAGCTATCCATAATGATTATAAAGATTTTCTGTTACAAGAATTAGCTCAAATAAAAGTAGTTCATATTAGACCAAAAGAAAAAATAATTGAAAATATCGAAAAAGGAGATCTTTTCTCTGAAAAAATAAAAAAATTAAGAGCTGAGATAGAAAGATTATTTAAAATGCTTAATATTACTGATAATGATATACAAAAGTTAAATGTTAAAAAAAAAGATAGAAAAGAGTTTGTTGTTAAAGATATCCTTGAATTAATAAACTATATTTCAGAAGAGATTAATTTCTATAATAATCGTGTAGCGGAATTAGGAAAATATATAGCAAAAGTTAATATTGAACTAGATAAAATGAAAATTATTGAAGAAAGTTATAATTTTCTAAATAATATTGGGGTATCTCGAGATAATTTATCACAATTGAAACAGCTATCTTTTAGAGTTTATACCACTTTTTCAAAAAATTTAGTTTTCATAAAAAATCTTTTTGATTTTTCAAATTTTCCAAATTTTTTTGACACCCAAAAAATTTCAGAAGATCGAATAGCATTTTTCACAATTTATCCTAAAGATAAAGAAGAAGATCTAAAAGAAAAACTTCGGGTTATTCAAGTAGAAGAAGTGCCCATTTTAAAAAAATATCTACTTACTGATGGGATTAACTTTCCTAGAATTAAAAGTGAAATTAATTTTATTTCAGATACTTTAATTAAGTATGAAAAAGAATTGGAGCGGCTTAAAGATGATAATATAGTATTATTCGCCGCTATGTATGAAATTGTTCAAAATATTGAAGATTATAATTGGGCTGAGCAACAATTCAGAGATATATCATCAAATGCTTCAAAGCTTCAATTTTTTATTCCTGTGGACCGAAAGGAGGAAGTTCGTAAAAGATTAATTGATGTTTTCAAAGATAAGATAAATATTCATTCTATGGAAATATCAAAAAAAACCATTATAAAAGTTAAAGAAACAGAACGGGAAGAAAAATTAAAAGAAAAATCATATTCAAAAGATAAACTTAAGAATAAAGAGGATATCTCGAGTAACATAGCAACAGATAAAGATTTAAAAGAAAAAACACCACGACTTATGAAAAATAATTTTTTTGTAAGACCTTTCGAAACATTAACAAGAATGTATGGTACTCCTTCTTATTCTGAAATTGATCCAACACCATTTTTAGCAATTATATTTCCTATTTTATTTGGGTTGATGTTCGGGGACATTGGTCATGGGATAGTTTTAATTATAGCAGGATTAATTGGTGCTGTCATTTTTAAAAATAAAAAAGGAACTGACTTTTTAAATTTTTGTTGGATAATCTTTTATTGTGGTCTGGGGGCTGTTTTATTTGGTTTTTTATATGGTGAATTTTTTGGTATGCATAACATAGAAATTGGAGGTCACGTTTTTCTTCAACTAAATCCAATTACAATTCCTATATTAAATATGTCATTACATGATCCAATTTCGCGTGTAACAGCGGTTTTAATATTTGCAATACTAGTTGGTGTGATCCATATTAATTTAGGTTGGGTAATACAGTTTTTGAATTATTGGAGACAAGGGAGAAAATATTTAGCATTTACAGATTCATTCGTTAAGATATTATTATTAATTGGTGGTACGATTTTAATTTTAACTTATAAATTTGACATAAATGCATGGCTATCACCACCATTTCCAATATTATTACCCTTAATTCCAGGCATATTACTCCTTATTTTAAAACCTATTGGCAAAATTCTAGGTGTATCGTATATGAAAGCTGAATCATATAAAGATCTTGTAAGTGAAGGGTCAATGGAAACGTTTGAAACATTATTATCCGTAATAAGCAATGTTGCTTCTTATATACGATTATTAGCATTAGCTCTAGCCCATATAGCTCTAATGATTGCCATCCAAGCGATGGCAGGTTTAATTGAAGGATCGGGATTTTGGGTTGAATTTGCAAAAACTGTAGGTTTAATTTTCGGCAACATAGTGGTAATTCTTATAGAAGGATTATTAGTCTTTTTAAACGCGTTGAGGTTGAATTTTTATGAATTCTTTTTCAAATTTTATAGTGGATCTGGGATAAAATTTTATCCCTTTTATTTAGATGATAATTTTTCAATTATAAACTTTAAATTAAGGGATGAAAAGGATATTGTTTCTGAAGAAATAGAACGAGAAATTGAGTCTAAGCAAATTCATGAGGACATTCTTGAAGCTACAAAACAAATTTCTAAAAAATATTTTTGACTCACATTTTAATTGATTAATGAATTATGGAAAATGATAACAAAAAGGTCTCTCAGAAGGATGTTATTCGTAAAACTATCAGTATGATTTTTCTGATAATATTACTATTAATTCTAATATATTTTTTAATCAAATTTAAAACAAATGCATTTATTATCATTCTAATTATCGGTTTTATACTTGTAACTTTTCTAGGACTTATATTTAAAAACCGGACGAAAAATCTTTATTCAAAAATGTTCCCTGATAAAGATAAAAGGAAAGATCAACTTTATCGGAAAAAAGAACCGTATAAAATAGAAGGGGAACCTGAAATAAGAAAATTGTCAGATGTAAGCCTCAATTTTAAATATCGTAAACCTCTAATTAATAAATGCATGAAATGTGGAATGACACTTCCAAGTTATGTCAAAAAATGTCCCATTTGTGGTACCCCAAATAAATAAAATAATTAAAAAAATAAATAAAAAATTTGGATAGTAATTAATGTCAGTCGAAGAACTTCATAAATATGGTGTAATTACATCAATTAAAGGTTCAATAATTAAAGTAAAAGGATTGGAAAATGAAATAAGACTTCATGACTTAGTCAAAATTTCTAACCATAATATTTTAAGTGAAGTTATTCAAATTTATTCTAATTACATTGTAGCCCAATCTTATGATGATACAAATAGTTTAAAGTTATATGAAAAAGTTATTAATCTTAAAAAACCATTATCCATGGAGTTAGGCCCTGGATTGATGGCAAATGTCTTTGATGGAATTCAAAGGCCTTTAGAAACAATTTTTGAACATTTTAAAGAAGGAAAATTAGAAAAAGGAATCGATTTTTCACCCTTATCAAGAGAAAAAAAATGGCATTTTGTACCCTTACGAAAAAAAGGTGATAATGTAAATAGCGGAGACTTTATTGGAACAGTACAAGAAACTGAAATAATTACCCATAAAATTATGATTCCACCTGCGGTGTTTGGGAAAATAACTTTTATTGCAGAAGAGGGAGATTATAATATAATAGATACAATTTATTGTTTAACAGAAAATGGACAAGAAACCTCATTCTCGATGTTACAAAAGTGGCCAATTACTAAAAGGAGACCCTTTGAAAGGAAAATTAAACCAAATGAACCATTATTGACAGGAACAAGAATAATTGATTTACTATTTCCAATAGCAAAAGGAGGGACATCTGCAGTTCCAGGAGGATTTGGAACAGGGAAAACAGTTATTTTACAAACAATTGCAAAGTATTGTAAGGCAGATATAATTATTTTTATAGGTTGTGGAGAACCAGGTAATGAAATTGCTAATGTGTTAAAACAATTTAAAGAGATTTATGATGCTAAAAATGGGAGACCATTATTAGATCGCACAATTATTATTGCAAATACTTCAAATATGCCTGTATCTGCTCGTGATGCTAGTCTTTTTTCAGGAGTAACTATCGCGGAGTACTATAGAGATATGGGATATGATGTTGCCGTTCTTGCAGATAGTACATCAAGATGGGCAGAATCCTTAAGAGAAATTTGTGGATTATTGGAAGAAATGCCAGCCGAAGAAGGATATCCTGCATATTTACCAACAAGACTCTCAAGTTTTTATGAAAGAGCCGGTGTTTTTCAAACAAATGGACGAGATCATTTAGGAAAACAAAATATTGGGTCTTTGACAATTATAGGATCAATATCACCTCCTGCAGGAGATTTTAATGAGCCAGTTACTACAGTTACTAAACGAGTTGTGCAATCATTATTAGCTCTAGATAATAATTTAGCATACTTAAAACAATATCCTGCTATAAATTGGATGAAATCTTATTCAAATTATCCCGTACAAATTTCAGAATGGTGGAGAAATAACGATATTTATTGGTCAGAAATTGATCTAGATTGGATAGGGTGTCAAAAACAAGTAGATGAAATACTATCAAAAGATCATGAGTTAAAATTTATAACACAGTTAATTGGAAAGAAAAATTTGCCTGATGATCAAAAACTTGATCTTTTTATGGCAAAATTAATTCAAAATAGTTTTTTAGGTCAAAATGCATTTGTAGAGATTGACAATTTTACTGAACATAAGAAATTATTAGGATTAATAAAAATAATTTTATTATTTTTTAAAGAGGGAAAAATTCTGTTAAAAAGAGGGCTTAGATTTGATGAGAATAAGGAAGACGAGGTCTTGAATAGTATTATGAAAATTACCCATTCCATTCCAAATGCAGATTTTGACCAAATAGAACAATTTAAAAATAAAAATCTTAGCGATATTCTAAAATTGGTTTTTGTGAAATAATCTATAAAGTGGAAAATTAATATATCAATTTTTTTTATCTGTACTTTTTCTTTATTTTATGGCTTAAACCATTCAAAGAAATAATATGATTTAGTTAGTGGGTTTGCTATAACAAATTTTTTTCTCACTGATGTTGCTAATCTACCAGCTCTAACCATATCAATAGCAGTTATTTCAGAATCATGAGGTAATACATGAACCATAAAAAGTGAATGTTCTATACCAGGTCCCTTTTTATACACGACAAAATCCGCTCCAAATTTTAGACCAGGTCTCGGTATATATCCTTTTTCCCTTAGATCTTTGTAAATAACATATTTCTCTGCAAATTTATGATGAATTTTATTAGCAATCTCATAGAATTCCTTCGGTTCTAAAACCTTATTCTCTTTTATATCATAAATAGAAATGTCATCACGTTCCAATAAATAATACGCTTCTATTAGAGACAATTCACTTGGTTTTGAAAAATATTCTAATCTCGGTTTATTTATACCTAAAGGAGAACCAAAAAAACCTTTAATAACATATAAATATGAAGCATATAAAGGATTGAAAACGATAACTCTTGAATTGATAAATTTTGCTGGGATTTTATCTGGTAAATCAATATTATCAAGAGAGATTTGTTCATTGTTTACTTGGTTCATTATTAAAAAATATTAAAAATAATTTAATAAATCTTTCAATTTATCTAGTATTAGATGAAAATATATAATTCTTAAGAATCATATTTTAAATATCAAAACAAAAAAAACTCGTGGTAAAAAAATGGTTATAAGAAAGGCTGCTGTTGCTGGCAGCTTTTATCCACGTTATAAACCTGACCTAATTACTATATTAAAAGAATCTTTTCTAAATAAAGAGTTTGGACCCGGAGAAGAACCTACCACTCTAAACCAAGATCAAAGAACTATAATTGGGGGCGTTTCTCCTCATGCTGGATACATATATTCTGGATGTTGCGCGGCTTTTACCTTTTTTAATTTGTTTAAGGAAAGAATACCAGATACTGTAATAGTCTTAGGTACAGATCACATTGGTTATGGCAAAGTTGCGTTAATGGATGAGGGCGAATGGGAAACACCTTTAGGAAATATCCGTATTGATGGAGAATTATCCAAGAAAATATTAGAATATAGTGATATTATCAAAAATGATGAATCAGCATTTATAGGTTATCCTTTTGGAAGAGAACATAACATCGAAGTACAGTTACCGTTTATTAAATACTGTTCCCTAGAAAAAGATGTAAAATTTATACCAATCATAATTTCTACAAAGGCTTTTAATACTTTAAATCAAATCTCAAGTGATATTTCTAAAGCTATTAACTCATTTGATAAAGACGTAGTAATTGTTGCTTCTTCTGACATGACTCATAAAGAAATCCATGATTCTGAGCAATTGATGAAACTTAAACAGATTGATCAAAAAGTAATTGAAGGATTTATCGATCTTAATCCTGAAAAAACAATTGAAGCTGCATCAAAAACAACTGTATGTGGACCTCAAACTATAGCATCCCTTATAATGATTTCTAAAAATTTAAATGCAAGTAAGGGTAAATTATTACAGTACTATACAAGTTCAGAAAAAACAGGAAATATTAGAGGATATTGTGTAGGATATTTTTCAGGTATCGTAATGAAATAAACCAATTAAATATTCAATAATTAGGATAAAAGAAAGTTTTGAAGGAAAATGCCGGAAAATAATAAAAAAGTAGAGGATTTCATCAGTCTCTGGAGAAAAAAAATGGAAGGGGAGATAAAAAACCCTAATCAAATTGATGATACTATTAACAAAATTAGAGAAATTGAAAATGAGAATGAAGAATTGAAAACTAAAATTAAAGAAAATGTAGAATTAATCACAAAAACCGAAGAAATCGTTAAGAACGTAATCGAAGAAAACAAAATTTTAAAACAAAAATTAGAAAAAGCTGGAAAGGTTGATGATAAAAAATTAACTGAAATTCAAGAAGAAAATATAGTGTTAAATAGTAAGTTAACAGTCTTAGAAAAAAATTTAGCTGAAAAAGAAAACAATTTGAAAAATAAAGAAAACGAAATTACCGAATTAAAAATAAAATTAGAAACAGCTTCAAAGATATCAAAACCTATTGAGAAAGCTTCTACAGAAAAAGATTCTGAAATGACCACCGCTTTAATTGATAATTTACAATCTGAATTATCGAATAAGAAAAACCAAATTAATGAACAAGAAAATAAAATTAATGAATTAATTGAAAAAAACGATTTATTAAACCAACAATTAGAAGAAAGTATGAAAAAACAAACTATTGATAATATAGTTCCAGTGGAAGAACCAAAAACAGCTACACAAAAATCTAAATCAATCCAATCCTCATCAGCGACTTTAGAAATACTATGTCAAGATCTTCAATCAGATCTTAATAAATATAAACAAATTGTTGAAAAATTAAATAGTGAAAAATCTGAACTTGAACGAACAATAAAAAGTCGAGGATTCCAATTACAACCGGATGAATTAAGAGATCTTAAGAGAGAAAATGAAGATCTTAAAAACCAACTTACGCAGATACAAACATCCTTACAAAAGAATAAGCAAGAAACAACAAAAACTGCTGAAAGTAACGAAAAGGAAAAAATGATAAATAATCTCCAAGCACAATTGGAAGAAAAAGAAAAATTAATTGTGGAACTAAAAAGTAATCAACAAGCTCAACCCGCTAGTGAGGAAACAACAATGAAATATCTAGTTGACGATTTACAAAATAAAATTAATAAGTTAAAGATAACAATAGAAGAAAAGGATAACATTATTAAAAAATTAAAATCCTAATAAATGAATAGACAAAGTCTTAAGAATACCTCTATAACTTTTACTGGTCATTTTGCCATTGATCATATCATTCGTTTTAAAAGACTTAACAAGCCTAGTTTAGGAGGTAGTACAACTTTTTGTTCATTAGCCTTAAGTGAATATATTAATAATGTTGATATTAGAATAATTTCTCATATTGGAAAATTAAATTTCAATATTTCTTTATTAGATAAAATAAAGAATAAGAATATTGATTTAAGTGGAATTAAATACTCTCAAACAGAAAATACAAATTTTGTTCTTGATTATTTTGATCATAAAAGAAGTTTAACACTTAACTCTAGAAGTCCTAATCTTGATTTTAATGACATACCAACAAATTTTTTTAGAGATCCTCCTGATGCTTTCGTTTTAGTACCATTGTGTAATGAGATCTCTTATGAATATATTTCTCAAATTTTAAAGAAATTTCCTAAAACATACATAGGTATAGATTTACAGGGCTTTATAAGAAAAATTGAAAATGATGGTAAAGTCAAATATGTTTACGATGAAGAAATCATAGCTAATATGGAAAATATTATAGAATTAATAGGCGACAGATTAATCTTGAAAGGTTCAGAGGAAGAAATGAAACTTATTGCAAGAAAATGCGTAAATTATAACGATATTATAACTCACTATTATAAATACAAAAATAACGGAATATACATTATGACATTAGGAGAAAAAGGTTCGATGCTCACTAGGAGAGATGAAAACATATTAAAAATTCCCGCCTTTAAACCCAAGAGGGTATTGGATGAGACTGGTGCTGGAGATGTATATTTTTCTATATTTCTATATGAATTTATTCATTCGGATAAATCTTGGAAATCAATTGAAAAGGCAGCTTACTTAGCCTCCGCAGCAGCGTCTTTTCTTGTTGAAAAAAAAGGTCCTGCAGGATTTGAAACAAAAAAGGCAGTTTTAAAAAGAATTAAGAAAAAAAAATACATTTATTAATTATTCGATAGGAATTAAAATTTATGCACATAAATAGTCATTTTGCAGTAGGAGTTATCATCGCTTCAATTTTCAATTACTTTTTTCATTTTAATCTCATGGAATTCTCTATTATAGTGTCATTTTCATTCATATGTGATTTTGATATATTTTTTTCAAAATTTGCTAAAGATAATAATCATAGGATGTTAATAACCCACTCAATTATTCCAAGTCTAATTATCCTAATTTTAGGATTTATTTTTAATTGGATAGTTTTAATCTTAAGTGGAATTTCTTATTTTATTCATATTTTAATTGATACTTTAGATTGGGGCACAAATATTTTCTATTTTACAAAAAAACAAGTAGGATTAAAGTTTTTAATATCAAAAGAGGAATTTGAAAATCTTTCTGATTATTTATCCAAATATAACAATCCTGCGTCATTCTTTGATGAAAAATATTATAGTAATAAAATTTATCTAAGTATCGAGGTTTGCCTTTTTATTCTTATGATTACATTTATAGTTATTTATGCTTTTGAATTTATCCTTATTACTCTTCTCTATATTCCATTTATCTATTTTCATTTAACTCGACATCTTCATTTAAAGAAAATGGAAACAAGCTAAAATTAAGCTGAATATAATTTAATTTGAACAGCTTTGATGGTTATTTTTTTAAAGTACTCCTTATTGTAATAAGGATAAAAAATTCACATTTAAACAATAATTTTATTTGTAAGATACCAAATTAATTGTATATAAAACTAATTAATATAAGGAAATTTTAGAGAAATATCATATGAATGAAAATGATCAAAAGCTTTTTGAATGTAATTTAAATGATAATAATTTATTTACTTGTATTCTTGATGAAGTAGGTGAAAAAAATATAGATTTGATGTCGAATCCAGTATCAATTTTACCTGATAAAACATATATAAATTGTATTAATGCTAGTATAGTTAATTGTTTAAAAAATAATAAAGAGGAATTAGATTTTCCTCAAATCCAATTACAAATTATAAAAAACGAAAATAATGAGTGGTTAATTGATCAAATTAATATTTTAATTGATAAACAATTTGATGATGATTTATTAACTCAAAGGATTAATCAATGCTTCAAATTTGTTAAAAAAGCATGCTCAATCGACGATTCTATAGATTTATCAATAATTCATTCAGAAATTAAGGAAGAACTAAAGTATTACAAACTAAAATTAAATGAAATAAATAAATTACTACAAGAAATAAAAAACGATAAGTCAAAAAGAGAAGAGTTATTTTCTCTGTTTAAAAATATGGATAATAATAAAAAAAGATTGAATTGAACCTAATTAATATTTATGAGGTGTGAGTTATTTCTGATGAAATGAAAACTAAAGTGGGATTAAAATTAGACGAGTTTGAGTCTCAAATGATTTTTAAATGCGACTTAGGAACTATGAAGGTTAAAGACTGTTATATTGATGAAGAACATCGTGAAGAAGTGGATATGCTTGGACCAAATCCTTCAAGAATGTTAGCACTTGCAATATTAGGGTGTTTAAGTGCCAGTTTTATTTTCTGTCTCAAGAAAAGAGAGTTTAAAGTAGAGGATTTCAATGCGGAAGCAGAAGTTATTATTTTAAGAAATGAGAAAGGTTTTTGGAGAATTAAAAAAATAGAAGTTGATATAGTACCAAAAATAGAAAATCCAGAAACTCTTAAAAGAGCAAAACAATGTTTGAAACCACTAAAAGATGGTTTTAGTTTTTTCGAGCAATATTGTATAGTAACACAATCAGTAAGATCTGGAATTGAGGTAAATGTAAATATTAATCTATAATTTCTTCTTATTATTTAAAACACTGTGGAGTTTCATTTTTGTAAATTTAATTAAACTATAAAAAGATTATTCAAATGTCAAATGAAGTAAAGTCAAAAGTTGAATTAAAGCTAGAAGAAAAGATGCTCTTTAGGGGAAATCTTGGAAAATTAAAAGTGGATGAGTTATATATTGATTTAAGAACAGAAAGAAGAAATGATCGAATTGGATCCTCTCCTGTAAAATTACTTGGTTTATCTATATTGTCTTGTCTAGCAGCAAGTTTTGAATTTTGCATAGAAAAAAAAAATATCTCATTGTCAGATTTAGAAGGAAGAGCTGAAGTTACAGTTGCTAGAAATAGTAAAAATTTCTGGAGACTTAAAAAAATTGACGTTGAAATAGTGCCAAAAATCGATAATCCAGAATTGCTTAAGAGGATAGATCAATGTAAAAAATTATTTGAGCAATACTGTATAATCTCAGAATCATTGAAAAAAGGAATAGAAATAAATGTTAATCTTAAATATTAAGAATTAATCTTGAATCCCGTCTTCAGTTATCGAAAAGACAGAATCACTTTCTGGAATATGTGGTGCATCAACAACTTTAGCAATTCTCTGTTCTCCCTTCCCTTTTCTTAAGAATATACGTATCGTAGCGCCATGAGCTACTACATGTCCACCGGTATGTGTTATTGGATTACCATAAAATACATCTGGTTTTGCTGATACCTGATTTGTGAATATAACCGCTAATTCATCATATGTTTCTGTTAATCTTAGTAAATCATGTATGTGAGAATTTATTAGCTGTTGACGATTTGCTAGAGTACCACGCCCTATATATTCGCTACGAAAGTGGCCAATAAGCGAATCTACTACTATTAATTTTATATTTTTTTCTGAAATAATTTTAGGAGATTCCTTTATCAATAAAATTTGATGATCACTGTTATAAGCTCTCCCAACAATTACATTTTTTAAAATCATATTATGATCTAAATCCTTTGCTATTGCCATTTGGATTATTCTTTCAGGTCTAAAAGTACCTTCAGTATCAATATATAAAGCATTACCTTCAAGACCACCTTCCTCATAAGATAATTGAACATTAACACACAATTGATGTGCTAACTGTGTTTTTCCTGTTCTAAATTCACCGAAAACTTCTGTGACTGCCCCCGGTTCAATACCGCCATATAATAGATCATCTAGATTCTGACTTCCTGTTGTTAATTTGTTTAATGTTTTACGTTTTTCCCAAATTATATCAGCAGACTTGAAGCCCATTTTTTCGATATCTTGTGCAACCTTTATTATTTTTTCAGCTGTTTTTTCACCGATACCTGCCTCATCCATTAATTTACTCATTGGATACATAGCGAGAGTTCGGATGGATAGAATTCCGGCCTCTTGTAATTTCTTTACTGTTGCTTCACCAACTCCAGGTAAATCTTTTAAGGTGTAAGAAGATCCTGATTCAGAACTCTCCTTTTGGTGAATCTCATCAGTTTGTACTTTTTTTTTTGCCATTATATTATATTAAATACTTACTTTTTATTTGAATTCCTTATAAAATTGATAGCGAACTAAATATAAAAATAATGAGAAAAAGTTAAAAGAAGAATAAAAAAATTTTAATTTGATTTATTTTGTCTCCATGCCAGACCGTGTTATAATCAGCAAAATTATAAATAATATTACTGAAAATAAGAAAGTTAATACACCCATCATGTTTGGAACCCAGATAAAGCTTAAGTAAAGAAAAGGTATAATGAAAATAGCAACAAATATTATAATAATGGGCAGAGGAGCCTCCTCATCCTTGATATCAATGATTAATGGAATGATAATAAGAAATACCAATAATGTTGCTACAAGTTTAAAAGCTAAAGCAATCGAACTCGTAAAAATTGCGGAGTGTACATTTGGTAACCAGAAATACAATACTTTTTCTGTGTAAAGTTTTAGATCTTCATTGACTTCTGGCATGATAGCGCTAACGATCAATTGAATTATGATTGCTAGAAAAAGATATATCAATATTTCATTTATATCCTTATTCTTTTCAAGTTGCATTCCTATTGTATCACGTAATAGTGTAATTATCCATAAACCAAATAGAATAATATATGCAATAAGAGGATCACCTCCAACTCCCCAATAATAATCAACGGGTAATAGAGCAACAGCATATGCTAAGTATCCATATTTTTCATTACGTTGGAATAAGTCAAATAATAAAAAAATTACAAAAATAACTCCTAAAGTAGCTATTATTATTATTGAAGTAATATCATTCACAGCCATTATACAATCAACTTTTTTAATCTATAACTTAAAATTATATTATTATATAATTAGTTCCTTTTTTTTTAAATTTTTAATTCATTTTCTCATATTAAATTATTAATTTCTCTGATAAATAATTATAATTTTTAAAATAATGTTTCACGTTTTTTTAAACTTCTTTTATTAATTTTTCTAACTCAAAAATCATTTTTTGAGCTTTTTCCCTATCATCTCCTTCCGCAGAAAGAAGTATAGCGTTTCTGTATAACGCTAATTTAATAATTGTAAATGCATCCTCATTAATTATTTTCAATTCATTTATGATATCATGATAATTTAATTTTTTTTCGTCAGCTAATTCTCTTAATCGATTATGAACATTTTCAATCTTTTCTGGCGAAATTGGAATAGTTTTATTAATTTTCATTCCTTTCGGAAATCCTTTTGTCAAGGAGCTAAGTAAGTCATTTTGAAGATTCATTATCTCTAATATTTTTAATAAAATGAAATTTCCATCACTAAAAGGGGCATATTCGGGAAAATAGAACTTTAAAGTGTCTGCAGCAGCAAAACAAGCTCTTTCTTCTCTGATATGTCTTGATATCTCCCCAGGATAGTTTTCCACTTGTTTGAGTGGGAATCCAGCATCAACAATAAAGTCTTTTACAATAGGAGAAATTGAGGGCGTCGTTATAATCGTGTTGGATTTGGAACTTTGAATTTTTTTATCATAAGATATAAAAAGCATTAATAAATCTTCAAAATTAACTTCTAATCCATTTTCATCAATTACTAGAATTCTTGAACCATCAACATCGAAACAGACTCCCAGATGACTATTGGAAGCTTTGACTATATCTGCGGTATTTCGAATTGTATTAATACTGGGCACTGGACTTGAAGATCTTTCACGATAATGTGTATTTAGAGCAATAATCTCAACTCCAATATCATTCATTAAAAGTGGAGTGATTTTACCAGAAGGTCCGTAAGAACAATCCACTACTATTTTTAAATTCGCTTGTTTTATTTTTTTTTTATTCACAAATTGCTGAAGAGACTTGATATAAACATCTGTTGTCTGAGGAATAGATGTTATCTGCCCAATCTCATTAGGATCGACCCTTCTTACACCCTGAGGATAATTATTATAAGAATCAACTATTTTTTGAATCTCTGATTGTGATAATTCAATCCCTCCAGCATCTAAAAAACGAATTCCTACATCTTCACTATACAAATGACCTGCTGAGAAATAAACCCCTCCACTTGCCCCAAAACGTCTAATAGTGAATTGTAAGAGTGGAAAAGTACAATCTGAAAGGTTTAAAAGGTTTATACCAGTTGACATCAAACCTGATGTATATGCTCTTTTCAACATCCGGCTATCATTATGGTAATCCCTACCAAGTACGATAGATTCATCTTGTTTTAATAAACTACCATGAATTGAGCCAATTGAGCTAGAAATTTCGGGAGTGAAAACATAGTTTGCTTTCCCTATGATTCTCCCTTTTTTTTTCAATTCATTTAGATTTTTAATTGGGTTTAGAATTATTAAAACCTATTTTTTCTTACTCATGTTTCAATTGGAAATACTATATGATAAAAAGCTAATCTAGGGTATATAACTTTATCTGTTTTAAAATATTTTTTCTCTTTACTTTTTGAGAAGTTAAAATTATTATAAATAGACTTATTTCTTATATTTAAAAAAAATAATAAATTGAATAAAATGATTGAGATTGGAAGTTATTGTTTAGTGTTACATTCACATTTGCCATGGGTCATTGGTCATGGAATATGGCCACATGGTATGGACTGGGTTAATGAAGCAGCAGCTGAAACCTATATACCTATTTTAATGGAATTATATAAACTTGTTGATGATGGATATCATCCAAAACTTACTATAGGGATCACACCTGTTCTTTGTGAGATGCTTCGTCATCCAAGATTCATCGATGGATTTTTAGGTTATATCGATGAGAAACATAGTGCCGCATTATTTGATTATGAAGATTTTACAAGAAATAAATATGAAGAGGGGAGAATCAAACTAACTAAATGGTGGCAAGAGTTTTATGAACGAGTTAGAGATAATTTTATACATAGATACAATAAAGACATTGTAGGGGCATTTAAAAACCTTCAAGATAAAGGACTTATTGATATTATAACATGCGGAGCTACTCATGGATATGCCCCATTACTTTCTAAAGATTCTTCAATAAATGCTCAATTTAAAACTGCAGTTGATAATTATAAAAGGCATTTTGGAAGAGCTCCTACTGGTGCTTGGTTACCAGAGTGTGCTTATCGCCCGGGATATCGATGGAAGAACCCCTTAACAGGTGATGAATATGAACGCCCAGGTGTAGAATATTTTCTAGCGAAAAATGGTTTGAAGTATTTTTTTATTGATACCGCGCTATTATTGGGGGGAAAATCTCAAGGTGTATATGCTGCTCGTTTTCCTCTATTAGCAGAACTCTGGAAGCAATTTGAATCCCAATATGAAGAAATTCCCACTTCATTTGAAAAATCTCAATATGAACCATATTTAGTGTCTACTGCTCCATCAACAGGAGCTCCAGTAGGGTTCTTCACAAGAGATGAAAAAACAGGAATTGTGGTGTGGAGCGGAGAACATGGATATCCTGGTTGTGCAGAATATTTAGATTTCCACAAGAAACATTATCCAGGGGGTTTACGCTATTGGAAAGTTACAGAAGCTAAATTAGATTTAGGTAAGAAAATGTTATATTGGCCTGACGATGTTCCAGGAAAATTAGATGAAAATGCAAGCCATTACATAAATTTAGTAAAAGATATATTAAGAGATTATAAAAATAAATTTAACAATAATGGAATTGTCGTAGCACCTTATGATGCAGAATTGTTTGGGCATTGGTGGTTCGAGGGGAATTGGTGGATAGCTAGGATACTAAGGTGGATGGAAGATGATCCTGAGATTGATCTGACTAATACTAGAATATATTTGGAAAATAATCCTCCTAATAAGGTAGTTTCAGTGATTGAGGGGTCATGGGGGCAAGCTAGTTCTCATTGGGTATGGCTTAATGAGTGGACTACATGGACATGGGAGAGAATTTATGAATGTGAGGCGAAATCCGAAGAAATTATTGCAAAATGTAAAAACTCACAAGATCCTAATTTAATCAAAATTCTTAAACAGATGGCGCGAGAGCTTTTACTCTTAGAAAGTAGTGATTGGCAATTTTTAATAACAACATGGTCCGCAAGAGATTATGCAGAGAATAGGGTTGCTCTGCATTATGAGAATTTTATCAGACTTTATAATATGGCTGAGACATATGCAAATGGTCAAAATGTTGAAGAAGGTGAATGGCATTTTCTTGGTACTATTGAAGCTAATGATGATTTATTTGAAGCATTAGATCTTGAACCATTTGCTAAGAAATAGAAAAGTAAGAAATTTAAAATCCTTATCTTTTAAAAAAGTAAAAGATAAATTAGAAAGTAATTTTTCCTAAACAATATATTAAACTCTATTATAATTGAGAAATCACCATTTTCATCCAAATTTTTTACAAAATAAATATAATAGTTTTTACTTTAATAAGTTCAAAACTTATCCAAAGTAATATGTCAAAATCAAAAATTAAACATATAGGTGGGAGTTATATCAAATTCATCATTATATAAAAAAAAATCAGCTATAGATCATGTGAAAGCTTTAGCTTTTGGAAGAAAAGCAGGAACAACTGAAGAATATATTGCTATGGATTACATTAGAGATTCATTAAAAAAAAAATATATAAAAACAGAATTAGATCCTTTTCTATGGGTCTCTATTTGGGGGCTTTATATTTTATTATTTGTAATTCTTATTCTTATCATGTTATTTATCATTTTCCTTAGTTTTTTTATAATAGCAGCAAGAGCTTTTGGGTATATTACTCTTTTTATATCAATTTATTTCCTAGTTTATTACATACTTTCTGTTTCAGTATATAAAGTGTTTGATTTAACACAACCCGTTCAAAGAGGGCATATATCACATAATGTTACTACCAAAATTGAAGCGAATGTTTATAGAAAGCGAAAACCAGTTATTATTTTTTGTGCTCATTATGATTCTATCTCTATCAATTATTCTGAAAGAATCATAAATTCTATGGTTTTAATTTTTATCTTATATGTTTTTATTTTTTTCCCCTTAAATTTAACGATGGATGCACAATTTATCTTTAAATTAATTAATATAATTTTATTATTTGGATATCTAATCTTCTTTATTAGCATTAGAGCAAAAAATAAATCAATAGGGTCTGTTGATGACGCAAGTGGTACAGCTATATTGATAGAATTATCAAAATTATTTCATATTAATCCACTAAATAATATAGATTTAATATTTTTATGGACAGGGGCGGAAGAAATGGGATTATATGGGTCAAAAGCTTTTTGTTATAGAAATTTTAAAAATTTGGATAAAGAATATGATCTCGATAAATCCTATGTTATTAACGTCGATATGGTTGGATCTTATATAGGATTAATAGATCAAACTGGAATATTCAAAAAAGCCAAACTAAATATAAGTTTAAATAATATCTTAGAAGATACCGCGAGAGAAAAAGAAATTCCACTTAGAAAGGAAATAAAATCAATATCTTTTATGGGAGACCACACAGTTTTTCAAGATTATGCGAAAAAAAGTAAACGAAAATTACAGGTTTGCTGGTTTTATTCATCTGAGGATTCAAGATTTATACATAGTTCAAAAGATACACCAGATAAATGTAAACCTGAAAATCTTAATGGTTGTATTGATTTGTGCTATCATACTTTAAAGAGATTAGACACCGATATTGTATAAACAAATAATGAATATATTTAAAAACTGGATTGACTTATATCTCTTGACCAAGTTCTATTGATCGATCACGGATTTGCGAATTATCACTAATTCTACAATTTGGTGCAATTATTGCTCTTTCTAAAACTACATTTTCTCCAATTTCACAATTATTACAGATTACACTTTCTGTAATTATACAACCAGCTCCAATTTTAATTTCATCCCATATAACACTCTTCTCAATCAATGTGTCTTCTCCAATAGTGACATTATTTCCTATAGATGTCAACTCTTTGATCTTAACTCGATTCGAGAGAGAAACATATTCTCCGAAACACGTTGGCTTATCAATTCTAATATTTTGCCCTGAGTTAATTATTCCCATTATATAAATACCATCATATTCAACCCCATTAGGTAGGATTGGCCAAGCATATTTACGTAACATATCCCAATTTGCCCATAAATAAGTAGTGGAATTCCCAGCATCCATCCAATAATAATTTTCTACAAAACCATAAAGATCAAATTTGTTTTCAAGAAGATATGGAAAAACTTCACCTCCAAAATCCATTAATCCAGTTTCATGAAGGATTTCCCCTAAATCTTTTTTAAAACAATAGATACCTGTATTAATTATATTGGTGTGTAAAAAGAGATCTTCTCTTTGAGCCATACTACTTAAATATAATTCCATTGGTGCTGGTTTTTCGAGAAAAAGATAAATTTTCCTATTTTTATCCAATAAAACGACACCATATTGAGAAATATGACTCTCAACAGTTTTCATTGAAACAGTCGATATTCCACCTTTCTCAATGTGAAAATCCATAAATCGTTTCATAGGAAGGTTTGTCACGATATCTGCCATTGATACGGCGACATTTTCAGAGTCTATTTGGTCTGTTAAAAGTCTATAAGCGTCGGCAGTCCCTTTGCTATGCTGAATTTCACATTCTAACTCGACATCCCCCAATCTGTCTGGGGTCCAAGTTTTTTCAATATATTCTTTCATTTCCTTTCCCATATAAGCTAATGCTAATATAATGTGTTTTATTCCAGCATACACTAAATGAGCTATCGCATAATCAACCATAGGTACATTTGTAACCTTAACAAGTGGTTTGGGAATTATCGAGGTTAAAGGCATTAATCTTTTACCTTTTCCCCCAGCCAGAATAATCGCAGACCAATCTCTCACTTTTTGAATCTCGTAAAAATTTTTAAATAATATAAGAAAATCAATAGATTTAAATATAATTTTAATTGAAATTTAAAACTTATCTGTTAGTATTATAAAATGTATCTATAGGAGCTAGAAAATATTTAGATTATGATACTGAATTAAAAAAATGCTTGAATTACAATGTTTTTAAAATAGAAAATATAATTTATATTATTTTCAATGAATCTCTTATTTCTTTGGCTGCTATATTCGGCAATTTTCTAGCTACTCGCATATCATCAGCCATTTCAGCACCACCGATTATCTCGTGTGGGATAATATCAGCAAACATATGAAAGTTAGCATCATAACCAAATGGGCAACAATTAAATAAAATATTTCGGTTTTTATCGATCTCTAAGTCATCTAATGCTTGAAAAATCATTTTAAGTGATCTTGCTAAGTCTTCAATTTGATTGACTTTTAGTTGAGAAAATCTTCGTAAATGTTCATTTGGATGAAATCTTATGTGATAATTTCTTACAGGGCTCCCAGTAGTATAGAAGGTCCAAAATTCCGTTTCTAATATGATGCGATCAGATCCTCCATGAGAAGTTATACATAAATGACATTTATCTCCCATTTCTTTAAAAGCTTCAAGATGTCCCTCTAATCTACTTCCATGACCATCCATAGTTAGATCAATGTAAACCTGACTATGAATTCGTGGTTGAGATCCTCCAACTTTAGTTCCTATATTGAAGAATGGCATTACAGGTATATCATAATAATCTCTTTCTATAGCTTCCTCAATGCAATAAAGGATCGCCGCTTTCATAGAAAGAAAAATACTGGTTAATACATCTGTAGGAATTAAGTTAAAACATAAGGAAGGATAGAAATCTCGAGAGATGGTTACTAAATTAATTCCTCTTGAAATTTTTATATAAGGAGGAAGCTTTTTCACAATATTCTCAGTTATATCTGGATCTATAATTCTTGCCATTGAAGGATACCTGTTTATTAAACTAAGGGCTCTACAAGCTTTTGGAATCCTTTCTATTCTATAAGGCACTTCTGAAAATGGACTGTCTATTCTCTTTTCGTCTTGAGTAATAATCATAGTATAACCATCACTAAGAGGATTCCCCCCATCATCGTATACAATCTTACCTTCTGTAATAGAACTAAATACATCTTTAAATCCACCTACAAATTTTTTTGAGCAATCCATAAATTTTTTTTCATCATCTTCAGTCTTAAATCCCTTTGGTCGGGCACTCCGGATAGGACTGATGTATGAATAATGCCCATAGTATCTTACACGCTCTTTCCTAAGACCAAAATCTTTAGATTGTATAGTAACTGTTGATAAAGGGTCCCATCTCTTAATTGGAACATCATAACTGGTCTTGTCCTTAAAATTTTCCTTGTTAATTATACCCCACTCCATAAACTTAGGAATATACTGATCAGGAATCTCTTTCTCATCAGAAATAAAAATTACCTCTTTCTTTTTAAGTATAGATATTATAAATATTATTTCAATACTCTATATTTAATACTCCCATTTGTAATTATAAGTATTGTTGGGTTATAAAAAAAAAAGAAAAAAAAAGGTGATCCTTTTTCTGATCATCTTTTGCTATAATAACAAAGAGCTGTTATTTTAAATTTTTTAATACTCTAATCGCTTAATGATTTTATACGTTTTAAACTCTCTTACTGGTTCCTTATCTTTATTTAATCGTTCAATTGGTACCCTTACAAAATTCTCATTATCAAAACCATCTTCAATTTCAGTCTCTTTATATTTAGCTATGGTATCAGCCATCTTCAGCTCTCGAAGTAAGAAATCTCTTACAGCTACTCGAATTAATTCCGATCTGGAGGGATAAAGACCACCCTCCCCTACTAATTTTTCAATACTATCGAGATATGATTCAGGAATATTGACAGTCACTATTTTCATATTTAATCACATTATATCTTTTCTTTAATTTTCCGAATTCAAAAAACGGCAAATTGACTTAACCTTTTTTTAAAATTACCGCCTTAAACCACAATTTTTTTTATAAGAATATTTATCACACATTACTATATAAATGTTTTTTTTTAGCTGGTTAATATATTTAAAGCGATACTTAATTGTCATTTCTTACATATTCCAAATTGCTTATTAATGTGTTAATTTTTAAAACGTTTCTATACTCCTCAAATTTAATGATATTTTACTACTTTTGATAAGTATAAAAAATGGATAAAAACTTTTTAATTAATAAAAATAAAGTTAAAAAAAAATTTCAATTTATAAATTATAATTTAATTTAATTATATATATATTTCTTACCTTCCTCATCGATTTCTAGGAAATAATTATACCAAACATCAATAATAGCGACTTGAATAATCTTTTTTTTTAAAGCATAGAATAAGCTTTCCTCATCAATTATTTCACCTCTACTGACATTTACTATAATTCCTTAAGTATCTAGAAGTTCAAGTTCTTTTTTTTTATTAATTTCGTTGTCGAAGAAGTAACTAGAATTCCAATAATTAACACATCAATATCTTCAAGAAAATATTTTATGCTTAATTCAAATAAATTTTTATATCCAATCGGTTGTTATAATTACAAATATCTATTATTCATTCAAAATAATTTAGGAGAAAAAATAAAGGAAATGTCAGAACAAAAGCTTTTTAATATTTTCTTGAACAAATTAGAATTTGATCCCTTGGAGTACTTAGTTTCTAGTGAAGAACAAGAACTCGTGGAGTTTCAGAAAAAAGTAATCGAAAATGCGACAATAATTATGAAAGATAATATCATAGGAGAACTCAAAGCATTTGGTGGAAATGTAAAAAAAAATGAGGAAAAATTTAAAGAACTTGAAGAAAAGGTTGATGATATATTAAAAAATGAAGAATTCGAAGATATCAAGAAGGAATTGAAAAATTATACTAAAAAACTACGAGAGTTAATTGAAAAAACATGTGTAGCAATAATTCCTATAAAAGAAATGCCATGGGTGGATGTATTATTTCGAACAGTCCCTCGTATCGTTTTTGATGGAAAATTAGAGTTGTTGGATAATGCTATTGCTTATTATGGTGAAGTAAAGTGTGTTCTTTCACGTCCGATAGTTTTTGGGAAAATGAAGAATGAAAAACCTTTATTTGCTCCAATAATGGAAACTATTGATTTAGGAGATTTTAAACTGGATGAAACTCAGAAGGAACCAAAATCTCAAAATTATTCCTATATCAAGGCTATAATTGATTCATTTGATTCTACACTAAACAAAAATCATCTTGCAAAATATCATGAAGGTTATCAAAGACATGGTGATCCAATTTGTGATTTCCTAATGAATAATAATGAATTAATGAATTCTTTAGAGCGAGTCAGCTCGGGTATCGAATCAGAACGAATATCTTCAGATATTGCATTATATAGTATAGCAATTCCTCAAAATGCTGATAAAACCACCCTAGTTTTAGTTACCGATGAAGGAAAAGAACCTAATAAATATTCAAGGTGTTTTGAAGCTCTTTTAAGATTTTCTGCAGAATGTTGTAATGTGCCCTCTCAACAATCGAGTGCTCCTACTCAAGTAGCACCTCAACAAACTGGTGGTGTTAGAACTCCAGGAAGTCAAGAATTAAAAACTTGGACTGCAGAAGAATTAGCTCAAGAAGCTCAAAAACGAATGGCTTCACAACCTGATATGCCTGCATGGACAGAAGAAGAATTGACCAAATTTGCTTCTGAACGGGGAACAGGATTACCTGAAGGAATGGAGGTTTGGACAGAGGATGAATTACAAGATTTAGCCCGCAAAAGACAAGGTGGGCTGGATATACCAGAATGGAAACTAGATGAGACTATGAAGGAATGCCTTAAATGTGGTTATAGTTTAAGACCTGGATGGAGTCGTTGTCCTGTATGCGACACTCCCGTAGGTGAAAAAATGGAACAAGAATCTATTGAAGAATCCAAAGAAGAGGATACTGAAGAACCTAAAGAAGATACTTCTGAAGAAGGTATTGATAACTTTATTGAAGAATCAAAAGAAGAAGAATAATATTTTCTCAACATTTTGCTTATTAATATCCCTTATAAATGCCAAAGAGGGGTAAGTCTTTTACATTTTAATCCAAAGACTTTAAAAGTAAAAGATATCAGCAAGATTACAAACTTTTTTTAAGTTAATTTTATTTTCAAACATATATCAATTAAGCTAATTAGATGTATAATTGCTACTTAATATATTTTTATTTAAAGGAAACGAAATTCAGGATTTAGAGGATCTAAATATTTATAGTTACCCAAATGAAATTATCAGTATTAATGATAAATTACTGATAAATGAGATTATAAAAAATCATGAAAAGGAAGAAGGCAGCCAAAAAACGAATATAAATCAATTCAAAATTGCTGAACCAATTGCTCAATTTACTAATGAAATGAATATTTATTCTTCTTGTATTAATGGAAACATTATAATTGGGTTAATTTTTGACAATGAAGATAATCCTTATGACTATAAAGAAATAACAGAGGAATTGCTGACTGAAATTTTGAGTGATAATAATGGGTACTCCTTTAATGATGAAATTGAAGTTGAAAATTTACTAATTTCTATGTTCATTGATATTAGAAGGTTTGGTGACGAAGTAATCGAGAAACCTCTTGATATTGAATATTATTATCAGACTGAAACATTTTTCAAAATCTTTCTTTTTGGAATTGATGAAGTGGGAAAATCCAGTTTAGTAAGACGTTTGAAAACTGGTGAATTTAATGATAATTTTTTTGTTCCAACGAGAAAATTCAACATTGAATATATTCCTGTAAAAGAAAAAGGCTTACTTGCGGTATGGGATATGCCTGGACAAAAATCATTTAGATCAAAATGGTTAAAAGGACTTCAAGATTCCAACATTATCGTCTATATGATTGATGTAGCTAATCAAAGAAGGTTTGAAGAATCAAGAAAAGAGTTTTGGAATGTATTGAACAAGGATGAATTAAATGGAACACCCTTACTTATTATAGGAAATAAAACTGATTTAGTTAAGTATTCAGATAAAGGTAATAATGAACAACTTACACTATTAAAAGAAGAACTTTTTAATTTCTACAATTTTAATAAAATAAAAAACAGAAAGTGGAATTTTTTATTTACATCTGTTAAAACTAATTTCAATATTGATAATATAATTCCTGAGATTTTTAATTTACTCTCTTCTTAAATTTAACTTATTTTTCATCCTTGTTTTTTTAAAATTAAAAGCGACATTTTTAACCTTAGTTTGAAATTTCACACTAATTATCCATAAACAAGTTTATTATATCGATTTTAAAACTTAATCAATAGCTTTTATTTTATTGGATAATTTATAACAAATAATAATAAAATTATTTTAAATTATAAAAAATTAAAAAAGGAAATCAAAATTAAAATAATAAAATTGAGTGAAAATATATGGAAAAAAGAGGAGCTAAAGTTAAAATAGATGAATATAAAGGTCCTCTCGGAACGATTAAAGGATTCGAACTTACTACTGGTAAAGTTTCTTTCGGAGATGAGACGGAATGGGAGCCTATGGGACCTCACTTGATTGAAGCATGACTTCTCAAGGGTAAAATCCTATGCCCCATATTCCAACCCTACGCAATTGGTTTTTCAAAATGATGGAAAGATACAAACCTTTTTACATGCCGATATATATGCACAATTGATCTGTGCATATACGACAAATGTGATATGTGCTGTTTATGCACATATGGGAAATGTAATCTTTCCAAGGGGCGAACAGGTGCATGCGGGATCAATATGGAGACACAACAGAGTCGGATAGTAGAGATTGCCTGCTGTATAGGCGCTGCGTGCCATTCTGCCCACGGAGATCATCTATTACATTGGTTAAAAGAAAAGTATGGCAATGTACCAATTAATTTTGGGAATAATATAGCCGTTGAGATGCCTCACACAAGATTAGTTGTCGGTATGAAACCTGAAACCCTAGAAGATTTAGAAACCGCTATGGAGTGGGTGCATTTTACAATAACACACTTATTAGCGGCGGGACATACAGGACAAGAGAGTTCTTATTTAGATTATGAATCAAAAAGCTTTTTAGCAGGATTAGCAGATTCTGTAGGTATGGAAATTTCTGATGCTGTTCAAATTGCCGCGTACGGATTTCCTATGGGAGATCCTAATGTTCCTATTGTAGAACTTGGTATGGGAACATTAGATACGAGTAAGGCAGTTATTTTGATGATTGGACATAACGTTGCCCCTGGAGTCGAATTAGTTGATTATATAAGAGAAAAAGGTATAGATGAAAAGGTAGATGTTGGAGCAATTTGTTGTACTGCCCATGATTTAACGAGATACTATGATGGTGCTAAGATTGTGGGATCAATGTCAAGACAGCTTCATGTGATTCGATCGGGATTTCCAGATGTAGTAATGGTTGATGAACAATGTGTAAATCTAAGATCATTTGAGCAAGCCCAGTTGATTGGAGCTCCATTTATTGCTACAAATGAAAAGAATATGAGCGGTTTACCTGATAGAACCACTGATCCTATCAATGAAATTGTTGATGATTTAGTAAGTGGAAAGGAACCCGGTGTCCTTATTTTAGATCCAATAAAAGCTGGTGCAGTAGCAGCTGAAACTGCAATAAAAGTCAAACCAATTAGAAAAGCAAAAAGTGGAGTTCCTGATGAACAAGGTTGCATTGATATGGCGATGAATTGTAATGGCTGTGGAAATTGTCAAAGAAATTGTCCAAATGATTTACCACTTGTGGAAGGAGTAAAATTAGCTAAAGATGGGGATTTCTCAGTATTAGCAGGAGCATTCGATGAGTGTTTGGGATGTGGACGATGTGAAGGAGACTGTATGAAAGGTGTATCTCCTTTAACTTTATTACAATATGCCGCTAGAGAACAGATTAGAAATGAGAAATTCAACTGTAGAGTAGGGCGTGGACCTATTATGGACACCGAAATTAGGAATGTAGGTGCCCCTATTGTCTTAGGAGAAATCCCTGGAATTGTTGCAATAATTGGATGTGCGAGTTATGCTCATGAAATTCAAGAACTATATAAAATGGCTGAAGAATTTCTAACAAGAAATTATATAGTTGTAGTTTCAGGCTGTGGAGCAATGGATATTGGCCTTGTAAAGGATGAAGATGGAAAAACATTATATGATAGATTTCCGGGTGATTTTGATAGAGGCGGTTTAGTAAATGTAGGAAGTTGCGTAAGTAATCCTCATATTACTGGAGCTGCAATTAAAGTTGCTAATATCTTCGCCCGAAGACCATTACGTGGTAATTTTGAAGAAATAGCTGACTATGTTTTAAACAGAGTTGGAGCAGTTGGTGTTGCATGGGGTGCTATGTCTCAAAAAGCTGCAAGTATTGCAAGTATGGCAAATGGTTTAGGTGTACCAGCTGTTTGTGGCCCTCATGCCGCGGAATATAGAAGAATGTATATTGGACGCTCCGATGATGAAGATGTTTGGAAAGTATTCAATGCTCGAGATGGAACAGCCGATCATCTAGTGGGACCTGGACCTGAACATCTATTAACAACCGCGGAAAGTATAGAACAAGCTATCTGTTTAGTCGCCAAATTAGCTTTAAGACCTGCAGATAATTCTAAAGGACGAATGATAAAATTATCTCATTGGATCGATTTAGAGAGAAAATATAAGGGTGTTGAATTTCCTAATGATTTAGAGAAATTTGTCCGTCTGGAAGCGGATATTCCTATTAATATGAAAGATGAGATAATGGCATATCTAAAAGAGAAGGGATGGAAACCAAAAGAGATAATAGATCCAACTCTTTTAAAAAGACTTTGTAGAACCTAAAATAATTTTTCTTACTTTTTTTCTATTTTTTTTTGTTTTAGTCTATAAAATAGTAAGTCTACTTGATTATATTAACATTTATTAAATTAGATTAGAATTATTTTTAATTAACTATTTTAATAACCATTCTTTAGCATCTTCCATTGAGGCTACTGCTTTAGCATTTACTCCTGAGAATTTATTAACAATATTTAGAAATATTTTTTTTACACCCGTTATTCCAACAACAGCAGTTTTTTTTAAGAGTGGTTTTGATTTCTTACTTGCTTCAACAAATGCATCAACAGCTTCTTTATTAGCATATGCTCCTGTTACATCAACTATTAATAAAATATCTTTCTTTCCTGATTGAAATGTAAGATCAGTAATCCTTTTGATGAGGGGTGCAAATTGTTCAGGATAAATATTTGTATAATCATCAAGAAGAATTTCATTTTCTTTGTAGGTAATCCATTTCATACGTTTTTTTGCTTCAGTATCAAAATCTTTAATTTCTTGCATATTATTCCAATTCTAATTTATTAAAAATAATTTACCAATAGTCTATAATTATATAAATGTATTCAAATAGAAAACCTAAAACTTAATGTATAAAGAATCTTTTCATCATAATACTGGATAATAATAAGAGATGAACAATATTTTGGATAAACAAGATAAGGATATTTTAAAATTATCAAAACTATGTAAACATTGGGCAGATCATAATGATTCACATAAGGAAAATTTCATAAAATGGAGAAATGTTGCTCAAGAAAAAGGTTTAGAATCAGTAGTCGAAAACTTAGATAATGCAATTAAAATGTTAGATAAATGTAATGAGTTTTTAATTTTAGCAAATAAGGAATTAGAATTAGAGTAAATATTTTGAATTTTATAAAGATATTTAAAGAAAAAGATTAATCAACGGAAGTAATTGTTCTCTAAAATAATCAAGTCTTCCATCCAATAATTCTGGGTTTTCTGAAAGCATCCACAAAAATACAGGTATCTGCAATTCGGAATATTCGAATAATTTTTCTCCGCAAATAGTAAATCCATTAAGAGGTAGTTCCAATTTTATCGTTTTTTCCCTTATTAAGCCAATTGAATTGTAGAAGTTCGAAAGCGTTTGAAGCAATAATGCCGTATTATTTACTAGCATTTCATCTGTATCTGATCCAGTATAGCTTCCAAAAATTAAGCCATCCATTGATACAAGACTTGAAGCTTTTGCTTCTACTTGATGTGTAAACTCTTCGAGTATATGTTCGATTATTTCAGAAGTATCAGATACCTTCTTTAACGCCTCACTGAACATATGCATTATTGTCTCTCTCTGAAAAATAGTAGTATCACAATAATCAACCGAGAAACCTTCAAATTCCTTAGCAATACTGTTAAATTTGTTTTTTATGCTTGTGACATTTTGTTGCCATTGAAGTGCTTTTCGTATATCTTGATCACTTTTGCTTAAAACAATCATAACAGAAGGTAATTCATGTAATTCTTGTAATACTTTTAATACTTCTCGAAAATAATTGGCGGCTTCAGGAATTCTATCAGGATCTTGGCTATCTACCACATATAACATAATATCCGCTTCAGTGAAAAATAATTCTGGTCTATTAAAGTAAAGCTTCTCTCTATATTGTACTTGACCGCCTAAATCCCAACTTATTATTGGATATCCAAAAAAATCTAATTTCTCTCTTTTTACGCCCCTTGTAGGTAAAAGAGATTTAATAATCGAGAATTTATCTTGAACTACTGCGAGGATAGAAGTTTTTCCTCCATTATCTAGCCCTATCATTAATAATTTTTTATGACGCCGTAGTTGTTCCTTTATAGTTTTCTGTATCAGCTGAGCGATTTTTACCCATTTCATTAACATGCTTGGTAGTATTTCTTTTATTTCAGGAAGATTTGCTACAGATAAATTAGCAAGTTCTTCAATAGTATTTATACTTTCATTAGACAAATTTTCAGAACTGATTTTATCAACGCCTATTAACGTATCTGGTTTAAATCTTAGAACTTCTTCAATTTGATTAATAAGAACATTTCTTTTAAAGAAATCTTTAAGAGCTACACTCTTACTGCTATTTTCAGACATTAGACATCAAATTAAATTATTATTTTTCTTTTAGATAATATTTTTATCTTTACTAGTAAAAAAAGGTATTATTAAATATATATTAATATTTGTAAAAAAAAACTTTATCTAATTGAAGCAGTATTAATTAATTAGTAATTAATAAAAGTATAAAAAATCAATTAATCAATAAAGCTATTTTCTATATTTAGAATAATAAAAGCTTGAATTAGTTATATTATCGGCAAAATGTCTGAGAATCGAATTCCTGAAAATCTAGTTATTTGCATAGATACTTCTAGATCAATGTTTAGAAAAGATTTTTCTCCAAACAGATTAGCTTGTTGTATTTCTGCAAGTAAGATATTGATTAAAGAACGATTCAATATAGATAATTTAAGTGCATTTGCATTAATAAAATACGCGAATATTGCTACAAAAGTCGTGGACTTTAGCACTTCAAGTTTTGAACATAATCTCATTGAAGCTTTGGATTCTCTAAAATGTGGTGGTTACTCCGCTATAGGGGATGCATTAGCTTTATCGATAAAAACTTTAATTGGAGAGTTACGTAAAATTGGAGCCAAAACACCTCGAATAATTTTGATTTCTGATGGAAATTCTATGAAAACTGCTGTAGATCCAATCAAAATGGCACGTTTAGCCCAAGGACTAAATATTCGAATAGACACTTTAAGTTTAGGAAATACAAGAAAACAAAATATACTTAAGAAAATAAGTGATATTACAGGTGGTCGAAATTTTTACAATAATGATCTTGAATCATTGATTAATTCCGCTAAAGAAATTGCTGATGATAACTATAAAACATATGGATCAAGAAAAGAAACTCTTATAGAAAATCCTGCTTTTCTTAGAAAGATTGCAGCTGATCTACTAAGAGTTCAAGATTTAACAAAAGATCAAGAACAACGAGCAAAACAAATTAGAGGAGAAGTTGATTTTAAAAAATGCTCTATTTGCTTCTCTGATCAAAATCCGTATACAAAAGGGTCTTTCTATGTAACTGGAAGATATTGCCCAAATTGTACCACACCTTTTCATATACATTGTTTAGCCGCATGGGCAGATTCTCAAAAAAATCATCAAGTAAAGAAATCTGGCACTGCAAGATGTCCACATTGCTTTTATCTTTTAAAAATACCAATGGAAGTTACTCAAATTCAAAAATTACAAGTCCTTACCAGAGGATTGAAAGAAGAAACCACACAGAAACCTGATATTATACCAGCTAAATATGTAAAAGATATTGCTTTATTGGGGGAAGAGGCTCTTTTTATCGCATGTCCTGTATGTCATTTAATTTTTGAAAAAGGTCAATCTGCAGTTCAATGCGGAAATCTTCAGTGTAATACTCTTTATCATGAAGAATGTTTCAAAAAACTAAAAGAAGGACATTGTCGCAACTGTGATTTTCGATTGCATTTGTATTAAAATCGATTTAGATGCATAATATATATAATTAAATCTTTTTTAATTCACTCTTATAAATTTTCTTCTCAAAATACTTTAGATTTATTATGTCACTTCTTTTATTGTAATTTCATCTTAATATCAACTTCTGAGATTAAATAACATAGCACGTCGTATGTAGGACCAGAAAAGAAAATTTCAGCTGCTTTTTCCTTTATCTTGCTTTCATTTTTATAATTTGGGTCTCTTTGAAGGAATAGCTGTCTTTCCGCTAACATCCAACATAGTTTATCATAAGTATAGCCTTTTTGTGCGAGATAATATGCTGCTACATTAACTTGTGAGACTTCGTCACCATTCATTTTATTATAATACTAAAAATTTTTTTTATTAAGTTTTTTTAATTCTTAATTAAATAATAGTCTTCATAATTTTTAATTCCAAGTTTCTAGGATAATATAAAATTATCTTGACTTTGAAAAAGTAAGCAGATTAAATAGCATATAATTCATATTTAAGTATTATATTAGATAAATGATTTAAAAATGGATGATTCTGAATTTTTTTCTTATGGGGATATAAAATTAGAAAGAGGAGAATTTAATTTACCACCCCTATTAATTGGAACAATCTTTTATAAGAATGAAACTATTGTTGATCGAAAAAATCCAGAAATTTTTAATCATCAAAAAGCGATTAAACGGATTAAAACACAACAAGCTTTATCAGAAAGATATAAAATCCCTCATTTAGTAGAAATATCAGCTAATACACCTAAATCAATGATAAAATATTTAGAATTTTATTTAGATAATTTTGAACCTCCCTTCGTTTTAGGGGGAGATTTTGAATCAAGAGTCGTCGGAATTGAATATCTTGCAGAGCATGATATAAATCCAGATCAATATATATATAATACAATTTCAAATTTAAAAAACAAGAAAGAAGTAGAACTACTACGTAAATATAAAATCAAATCAGTAGTTATATTAATTCTTGGTTCAGGAAATATGACTTCGACTCAAAGATATGCTTATATTACAGAAAAAAATCAACCTGGTAATGTAAGCATAATTAATGGATTAAAAGAAATTGGTGTCGAAAAACTCTGGGTAGATGGTGGTGTTGTAAATTTAGAGAGCTTAGCTCATATACTTGAAACACAACAATTAATTAGCACCTCATTAAAACTTCCTGTGGGCACAGCACCTAATCTATTTCTCTTTCCATATTCTTCTCCACATTTAAATATAAAATATCATACAAAATATAGAAGAGCTAGTATCATGTCTATCGCGACATTGTATAGTAATTTCATTTTCTATGGTGCGATTGAAGACGCTAAGGAATCTTTTGCATCGGTGTTTCAATCAATAGAATTTAAAAACATTATAAAAAGAGGAAAAATAAAAATCTTTAACCAATTCTCAAAATAACTTGTTTTTTATTCTTTTACAAAGATATCTAAAAGTAAATTATATATAAAAAGCTATTAATACTAAGGTTTTAATATCTTAATTAAGCTTATGTATTTGGATTGAAACTTTAATTTAAACTGTTAATTACTAAAATTTCAGATTATTAAGAGCAATTTATCATGGATAATCGCTATAGTGACGAGAAAGAATTAGAAGCTATAAAATTAATTGATCAAGCAGAAACACTTGCTGATCGTGGAAAAGGAAAGGAATCAATCAATTTATATGAGAAAGCAGCTTCTATTTATCTTGATTTAGGGAGTTACATTAAATTAGATGAACTTTACATTAGAATCGCTCAAATTATCTCACAATTTAAGAATAACATTCAAGCGGTTTATAGATTAAAATCCATTATCAGAAAAACTGAAGAACTTAAACTTTATGAAGTTTCTGCAAAATTATTGATTCAATTAGGAAATATATCATTTAATATGCATGACTGGGAGACTGCTGGAGAAGCGTGGGAAACGGCTTCAGATTATTTATATCAAACTGATCCCGAAGAATATAATAGTTTATCTTCAATACTTCTCTTAAAAGCAGGACAATCTTTTGAACGATCCAGAATCAAAAAAGATGTGGGTAAGCGTTTAATTTTAAAGTCAGTAATGAAAATTAATAAATTCGATGAGCTTTATGAACAAGAAGAAAAAAAAGCATTGAATCTCTTAATAAGGAAAGAATTTGAAGCTTCCGCTAAAAAGTTTAATGATATTGCTGAATATTTTAGAAAATCCCTAAATGATTTAGATACGATGATAGATGAAGAAGAATCAAAAAATACTTATCTTAATGTTAAAGCACGATTTATTCATTTTATTGCAGAATATCAAACAGTCTCAGCATTGTGTTTAAGGGTATCTGAAGATCGTGCTTATAATGAAAGAATTAAACAATTAGGAAATGAATCTTTTGATTTGTTCAAAAAATCAATTACTATGCTTAAATCTTATTTATTTCCAATAATATCAGATTTTGATCATGAAATAATACTAAGAATTACCTTTGATATAATGTTAATAGCGATAATTCAAGGAATGTTAGGTAAACATTATCTCAATCCGAATGATTATCTCTTCGAAGGTATTGAGAAAAATAAACAGTTAGCAAAGGAATTGAAAAAATCACCATATTACACAATAACTGAAAGGATTGAGAAATTAGGGATAAAAGAAGCTCTTGATGATCTTAAAAAAACTCATTTGGGTCATTTTGAGTTGATAAAAAATACTTTAATTGAATATTTTGAATCCCTCAAATGATTAGTAGTACCTAACAGTAACAATTTATGCTCTTAGACAATAAAATTTCAAAGTGGCCTCACACGCAACATTATTCATCTCAACGTTACAAGCTCCTTTATAATAATCTTGTTTAACCATTTTATATAATCTTATTACTTTTTCCACGTCGCTGGTATTTATAATTGTTGAATATTACGACTCAATTTTTTATATACTTGAAAAAAAAATATTTTAATTAATAAGAAATCATATATAAAAAAATACCATATTTTCCTATATTGAATTTTTAAACCCTCTTTGTGTTTTTTACAGCTATGTAGATATAACAAAAAGTTTAAATAGATGGTTTAACTATATAATTATAAAGTGTTTATTTGTCTAGAGAACTCTCTATAGAATTCTCTGTACCACTACTTCTCTATTATTATTAAGTTTTAATTTTAGATAGTGGAATTTAGGCACGTTGATAAAAAAAATGAAAAAAAAAAAATTAAGGAATTAGAAAGATGAAGATTTTATACGTTAATCCTGCTCGATTGACTTCTGGACTTGATGCTATAATCAAAGGACCTCCCTTAAGTTTAATTTCAATTGCTGCAATGGTTCCAGAACATGATGCTAAATTATTTGATTTCAAAGTCCATAAGTATAATGAAAAGAGATTTCGTTCATTATTAAATCAAAATGACATAGTCGCTCTTACAAGCATGACACCACAAATCTCTCATGCATTTGAAGTTGCGCAGATGGCAAAAGAGCACGGATGCACTACAATAATTGGGGGATATCAACCCACATTAGCCCCAGAATCAGTAGCAAAACACCCTTCAATAGATTATGTTGTACGTGGAGAGGGAGAACACACTTTCCGCGAACTTGTTGAATATATCGATGGAAATAAAGGAACTAAACTATTAAGTAAAATAGATGGTGTTTCATATAAAAATAAAGAAGGGATAGTCATTCATAATAAAGATCGTAGATTAGAACTTAATTTAGATAATTTTCCAATGCCTCGGAGGGATTTATTAGATGATAAAAAATATGTCTATTTAGGTGCTAGGGTTGCCCAACTTGAAACATCAAGAGGATGTCCTCATAATTGTAAATTCTGTTGTATTATAAAAATGTGGAGAAATCCAGATCATCCTGTAACTTATCGTACAAAATCAACTAAAAGGATTATGCAAGAAATATATGACGTTGATTGGAAAAATGATTTTATTTTTTTCTGTGAAGACAACTTTACTATTAAAACAAAAAGAACAAAAGAAATCCTTGAAACTATGATACGTTCAGGAATCCCCAACAAAATGTACTTCTCTTGTCAATCTAGAGTTGATACGTTATATAGGAATCCAAGCTTAATTGATTTAATGCACAAAGCAGGTATGAGACAAGTGTTTCTTGGTATCGAATCCGTGCATCAACAAAGCCTTGATGCAATGAATAAAAAAAATCTAACTCCTAATATGGTAAAAAAAGTCGTATCTATGTTACAAGATCGTGGAATTTCAATTTTTGGAGGGGTAATAATTGGTTTTCCAGGTGAAACTAAAACGATGGTAAGACAAAATATTCAGTTCGCAAAATCCCTTAATTTAACCTGTATTCAATTTACACCCATTACTGCCTTTCCAGGTACCGATTTTTACAAAGAAATGTCGGAAAAAAATATGATAACTAGTAATAATTTCAAACATTATGATTTGTTCCATCCAATGATGCGTACAGAACAATTAACCAATAACGAACTTTTTCAATTAGTCGGTGAAGCATATTCTGCATATTATCTTAGTAAGGGTTGGCTAAGAATGCTCATAAAAAGATATACTAATCCCTTTGGTCAATTCAACTGGATGGGGCGAAATATACCTCGTTTTGCTAAAACGGTAATAAAAAGCGGAAGAGAAATGCTTCAGTCGATGGGAATGAATCTTTCGTTAATTTCTGATGAACTAAAAGAATTGATGTCAGAAGGAAAGGTTAAAAAAGACACTATAATTTACAAACCAGAAATTCATGAAAAAGAAACTGAGCTTATACCTCTAATTAAAAAGAAACGAAAATCAGCAAAAATATCTAACTAAATCAACTTAGTAATGAAATTAAGACAATATATACTATTTAGGGCATAAAAATAGATCTAGGACCTTAAATTAAAGCCTAATTTTTTATAAAATAATACTTAAAATTGTATTACAAGTCTATTGAATTTTAACTTCGAAATTTTCCTAACCCCGTGGTCACCAGAAGCATAATCACAAATTATTAGTCCTGCTTCTTCGAGCTTCTTAATTTGAGCAGAAATATTAGCTTCAGTCATCTTTAAATTAGCGGCGATATTAGACACATCCATCGGTTCATCTTGGATATGATTAAGTATTTTACGTCTAGTTCGTGAAGATAAGGCTTTAACTATTTTTTCAATTTGATCATCTGAGTCTACAGATATAGATTCAGACTTATTCTGCAAACTAACCTCTAAAATACCACTTTGTGTGATTTCCATAACTTGCTATCAAACCCTTAATAAGTATCAAGTTGGTTTATACATGAAACCTATATTTTTTACTGCATATATATTTACCTTGTGTGTCTTTTGTAAGCCTATGTTACGTTTGATTACTATACTTACAAATGACATTGAAAATCATTGAATATGTAAAACAAAATTTTATTTGGATAGATATTTGTTTAATAAAAAGGAACAAAAAATCTTAATGATAGACTTGAATTTCTCTAAGAGATTAGCGTAGTATATTTATGACCATAAAGATTTTAAAAAAAAAATATTCTAGAAATAATAATTGATTCAAACATTATGAAATCATACCATTTTAATTTTCATAAAATAATTTAAAAATTTATTAAATAAATGTATCATTTTTTAATAATATTTAAATTTAAGAACCTTAAGCATTAGATAATGTGATTTATGTTCTTTATTTTTTTGTAAAAAAAATTTCTATGAAAATAATGTCAGAAATAAGACCTCAATAAATTACCACTTAAGATTTCTCAATTTAGAATAAATAGTTAACTTTCCTAATATTAAAGTATAATAAATAAAGAAATAATGAATAATATATTAGAAAAACTTCAAAACCCTAAAATAAGTTAATCTTTCATTATTATAGATATCTTATCATTCTAAATTTACAGTCATCAGATAATTTGAGATCAATTTAAATTTAATTTTTCGTTGATATTAATCATTTATATACTAATATTACTTATGTTACATATAAATATATTAATTACAAATAAAAAGATAAGAGTAATTCACAAATAAGCCGAAATTTAGCCCAAAAATCTTAAATGAAAAAAAAAAAATATTCAGAAAGATGAAATAAATTGAAAGAATCAACAACTGTTATAACTGTTAGAATTGATGAAAATTTAAATGAAAACTTAGAGAAGGTCCGAAGAAAATTGGGTATTTCTAAAGCTGATCTTATTAGAAACTATTTAGAAATATCAAAATATATAATTAAACAAAAAAGTTCGCTTCAATCTTTAAATGATCGAGATTTTATGATGATAAAAAGAAGCTTTTTAAGAAAACTTGTTGAGAAAGAAGTGGAAGAGGATCAAATTAAGTTAGGAGATAAATTAGCGCGCTTCATAAATGATTGCGCAAGAATAAATGGTAAAATTGATGATATCTTTTATAAATTAGACTTATGTGATAACCTAGGGTTTTTTCGAAATTTTATTGATGATAATAAATATATTTTAATAGATAAGAAATTTGGACCTCAAAAATTTGTGGAAGCTTTTGCATGGAGAATTTTTAATCAAGGTGAATTCAATGCAAATTGGACTACGTCGAAAATTACTGACCAAAGCAAAATACGAACTGCATACCAAAAGCAGGTACAACCAATTGATATATCTTCCTCCCATTATTCCTTCGAATTTGCTAAACTACCTGATGTAGAAGAAGAATAAATTTTTTAGATAATTAACTTTTTTCTATAATCTCTTTTAAACCCAATATAGGTGTAATGATCATATTGGGTCTAAATAATATTTCATAATTTAATTCATGCAATGCTCTTTCAATATAGAAATAAGTAATTAAAATATAATCTGCTTTCAGATTTTTTAATATTTTTCCTATCAACCTCTTTTCCCAGGTATTTAGAACATTAAGTACTATATCGAGAACTTTTTTTAAGGGTCTAGCAGCGCGTCTGAAGAAAAGATTATATAGAATTTCTTCAGGTACTTCATATTTATCTTTCCGTATAATCTTATTTTCAATAAATTTTAGCAAAGTGTTGAATTTTATGTAACTGAGGGCCCTTAAAAAAGAGGCTAGATCTTTTTCAATTGGAAATTTACTTTTTTTCTCTTCTAAAGAAAGTTGTGGATCTCCTTCAAAATCTATGAAGTAAAAATTATAGTGGTCATCGATTTTATTATAAAGAATTTGTTCCATATGTAAATCTTGATGTACTGGTTGAATATTAATATTTTGGGCTTTAAATTCTGATCGAAATTTTTCAATAATATCTTTAATATCTATAAGGATTGAACTCACTTTTGGTAAATTAAAAAATGTGCTTTCTGGTTGATCCGTCATGTTAGTAAGTAACTCTGAGATCATCGAATTTAATTTTTCTGTGTAGGTTTTAAGATAAGTTCCGCTATCAACAGTTTCTACACTATACTCTATTTGGGATGGTAAAATTAAAGATTTATGCAGATTGTTGATATATTTTCCTATCTCAGAAGATACTCTAATGGTTTCAAGGCAATGATCTTTAATTAATTGAGAAATATTTGATTTATCGTTAAATTTGGAATAATTAGTATCTGCATTTTTGAATATAGTATTTATCATTTTATTAAGTTCAGTCCAGTATATATCTCCCAAATTTCCATTATTTGGAACATTTTCCATAATTTGAATTGTTTCTTTATCATGTACCTTAATTGTTCCATAAATCTTTGGAGCATTTGGAAATTTGTTTTTAACTAAAACAAATAAAGCAGAAGGTTCTATAGTTGTTGAATAAACTTTGTAAGATTTTAGTACATACGAAATTGGATCTTGCTCGGGAAACCTGTTATTTATTATATTTAATGAAAATAAGGTATTTGTAGTGTTTCCTTTTCCTAATTGATTTATTGAAAGGCTATAGCGATCAGGATATAAGCTTGCTTCTATTAAATTTTGTACTTTTTTCATATTTACGTCGTCTTCAAATTGTTTATTATAGAGGATTAATTCTAAATCCAATGATGGAAATCTCTCTGAGATATTTGTATCAAATAACATTTTCTTCCAGAAGAAAAGACAAAACTCAGCTTCTAACAAGTTGAGTGTAAATATTTTCTGATTATTTTCTACATTTATAACCAACTTCTTGCTGAAAGTATTTTCCGTAAGCTTCACAATATTGGAATGGGTTTTTTCACTGGAATCAAGAATTTCTTCAATCTTTTTATAATAAATTAATGGAAGAAAATATCGTTTTGAATAATTTGAAGTTTTAATTTCGATTATGGTGAGAAAAATATTCTTTGTAATATTTTCAAAATAATGGAGTGAAACATCAAACTCTAAATTCGATAAAGTTGATTTGTCTCCAAACCATCTTCTTGAAAGTAGCCATCCTTTAAACTCGTTGGAATTACAAATTCCTTGAATCATATTTTTTTCTAAATAATTTATCATAGAAATCATTAGATCTTTTTTTACTAAATATAGTTTTTAATTTACAAAAACTATTATATTTTTCAATTCATTGAAACTATATTAAAATATTTTATTTACAAGATTATTAATAGGTTTAAAAATATGTGTATTAATAGTCTTAACAGTTAAGAGTTTTTCATCATTTTTTTTAAAACTTTTAAGAATTCTTTGTATTTTTGGCCTAAAAATTTAATAATCTTGATTAAAAATAAGAGTTATATTCATTCAATTCTTACTTTCGATTAAAATATTAAAACATTCTTGCCTTAAATCTGAAAGAATCTTTTATCTTTTTATACTTACAAATTGACTATTATAGACGTCGGCATAAAATCCATTCTTTGCCATTAATTCATCATGAGTTCCTTGTTCAACTATATTTCCCCCATTCATTACGAGAATAAGGTCTGCATTGTGGATTGTTGATAATCTATGAGCTATAATAAAACTTGTACGGTTTACCATTAATTTATCCATAGCTTTTTGTATTAGTATCTCAGTTCGGGTATCTACAGAACTGGTAGCCTCATCAAGAATAAGTATTTTAGGATCCGCTAAAACAGCTCGAGCAATGGTTATAAGTTGCATTTGACCTTGAGATATATTAGTAATTTGTTCATTAATAATCATATTATAGCTATTCGGTAATGAATGGACAAAATCATCTACATGTGCAGCTTTAGCAGCTTCAATAACTTCTTTGTCACTCGCGTCGCTATTTCCATACCGTATATTTTCCATTATAGTCCCATTAAAAAGCCATGTATCTTGCAGAACCATAGCATATAAAGTACGTAGATCTTTTCGAGTGAAATTTCTAATTTCTTTTCCATCTACTAAAATACTACCATCAAGTATATCATAAAAACGCATTAGAAGTTTGACAATTGTGGTCTTTCCTGCCCCTGTTGGACCAACGATAGCTATTTTTTTACCAGATTCTGCTAAGGCTGAAAAATTATGGATTACAATTTTATTTGGATTATATCCAAATTGAACATTTTTAAATTCAACCTGGTAGGTATTTTTATCTTCAATTTTAATAGGATTCATCGTCTCTTCAATTTCTTCTTCTTCCTCAAGGAATTTAAAGACTCTTTCTGCTGCTGCTATAGTTTGTTGAATTGTGTTAGAGATATTTGCAATTTGAGTTAGGGGTTGTGTAAAAGTACGGATATATTGGATAAATGCTTGAATATCACCAATAGATATAGAATTAATTATAACGAGCCAACTACCTAATATGGCAATTCCAACATAACCTATATTTCCTATAAAAAACATTAGTGGCATCAATAAACCAGAAAAAAAACTCGCTTTCCATGCAGATTTATAAAGTATATTATTATATTCAGAAAATTTCTTAATACTTTTTTCCTCCCCATTAAAAGCTTTCATTACAACATGACCACTAAACATCTCTTCAACATGACCATTTACATGACCTAAGTATTGCTGTTGTTTTATAAAGTACTTTATAGACCTCTTCATAATCGTTCGCATTAAAATTAGTGAAATTGGGATTATAAGCAACGCAATTAGAGTTAGAAACCAACTGATAGATAACATCATTATGAGAACACCAACTATAGTAACAATTGAAGTAATTATCTGGGTAAGTGTTTGACTTAAAGTCTGATTAATTACATCCACATCATTAGTTACATGTGCCAGTACTTGACCATGTGTTTTTTTATCGAAATATTTGAGAGGTAATTTGTTAATCTTTTTGGAGATATCTTGCCTTAGGCGATAAGATGTATCTGTGGAAACTTTGGCCATTATCCAACCTTGTACAAATCTAAATATTGCAGAAAGTACATACAACCCAATTGTTAAAAGAATTATAAATCCAATATATTCAAAATCAATTGAACCTGTACCTCTTATTTGGTCAATTAAACCTTCAAATAATTTTGTAGTTGCCATCCCTAAAATCTTCGGACCAAAAATGACGGCGGTTGTAGAAGCTATCGCAAAAATGATTGCAATTATTACTACCTTTTTGTACTTACCCATATAAGCAAATAATTTTCGAATAGTACCTTTAAAGTCTTTTGCTTTACCTCCCATCATGGGGAATGCCCCTCTACCCATTGGGCCTCTACCCATTGGGCCTCCACCCATTGGGCCTCTTTGGGGACGTCTCTGCATTATAATAATTCCTCCATTGTATGTTGAGATAAAGCAATTTCCTTATATGTTTCACAAGTTTTCAACAGCTCTATATGTGAACCTTTACCTACAATTCTACCATTATCAAGTACAATTATCTGTTCAGCATCCATAATAGTGGAAACTCTTTGAGTGACAATTAATAATGTGATGTCTTCTAAATTTTCTTTGAATGCCTTACGTAATGCTCTATCAGTTTTAAAATCTAACGCAGAAAAACTATCATCCAAGATATAAATTGGAGATTGTTTTACAATTGCCCTTGCTATGGATAATCTCTGTTTTTGTCCACCAGATACATTACTACCACCTTGCGAAATTCTTGACTCCAAACCCCTGGCTTTGGCACTTACAAATTCGGAAGCTTGTGAAATTTCAATTGCTGATTGTATTGTTTTACTTTCAGCGTTTTCATTCGCATAATATAAATTACTTGAAATAGTTCCTGAGAACAAGGAGCTTTTTTGAGGAACATATCCTATTTTTTCTCGTAAATCATGTTGCGAAACTTTCCGAATATCCAAGCCATCAATTAAAATTGATCCAGAAGAGACATCATAAAATCGGAGTATCAAATTTATAAGTGTGGATTTACCAGATCCAGTTGCTCCTATAAACGCTGTCGTCTCGCCTGGACGTGCTATAAAGTTAATTCCATGTAATACATTCTCTTCAGCACCAGGATATTTAAATGATACATTACGAAATTCAATTGTAGAATCGAAGGGTTCTTTAAACAAACGTGAATCTTGGGAATCTTTAATGGATGGTTCAGTATCCAATACCGCACCTATTCTTTTTATTGACACACTAGCTCGTGGAAGTAGAATAAACATTATAGAAATCATTAAAAATGACATTACTATTTGCATCGTGTATTGCATAAATGCCATCATATTTCCAATCTGCAATAATCCCTTCGCGACTTCATGAGATCCAATCCATATAATTAAAACCATAGTTCCATTCATTATAAACATCATTAATGGCATTAATATGAACATTAATCTATTTATAAACAAACTTTTTCTCGTTAAATCAAGATTAACCTTATCAAAACGATTTTCTTCAAATTCTTGCTTGTTAAAACTTCTTACTACCATCATACCTGTAAGATTTTCACGTGTAATAAGGTTAAGGTCGTCAATTAAATCTTGGATTGACTTAAATTTAGGTAAAGCAATTATAAAAACCATGATTATAATAGATATAAGTGCTACAACAGGTATTGCTATTAGCCACCACATTGATGATGCTGAAGACATCGCATGAAAAATAGCTCCAATACCTAATATTGGGGCATAAAATACAATACTAACCAACATAATAATGATCATCTGAATTTGGGTAATGTCATTGGTTGAACGGGTCACTAAGGATGCTGTAGAAAACTTATCAAACTCTATATTTGTAAAACTTTCAACTTTTATGAACAAATCCTCTCGAATATCACGAGCCATTCCAGTAGCGGTTTTAGCAGATAAATAACTCACTCCGATAATACATAATACTGATATTAATGTCATTAATAACATTAAAATCCCAATTCGCCATATATAATTCATCTGAATCTCATCCATATTCATACCAAGAAGTTCGTATTCTGCTCTTATTGACTGTATAACAGCTTGTTCCAACATTGTTTTATCAAAAGAATCAAATTCAGCATAAAACTCATTAATAATTTGAGTTCTTATGACCTCGGGCAAACTTTCTAAATAAATGAATAAATCAGTATCTGTAGGAAAACCCAATGTAGTTGCTAAATCTGGATTCTCCATAATTTGTTTGACAAAAAATACAATTACAAGCGGTTTAGTCATTATTGAACTTAATTGAATGACAGCCGATTTAGAACGATTATTGAGAACATATATTGGTTCGGTGCTAATAACCGGATATATTTTAGCATAATAATCATATCTATCAGAGTTATTATCATAAAGTGTGTATTGGGCTAATACCATATCTTTATCATCTGTATTATTCATGAAAAATAATGTTCTATTCATTTCTTTTTGAGTAATTGCAACCGGTACTTTATCCTCAATACCACCTTGTTGAATTCCAACATTTACAATGTCAGATAGATAATTTGGTAATGCTAAATTTACATTCGCTTGCACAAATAAAAGCACGATTGCTCCTATTATCATCGGAAGGTAAGGTTTTGTATATTTGAATGTCCTATTCATAATTCCATTTTCTTTAATTTTTTTGATTAATTATTTAAAATGACAATACTAAATTTCTAAATCAGGTACATCATTATTTATATTAATTTTATTTATCAATTTGTTAAATACAGCAACGATCTCTCTCTTCTCATCATTACTATATGTAATTATTAAATCTTCAAACCATTTATAACTGGTTTGAAAACATTCATTAAGAAATTCAAGTCCTTTTTGTGATAAACTTAGATTTTTAATCCTTCGATCATTAGGATCTTCTGATCTCTCAATCAATCCTAATTGAACCATTCGATTTAGCAACTGACTTGCTGCTGCACTCGAAATTCCCAAGTCTGTGCCAATAACTGATACATTACAATTGCTTTTACGAAAAATTCGTATGAGAGCACCAATTTGAGGCATAGATATATCATTTTCTTTCGAAAATTTAAAAATGTTATATATTGATTTAGATAAACTTAATTTAATCCATTTCCTTATAGTTTCTGAAATTTCTGGAGCCATATTTAAATTTTCTTAATCTTTTGAAGGCTTTAAATTAGTTAATGTAATTTAATAATTAAGTTTTATTAATATTTAAATTAGCTTAGACAAAAAAATCAAATTTTGATGAATACTTTAATTTTGGGTATTTAAATGAAAAAGATCTGAAAGAAAAATAGATAGATTTAGATTATTTTTTAAATGGTTAATTCTTATTATTTCTAAATTTCAAACGTATTCTTGATAAAATCTATCATATCTTATAGTTATTCTTTCAATTTTCCAGAAAGCTAAAAACAATTGGTGATTTAAGAAAAATGGATAAAAAAAATACTATTTGCCTATTATTTTGCTTGCACTTCCATCAACCCGTTGATAACTTCAATTTTGTTATAGAAGATTGTTATAAAAAGTCATATGAACCTTTAATTGAGAATATTTTCAAATATAAAGATGTTAAATTTACACTTCACTTTTCAGGCAATTTATTAGAATGGTTTATTAAAAATAAGCCAGATCTTGTAAATAAGATAAAAGTTATGGCAAAAAGAGGTCAGATAGAGATTATTGGTGGCGGGTATTATGAGCCAATATTTGCTATCATACCATATCGTGATAAAATTGCTCAAATGAAAAAGTTATCTAAGCTAATAAAAGAAGAATTCGGATTAGAAGTAAAAGGTGCTTGGTTATCAGAAAGAGTTTGGGAACCAAATTATCCCTCTTTCTTAAATGATGTTGGATTAAAGTATGTAATCGTTGATGACAATCATTTTCGTTCTACTGGAATTACCGAGGAAGGAACGTATTATTCATATATTACCGAAGATGAAGGAAAAACTCTACGGATATTTCCTATTAACGAAGAATTGAGATATTTAACCCCTTGGAAACCTACTTATATGTCTGTTGATTATTTAAAAAAAGCTGCTGATGAAAAGGGTGACAGATGTGCTTTATTAATATCCGATGCAGAAAAAATGGGAGTGTGGGGAACTACACATCAAATTTGCTATGTAAAAGGATTTGGGCATCAAGAAGGAGACAAAGGGAAGCCATTTATTCCAGCATTTTTTGAACAAATTAAACAAAATTCATGGATTAAATCAATAACGCTTTCAGAATATATGAGTCAATATCCCGCAAAAAGTTTGGTATATCTACCCACAGCGAGTTATGATAAAATGGAAGAATGGGTTTTACCCACAGATATTCGCAAAAAATTCAAAATTATACGGAAATCATTAAGAGAAGATGAGGAAAAGAAGGAGATCTATCAATTTCTTCGTGGTGGGTTTTGGAGATATTTTCTAGTAAAGTATCCTGAATCCAATAATATGCACAAAAAGATGTTATATGTTAGAAACAAACTTATAGTAATTGAAGAAACTCTGTCAAAGCTTGAAAATGAACAACTTATTTCTGTTATCTTAAAAAAAGTTGAAGAAGCTTGGGATGAGATTTATAAAGCTCAATGTAATGATTGTTATTGGCACGGATTATTTGGTGGAGTTTATTTACAGTTTCTTAGATTTTCAGTTTATACTCATTTAATTAATGCTGAAAGAATAATTGATGATATTAATTCTTTAATCAATCCTAAAATGAAATCATATATTTATATAACTCCCATCGATTTTATTAAGGATAGCAAAACAGAGTATTTAATTGAATCTGATGTTTTAAATGTGTATGTTAATCCTAACGATGGCGGAACTATTTTTGAGTTAGATTATAAACCAAAATCTTATAATTTGTTAAATACTTTAACAAGATGGCCAGAAGCTTACCATGAAAGTAAAAAACTTAAAACAAAAGAAGTTATGGTTGATAGATTCAAGAGAAATTTATTACGTCTTAGGGTTTTGCATGATGATGTTACTCTTGAACAACTCCAATCAGATCAATATTATGAATTTGGAGATTTTGTTAATGATACTTTCAAGGTTACTAGCAGCGAAAAGGAAGGAAAGATTGCTATCATTGAAATGGAAAAAATAGGAAGTATAAAGGACACTGATACTGATGAAAGAAACTCTGTTCGAATTACAAAAGATATTTATGTTGAAGATAGAGAAATAAAAGTGAAAATTAGAATAAATCTCGATGAAAATGATGAAAATCAAAAGGTTCTTACCCGTATTATTAAGAATTTAAATCTTGGAATTGATATTCCTTTTTTCTTTAACGGAGATACTGAAAATTTCCAATGGGAAAGCAACCAAATAGAAAAAAAAGATGATAAATATAATAAATTAATTGACCCATTTCAATTTATTGGTTCGCATTTTAAAGCTTATGATGAAACATATGATCTAGGTTTTGAGATTGATATTTTAAGTAAAAATGATTCAATTAAAATTAGTAAATTTCCAATAATCGCATATGCATATACAGATGAGGGCTATAAAGAAATATATCAAGGTATAAATATATGTCCTATAATTAAGCTTGAAAAAAATTTAGAATTTAATTTAAAACTTATAATTACATGATATTTAAATCATTGGATAAATAACAACATTGTCGATATATGCACGATTTTTGTCGAATTTAACTATCTTTAAATATATTAACCTCCTAGTAAGAACTAATAAACACAGAATTTGCATTGGTTTGACATTTATGGTAATTAATGAGAATGGTAATAGAAATGGCTGGACATACAATGAAAAATCAGTAAAACGAAATATAGAAAATAATCATTTTGTTAAAAATATTAGAAAAAAGTTGATGGAACAAAAACTTAAGAAAAAACTTCAACAATAGATATTTATTATCATAACTTAGTTTTTATAAATGCAAATCTTACTCTTTTTATAAATTGAAAAGGTTCTAGTATGATCTATTCCAATTTCTAGATGCTACATTAATATAGTTAGATTCTTCTCATATGAATAGACAATACAAAAATTAACTAAAAATAGATCTGAATTATGAAAGCTAATAATAATACAGAATGTTTAAGTTGGAACTGTTGTGATGAGTATCTACATGAATGTATTGAGAGATCAAAATTCGTCAAGAATATTAGAACACAACTTAAAAATAAAAAACTTGAGAAATGTTTAAACAGTTTATTACTTAAATAGTTATTTTTAATATCTAGCTTTCAAAACCATATTCTCCAATAAGAGGGACAAAACGAACACCAGTTATTTTCTTTGAGTCAAAATTTCCTTTAAGTTTTTTAATAGTATATAAATTTTGAGAAAAGCTCTTAGATCCTACGGGAATACAAATAATTCCTCCTTCCTTTAACTGGTCTTTCAAGGGAGTAGGAATCTTCGTAGGAGAAGCGGCTGTCACCAATATTTTATCATAAGGTGCTTCTTTGGGAAATCCCAGAGTTCCATCTCCATGAATTACTGTAACTTTTTTATCATATCCAGTTTTTTTTAGGCCCTCTTTAGCACGTTTTACTAATCCTTCATGACGTTCAATTGTGAATACATGACCAGGATTTTCTGAACTTTCTGGGGCAACTAATTCTGCACATAAAGCAGCATGATACCCCGAACCAGTTCCTATTTCTAATACTTTTTCTCCTTCAGATAATTCTAAACACTCACACATCATAGCATTCATGTGAGGAGCGCTGATAGTTTGTCCTAATCCAATTGAAAGAGGCGAGTCAATATATGCACTTGATTCAGCCTCTTTTGGAACAAATTTATGTCTTGGTACAATAGACATTGCTTTAATTACTTCTTCTTTAGTTAGAATACCCCTTTCTTTAAGACTTTCAACCAGTTGCTTTCTCTTTTCTTCAAAATTCATTTTTACTATTGAAACCATAATGCCTACTATCGAGTGATGTTTCACATAAAAATCATTTTTTTATGATATAAATCTTTGCGTTTACTTCGACTTCCTTATTAATGCGTAAATTGATTTTAACTGGATCAGTATATCTTTTTCTAGATATATTTTTTATCTTCTCACCTTTATAAATCATCTTTTTGATTGTTTCGATAGTATATGTATTGGAACCTATGATTATGATTTCGTCTCCAATATTTAAGGGAAATTCTAGGCTTTCTAATAAAACATTAGCCGACTTACTGTTTTGATCATATGAAAGTATTTTTCCTATGTAATGTTTTTTAAATTCAGATATATTTCCTCTCCTATTTAACTCAATATCTTCGATAGTTGGTCTATGAAAATAAAATCCAGTATGAAATCCTCGATTATATACCATTGATAGCCTTTTTAACCAGTTGGTAATTTTTTCTTTTCCATATGTTCCATCAAAATAACTATCTATTGCTTCTCTATAACATTCTGAAACTGTTTTTATATAAAGGGGATCTTTCATTCTACCTTCAATCTTAAAAGCATCGATATTAGCATCAATAAGCTCCGGAATATATTCAATCATACATAGATCTTTTGCATTCAAAAACATTTGACCATTATAGATAAATTCGTTATTCTCATCATCAATAACTCTCCATTCCCTTCTACAAGGTTGGACACAATTTCCTCGATTTGCAGAATATTCTTCAGAATCACAAATAGTAGCTGAAAAATAGCATCTTCCTGAAATCGATGTACACATTGCCCCATGAACAAAACATTCAATTTCTGTTTTTGAAAGTAAATGTTTAATAAGATTTATTTGTTTTATTGATAACTCTCTGGCTAAAATGATCCTTTCTGCCCCTAAATCCTCATAAAATTTCGCCGCTTCAATATTTGAAACACTTGCTTGTGTAGATATATGAAATTTCATCTTATTACGTTTAGCAATTCGAATCACAGCAAGATCATGGGCAATAATCGCATCAATTTTAGCATCTTTTGCTTCTATAATTAGATACTCTAAATCCTGTAATTCTGTGTCATATATTAAAATATTTGTGGTTAAATATGCTTTTAATGGTGGGTTTTGATTATGACAATACTCACTAATCTTAGTTAAATCTTTTCTCTCAAAATTAATAGCTTTTTGTCTCATATTGTATTGCTCAACACCAAAATATATCGCGTCTGCTAATCCACTTATTATTTTAAGAGAATTCCAATCTTGAACAGGGACTAGTAATTCTGGTCGAATTTCCATTTTAAACTTAATTATTATTTAACATCCAATAATATGCAATTATAAAATAAAGAATTTGAAAATTTGTATGATAAATGAGGTTAAAAAATGAAATCATCTATGCCAAAATGTAAATTAACAGTATTGAAAAAGTCATTGAATAAAGACTTGATTGAAGAATTTATCAGTGATGAATATACTGGTATGAAACTATGCGAGATTTTTGAAGAAGGTCAAGAAATAATAATTGATCCAAATCTTGCTCAGGTTCCCGATGGATTCTGCCATTGGGCATGGGCAGATATAAGAAAGGATATAATGCTTGTAGCGTCAGGAGGAGATGTACTAGGAATGAAATATAAAGGCACTGTTATTACTGGATGCTCTGATTGGTTTCGACCTGTAATATTCAAAGTGGAAAGAATTGAGTGAAATATATATTTTTGAAAAATATTATTATACTATTCCGCCTTTTCGTGAACAGTGTTCTGGATACATAGGAAGACTTAAATATGTTGTTGACTATTTTTACTATAATAACAATTTAAGGTGTTATTATTGGATAATATTGAAGGAATGACAGAATTTCTAAAAGCAGTAGCACATCCAAAAAGAATTCAAATATTATCTCTATTAAATGAACAAATTTTGAATTTTAGTAAATTAAAACGCCAAACTGAATTACAAAAGACAGCTCTTTCAAATAATTTGACCTCATTAATTGAAGTGAAATTAATAGAGCGTTTTGAACGGGGATTTTATCGAATTACCCAAGATGGACAAGAATTACTAAAAGCAATTACTAAATTTTATGATAATGCAAAAGTTCGAGAGTTATTTGAGAGAAAAAAAATCCAACAATATTATTCACAAGGATTCCAGAAAAGAAGGTTAACTGAAATGGGTGAAAATAGAACTAGTAATATTCCCGTATATCAAAAGTGTTGGATATCATATTTAGGTGCAGTTTCTGGTGTTTTAAAATCTTTTGGACAAGAATGTAGTATAATTGATGTGGGGGGTTATAGTGGGTGGTCCTTTTTTATCAATGTGGCAAAGAAAGACACTTGTGCATCTGGACCAACAGCTCATAAAGCATATGATGAAATCCTGAAGGGTACACAAGCCCTTGGAATTGAAATTAAATGGGGATATAAGGAGGAAACCAAATATGAAAGTGAAATTGACATAGATACACCTAAAAGAGGTCAAGCCAAGAAATTATTCGATCACTTCAAAAAAGATTTTAATGAGAATCAAAAACCAATAGTTTTTTGGGGGATTCCAGTTCCAGAATATGGGATTGTTTATGGTTATAAAGATGAGTCCTATCTTGTTAGCACATTTCGACACTATCAGGGCTTACCAGAAACACCAATTCCATATGACAAAATAAAAGCACCAGGATTATTACATTATTTCTCCTTTGATAAGCAAATAGATGTTGATCCAAAAGTTAGAGACAAGGAAGCTATTGAACGTGCGATTCGTATGGCAGAAGGAAAGAATTACGCACATGAAGATACTTATGTTGCAGGACCAGAAGCTTTTGTAGAATGGGCAAATGTCCTACAAAAAGGAATAAAGGGAGAAAATTTAATTTATTTTGGAAATAGTTATGTAGCAAATTGTGCATTAGAAGGTAGATCCACAACCGTAGAGTTTCTAAAAAGAGTCGCAACACGATACATAGATAGACCTCAATATAAACCGTTAATAAAGGCTTCTGAAGAATTTTCTAAGTCTAAAGATTTGCTTGCAAAATTTGTTGAAATATTTCCATTTACATTTGAAGGTGAGTTCCCAGAAGATAAAAGAAAAAAAGGTACTGACTTACTTTTAAAGATCAAACCCAATGAAATAAAAGCCATTGAACATCTAAAAGAAGCAGTAAATGTTTGGAAATAAGATTATTAACTAATAATTCTTTTTTTTATTCTTATTATAAAAGAGGTAAAATTTAATTATAATAAGAGGATTTTTATAAAAATTAAAAGTGTCGTATTAATTATTGAAGAATAATTTGAAAATTATAATATTTGAGGTCTATAATAATGAAAGTGGTATTATTTAATGGAAGTCCCAGAAAAGAAGGAAATACATATCATTGCTTAAATGTCGTTATGGATGAATTAAAAGCAGCTGGGATAGAATGTGATTATAATTGGATTGGGATGGAAAAAATGCAAGGATGCACGGCATGCATGAAATGTAGAGATAATGATGATCAAAAGTGTGTATTACCTGGAGATAATATGAATAAGTATATTGAAAAGATGTTAAATTCTGATGGAATAATTATTGGTTCTCCCACATATTATTCTAATTTAACAACAACCACAAAAGCGTTAATAGAACGTTGCGGATATGCTGCTGGAAGAAAATTAAAACACAAAGTAGGAGCAGCAGTTGTAGCAGTTAGGAGGGCTGGAGCAAATCATGTTTTCTCAAGTATAAACTATTTCTTTCTTATAAACCAGATGTTTGTTGTTGGTTCGAGTTATTGGAATGTAGGAATTGGAAGACAAGCGGGAGAAGTGTTGGATGATGAAGAGGGTATTGAAACATTTGAAAATTTAGGCAAGAATTTTGCTTTTTTGCTAGAAAAGTTGAGTAAATAACCTTTTTCATTATTTTAAATATAATTTTTTTAATTTTTATCGAAATTGATAAATACACTATCTATCATTTAACAACCAAAATAAATAAAAATGCGAATTTTGGATTTAGATCAAGTTAATAAACTAATTTTGAAGAAACAACATTTAACTCAAAATGCAAAAATTGATGATATATTACAAATAACTGATGATTTATGTGGACTTCATTCAACGGAACTTACTACTTCATATTTATCTCTTTTTGCAAGAACTAATAATTTCATTAAAAATGATTTGGAAAATGAACTCTATCTGATTAAAAATCTCGCAAGAATACGAGGAATGAGAAGAACTATCTTTATTGAAACCAAAAATTTTATTCCAATAGTGTATGCTGCAACTTCTAATATAATTAGTAAATCTTTCGAAAAATTTATGGAATTTCATAAGATTACATTGAAAGAATATCAGGATATATCACAAAATATATTGAAACTATTAAAAGAAAAAGAATTGTCAGCATCAGAGATAAGAAAAGAAATGAACTCCAAATCAAATATCCCAGCAATTATCCAAGTTATGTGTAATTATGGTTTACTCATTAGAGGAAAACCAATCAAAGATTGGAAGGATCGAAGAAATAAATATGTAGCATTTGGTGACTATTTCCCTAACCTAAATTTAACAAAATTTGATGAAAATGAGGCAATTCAACTCCTTGTAGAGAATTATATTAAAACATATGGACCAGTATCGGAGAATGATATCTCTTGGTGGACAGGTTTAACAAAGACCAAAATTAGAAATGCTTTAAGTGCTATAGACAGTAAATTGATAAAAGTTAAAATTACTAATATAAAACAACAATTTCTAATGTTTGAAGAAGATATAGACCAGATAGATAATTTACCTAATTCGCAAAAACAAACATTAAATATATTACCCAGACTCGATCCATATCCAATGGGATATAAGAATCGTGAAAGGTATATAGGTGCCAAAAATTATAATCTGATATTTGATCGATCTGGAAATATAACATCAACTATTTTTTTAGATGGGATTGCTGTTGGTGTTTGGGATCTAGAAGATAAACCTGAACCGATTCTTAAAATATTTTTATTTCGTTCAATTAAAGAAGAATATATCGATGAATTGTATTTAAAAGCTCAAAATATAGGAGAATTCTTTTTTGATAAAGTTGTACAAATAGAAGAATGTGAAAAAATGATTCCCCTGACAGAAAGAAATGCTGGGGGTTTTATGACGCCGCTTAAAAATTCTTGAAAAGTAGGAATAATTGATTGAAAAGAAATAAGATTTATTAAAATAATAGAAAATATATTTGGACTTAGGTTAAATTGCGGATATATTAAGTTTTTGAAGGCATTTGGTTAAAATTTCTTAAAATTAGTGAAAAATAAAAAAAAAAGTTAAAATTAATATTTATTTTTTTCTCCAATAAGTAAAGTATACAATTATAAGTATAATCAACGCAGGAATTCCGAGCACAATTAATATCCACATCAAGGTTAAAAACCATGAATAAACCCAATATCCCCATGGCTTAGTCCCAATTGGTGTATTGTAATTTCCATCAACAGCAATATAAATACAATAAGCAATAAACATAAAGAAACCAAAACCACCACCACCACCCCAATTTTGCTTTCTGTGCTTTTCTTTTTTGTCTCTTGCTCTAAACCATTCTTTATCTTCTGCGGGTAACTTACTCCACCATAAATATCCTCCTAAGCCAAAAAATAATGCTGCCGGAGCGCCCACAAATAATAATTCCGCTAATATTAATTGTATAAAGAATCCAACGATATAATTCAGTGTCCAATTACCAATTAAGCCAGTTTGTGGGTCAACGAAAGGATTTACCTCTATAATCCAAAACAATGTCAAAACAGCTCCTATAATTAAACAAACAGCTGCTACAATCATCACTATAAAAGCATTAGTATGTTTCTTTATAGCTTCTTTCCAAAATTGTTCTTCGCTTATATCATTACTATTTTCCATATATTTTCACCTTTAATTTCTAAAAATTTTTTATGTATTGACAGTAAAAATGAATATTTAAAGTTATCTACTCAAAATAATTATTTACCAAAGGTTTTTATACTCTTAGGCTTATTTGGAACTAATTTTTTGTTTTGAAAATTGAAAAATTAATAAAGACTGAGGATTATAAATATTATAAGGACATAAATTATAATGATCCTAATAATTTAATATAGACATGAGTGAAAAAAAAAACCATGAATTATGTGAAAATTCATGTAAACCTAAACATATTGTCAATGTATTTTCTTTAATTAATACCATAAATAAGAAATACGAAAAATTAAAGCGTAATAATATTCAAGAATTAGAACTAACTCCAGCACAGCATTTTATATTAAGTCAGCTATGGGAATCCGATGGTCAACAATTTAAAGAATTAGCAGAAAAATGTGGATGTTCAAGATCTACAATTACAGGAGTAGTAGATACAATGGAAAAAAAGAAGATAGTTACTCGCAAATTACATCCTTCGGATAGAAGAAGTCTCCTTGTTAAACTTACAGAAAAGGGCAAAAACTTAAAAAATGAAACTCCTCCCTTAGAATCAATCGTTAATGGGTGTTGTCCAGAAATCAATGAAGAAGAGGTGAAAAAGTTAGGAGAATTACTTCAGAAATTATTAAACTCACTAAAATGTTAACGCTTTAACTTACGCTCCTTTAAAATTTTAAATTAAATTATTTTGTTAAGTTCCTAATTATATGAAACGAAACATTTATATAGTTAGGCTCCTAACTATCAATTATCTAACAATTAAATATAAACGAGGTCTTAATTACTTATGGAAGATAAAGATAAAGAATGTTGTTCTGAAGAACCTAAAAATGATGAAGAGGAATCCCAATCAAAAGAAGGGTGTTGTTAAATTAATATAATTCTATCAAAAGCAAAATTTAAAAAATTTAATCTCAAGTTTTTTATTTTTTTTTTGATTTATTCGACTGAAAAATTAAATTTAATATGACTTTTTATGAATAAAAATTAAAAAGAATTTTCTAAAATACGATAAATAGGTGTGAATAAAATAGCTGTAGTCTACATGCGGAAATTGGAATTAGAGCCTGAGACTTATGAATCAAAATTCACTGAACTTACAAAAGGTACGAATATCGAAGTTCAGAATTGGATAATAGAACGAATTAAAGCACCACAAATTATCCTAGAAGTAGGATGCGGTACAGGAGCTCTTGCTAAAAAAATGGCGTTAAAGGGGAGTGAAGTTCTAGCTATTGATAAAAACTTACAAATGATTAACACGGCTATGAAAAATTTTCCTTCTGAATCCAAAACGAAACTTTTATACCAAATAGGATCAATTACTGATTTACCTGCTGAAGATAATTCTAAAGATTTGATTGTAAGTACATTTATGCTTTCAGAACTTAGACCATTTGAACAACAAACTTTTCTAAGAAATGCTTGGAAGGCTTTAAAACCGAATGGTCGGATGATACTTGCCGCTGAATTTGTCCCCTCTGGGCTTTGGAGAATTTTTTTTAACATTAAACGTTGGAAGTACAAAAAAAAATTAGGTAGGCTCCGATTGCCTAATACATTTTTAGTCAAATGGTTTTTCAATTATTTAGAGCCTATTGGTTTTAAATTAGTGGCAGAAAAAAGATGGAATCATGGTTCTATTCGAGTTATTGAATTAAAAAAGATTCAGAATAATAATTTAAAAGAACCTGGTTATTATCATCCTAAGTTTAAAAAGTTTAAAGGATTTCGGGCGCAAATGAACATTTATCGTTGTATTTTTACAGGACAGGTAGATCATGTACCAATAGAGCCAGGTATTTATAAATCGGGGATTCCTGACAGAGATTCACCTATTTTAGTAACTGCTAATTATAGTTATACGTATATTAAATTAATGCGTGCTCTTAAAGGGATAAACGCTTGGGTTTTATGTGTTGATTCTAATGGGATAAATGTTTGGTGTGCAGCTCGAGGAAATAATTTTGGAAATAAACAATTGATTGAAGCAGTAGAAGCAACTGATATTACTAATATTTCTAATAAGAAAACATTAATACTTCCTCAACTTTCTGCTGGAGGAATTGCATCTCCCTTAATAAAAAGTGAAGCGTCAAATTTCCCATATAATATCTTATTTGGACCTGTATGGGCGAAACATATTCCTAAATTTCTAAATGAACGCCCTGCTCGAAAGCCAGAGAAAATGAGATTAGCAAGATTTACAGCTTCTCATCGTTTGCGTGCAGCTATTACGCATACTACATTTTTATTTCGAAAGATTTTCTTATGGCCAAGTGTTGCATTAATTTTAATTATATTAGGATTAAGCATATTAAATATTGTAGAAATAAGGTTAATGTGGATTGTTGCTGAAATTTGGCTTTGGGTTATTATTACTAATGCATCAATTATGTTTTTATACCCTATTACCAATTTCACTCGAAGATTTATTATTAAAGGTTTGATTTATGGTATTATAAATGTTTTTCTATTAAGTAGTATATCTTGGCTTATTCATAATTCATTCTTCTTAATATTATGGCAATCTTGCTTTTACTTTTGGTTAGCATTCTTCTCTACAATGTCGTACAGTGGATATACTATGGCAACTAGCCCTCGGGAGATCCAAGAAGAATATCCAATTTTCAGTAAAATCAATATGGTTTTATTTATAATTAGTTTAATATCTCTAGCTATTAGTATCATTTTCCCTCTAATATTTTAAAACAAATTAAGATAAATAATATAAACAAATATTATTAATAGGAAAAAAAAAGGTGATCAAATTAACATTAAAATCAAAATCAGTTAAAATTTCATTAAATATCCCAAAGATCTCAATCAACCCTGATTTATGTACAGGTTGTGGTATATGTGGAGAAATCTGTCCTTTTGGACTCCCAACTCCAAATAAAGATGGGAAATTTGAAATTAATAATCCAGAACTTTGCACGGAGTGCTCTGCTTGTAAAAGAAATTGTCCTACAATGGCAATTTTTTTACAAGAACAAAAAGGTTGTGGTTGCTTATGGAATGCTCGCTCTGTTGCTAAAAATCCTCAAAACAATAGTTGTTGTGGATAATAATAACTATAAAATCTTAATTTTTAATATCTAAACATCTTCTTCTCTTTTTCAATAAAGCTTTTCTTAATCAATATATCCATTTCAGCATTTAACCAACATAGTTCGTCATAAGTACAACTTGAACTAAAGACTTCTTCTGCCTTTCGTTTTATATCTTCAATAGAAGGCATTACAATATTCATTTTTTGAATTTTTTCAGCCAACATCCAACATAAATCGTTATAGGAGTATCTGTCTAAGGAAAGAAAATATGCAGCTTCTTTTATTTCTGTTTTTAAATCAGGTTCTTCCAGTTCTACCTCAACAAATTCGGGTTCAATTTCTTTATGTTTTTCCGTTTGCTCTAACAATTGTTCTGCCTCTGTTTTGCTCTCAGTTTGTATTTCTTCATGGGACTCCTCAAACTTGATGAATTTTACAGCATCAAGACTTTCTTTTTTGTCTGGTTCAAATACTCTATGTTCTTTAATTTGTAGTAGCCATTTTGTTATTCTCTCTTCAAGATTAATCGTTTTCTCTTCTGATGTTTGCTCAGCCCTATTAGGTTTAATAGTTTTAGGAGGTGCCTTAAATACGAATTCAGGTCTTCTTTCAATTGTTTTTCCAGGTATATTCCCCTTTATTAAATCATTCATCATTGCTAAAAAGGAACCATATTCTCTTTTTTGTTTCATAATAAGGATTTTTGCTGATCCCCCTCTTTCTTTATCAATTTTTCTTGCGATATCTGCTGTGATATCTTTTTTATTTTGTTCTACTTCCATTCCGACCCAAATGTAAATTGTATTTTTTTCTATATCATCCACAAGATATACATCATTAGCATCAAAATCTAATCTATCTATCCCTATCATTTCTCCCTTATTGTTAATATTGAATAGTTGCATTATATTCACTCTCAAGTGTATTCTAACAATATAAAAATAAATAAATTAAAAATTTAAAAATCTTTTTTCTTTCGTAAAAATTTTAGATTTCCTTAAGTTTTTTAATATGACCTCTTATTATGTTCATATGAAATGTTTACTTATGTAAATATCATATACAATCAAAAAATGAGTAAAGATATGGAAGATAATAAAGATTTCACTCCACAAGAATATGAAGACCTAATCAAGGAATTGATTAAGGAGAATGAAGAACTTAAAAAAAAAATTGCAGAATTAGAAGATAGAGATAAGGGTTATGCAGAACAAAAAGAAGTAATTATAGAAACTCCAAAACCTGTCATTGGAACTCCTTCATCCATAACAGAAATATCACCCCCTAAAATAGAAGCGGAAACAATTGAGTCAGAAAGATTGATTGAAGAACCTATTTTAAAAGAGGAAATCGAACCAATTAAGCAAAAAATTGAAAGATATGTTCCAGAATCAATTTTCTCTGAAAATGTAGCCCCTCTTGAAATGCACAAAGGAGACGTACTCCAAGGAGACTCAAGAAGAGAATGTCCTAAATGTGGAAATAGAAATAAGACACTTATCCGAGAAATAATTGATAAATCTCATATAATTTGCGATTATCCTCGTATATATGGAAAAAAGTATCATTGCGGCGATTGCGGAATAGAATGGCGAGTTCCAGTTGAAATGTAACCATAATATTTTAATTTTTAATTATTTCTATATTTCCTATGTGAATTCTGAGATAATTAAGTATAATCTAATTAAACATGTTCGCTCTTATTTTTAAATTATATTTTTCTTTTTAATTTTTATAACAATAATTTTAAAACTATTAAGATCATGAGTGATAAACATATCAAGAAAGAAATAATGAATTTAGAATCTATGCTCGATTACCAAGAAAACTCTGTTGTGAGTAGAGCTTTAATAAATAAAGATGTTGGTACAGTAACCTTATTTTCTTTCGATAAAGGGGAAGGTTTAAGTGAACATACAGCGCCATTTGACGCTCTAGTTTTTATATTTGACGGAGAAGCCGAAATAACTATATCAAAAGAGAAATTTCATCTTAAAAATGGACAAATTATTATCATGCCTGCTAATGAGCCACATGCGTTATATGCTCCAAAAAAGTTTAAGATGATACTAATAATGATTAAATCCTAGAAAGTTAAACATTGATTTCTTCCTAATTTCAGAGAAATATATTGAAGTAAATCTATTTTTTTTTTGTAATATATTTTTTTTATATTCTATGATTTGCTAAAGTGTTTAATAGAAATATACTTATAATGAAAATGATCGTTATAAGTAAAATAACACTATATATGCCAGTAATACCAAAAGCATTTGAGAATGGTGATAGAGTGATTGGGACTAATGCAATTCCTATGAAATAACTTGCTGTTAATAATCCTGCTAAAACCCCTCGTCTTTCTGGAGATAAAACCTGACAATAGTAAGTCAATGAAGTATAAAGAATTCCACCAGAAAATCCAGCTAATATCCAAGCAATTGTCAAAAGTATGAATATGACTGGATTGCTAATATCTCCAATAATTAGTAATGTCATAATAGAAAAAAAAAGTATCAGTGAACCTATAATTAAAGGCAGTTTTACTCCTTTTTGTTTTATCAAAAAACCTGTTATTAATCCTGTTATTGCTGCTCCAATACCTGATAATCCAAGAATATTTCCTATTATTTCTTCATCTAAAACATTAGATTGTGTTAAAATTTTCGAAGTCCAAATATTTATTGCTATGTATGTATGAGCAAGTAAGAATGCAGATATCATCATTAGAATCACAATTAATCGGCGCCATTCCTGTGATAATTGAGATATTAAGATTCGAATTCCTGATTCTTCTAGAATTTTTTGAGGAGGTCTAGTAGATATAAGAAAAAATATTAAAGAGCAGAAAGTAATAATAATGAATAAAATGTAGATGGACTGCCAGCCAATTAAAATCATCCGAGAGGCAATTAATGGACCGATACCTACACCTAGATTAGCGCTAGCTCCTAAATACCCCATTTTTTTGGGTAAGTTAGAAGGAGTACTAATATCCGTCATGAGTGCTATAAGAACAGGATTTATAAAACCAAATCCGATACCTCCTATTATATTTGCGATAACATATATTTCTAGATTAAATGATAAGGCAGCTGTTAACATTGCTATTGTAAATAAACTTAACCCTAAAATTAATACTGGAATTCTACCTTTAATATCTGATATTGCACCTGAAAAAATTTGAGTAATCGCAAATGGAAACATAAATGCTGGAATTGCAATTAATATTTCATCAGGAGTAACTTGAAATTGAGAAGAAAGGACATTAAATAAGACATTGATAATATTACCAGTTAAAGGACCTAAAAAAAATAATAAAAAAATTACAAATTCAAGTATTTTTGAAAAGTCAGAAGACCTTTCTTGGACTTTTTGATTCATATTTTCTACTAATAGTAATTCTTTTTTAAATTATTCTTTCTTTAATTTAAAGTAGACTTATATATATTATTAATAAACTAATCCAATAAAATATCAAACATTAATAATAATTTTAGTAGATATTAAATAAACTAATCAATAAAGGATTTATAGTAATTTATTTTGTAAAAAAAATTTTTTTCTAAAGTAATTAAATCTAATCAAAAAAATGACAACTATAAAAATTTTCGATGGAAATGATACTATTGGAGGAAATAAGATCTATGTAGAAGAAAAAGATGAGGGAATTCTTCTTGATTTTGGAATGAATTTCAAAAAATATGGATATTTTTTCCAAGAATATATATCACCGAGAAGTACTCGAGGTATTTACGATCTCTTTTATCTAAATTTAATTCCTAAATACAAAATTTACCGAAAAGATATTATTACTTCAGATTGTGATATCTCATCATTTCCTAATCTAAATATAAATGCCATATTACTAAGTCATGCTCATATGGATCATTTTGGTAATATTGGATTGCTCAATCCAGATATTCCTATTGGAGCATCTCCAATCACTTTAGCCTTACTTAAAGGATTTTTTGATTCTGCTAGTGTTAAACTTGGTCCTGATGCTATTTACTATTCAAAAAGAACACCTAAAGGAGATGGGAGAACTTTAGAATCAAAGACGAATACCTATTATGGCCGAGATTTAATGTGTACAGAAGAATTTCAAGATTCATTGCTTGAATTTATGGAACTGAATGCTAAAAGTAAAAAAAACCTCAATTATGGAAATTTAAGTCACCTAGACGATTTCTCCTCAAAATTCGAAATTAACTCATTTGAGGTAGATCATTCAATTTTTGGAGCGACAGCTTATATTCTTTCTGGAGATAATTCAATAGCATATACAGGTGACTTTCGTTTGCACGGTAAAAATGCTAGAAAAAGTGAAAATTTCATCAATGAAGCAAAAAACGCATCTGTTTTAATAATTGAAGGTACTCGTGCTGCTAGAAAAGATATTGAGGAATCTGAGGACACTGTATATGAAAATTGTTTGAAAGAAGTTGAAAATTCAAAAGGCCTAGTTATAGCAGATTTTTCTGCAAGAAATTTCGAAAGATTGGAAATTTTTAAAAAAATTGCGAAGAAAGTGGGTAAAAATCTTGTTATTACATCTAAAGATGCCTATCTATTAAATGCTCTCAAAAAAGCTGATGGAATTGATAGAATAGAAGATATGCTCATATATAAGGATTTGAGAAGTTCAACCAGATACTGGGAAGATACCATCCTTGCGAAGGAGATTGATTTTAACTATTTGGAACCAATAACCATCTCTAATAACCCTAATAGTTACATCTTATGTTTTTCACTTTTTGATATAAAAAATTTATTGGATATTAAAATTAAAGGAGGAACATATATATATTCCTCAAGTGAAGCTTTTGAGGAAGAAAGTGAATTCGATTTTGCACGATTATACTATTGGCTAAAATTTTTTGAATTTAAGATTATTGGATTTGATATGATTGAAGAGGAAAATCGAATTAAGCCACAATTTATGAAAGGATATCACGCTTCTGGTCATGTTTCAAAATCAGACTTAATTAAGGCAGTTGAAACAATAGATCCTGATATTATAATTCCTGTACATACTGATAATCCTAAATGGTTTAGTGAAAATTTTGAAAATGCAATTCTGTTAAAGGATAATGAAGTATTTAATATCTAACAGAAAAATAATAGATAGTGAATGTTGATTATAATAAAAAGAATGTAATCAAAAAATTAAAAAAAAGGGAATATGTAAGATTTAAAATAATAATAAAAAGGCGTTTCAACTCACTTTCATATATTTCATATCTTCCAAAATTCCTAATATTTGAATCCTTTGCTCTTTAATCTAATTAATAATTAACTTTATTAATAAAAAGATCTTCGACCTTGGGAACTCATTCGGGGGCCTTTTTCAATTATAGTCACATTACTTGCTTGTGGTCCTTTTTGACCTTCTGTAACCTCATATTCTACAATGTCTCCTTCATACACAATCTTGAATTCGCTATCTTCACCTGCTATAGCAGAATAGTGAACAAAAATATCAGGAGAACCATCATCGGGGGTAATGAAACCATAGCCCTTTTTCTTGTTAAACCATTTTACTGTTCCTTTTCCCATTTAAAAAACCTATTAAAATTGGGATTATGAAATGTAAGTATTTCTTTTTAATAAGTTTATGCTTATGAATTTCAAAATTTTTAGATCAAATAGATTTTAAACACAGATTAAATTAAAATCTCGAGATATTATCAAATAACACTTTTCAATCATTTGAAAAAATATATGAGGAATTTATTATTTTACACATTATCTTTTTGCAGTGAATATAAAATTATAGAGATGTTAGATAGAATTCAAGACAATAATACTTTTGGCACTAACTCAAAATTAACTAATCAGACATGGCCAATATTTACACTTGCTTTTATAAGATTATTTTATGTATCTATATTTGAAAGAGCTTTAGCAAATTATCTTTATTTTGTTGTTGATATAAGTGCAAGTGCTTTAGGATTTATAAGTGCTGTGGGTTCTCTAGTTTATATCATTGGTCCAGTTTTTGGGCAATTTATTACCAAAAGATTTTTAGGGATTCGTAATGCACTTATTCTTAACTGTATTTTAACAGTTGGATTAACAGGTGCACAAATAATTTATCCTGAACTCTGGTTCTTAATAATATGTCGAATTTTATTAGGATTAATAATGGGATTATTTTGGCCAAATTGCACCTATTTATTAAGTAAATGGCAAAAAATTGACAGTAAGGAGAAATCAAAGAAAAATTTTGCATTATTCAATTATTCTTGGAATGCTGGCTTTATTGGAGGGCTTGTTATCGGTTTTATATGGGCTTTTACTTGGAATGATTATTTTGCAATGATTACCTCTTGGTTAATATCATTCTTATTAATTCCCGTCAGTTTCTTTTTAGGAAAGGATACAGAAATTGAGACTTCTGAAAAAATTGTAATTTATCAATCTGAAGATCCACTTTCTCATTTGGATTTAAAAGAAGATTTAACTATTAATTCCCACACACCTATGTTAATATTTCCAGTATTGTTTTCATGGATAAGCATTGTCTTTTTATCAATATCAAAAACAATTTTTATATTTGGATACCCTGTGATTTTAAAGGCTTTTGAAAACCCGTCCTATCTAACTTATCTTGTACAAGGCGGACTACAATTTTTCCAACTCTTAGGATTAACTTGGATAAATTATATGAAACCTTATACTAGAAAAATAACAACTCTGCTAAGTGTTCCTCTTATAGTAGTGGTGGCTTTAACAATTATCCTTGTAGATCATCTCTTATTTACTTCAATTGTTATAATTTTTGTAGGGTTGTTTTTGGGATTAATCCATGGATGTGGGATGAAAATCATGCTTGAATATGGTACAGCGGAAAATACTTCTAAATACGCTACTATTAACGAAATCTTAATAGGGATCGGTTTTGGATTAACTCCAATCATTGCTGGATATGTTGTAGAAGTGTTTTTATATGGAATTTTTGTTTTTGAAGTATTTTTTGGACTTGTTGTTTTATTATCTCTTTTATTTCTTTCTAGAAATGTTAAACGGCGAAACCCCAATAATAAAGAATAAGTTATATCTCTATTTTATTGTTTGTTCGGGATTTTTTCTAATCAATTTGTTTAGATGCGTTGATAATTCTGATTCTAAATCTCGGTTAGCTGGATATCCTTTATCTATATGTTCTGAAATGTGATTTCTTAAAAGTAGCTCAAGATCCATCGATGTTTCTATTTTCTGTAAAAAAATATCATCTTCATAATTCGCGTCTATAATACTAGAAAGGTACATATAAATTATTATACTTATGGCTTCCTCCAAATTCCTTGATCCGACTAATAGAGCATAGTCTCCACCAAATAGTGATCCATGATAACTAAAGATATTTGTGTTTCCCCATTTCTTAATCTTATCTTGTAAAAAATTTAATACTCCAACAACCTCTAAAGGTGATTTATCTGGACTAAGTTTAAAGAATATCCCACATTCAGTTTTTTGCTCATAAATAGTTAGTAAATTATTTATTTGAATTTTGAGTTTAACTTTAAATTCAGAAGAATTAATTCTTGACATACAATATTATAAAAAAATGAACAATTTCTATTATGATTTTCTAACTTGAGTTATAAAAAAGCAAAAATTTATATATTTACTAACAAAAATGTAAAATATTTTAAAATTAAATCTTAATTATAAATAATTAGAGAGGTGATACCTATATGATTTTTATAACTACTCAATGGATCCCATATAATAAAACTGATGAATGGTTCAAAGCATTTCAAGAAGTTCAAGGCAAATTTCCGCCTTATATAAAGAAATGGCAAACTTTCGCTGCTCCTGATAAAAATCGTGGAATAAAGGGTTATAATATTATCTTTGTAGAAAAAGGAAAAGCTGATGAAGCAGCAATCGAGGTTTCAAAATTATTCACGCCATTCTGGAAAATAGAAGGTTTTTCAATGAAAACTGAGATGGTAATGGGAATGAGAGATGCGGTTAAGGTATTAGGTAAAAGTTTGTAATCAAGTAATAATCTACTAATTCTTTCATTATTTTTTTATTTTTCAAAGTATTTTTCTATTTTAATAATCCAAGGATGTTTGTTAATATTTTCTACTTCATTATTTATATCCTCATCACTTTGTAAGTTTTTAATAAAAAGCTCTAATCTTTCAAATGATAACTGCTTTAGATTCTTAAGATATAAGGATACTCTGTTGATTAATTCGATATTTAACCCATCTATTTGAAATTTATTTAAAAAAATAATCTCATAAATTAAATGATTTATTAAATCATCTAAAAAATCTATTTTACATTTATTTTCATTTCTTAAAACTATATTTTTATTCATCACTGTCATTATATCAGTTAACTTATCAAAAATCTCATAATTTTTAGGTACTTTAAGCGGTAATCGATTAATATTATTAACAGAAATCTCAGTAGTTAAACGTGCGCCCAAATTAAATATAAAATCATAATAAAAGTTCATAACTTTCGAATTCAGCAATAAGAGAAGATATTTAATACTAAATACTTCATCCAAATTATCTTTAGGGATTATCACAATACAAGTACTTAATGGATAATATTTATTATTGTCATATGCTACAGTGAGATTTGAACTAATTGTTTGCATTATTAATTTTTCAGGTTTTTGAAATATCAATTCTTCCCGAGCCCTATGGAGTGCTTTAGGGTCATAATTAACATATAATCCGTCAAATTCTATATAAAAACGACCAATATTTTTACCCCTGAGCGTTTTTTTGAACTTGCTGTTAACTTTATGATCTTTTAAGAATTTAGTGTCATTTCCAGTGGCAATACACGTTCTGGCTTCAAAAAAATCATTTAAAACATATTCTTTATTCTCTTTAATATAATTAATAATCTCAAGTTCATCATATTGGAGTTCTAAATTAAAATTATAATTCTCTTGCTCTAAATAGAGTTTTTGGGGTAATTTCTTGACTAAAATATCTCTAGTTGAAAGTAAATTTTGGTTATTGAAATTAGTTATTATTTTAATTTTATGATCTTTTGATGCGGATTCCTTTTTTATGAGAAAAATAACTATTTCTGCAGTTATGGATGGAAAAGCACTGTCTCCTATATCAATTATTTCTTCAATAGTAGTATATTCAAGAAGGTATTTCCTCAACAAATGATAATTATTAGAACGAATAATATTTTTATGAAGTATGTAACTACTTATTGACATTGAGTTAGATAAATTAATAGATCTCTCAATAAAGATTCCAAAAGTATTCATTAAACCTTTAGGTGTTTTATATCTTTTTTTAAACACTGCCTTTTCGAGAGGAGAAAGGTGTCTATTAGAAATATAAGGAGGATTTTCAATTATTATATCAAAACCTCCTTTTTCCATAATTTTTGGAAATTCATAAAACCAGTGAAAAGGATTCAATTCTAATAATTTTATTTTTTTCTCTTCTACTGTTAAATTAGAGAATTTTAGGTCTTTATGGGTTTGAAAGAGTTGTTTAATTTCATCATAAAAACTATCATTTAGATTATTATAATTATGAGAAATAATTTCGGATTGATGTGTATATCCAACTAGCGCATTTCCTACTCTTAAATTTAAATCAATATTTGGGAAAAGATTATTATCTTTTTCGTTTGAAATCGATTCACTTAAAGCTATTAGCAACCTATTTCTTGTAACTTCAACTGCTTCTTTATTGATATCAACTCCAAATAAATTATTAGATATAATCTCTTTTCTTATTTTATAATTTGACCAATTTATTATTCCTAGGCTTCGCAAATTGAAATATAATTTCTCTAAAACATCTAAAGCAGCAGTTAAAAGGTGTCCACTCCCCACAGCAGGATCTAATATACTAAGATCCCTTAATACTTCAAAAATATATTTTAATTGGTCTTTATCATATACATTAATAGAATTCTCTATTACATCTCGTTCAGCATTTTCAGATTCATTATATTTTTCTAATAGGGTTGAAATACTCCTTATTTTAGTTGAAAATTTTATATTTATTCTATCTATTAGAAATTTTTCAATTGAAATTTTTGCTATGTAATTTGTTAAATTTTCAGGTGTATATACTCTTCCTTCTTTATGCAAAGTCATTTTTTTTCCAAATGGTTGGACCATAAAATGGATTTAAATATTTTTATTCTCTTTTTAATAAATATAACAAATCTAATATGAATTTTTAATGATTATATTACAATCTTAATTCTGTAAATATGAATGAATCAGATAAATTAGATCAAAAAATTCGAAATGTCTCTCTATTAATGATATTAATTGCAATTATAATTATTATTTTTTGGATGATAAGTTATATAAATTCTCCAGAAAATTATTCTCCATTAATAATGGCTATAGGTATTGCACTTCTCCTCGGAGGAATCTTATTATTTACAAGAGTTCAATTTATTATTTGGATGAAAAAGCGTTACTAAAAGTTATCTAGGACAATCAGAATGAACCTTACCCTATATTATTGAAGTAATTACTAATGGAAAAATTAAACTTATAAATAAAAAACTCCAAAACCATATTGGACCAAATAATCTCGTGTTTCTCTTATATCTTGAATATTCCTCTTTAAACCGTCTTCCAACATCATAAATTTCTTCTATTTTTGCTTGAACATAATTTAACAATAGAACCAATGGAAATACTAATAATCCATCAACATTAATCCCTCCTAAACTAAATCCTAAAGATATGAGTACTATTCCTAAATAAATTGGATGTCTACAAAATGAATAAATACCGTCTGTCAATAATTTACCCGCAGTATCTTGAGCTCCAATCGTTCTGCGCTTTAAAACAGGCCATAATAAAAAAATCACACCTAATATCATTATAATCAAAGCTAATACATCAAACCATATAATAATTAAAAAGTGATTAAGCAATTGAGGTTTTTGTATAATTTTTTCATCAGAAGGAAGAAGCATGGGAATATAGCAAAACATGTTAAAAATAATAACCGAAATGATATTTAGAGCAAGATTTTCTAAAAATACTGAGTATTTCTCACGATTTTTAAGAAAGTATGCAAAAATCGCTATAAGAATAAATAAACATCCAATTAAACTTAATCTAATCGTCCATAATATTGAAATAATTAATCTAAACCTCTAGGAACTTTTTAATAATATTTAACTTAATTTTTTTTTAATTTAAAGGGTAAATATCGCCCTACTTTATTACTATATTTCTTATATTCATCACCAAATCTGCTAAGTAAAAATTTTTCTTCATCAATAGCTTTTGAATTAAAAGTAAATATATTAAAAATTGCTATTAATAACACAATTATTGTTGGAATTATTAGAAAGGAACCAATAACAAGTAAAAATATCCCAAAAACTATAGGATTTCTCATAATTCTATAAATACCTGTAGTTACAAGTTCAGTCTCATCTGTAGGGAGTTCAATCCTAAAGTTTATCCCAAGTGCTATAATCCCTAATATTTCTAATAAAAATCCAATTAAAATGATAATCATCCCAGTTATAATTAACACATCATTTAACAAGAAATATAGACGCAAGAGATTTTCAATTAAATTATTGAAAAATATAAAGAAAATAATCAGCCCTAACCATAAGAATATCGATACCGCACTACACTGTGTCAATAAAGAATATCCCTCATGAGTACCATGAGGATCATTTCCGTTCTTTTTTACTACTATAAGAGGCCAAATAAAGCCAATAATAAATAACAATATAGAAATGATAAAAAATATTTTAATATGGTTTATTTCGATAATTTTTTTTCACCAATTATAATTTCATTATCTATTTAACCTATTTTCTGTATTATTTAGAAAAATATAAAATATCGAGGAATTTTTTTCTTATATTCTAGATATGATTCACCGTATTGCTCTGTAAGTCTTTCTTCTTCTCCTAGAATACGGAAGTGCCCTGCTATAATTGATAAAACAAAAATAATTAAAGCAGTCCAAGAACCAATTGCTAAACAATTTCCTATTGATACAATATACATCATTACCAATTGGGGATTCCGGGATATTTTATATAATCCACTAGTAATTGGTTTATTAAATGGTGAATTTTTGAAAGTATTTAGCGCAACAAGAAATCCTACTATTCCAATAACTATTAGAATAATTCCAATAATAAACTCTATAGAACCAACTTTCAAAGGAGTAAAAATAAATAATATAAGAACAACTAAACCACATATTTTCGCGATTGCTGTTAATATCCTTTGCGATTTGGTCCATCCTTCTTCATCATATAAGCGTGAAATTACGTCTTTTGAACAAGTTAATAAAAAAATTCCAAATAAAATAAAGAATATCGCTTGAAAAATCCAACCATTTAACCATCCTATTAATAAAGTAGGGAATAATTCTATTTTTATTCACCTTCTTTTCTTTATTAATATATCATTTTCATAATATTTAAACTTTCTAGTCACATCTAATTTACTTAAAAATACTCTAAAAAATAAGCTAATTATAATAAAACTAAGAAAGAAGATAATTTAAAACCCCAAGATTAATAACTATAAAAACCTTTTCCTTCTATATTTCATTCATCCATCTATATAAACACCTATCTTAAAATAAATTCCTTAATCATATGAAAATGACACATAAAATTGATCTTTATTATAAATTTAAAATATTTATGGATGATTTTATTCCTAAATTCTTTTTAAAAATTAGAAGAATAATTTTTAATTTAAATTATCTCCTTTAAAAACTATAATTATCTCCAACACAGATACGTTTAAATTGATTCGGATATGTCTCTTTTATAGAATTGTAATACTGTGTACAATGGCAAGCCCCTATAAAATCAATATCTTTTAAATAAGAAAAATCTTTAAAGCCATGAAATCCCCCTATTATTGCTCTAATTCTGGAAATATTCCGAGCTTTTATGATGAATTTTTCTAGACCAGGATGTGCACAACCAACTAATACAACAAATTCATTATCCTCAGTTTTTAGAAAAACTGATTGCTCTGGGATAAAACTTCCTGTGATTTGTCCTGAAATAAAGAGATTTTTTTCAATTTCGGTCATATCTGAACACCCATAGATTTGATTATTTGGAAATGCATCTGAAAACCCTTTTTCCTCATCATTTGGGACATAAACCTTGATATTCGGATTAATATGTAATATATTTGCTAAACCACCTGCATGATCTAAATGGGCGTGGGAAATAATTATGTTGTTTATAGCTGAAATATCAACATTGAATTTTTTAATATTATGGATTAAAATATCTCCGCTTCCGCCTGTATCAAATAAGGAAAAATTTTCTGTGAAATAATTATATATTAGCACTGAAAATCCAAAACCAGGTAAAAATCCTGGTTTGTGGCATTTATTATCAAAAACAATATAGATTTTAAATGATTGCTTCAATTTTATTCACATTAGATTTTTATTAAGAATAATTATCTCCTCACTATAAGTCTGATTATAATGGAAATTTATTTTATTCGCATATTCTTTCTTATTGAATTAATCTAGCTTTCTTTAAAATTATTTAAAGTTTTTTAAATAATCATAAAACTATTAAATTTGAATGCTGCTAGTTTATTTATAATTTTTAATTTATTTCAGGTTGACTACAGAAATTCCTTTCTATAAAATATGTATATGCGGAGACTTTAGTGTAGGCAAAACTACTTTACTTCACCAGTATTTGGAAAGGAGATTTACCCCAAATGTCGGTTCAACAATTGGTTCTAATTTTTTTGCAAAATACATTAAAATTCGTGATATTAAAGATACCTTTACCTTGCAAATATGGGACTTAGCTGGACAAGAACGCTATAAGTGGGTACGACATGAATTTTATAAAGGAGCAAAGGGTATTGTATATGTTTTTGACTTAACAAGGAGGGAAACATTCGAACATATTTTAAAATGGAAAAAAGAAATTGAAAAGGTTCTTGGAAATTTCTCAAGTGTACTTGTTGGAAATAAACTTGATTTAATAAATTCTAAAAACAGAATAATTGAAAAACAAGAAGCAGAGAATGTTAAAAAGATGATTGGGGCCTGTGCATATATTGAAGCTAGTGCAAAAATAGGTAATGGTGTGAAAGATTTTTTTTTGAAATTAGTTTCACACATCCATAAAAGATCTTAGAGACACTGAAGATTAATTTAAAAGAGAATTAGTACGTGAATATAAAATCTAATCATATTTTAAATCTTATAAAAATTATTTATTTTTGTTATGAGATTAAAAGAAAATAAACGATTCTAAATTAAGTAATCCAAATCCACTTTCTAATAATTCACCCAGTCGTGATATAAATCGAGTAGCAGGTGCCCCATCTACCACATCATGATTAAATAAAACTGTAATTGCTAAAAATTCTCTAATTTCGATTTTATCCTCAATAACTCCCGGTTTTTTGGTTATTGCCCCAACACCAAAAGCTAAAGGATGAGTAGTTGTGGGTATTGGCCATCCATAAAGTTTTCCAAACATACCTACTGAAGTAACTATTATAGTTCCCATAATTTGCTTTATTTTTCTTGGATCTCTAAATTTACTCTTTAAAATTAATTTTCTAATAAATTTCGGTAAAGCCACATATGTTTTTAATTTTTTTTTCATATTATGGTTTCCTAGCAATGTTGGTTCACTAGTTTCTTCGGCTTGAGCCTTTCTGATTTCCTCATTAATTTGTTTAATTGTTTTTTTATTAGTTTTTCTAATAACAATTGGAATAGGGGTCCTTATTCCTCCAACTATTTTCTCAACAGCAACCGAAATATCAACATCCTCAAATTGGATGATCTTATTCTTTCCCATCATCATAGAATGAACTTCTTTATATTCACTAGCAGCTTGTCCAATACATTTAAGAAGCCAGGAAGTAAATGAAATTTTTTGTCCAGTATTCTTCTCATGCTCCCGAATTTTTTTCCTACCTTCTGTTACATCAAATTCAATTAAGCCTTTGACATAATGTTTTTTTGCTCCTAATGATAGGAAGTCTAGAGTGGGGATTCTCACTTTTGGGAATTCGATAATCTTATAATGCCCGATATCGTTTAATTCTTTCATCATTAACGGCTGTTTTTAAATTGAAACTAATTCTATGATAGTCTAGATCATACAATTTATAAACTTGATCTAGCAATTAAAATGCCTATTATTCTTATTTTATCAATTTGCTTTTTTTGATTTTTTCAGTATCAAGCTATAAAACATATTACTAATATGGATGATTTGCTTTAATATGGAAAAGAAAATATTATTAACGATTATGTTCTAAATTTTATTAGAGTTAATCAAAAAATGCGTTTTTGAATACCCAAGCGATAAGATCATGAATTCTGAAACGGAAGAACTACTTATAAATATAGCTAATAAAGCACATTTAGATGAGGGTATCGAAGGAATTAGATCAATACTTTTAACTATGTATCGTTTTCCTACTCTTAAAAATAAAAAAGTGTCTCAAAAAACTGGAATTGCAATTCCTACTCTTGCGGCTGTTAGAGGGGAGTTAGTAAAGGCTGGTTTAATTGCTGATAAAACTTTTCTCGGGGAGAAAGGAAAAAAATGGGTAATGAAGAATTTAAATTTAACATTTGATTATGATCCTTTTCCTAATCAAATTAATTTTGATTTAGATGAAATACCAGATGAATTTTTGTATCTAAAGCAGATAGAAACGCATCTAAAGAAACGACCAAAAGCAGAATATGCTCTTGATCAATCGCATGCAAATTTAATGACGGTTTTAAAACGAACTTTTTATTTAATTAAAAAAGGTGAAATTGAAGGAAGAAAAATAATTTTTCTTGGTGATGATGACGCCACTTCGATTGCAGTTGCTTTAACCGGATTAGCAAAAGAGATCACTGTTTTAGACGTCGATGAGCGAATTTTAGATTTTCTTTCCAATGTTATTTTACATAAATCATTAAAAAATTTTAATGTTGTTCACCACGATTTAAAGAATCCAAGTCCTAAAGATATTCAAAATAATTATGATGTTGTTATAATGGATCCTCCTTATACAAATGAGGGATTACGTTTATTCTTAAAGAGAGCTAGAGAAGTACTTAAATCATACATTAATATTAATGGAACATTATACCCTATCATTGGAAAGAAATGTTTTCTATGTTTTGGAAATAAACCTCCTAATGATACTTTAAATTTACAATTATCAATATTAGATCATGGATTTATTCTTAAAGAGATGCTTCCTAATTTTAACCACTACAAAGGTGCCAGTATTATAGGGCAATTTAGCCATCTTTATTATTTACAATCAGTAATGGCTACAAATACACAATTAAGTTATAAATACGAATCACAACCTCTCTACACTTCTGAACTTAAAAATGGAAGAGATTTAACTTTTCGCCCCATTGGATATCATTTCACGGGAGAAATGCGATTTAAATCTAAAGATCTACTTATGGATAATAAATTCATATTTCAAGCATTTTTAGAATCACTCAATTCTGCAGAATTGACTATTATCGATATCTATAATCATATTTACCATCCATTTGGTTATAGTGTGGTAGCAATATTAGAAACTAGCCATGCTGCTCTTCATACTTGGCCAGAACATGGATATGCTAGTGTAGATTTCTTTATTTGTGATGAATTTCCGAAAGGATTAAAAGCTCTTGAGATATTAAAGCAAAAACTTAACCCAAAACATGCCAAATTCTTTTATATTGAACGTGGTAAAGAATTAACAGAAAATTATAATCCAATTGAAATTTGAGTTTAAAATAATAAAAATTTTATTTGAATTTTATAGATTTTAATAGAATTCTTCTAATTCATTTTTAAATTAAAGTTCATCTAATCCTTTTATCTTAAGTGGTGATCGTGGAGTTGTTCTACGATACTTTACAGCAGGAAGGCCTAAGATGAATGCTCCAAGCACATGACCTTTTATTTCTAAAATATCTAGAATTCCTCGATTTGCTGCAATTGACCCTTGAAGACCTCCCATCCAACAGGTTCCTAATCCGAGAGTTTCAGCCGCTAACATACCATAAGTTAAAGCTATTCCTACGTCATTTGCTCTTAAACCAAGTAAAGTCATGCTTTTTTGAACTGTTTCGTAATAAAGAACTATTAAATGTGGTGCTCCGAAAAAAATAGGATCTCTCTTTATAGATTGATAATATTCTATCGCTTTTTCACCAGATTCAAATCCCATATATAAGTAATTGGTTTTTATTACTTCAGTACTTAACTTACTTAATTTTTCTTGGTCAGAAATAATGAGATAGCGCCACGTTCGATTATTGGCTCCACTAGGGGCATATCTCATTGCTTCAAAAACTTTATTTATTATTTCTTTCGGAACTTTTTTGTTCTTATAACGCCTAATTGAACGTTTTACCCGTAATAATTTAAAAAGGTCATCATAGTCTATTAGTGTTTCAGGCGAATCAATTCCAGCGAAGGTATCAATATCATCCATATCTTTAGTTAGAATAGCATTTTCAGGACAAATTGCTATACAATGTCCACACATAATACATGGTAGTACCTTCTCATTAAATCCAATATCTCCATTTTCCATAACATAAAAAGGACTGCGTCTACATTCTTGCAAGCACAGTTTACATTTTGAACACTTTTCTTGATTTATTCCTACTATTGACATTTTGTAAACATTTTTTTATTTTTAGTTATTAAATTAATAATTTATTATAAGGTTGAAGATCATTGAAAAAATTAGCAAAAATCAAATTCTATTTCTCAAAAATGCTACCCCACTAATAATATACTGTTAATATTTATTCCATTATTTTTTTCATCGTGTTTTAATCTTGAGGCAGTATTACTCTAAACACAAAAGAAATCTTACTTCAATTTTACTCAATTTAAATAAAAATCTAAAAGTAGAATTAAATGCAATGAAATAGGTATTTCATCCTATTAAAATCCTATAAGAATTAGATTACTTTTTATAGCGCCCTCATATCTTATGCTTATGATTCAATCTTAATTTTTAATTCGAAAGGAAAAATATTATATATTATTCCATAATACAATCCTATATTCTAATTATCGCGTTTTAGTAATGTTTTATTTACTGATGGTTAATAATAAAATTAGAGAAGTGAAAAAATGAAATGGCGTTAGTAGATCTTCTTCAAGTTCCCCACTTTATTATTATGTTAATAGGATTTATTCATATTTCCGTAGCAATGTTATTTGTGGCATTTCATAAACCAAAAAATTGGAGAATCTTACATTTTTGTTTTGCGGCTACAGGCGTAGAGTTAATTTTGATTGGACTTCTTATATTAAGTGGATTAATTTTACATATCGCCCATGGAATTATAGGACTAATTGTTGTTATCATTTTAATTGGTGACCTTATTGGTGGTTATGTTGCAGTTAAAACAAAGGACAGCAGAATACGATTTGTACATATATGGGCTAGTAGAGTATTATACGTAGTTATGTTAATTGTAATTATACTGGGAATATTTTATTTCATCTTAATATAAAATTCATTTTTCTCTTTATTATTTCATAATAGGATTTCTGTATTATTTCATTTCAAGATCTTTTTATTGATACGGAATTTGAATCTTCAATAAAAAAGAAACAAAGATTTAAATACTAATGTCATCTTTTTTTTTTACAGTAAAAATTATTTTTTACCGTAAATATTTCTTTGGTGATTTATTATGAAAAACAAAAAAAAAAAGAAACCCATTTTTGATAAAGTGGGGCTTGTATTTAGAAATCCTATAAGAGCAGATATCCTAAAAGAACTATCAGAAAATCCTCAAAGACCTAAAAAGATAGCAGATGATTTCGGCATGAAAAAACAGAGCTTAAATTATCATCTAAATGCTCTTAAAAGAGAAGGATTGATACAAACTCACACAGAAGAAATGTCAAAAACAGAAATTCCACAAGAAAAAGGAACTAGAATTAATGGAGTGGCTAAAGATGGAAAACTCAAAGTCTCTTATGGAGTAGAACTTACCAAAAATGGGAAAAATATTGTTAATAAATTTATAAATCCTCTCTATGAAGAGGAAAAAAACAAAAATAATAAAAAGGAGGATGATTATGTTTGAAAAATGAAAGTATAGAAATTGTAAAAACCATATTTGAAAACCCTTTAAGTTATCTTAAATTAGATACTCCTCAAGTTTATAAAAATATGACTATTATCCCCATCATTGTTCAAGATGACAAATTTATAGAATTCATTAGTATTAAAGAAGCAGAAGAACTTGACCTAATCGAGATTATTGAAACAGAATCTGTTGGTCATTTGGAAGTTATAAATAAAAGTGATACACAAATACTAATTCCATTTGGAATGACAGTTCATGGTGGAAAACAAGATAGAACCATATGGGAGCCAATTTTATTACATAAAGGAGGAAAACAAAATTTAGTCAGCAAAAATCCTGGAATTGATAAACAAAAATATACAATCCCTGCTAAATGCGTGGAACAATCAAGATGGACTTATAATAAAAGTCGAGGTTTCAAATCATCAAGTACTAGGCTCCACCCTAATGTAGCATATGAAGCTATTTCTGCTGCAGGACAAGGCGCAGTATGGAATGAGATTCAATCACATAGATACGAAATGAATTATCTCCCATCTATTGCTCCAACTCAAAGTTACCTTGAAATGACAAAAGAATCTGAAAAACAGACTGGAGACCTTGTTAAGCATTTTAAAAATATAGAAAATCAATGCGGAATTGCAGTGTTTATTAATGGAGAATTTATAGGTATAGAGTTTTATGCAAATCCTAAAGTATGGAAAACAATGAGTAAAGATATTCTTAAAGCTTTTTCCATTGAAGCATTAAGATTTAAGGATAACCCTAAGCAGAAGCTCGTTGATTTTCATGATGAACTTCTAAAGATTTTAGCAAGATTAAGTTTCAAATATACTACTAGAGAGGGAATCGCACTTGGAAATGTAGTAGAATTTACTTCTAAGAATAACAAATGGCGTGGAATTACTCTAGTACATGAGAAAAATATGGCACATTTTTACTTGGTTTCAAAGCGAGGTGGTTATCAAGAGCGCCCCCGCTCGAATATTCAATTCCAAACCGTAATTAATCAAAGATATCACGTTTAATTAGAAATCTTAATTAAATAGTTTTCTTTTTTTTTTAATTTTCCATTTTTCGTTATATTGATACAGAATCAAAAAACTATAAAAATTAATAAAAAGTCTATATTGTTACTATATTTATTTGCTGAAAAAGTTAAATAAAATATATTAAAATTAAAGTTATTAAACGCTATAATTTAAATTAGAACTATTTTTTTGAAATATTGATTTAAATGGTATATTTTCAAATTAGTCCTGTTGGATTTGATTGTGGAATAGATAAAAATGATTGTGAAAAATATCCAGATTTCTGTAAAGAGTGTGTAAAAGAACAACTTCATAAAATTGGTTTATACTTAGATCAAAATTTAAAGATTACTATAATTGATTCCGAAGAAAACCGTATCAAGGTATTTCAAGATTATATCTGGCAAAAATTTCTAAATGTTCTAAACATTAAACACATTATATTAATGGCAAGAGATTCGGGACTACCAATAATAGATTATCCACTTTCAGGTGCAGGAATAAATATTGAATTACTCTTAGGATTTATACAAGCAAATATTACTTTTTCTGAATCAGGTACCACAACTAATAATCATTCCAATAGTGGAAAAAAATATCCTTTTTATGAATTTCAATATGAGACATTCAATATTCTACTAAAAAATAGAGAATATATTAGGATTTGTTTAGTTTTGGATCATGAAGCTTCTGATAGCTTGAAAAATCTTGTTATTGAGTTTTTAAATGAATATGAATCAAGATATTTAGATAGATTAGAACTATTTATTAATACAAAGAAGCTTGATTTCGGAGATACGATTGATTTCATAGCTGATACTTTTAATATTAAATTGGTTTTTCCTATGACTCTAACCCATACATTTCTACCAGATACATTAGAAACAATCAAAAAAAATACTATACAAAAGGCAATAATAGATTTTGCTAAAAAATTATTAGCTTCAAAACGCTTCTTTTTTATCATAAATTTAATTGATGAAGTTCAAAAAATTGTAAACATTGAAGCTAAAGTTATTCTTTATGAAATATATCGACTTCTAGAACAAAATTTTATATATCCAACAACAATAGAGATTGCTGAAGATAAGGTCCTAAAATTTCATGAATCAAATGCAACAAGATTAGCCAGCAATGAGCTTATTTCTCCAATTATTGCTAATGATGATGCTATTAATGAACTGAAAAAAAAAGCAGAATCTATGAGTGAAGAAGAAGTTAGAAAGGCTATCCATACCTATATTAAGAAAGCTCAAACTGCTGAAAAATCTTTAATATACAAAGAAGCTCTACGAGAATATGAGAAAGCTTTATATTTAGCAACTGGTTTTGATTTTAAAGATGAAATTGGGAGTATTTCTTTTTCAGTGTTAGAACTTGATAAAAAGATTAAAGAGATGGATCTTGAATATGCTTTGATTACTGCTGAAAAAGCTGAAAAAAAGAAAGATTATATCAATGCCATTAATTACTACAAACAAGGATTAAAAATTCTTAGAGATGTCCAAGATTTCAATGGAAATGAATCTCGAATTAAAAAATTAGAAAAAAAAATTCTAAACCTACAAAAGTATTTATGAAATAAAATTCCTACACATAAAATATCAGAATCTTTTGTATATTTAGGTAATGTTTATGAAATCAATATATTTATCACATTGAGCTTTTCTTAATTAGAAGATATTATTATTTTTTTCTCTAAAATTGATTCAAGTGCATCAATTACTAAATCTTTGTTTTTCTCTTCGACCAATTCTATTGCATCTGATAAATAAAACTTTTGTTTACCTTTAGCTATTGAATAAATGACATTCAAAATCCGATTTTCCATTATACTTAATTCCGTTTCTTCTTTAACCTTAGCAATATGTCGGGGGCTGTTTAATTGGAATAACTCTTTATAAGGTAAATCAAAATACTCATTAATAATAGAAGGCATTATTTTTTCAAATTTAGCAATATTTCCAGTCCAATTTGCTAGATCTTCCGCAAACTTTAAATCAATCGCCATTAAGAGATTTTTTAATTGAATTTTAAATCTCTCAGAAGCTTTGTCTTTTAGAATGAAAATTATTCGTATAGCCTTGTAATCACCTATAAGAAAATAGAAGTGTTTGAAATCAAGTTCGATTAAGCTTTCAATACTTTTCGGCGTTTTTAACTCACTATATTCTTCTATTATTGTATCTTTTCTTACAATTTCTTTACTGATGGTTGTAATTGCATGGATAAATCCGGAAAGTAGTTCTTTTCTGTATTTTTCTAAGGCATAATAACTTTTCAAATATAAATATAGACCACTCTCTCTTTGAGCAACTAATATAGCTTCAATATTCATTAGATCTTTATATTTTTGAGTTCTTGCCAGCAATTTCGATTCTTTTTCTCTCTTTTTTGGTAAAAGTACATAATGTCTTACACCTATAAGGCTTATTACTCCAATAAGAATCAATATACCAGCAGTTAGTATCCAAATTAAATAATTTGGAGTTGGTTCTTTAGACACAACTATAATGAATGAAGTTTTAGCTGGTTTATATATATCCCCCTCAATAAATACATTAAGTGTTATTGAATAAGTTCCTTCTTTAGTATTATCTGGTATATTTATTTTTGCTTCATATGTTCCATTACCAGTATTTTGAAATTCATTAAAAATATTTTCCAAATCATAATAAGAAACACTTGCATTTTCAATAATAATTCCGGTATTTTCTTCAGTAAGTTTAATAATAAGATTAGTAGATTTACCTGCTAACATTTCAAGTGAATTATTAAAATTAACTGTTTTAATATTAATCTCAATTTGCTTCACTGTTATTGTGACATCACTGGAAAATTTTAAATAATTTTCCTTTTGAGCAATAATTGTTAAATAGTGAATTCCAGTAGATAAATCACCCGGATTGAAAATTTTAGAATATTGGGGAATATTTCGATATAAAGATTCAGAAGTATTTGACTCATTTACCAGAACTGTGGCACCTTCAATAAATTCATTTGCCAATGAATCTTTATAAAGAGTTGTAATGTTTAAAGGTTCATTCCAAAATATTGATATAGATCTATCAGATGTTTTTTCATTCTGATTCAAAAAAATTACTAAAGATGTAGATTTTGGATTTATATTTACATAAACATTTTTAAAAGCAATTTCATATCCAGGATGGTTTATTTGAATTACTAAAGTGTAACTACCTAATGATAAACCTTCTGTTGAACAATCTATAATAAAACCATTAGATATTAGTTTAACATCACAAAACGAAGACCAATTAACATTTAAGATAGCCCCTGTGATAATTTCACTTGATGTTTTAACCATAAAATTCACTTCTAAAGAAAAATTCTCATTAAAGTCAACATTAATAATAGATTCATTCACATTTGCTATTGTTGGGATTGGATGTACAGTTAATGAAATATAAGCTGATGTTGAGCCATAATTTGTTTTATTAGCAAATATTTGGATTGTGAAAGTTTCAAGAGTACCTTGAGTAGGTACGTCATAAGTTGAAAAATTGAGAATATATGTACCTTCGATAGTACCATTCAATATTTCGTATGGTTTATGCCAATCAGTTGAAATATTGGTTTTTCCAGGTATTAAAGTATGTGTAAGTGCTCCAGTTACATTTACACTACAGTTTACATAATCGTTTGAATTAGCATTTATAACTGTACCAGGAACTTCTAAGGCAAGTGGTTGATATATTATTTTAAGCTGGATTAATTTCATAATAGATTGATTCTCATAATATGATTTTGAAGCATTAAAAGAGAAATAGTAAGATCCTATAGCTAAACTACTTGTATCCACTTCTGCTACGTAAATACCCGATCCAAGATAAGCCATTGTTCCAGAAATTCCACCATGTAAAGTTCCATTATAAGTTATAGTTGCAAAATCAATATATGTATTACAATCATAATCAGTGAAATTAACTTTTATTAGAAGTGGCTCTCCAGATATACGCTCTATATATAAATCTACAGGTGTTAAATTTGTATGATGCCATACAATGAAATTAAAATGGGAGTACCCTACTTTATCCCTATAGATAGAGGATTGATTATTTGTCCATAATAAATTCACCTCATAACTACCAACGGTCATATTTTTTCCAACTGTAAAATCACCAAATTGAACTTCATTTGAAACTAATAACTCTTTACTACCTTCCCAATATATAGTTCCATTAGGAAATTTGATGGTACAATTTACATAGGTATTTTCATAAGGTATTGTATCGTTTAATGTCATATTAATTTGAAAAATATCCCCCAAAGTAATGTTTGATTGTTGTATATAATTTGTCCAATTCCACACATCAATTTCACCATGAATAATATAATTTCTACTGACTGCCTTAATTTCCCATAACCCTGACGCCAATATCCCCACTGGTATTTTTAAACTTTCAGATCCAAGTCCAATACCTGTACAATTTTCCCTTTTTTCCACATCATATCCATCTAATACGGAAGTGATATTCCAATCACTAGGTTTCTTGATTTCTGCCCAACTATTTAAATAACTATAAGGAATTGAAAAAGAGCACTCTGTTTCCCAAGTTATCATTGTATTAGATGAAAATTGTGTACCTTCTTGACCTGCTATTGTAGAATTAAAGATCTTAATTGCTTCTGAGGTAATTGTTATATTATAAATGTTGATTTCCTCAGATATTATCTCATTTTTAGAAATTGTAAATAAAATATCAGAAGTTTCAATTGGACTCTTTGTTTTATTAATAAAGGTTTTCCCCTTACCAAAAGTTATATTTTGATAACCATATTCGAAATTATCTTCAAGATCTTCAGCCACTGTTAAATTTTCTTGATTTGGTTTAGTCCAAAGGGTAAAATCAACATTATCAATTCTAATCCATTGATCTTTAGCTCCTGTATCAGTCTCATTTGTCACATAGACTCCTGTTCTAATTGTGGCATTATTTGGGAGTTGTTGGTTAATATCTGAAAGATCATAGGTTACACTCATTGGTGTCCATTTATTCCATACTATATTCAATATGGATGTAGAAACATTTTGTTCTACACCCTCAATATCTATAGATAAAAACACACTAATGTTATCATTAGAGGGTGTCCCTCCTGATTCTATTGTGTATAAATAATCCATAGATAAGGTTGCATATGTATTAGACGCTAAAGGTTCAGAGATAGATACATTTTCCTCAAAATATCCATAAGAACCTTTTTCTAGATTATTATTATTTTTATCAATTTCAATTCCTACAGAACCAGATGCCCAAGACATATGAACAAATATGGTATCATCTTCAATTGTAAAATATTCCCATGGAGCCTCACCAGCATCAAAACTACCATTTATTACCCAATCCTTTCTGTGAGACACTCCATCATAAAAAATTGTTATATTTTCTGAAACCCAGTCTTCTAATAAAGTAAAACTAACGTTTTTTGGTAAAGATAGCGGGAAAAAAGTGTTAGTAATGGTTGCATATTGATACACTAATAATGGTTTTGAGTTAGATTCATTTGAACTTAATTTTAGATCATTTGAAAGATCAACACTATTTTCATTTAATGGTGGAGAAAAATTAAAAATAAGCATTAAACTCGAAATAAACAACATACTAGATAAAACAATTCCAAACCTTCTCAATCTTTTAGAAATATTAATCAACCCCTTGTTATATTAATCAAATAACCTAAAAAAAACAATTATTTCTTTTTTTAAAGATGCATATCTAACTAAATAATTAAATTTTGAAATTATAAATTATTATGATCACTCTGTCTTTTTTAGAAGAAAATCATTTATTCTCTTAGTGACTAAATTGCCTAAAATACCTCAAATATATATTACACAAATAAGTAAACGATTAAAAATTTTTTGATATTAATTTTTGACCTTCACTGAGGGCTTTTAGATTCATTTCAAACCTTTTTCCTAAGAAATTTTCCTTTATGGCGGTTTCAATTACATCTCTTTTTATTGGTAAGAATTTTAAAATATAACCTAAGATAACAATATTCATTGTTTTTAAATTACCAAGGGATTTTACAGCAACTTCATGGGCAGGAATAAAATAAATATTCTCTGAAATTTCATACAAGGCATCTAATAGATATTCTAAAGAGGGATAATCCTTCTCAATTTCATGTTTCTCATAAGTAGATATTATTAAATTAGTACTTTTATCTGGTTTAGCAAAATTCAAAACATCCAATATAGTACTTTCTTCTAAAGCAATTATCATATCTGCTGTTCCTATCATTGGTATTGGAGCAAGGAGTTTATTTCCAAAACTAAGAAAGCAAGTCACTTTTCCTCCTCTCTGACTAAGACCATGAGTCTCAGAAGTCATAACTTTATATCCCTCAATTTTTAGAGCATTTCCTAAAATTTGTAATAAACTGACTAATCCTTGACCCCCTAAACCAGTAAGCACTATTCTATAACTGTCAACCTTCATTTCGGCTCCTCCTTCTCGATTGCATTATTTGGGCAAATTTCTTCACATATTCCACAACCTAGACATAAATTTCGGTCAATAAATGCAAATTCTTCTTTTGAATCAATAGCAGGACACATTAATTTATTATAACATAGCCCACAATTATTGCATAATTCTGGATTAACATATCTTATCGTTGGAGCCTCTCGTTTAATCGTTTTCTGAATGCACTCATCCCTAATAAGAATAACATTTAGTTTTCTATTTTCTATCACATCAACTCCTTTTTCAAAAATAAGTTTTGTTAGATTTGAAATATATTTTTCATCATCCTTTTCATAATGGTTAATTGTACTAATATTCGCACCTGTACCATGTAAGAAATCCTCCAAATTTATTGCTTCTTTTGTTGATCCCTCTTTATAGTAGCGGGTATCACTCCCTGGATTTGGTTGTTGTCCTGTCATTCCAATCCATCCATTATCTAATAATAAAACTAAAATTGGAGTATTATTATAAATTCCATTTATTAATGCAGGTATTCCTGAATGAAAAAAAGTTCCATCACCAATAATAGCGATATTAAGACTTACGCTTGTTCGAGCAACTCCTTGAGCTAAGGCTATGCTGGAACCCATGCAATATTTAACATTAGCAAAAGAAAAAGGTGGTAATGCTAAAAGTGTATAGCATCCAATATCCTGATAAAAGTATATATCTTTTCCTGTTTTTAGTTTAATCTTTTTAATAGCTTTTTGTAGAGCATATCCTGTTGCCCTGTGGGGACATCCCGCACATAATATGGCTTGTCTTGCCATTAAATTATATTTTTTATTAATTTGGCGTAAATCTATTCTTGGTTTTAAATTTAATACTTTCACTAATGCTAATGCAACTTTGGTAGGATTTAACTCTCCTACCATAGGCAATAATGTATTTTCTTTTGAGTATGAAAATGGGTCCTTCCCATGAATCTTTACATTAAATCTATTTTTTTGGGCAATTGCAAGTATTTGAGTTTCAAGAAACGTGTCATTTTCTTCAATTACAAATATCTGTTTAAAATTCCTTAAAAATTCCGCAATTTTTCTTTCTGGAAGTGGATTTATAAAGCCAATTTTGAGTATTGGAGCTTCCAGTTCGAAAAAATCTAATGCTTCATTTGTATAACTATATGATACACCACTGGTGATAATTCCTAAATCATATGGATTTTTTGAGTTTTCATTTACAATTCTGTTCAATGAGCTATTTTCTGACATCTCTAATGCTCTTTTAAGCCTATTATATATTTGGTCCTCTTTTAACTCTAAAAAATAAACTCTTGAAGCAACGTTAACTTCCTTTGATAGATCAAAGTTCTCTTCTATCCCTGAAGTTTTTATCTCTCCAATTACCACATTACTTCTGGCATGAGAAATCATCGTTACGGTCCTTAAAATTACTGGAAGTTTCAACTCTTTTGAAATGTTAAATGCTTCTTTGGTAAATTCCAAGCATTCCTGAGGATTACTTGGTTCTAATGCCGGGATTTTAAAGATTTTTAAAAAATAACGTGAGTCCATTTCTACAGCACTTGAATACTGCTGAGGATCATCAGCAACTAAGATAACCATAGCAGAATTCTCATTCTTCGGACGTGTAGTAGCAAGAGCAAATAATGGATCAGAAGCAACGTTCAACCCTACATTTTTCATTCCTACCATAGCTTTTGCTCCTCGAGCATAAGCAGCACCAGCAACCTCTATTGCCACTTTTTCATTGATACTATATTCCACCCATCTCATTCCCGCTTCTCTAAAAATTTCCATAAAATTCTCTCCTACTTCTGAGCTTGGTGTGCCTGGATAGAAAGTATAAATATCTATCCCGCTTTCTATAGCACCACGCACTATCGCTTCGTTTCCAAGAAAGAATTTCTCTGTCCCAGCTTTACCACTTACAATTTTATTATAATTCATAGTTATTAAAAAAAATAAATCGTAATTTATGATTAACAAAGACCATTATTGTATATAATTTATCGCGTTAAGATTTAGATATTAACTTACTAAATTAAAAACATTAGCTAATTCAAATATCGAAATAAATCCACATTATTTTTAAAAATGATTTAATTTTAAGAAATGTGGATATTATAATTATTTTCATAACTTATGGAATATTGTTTCTTGGAGAACTTGGAGACAAGACTCAATTAATAGTATTTAACTTAGCTTTAGAATATAAGAAGTTTTATAAAGTCGGGATAGGGGTTACTCTTGGATTTGCACTCTTGGTAACTATTGGTGTTTTTTTCGGAGTGATTATTACTCAATTTGTTCCAATTTTAATAATCTCAATAATTTCAGGAATTCTCTTTATTATAATTGGGATTTTAGAAGCAAGAAATCTCAAGAAGCTCTATTTAGAGAGAAATTCTGAAGATTTTAATATTTCAAATAATGAAAAAAAGCAAGATAGTATTGAAGATAGGAAAGAATTACCATCTATATTATCAAAATTTAAAAGTAATCCTTACATTGCAGGTTTTATATATATATTTTTAATGGAGTTAGGAGATAAAACCCAAATTTTAACGATTACTCTAGCTTCACAATACAGACTCCCTCTTGAAGTTTGGTTAGGATCTTTTTTAGCTCTAATTTCTGTGGCATGGATAGGAATTCTTTTTGGAGCTTTTATCGCCCAAAAGGTGCCAAAATTTTATTTAAAATTAATTTCTACATCAATCTTTATTTTTGTGGGGATTTTAATTTTAATTACTTCTTTTTAACCTATCTTCAAGATTTTTTCTAAGACAATTCTTGGAACCTAAAACGAAGAATAATATGGCTGTAAAAACTTTATCAATTCATAACATAAGTAGCATTCATTAGCAGATTGTTTATTTTGTTTTCTGAGTTTTATGACTCATAATGACAATAAATTTTTCTCATCTTTAATAATATTTAAACTATTAAATAGGAAAAAATTGAGATTAAAAATATGGATAGTTTTGAAAGAATTTAGACTGCATTAAACCTTGAAGAGCCTGATAGAATTCCTACTCATACAATAAATATTGATGGAAATGTTGCAGATATGATTTTAGGAAAACTAGAAAAAACTGCCTTTGATGTCTTTGATGAGATGCAAGAAAAATATCCAGATGAATGGATTGAAAGGATTAATCAAATATTAGATGATATTGAAATCTCTGTGTTTGCAAAAACTATTAGAGCAGCTAATAAAATAGGTTTTGATGGGATTGGCATCCAATATATTCCTTTTATTCTTGAAAGTCGAAGTGAGATGACCGATATCTTTGGCAAAAGACATAAATTGAGAAATATAGATGGAAATCCTTATCCTGATTATTATGATGGATATATTAGGAATCGAGAAGATTGGGAAGCATACCCTAAACCTGATTTGAAAGAAGAATATAGAAGAGCTAAGAAATTTTATAAGGGCGTTTTTAGAAAGTGCCGTGATATTAAAGAAAAGATTTGTATTTTTGCTCAAAATGCCCTTACTTCAGTTTTTCCCCCTGTATGGCAGGGAATGGGAATGGCTTCATTTGCCCGTGCTCTTAAAAATGATCCTCAATTAATTGAAGAACGCTTTCGCTTTTGCACTGACTTTACCTTAACTGTTTTCAAGGCTTATGCTGATTGTGGAGCTAAAATATTTCTAGAGGGTGGAGATATAGATCAGAGAAATGGTCCAATGATTAATCCAAAATACTTCCATAAATATTTACTTCCTTGCTATAAAGAAGTTTCAGATGCGATACATGAGTGGGAAGGTAAATATATCTTACATACTGATGGAGATATAACAGATCTTCTAGATTTTATAGTTGAATCAGGATTTGATGGTCTTCAATGCCTTGAGCCTCCTCTCGTTGATCCTATTTATGTAAAAAAAAATGTTGGGGATAAATTATGTCTCTCCGGCAATATAGATACAAGATATATTTTAGTAGATGCATCAAAATTGGAAGTGGAACAAGCAGTAAAAGACGCAATATCAGCAATGGGTCATGGGGGTGGATTCCTAATTTCTCCTGCTAATTTTCATCCAACTATATCACCTAAACGTTTAGAATGGATGATTGACGCTGTAAACAAATTTGGAGTATACCCCTTAAAATCCTTTTAGGGAAAGTATAGTTATTATATAATTATTAACAAAAATTATTATAATAAAATCTAAAATCTATGTGAAAATAAAATGGCTAGACCTAAAGTAGTATTACCACAAGAAGGGCATTCAGTAGAAGATGTCCTAAAACAAATGGATGAAAGCCGTAACGATGATATAAATTGGAGAGAGGGTAAAGTTTGGAGTTTAGTTTACCACGCAAACGACGAGCATACCGAAATGCTTAAAAAAGCATATACAATGTTTTTCTCAAAGAATGCTTTAAGTCCAATTGCCTTTCCAAGTCTAAAAAAATTTGAAACTGAAGTAGTTTCTATGGGTATTGATTTATTTAATGGAAATAAAAGATGTTGTGGAAGTATGACTTCTGGTGGCACTGAAAGTATTCTAATGGCTATAAAAACATATAGAGATTGGGCCAAAGAGAAATTTCCTAACATTAAGAACCCTGAAATGATATTACCTAACTCTGCTCATCCTGCATTTGAAAAAGGAGCTGACTATTTTAAAGTAAAATCGGTAAGAATACCAGTAGATAAGAATAATTATCGAGCAAATGTGAAAGCTATAGAAAATGCAATTAATGATAACACAATTTTACTAGTTGGCTCTGCCTGCGATTTTCCAAGAGGAGTAGTAGACCCTATAACTGAGCTAGGAATAATTGCGAAAGATCATGATCTCGGATTGCATGTTGACGGATGTTTAGGAGGATTTATGTTACCATTTGTTAAGAAATTAGGTTATGAAGTACCTGATTTTGATTTTTCTGTACCAGGTGTCACATCTATCTCTGCTGATGTTCATAAATATGGTTATGGTGCAAAAGGAGCATCTTTAATATTATATCGAAAAGAAAGAATCTGGAAACATCAATTTTCTGTATATACTGATTGGTCAGGAGGGATCTATATTTCTCCATCCATGAGAGGAACTCGTCCAGGAGGAGCGATAGCGGCGGCGTGGGCTGCAATGAAACATTTAGGAATGGATGGATATCTAAAACTAGCAAAAAAAGTAATGGATACTTCAAAAAAGTTAATTGAAGGGATTAATCAAATACCTGAGTTATACATTATCGGAAATCCAGTAATGAGTGTTTTTTCCTTTACTTCTAATAAATTTGATGTTTATCATTTAGGTGATATCTTGGATAAAAAAGATTGGCATTTAGATCGAATCCAATTTCCAAATGCTTTACATATGATGGTCAATCCACATCATGAAGAGATTACTGATATCTTCTTGAAAGACCTTCGGGAATCAGCTAATGAAGTTCTTAATAATCCAAAAGAAACTTCTTCTGGAGACGCTGCAATATATGGAATGATAGCTAGCTTACCTGATCGAGATAAAGTAAAAGAGTATGTTATAAATTTCTTGAAAAGTCAATATAAAATTAAATAAATTCAAGCCTTTTTCGTCTATTATTTCTAAATACCATTATTCCATTCTTTTAACTTCTTCAATTTATTTGTCAATAGCTTTTTTCTTAACAGTCTTTTCCTTAGTTATTGCTTTCAGTGATTTTTCTAAGACTTTAAGTTTCTGTTCAACCAATTCTTTTAATTCCTTCTTTATAGGTTGGGCAGCAACAATTAATTCTCTCTTTCTTTTTTTGTATTCTTTCTGTTTTGCCTCCATTTCTTTAATTTCTTCTTCGATTCTACTAAATTCACTACGAATGTTGGTTAATTTTGATTCAAGTTCGTTAATTTTAGGGTTATGTTCACTATTAATTCTGTCTACTATATATTGTTCCTTCTTTTTTGCTGCTTCTTCAATTTTTTTAATTTCATTCATTAAAGAATTATTATCATCATCCATCATTTTTTTACACTACTTATTTTTCTTATTTGATTTTTTTATTATCCCTCTATATAAAATTATTTCTTAAATTTTTATGTTAAAAACAAGTATAAAAAAAATAAAAAAATTATTGATTTGAATTAATTGTTGTTTTTTTAGGTTTGATATTTTCATTAGAGGTTTCTTCAAATTTGGGTAGTATTATTTGCATAATTCCACTCCCGATTGCACCACCTAATGCACCAAATAAAATGCCAAAGAGTATTATCAAGATAAGGATAATTGAACCATAGCCTAAACCTCCAAAGATTAATCCCGCAAATTGATCCAAATTTGTATAAAAATTATTTGCAGCTATTAAATAAATCAAGTAGAAAATCCATACTAATGAAACACCAAGAGCCCCACAATAAATTCCTCGTCTCATAGTCTTGTTGAATAATCCTCCTATGATACCGGGAATTATCATTAACTGCCAGATTTCTAGATATGTTAGAGCAAATGTTAGAAGGCCGGTAATTATAAATGAAATGAGGAAATTTCGTGTTTCAGGATTGATATCTAATTTAGGTTTATTTATTTTAATTCTTGACACCTCCTCTTTTCTCTTTAAACTCTCTGAATTTTGAACGAATTACATCTCTTTTATAATAACCTACAATCACAATTGCAATACCTACTGTAAAACCTACAATTAAAGATGTAGTTAAAATTATTATAAATTCGGGATCTTCTTTATCAACAAAACTAATTTGAGATTCAATATGGTTTTCTGGATAATCTTCTGTAGTATCATAGAAGTATTGTTGATGATATTTACCTTGTAAAAATAGTTCCTCGAGTTGATCAGAATAATGTTTAGAATTTGATATAGCTCTTTGTCCAGAAGGGATTACGCTCCAACAATTTTGTAAATCACTAAAATCTACTATGAACCTCTCAGATGAACCACCTCTAGCGTAACCTATACCGTCTCTGATACTCACTGCAGAGGGATTAACTGTATGTGCTTCTCCATCTCCTTCATACGGACCTTTAGAAAAACTATCAAATCCAGGAAGTAAATGAGGAAATAAAAGCTGATGCATTTCACCCCATCTCCAGGTAATTACTTCATTTGTACCATAGAAATCTAAAAGAGAACTTATTGTAGAATCCAAAGCCTTAATAATTATATGGGTTCTATTTTCAATTTCAGGTGTGTTTATATCATCAAACCATTTAGATGTTGGCTCATCCCGAGTTAACTTTTCTAATACATTCAATGGAGGACTTACTGGAGCATCAACTGCTTGAAGTTCATCATCAAAAGTATAATCTCCATAAAAATCAAGCCATTTCCGATAAATTGTAGGAGCTGCTAAATCCTTATCCATATCATAATTCCAATTCTTCAATTGAGTTAAGACATCCATAGTTATCGTAGTTTTTTGAGAAGAAGGTAATGTTTCAATTGCTTCAATAAGATAAGGAATTAAAGCTCTTGCTGGTGTCGATATGGTATCTAATTGAATTTCTTTCATCCTTTCTATACCAACTGTTCCATCTGCAGAATTATTGAGTAATTCATTGATTCTCCTTCCTCTATAACCTGAATTATAACTATTTTGAAGGGCATATTTCTTATATTCAGGACCTACTACAATTTGATTTGCAGATACTAAATAATGTTGAGATGAGTTCTCGGTATGTGGTAATTCTTCAAATGGAACATAACCTATCCATTCTCCTTCTCCATTCGATCCATTATATGGTAATGTCCCATTACCTAAATATCCTGTAGGTGTTAGACTGTCATCTCTTATTGGTACCAATCCAGTAGGTCTCATTGCAATAGTTCCATATATATCCCCATATACATGATTCTGAGCAGGACAGTGAAAATATCTTGAAGCTTGATCAAATTCAGTCCTATTTTTTGCATAATTATAACCATAACATGCCATAAATTCATATGTTATGTTATTTGCCGTCCATTTAGGTGCTAACACAATTTTTTGTGAATCTAAAGAGTCAGGAACAGCATCATTCAGAAAATCATTAAGAACAGGACCGTTTACTGTATCTTTAACCGTAAAAGTTTGAGATCCCTGACCTTTTACATTTATAGCATAAGTCCTAGTAGTATATGGAGTTTCCACACCATTATAGATATAATGATTATCATCTGTTTCTTCATAATAATACCAATCCATAACATCATAACCAGTATTTGTGAAGCCCCATGCTACATACTCATTATGACCAACTATAACTACGTTAGCACCTGCAAGAGTAAATCCATAGACATTTAAACCTGTATCTTCAGCAACTAAATGTGCCTCATACCATATTCCAGGCATGTTCCATGCTAAGTGCATATCATTACATAAAATTGGTTTTCCTGTGCTGCTTTTAACTCCATCAACAACCCAATTATTCGAACCAATTGTATTCTTTTCTTGAAGTTCTAGTAATGCTTTTTCTGAAGGAATCTCCTCAATATTAGTTAGAAATGTAGAAATGGTATGTAATATGTTTGAGCTTATCTGTAATGGACCACCATCATATATGAGTTCTGAACTATCATTAAAACTTCCATAATTAGGACATATAGGAATTTGACCATATGTGGCATCTGCCATAAATTCGCTATAATTAGCTATTCCTAAAGCTTCCACAGTTTTTAATCTATATAAATCATCATACTCCCAAGTAAGCATTTTAGCCATATATTTATCAAGGCATAAGGTATCTAATGGGGTCCATTTGGTTGGTTTGAATCCTAATATTGCGTATTCTATTGGATACTCTCCTTGATGTGTCTTGATATAATAGTTAACTCCGTCTGAATAACTATTAATTAAATCATAATAATTATTTTGTCCTGCTTCTTGCATTATAATCAATTCTTCAAGAGTTTTTTCTGCCCAATATTCCATACCCATTGCTAGATTATATTTATCTTCTTCTAATGCTAAATCTCCAACAACCTCAGAGAGTTTTCCTCTTACATTCCTACGTGCTAAATCCATTTGAAATAATCGATCCTGTGCATGAACATATCCTAAAGCAAAGCTAAGATCTTGTTCTGTAGAAGCATAAATGTGTGGTATACCCCACTCATCGCGATAAACTCTAACAGCATTATCTAATCCTGGAAAATATACCGTCTCTTGTTCTGGAACCTCCCCCGGAACATTCCATAATCCACTCCCAGGAAAAAGGATATCCCCTAATGGTGCAATAATACTTATCAACGGAATTGAGAAAATTGTCATAACAATTATAGTTATAACAATAACAGTTGCTAACTTTACTATATTCTTTTTCTTTTGAATTCGCATTGTTAATATTCTCCTTTTTTACTTTTTTTTAATATATCATATTAATTGCATTGCAATTTCTATGAACTACTATAAAAAAGTTTAATTCTTTTCAAATATAGAAAAAATATTTGAAGAGAAGAGAAACATAGAAATCTTTTTGATTTATCTCTCTATTTCAATTTTTATTGCTGCTTTTAAAAGAAAAAAACCTATCAAAATGCCTAATAACAATTGAATCAAGATTTAAAGCCAAAAAGATTCGATTGGTAACAAATAAATAAGAACACTGTGTTGAATATTAGGTAATATTATTCTTGAGTAATAAGAAAATATGGAAATAATCCAAATATTAAACTTAGTAAGAAATATGGTTAGACTTAATATAATAAGTTCAATAATTGATTTAAATTATAATTTCATATATATATACATTAGATTCATATAATGTAATAACTATCAAATATAGAAATAATATATATTAGCTATGTTAGAAAATTCTAAAATAATTGTAGATATTAAATCTTGCACTAAATGTAAAGCTTGTGTAAATGAGTGTAATTATTATGATTTTGATTCAGATACTTTAAGTATTAATGATGAAGCAGATGAATTTTGTATTGAGTGTGGAAAATGTGCTGCGGTTTGTCCAGTTAATGCTATTAAGCTTAAAATTCATAAAGATGAAATTCTTAAAGATGTTCCCACCGAGGAATATTTATCTTCTTTTGAATCTTTATCTAACCTTCTTCGAATAAGGAGGTCTCGAAGACAATTTAAAGATATAACTGTTCCAAAAGAATTAATTGAGAAAATATTAAACGTAGCAGGGAGATATTCTGCTACAGCTAAAAATGAAGAAAATGTTTATTTTACTATTGTTCAAGATCGTGAAAAACTTAATAGGTTATCTAATGAAATAAACAATCAGATTAAAGAAATAATAGAAACGTTTGAAGATCCTCATAAAAGAAAAACCTTGGAGACATCCTTTCCCCCACAATTTGTAAGTAGCCTCGAAGAAATCATTCCATTCTTTAAAAGGATGTTAAAAAGGATAGAACGTGGTAGAGAGGAATGGCATTGGGATGCAGAAATTATCATAATTCATTCCCCTGAGGCATCATTGGCATTAAAAGAAAATTGTTCCTTAGCAGCTTGTCAGATTATGCTAGCTGCTGAGACATTAGGATTAGGTACTTGTTCTTTAGGATATATGACTTTTTTCTTCTCTATTTTAAGATCGATAAGAAAAATTGTAGAACTCCCAATAAACCATATTGTTGGATACACATTAGCAATAGGATACCCAAAAGCTCATTATTATAGAATACCTGCTAGAAAACCTCTTAACGCTGAATGGCTATAAAAGTTCCTTTAATAATTAATAGTCTTAAGATTTAAACCATTTTTATAGTATATCTTGTATAGCATCAATTTTCTAAAAAACCCGAGATACTGCAGTTTAAGAAGTACAAAAAAAAAGTGAGATTAGAATTGGATTTCCGTCCAAACTGCAGGATGATCTGATTGTGATTCTGGTATACTAATATATTGTGTTTCTGATACAGTAAAACTCGGAGATACAAATATGTGATCTATGCGATCAGATGGGTCAAAACTGCTCCCCACTACACTTCGCGTTAAAGCGTTTTCCCAAACATCCTGCAATATAGCAACTGACATATTATAATAAATAGTATTATTTCTATGATTAAAATCTCCCATAGAAATAACATCAGGTTTACTATTTATACGATTCATTAATGTATCCATGTGGGCTTGTCTAGCATCAGTACTCCCAGCGGGATGATTTAAATATACATTAAATATTGTAGTGCCCACTCTAATCTGAACCTCCGTGGTTCCTACTTCATCTTTGTCGCTATAGGTAAAGAAAGTTGTTGTTTTAATAATTGGATAGCGAGAAAGAATCGCGGCTCCATATGTCCCTGTGACCGTTCTAGGACCATAAAAGGAATAATAATTTAGGTGATCAGCAAAATAACGTACTACATCAGAACTACCATGTGTCATTCTGGCGGTATCAGATTCAACTAATCCTAAAATATCGGGATTAATTTCTTTTATAAGAGCTAATTGATTATCATAATTTTTCTCTCCATAAATGTTTACTCCTTGTTGAATATTATATGACATTATTCTTAGAGAAGTTATCCCACTTGTATCTTGTGTTTTCGAACGTAATTCCCAAGCTAGTATTGACACAGTAGTTCCAACTAATAAAACAGCAATAAATGTAATTATTATTATTTTATCACGTAAATTAGTGAAAAGGGACTTGAATTCTAACATTCTTTTCTTAAAGATAGCTTTTCCCATAATCGGAATTGTTATTCCGACTAGTAAGAAAGGTAACCAAAATAAATTACGAAATAATTGACTCACTGGTTCCACATAACCCCAAATATTGGTAAATACTAGCATGAACATTACTAAGATAAAAAAGAGACTACCGACCACGAAACCTGCACCAATCTTTGAAGGTCTTGGGTGTTGCTCAATAAGTTCTCGACTTAAAAGTGTAAAATCGATAAACACAATAGGTAATAAAGCTATCATTATAACTAAAGGAATATAATACTGTATACCTAATGGATGGTTTATAATTACGGGATCTGAAGTAGGATTTGCGGGAAAAGGAAAAGTATGAACTGCAATTGTAAGAACTAGAGATGCTACAAAGAGACCATTCCATATCCAAAGGATTCTTGAATTTAACTTGCTAAGAATTTCTGGTTTAAATGTTAAAATGAGTATGGTTGCAGAAACCATCACAGCGATAGCAATCGAAATTGTTATATAATCTCCTTCTGTCCATCTTGAAATAACAGTTGGGCTAATAAAAGTAAAATAATTAAGAGTTATAACACTCATAATCCCCAGAGATAATAATTTAACACCCTTAAATCTAATATTTTTTCTTGATTCATCTTTTTCATTAGAGAGTATTTTTCCCTCATTAGAAATATTCGTTGATCCCTCTGTTTTTTTTTCCAAAATTCGAGAGATTATTGATAAAATAACGAATATCGCTATAACCCACCCAATAAATTGAAAATAGCTATAGCTTGAAATATCGACTGTGGCATTGAGTGCTCTAAATGTAATCGAAAGCATTATAGCCGAAGCTAGTCCAACACTAAGTTTTAAACTTATTTTTTCTTTATTTTCTAAATTTTGATCTTTTATAGACTGAGAGAAATATATGGGAAGAAAAAGCATAATACATCCTACACCTAGCCCTGAAGTTATAATCCTGTTTGCTGAATCTAAAAATGGGGAAATTAAGCGCAAGATTGTAGCAATTATAGCTAAAACTTCAAGAAAATAATCTGGAACCTTTTCTCTAAAGATCAATAAGATAAGAGGTGTAAACAAAAAGAATAAGCCCCCTGCTTTTTCATCTAATGTTTCATTTAGGAGATCTAACATATATACAGATTCAATTAAATCACCAAGTAACTGAAATAAAAATAGAAACATGCCTGTTAGTAGTACAAGATCAGAATTGAATTTTTTAATAAAATTTTTTATTGATTCCATGATTAGTGAATTCATTTTTAGAATTTATAAATATTCTCAATAATCTCTAAGCATTCTTATGAATTTTTTAATTCGAGGAGATTCAAATTTTCATACTATTACTATACCCCTAATAGAAATCAGAAATCAATACTAAAACCTAGATTCATTGAAAATGATTTTCTTGATATTTATGAGAAATTAGAAATTGGAATTTTAAAATAGATTATAATAAATTGTCTATTATTCTATCTACTTTTTCTTTAATATTCAACTTGGTAATGCTATTATCCTTTAAAACTTGTTTTGTTTCAATAAAAATATTTGTACTTAAATTCTTCATTAATTTAAGATCTTTATTCCCTTCAAATATATAGACAAAATAAATTACTTTATTATGATTTCCGAACAACTCTTTTGTAATTATAGTTATTTCATAATTGTCGCCATATTCAATTGTAGCTATATCTTCTCTGAATAATTCCTTACCTATCGCACCAATCGCTGAAATCAAACCACTAAAAATAGTGGGATCAATTTGACCAAATTTTGAATTTAAATTTCGAGAATAGAATGGATACCCAACAGAATCACAAATTAATATCGATTTTATCATTATTTATTAAATACCCCGATTTTTATTGACAAGCTTTTATTTTTAGATCTATTATAGACTTTATATTTTTAACTTTCAACTTTTAGATAATTGTTGTAGTATATTAGTAATACAACTAAATTATGTTAGATTTGAGAATTAATTAGATAATCACAACCTAATTTAGTTAAAAATAAAATAGAATGATTGTTTTATAATTTACCATAATTAAAAAGTAGATGTAAATTGTTAAACAATCAAATTTTAATGATTAAGAAAAAAAATATTGCTCTAATTGCCCATGACGAAAGAAAACAAGATCTATTAGAATGGGTAAAATTTAACAGGGGAACTTTAAGCAAACATAATCTATTTGGAACAGGAAATACAGGATCGTTAATCAAAAAGGAAACTGGGTTGAAGGTTACTACTTTTCTGAGTGGTCCACTTGGCGGTGACCAACAAATTGGAGCAAAAATTACAGAGGGAGAAATAGATTTTCTTATCTTTTTTTGGGATCCATTAGAATCTCATCCTCATGATCCCGATGTGAAAGCACTACTTAGAATAGCAGTTGTTTGGAATATTCCCATTGCTTGTAATAGAGCAACAGCAGATTTTTTAGTCTCTTCCCCCCTAATAGATGAAGATTATAAACGTCAAGTGATTGATTATTCAAAAAGATATGTGCATTAAGAATCCATATGTCCTTAATTAAATCATATTAATTAGTACATTATAAAAAAATCCAAAATTCTGTTTATATACTTTAAAATATTAATAGATAATTGTTACTTATTTTGGATTAGAAAAGAAATTACTTATAACACCTCAGTGAGAAATTATAAAAAGGTCATAAGTTCATTAAATGAATAGATGATCAAATATATTAAATTCAATTAAATTAAAATCAAAAAAGTCTGAGTTCATATTTGGGTGATAAAATTTGAGTCTAATTTTAACCTATTTTATTTTAGGTGGTGTAATTTTTCTTGTATGTTTTATAATAATCGCTTGGTTTATTTTAAAAATAAAAAAAATATTTAGAGAGAAATATCTTCCACAAGTAGCAACTAGTTTTAAATGTCTTGATGGTCATATTGTAAAATCAAGAGGGGAATTAATTATAGATAATCACCTTTATCGTCTTGGTCTTGAACATGAATATGAGAAAACAATCAAAATAAATGGTAATTTTCTCAAGTATGATTGGTATTTACCAGAACATGAGATTTATATAGAATATTGGGGATATTTTGGAAAAGATTATATGAATAGAAAAGAAGAAAAACTTAAATTATATAAAAAAGGGAAACTCAATCTAATTTCAATCGAAGATATTATGCTAAAAGATATATATTCAAAACTAGAAAAAGAGTTGACTAAAAATATAAAAATCGATAAATTAAATCAGAACAAAAAATATTGCCCAAATTGTGGAACTGAATTAGACAAGAGATTTTTACTATAATAAAAATAATTAAAAAATTGAATTATTATAACTGTTTTATCAAATTAAAAAAAACAAAAATTAGAAAAAAATTGAAATATAGCTTTTTAACTTTATTTTTTAGCAGGTGCCTTCTTTTTAGCAGGGGCTTTCTTTTTAGCTGGAGCTTTTTTTTTAGCAGGAGCTTTCTTCTTTGCCATTTTTTAATTCGTCTCCTCAATGTTTAGTAAATTTATTGAATTAAATAATTTTTGTTAACTATTGATTGATTTATATATAAATATTTCTAATTTGTTTTATTCCGAGCTTATTAACTTAATTATATTCTATATTAAATCACATTCTCATATTGATTATGTTATAACTTTCTTATGTATATAGGCAATGAATTAATTTAGGAAAAATAAAATAAACTGAAATTGATTTATCATATACATTCTATAATTTAATTTAAGAAAATACTTAGTATAAACAGATATGGATTAAAGAACTTAGATTATTACCCACTACGCATATCTTCAATTTTTATAACTTTAAAATCCTTATCAAAAATAAATTTATCATGATAATGCTCAGTATAAAACTCGTCCATTTCTGGAGGATGCAAGAATTCCGTTTCAGTATAAATATTATATTTACAAATTACTTCAAAAACAATTTGGTCTTGGAAGATTAATTCTTTTGGCTCACCTAATTCAAACTTGATTATTGATCTATAAGAAAGATGATCACTTCCTTTTCGGCTATACTCTCCTAAATTACGTAACTTATAAATCTCTTTTTTTATAATATGCTCTAATTTTTCGGAACTTGCCATAATAATTAAAAATAGAAAAAATAAAGTTAGTAATTTAGGTATCTATCCATCTAATTCTTGTTTACATAATCCAGAAAGGCTTTTACTACCATATGAAATTTGGGATCAGGGACAACATTTATATGGTCTTTTCCTTGAATTTGAAAGTGACAAGCATCTGGAACTATTTGAGCTACTAAAGTTTTATCCCCAGGAATGAAATCATCAGATCCTACAACAGTCATAACTGGTACATTGACTTTTTTAAGAGTTTCTTTTCTTTCAGCATTAATTTTGGCTAAATCTCCCTCAATTTGAAAACTTGTCTTCAAAACGGCAGCTAAAGCCTCTAAATTTTGTAAATTGAAATCTTTATAAAACGAAATTGTACGTATAAATCTTAAAGCCTCTGGATTTTTTAGGCTATCCACATCTTTTGCTGTTAAAGCCTCAATCCAATCACGTCTTCTCTTTTCAGCAGCAGCTATTTCTTTCTCTCCAGGAAACTGAAGTGCATATCCCCCAAGAATAGCACTTATAAAGAGTTCTTGATTGCTTAATAAAAGTTCCATGGTTAATCTTGAGCCCATAGAATACCCAAAGAAGTTAGCTTTCTTGATAGATAAATGATCAAGCAGCTTTATTATATCATCAGTCATATGTGCGCCATATTGCTTTGGATCCACGGGTTTATCACTTTTGCCATGTCCACGGCAGTCCAAAAGTATTACTTTATATTTATCCTTTAGAACCTTCACCCAATTTGTTCCTTTCCAATTACCTTCTAAACTTGCAGCAAACCCATGAATCAGGACCACTGGTGGGCCTTCTCCTTCAACTTCATAATAAATTTTAACACCCTCATTATCAAAAAATGGCATTATTATAGTTCCTCATAGATTTTTGAGATTAATTATTTATGTTATTTTTATTTTTATTCTTATTCATATTTAATGTTATACTATTTACATCCGTCAATTTCTTATTCAAGCTTTAATTGGGTCAAATTATTACTTAGATATAATAAACTCATTCCAATTGATAAAAATATACTTCCACTTGTCACAAATAACCAGCTATCAAGAATCCATCCTAACATTAGAACACCAATAATCAATGTATAAATACCTAATCCCGAAAACACTACTCCCAAGAATAGAAGGACATTTTCAATTGGATTTCTCACTTTTTGACCGTTTTCTGACATAATTTCACCTTTAAATTATATTTAAATTTATTTGAATTTACGGAAAGATTTAATTAAAGAGAATTTAAAAAGTTTTATGAAAATTGATGTACACATAGAAAAAATTGCAGGAAATGATACTTTAGAAGGAATATCTCATTAAGAAATAAAAAATAGTAAGGAATATAGGCTTATCTCCATTTAGTTTTTGTTTACATAGTCCAGAAAAGCTTTTACAACCATGTGAAATTTTGGATCAGAGACTACAGTAATGTGATCCTTTCCTTGAATTTGAAAATAACAAGCACCTGGTACTAATTGAGCTATTAAAGTTCTATCCCCCATTATTAAGTCTTCAGATCCTAAAACTCCCATAACTGGTACTTTGATTTTTTTAACAGCCTCTCTCTTTTCATCATTTGGTAGGGATGAAACTCCTGGACCTAGATTACCACCCTTTAAAGCGGCAATTAAAGCATCAAAATCTTGTAAATGGGAATCTTTATAAGCCCCAATTACTTGTCGGAATCTCAAAATAGCGGGATTTTTTATATCCTCAATATTTTCTGTTTTTAATCCCTCTATCCAATTATCGATCAGTTGTTTAGTAGCGGCTCTTTCTTTCTCTCCTGGAAACGAAAGTGCAAATCCTCCAAGAATAGCACTTATAAAGAGTTCTTGATTTCGAAGCAAAAGCTCCATAGTTAGCATCGATCCCATAGAATAACCGAAAAAATTAGCTTTCTTAATAGATAAATGATCAAGCAATTTAATGATATCATCAATCATATGGTCTCCATATTGCGCAGGATCTTTAGGTTTATCACTTCTCCCATGTCCACGACAATCCATAAGTATTAATTTATAATCATCCTTTAGAACATTTACCCAATTAGTATCTTTCCAATTACCATCAATGCTTGTCGCAATCCCATGAATTAGGATCACTGGTGGACCTTCTCCTTCAACTTCATAATAAATTTTAACACCCTCATTATCTAAAAATGGCATTATTATTGTTCCTCATATATTTTTAAGATTAAACTTTTATATTATTTTATTGTTTTTGTTTTATTTTTTGTCATATTTAATGTTATACTATTTTTATCAGTCAATTTCAATTTTTAATTGGATCAATTTATTCCTTAGATATAATAAACTAATTCCAATTGATAAAAGTATACTTCCACTTGTAAACAATGGCCAGTAATTAAGAGAAATCCACATTACAAATGGAGCTGATAAAAATAGTGATACCAAACCTACTATAGAAAACACTATTCCAACAAATGCAAGTACATTTTCAATTGGTTTTTTCAACATATTAATGTATTCTGACATGCTATCACCCTCAAATTAAATTTAAATTTATTTAAATTTATTAATAGTCTGAATTAAATAGAATTTAATAAGATTATCATAATAATATTGAGCAATCAAAGAAATTGCTCTAGAAATAATATTTTCTTAAAATATGAATTATCAAGAAGTTAGAAAAAAAAAAAGAATAATTGTTTAGATTTTTTAATTTTCTTATTGTGATTTTGAATTAGAATCATTAATTAGCAATATTTGAAAAAGCAGGAACTAAATTTAGGTATTGATATCATTTTTATAAATAATTATGATAAAAATGTTGAATAAATAATTATTGTCTAAATTAATAAATATCCATTCTTATTATCGATATATAGTTGAAAGATAAATAATAATATCTAAATATTCTTATAAGGATAATTAAAAGGACGTTTAATATGAAATAATTACTCTATTTATAATATTTATTTTATTTAATTAGTTAAGCCTAAATTTTAAATATGAAGAATTTTTATTAATATTTAAAAAACAATAAAAGAATTAGAATAAACGTTATTCCAAAAATGAACTAGCATTTGCTTTAGGGAAAAAATTCATTTTGAGAATTATTCAATCGCTTTAATTATTGGAAAAAAACTATAAAAAAAATAAACGAGAAATGAATTTTAAAGCTTAGAATCTTATATCTAATTCACTTTAAAAATAAAATAAAATGATTCGTTATCATGATATCTAATCGAATTTGGAAAAAAATATGGTTATTTTTTGGTATTGTTTTCATATTTATCTCACTCTTTATGATATTTTTCGCACCTCTACTTGCCTCAATTACAGGTACAAAACCATTCTCAGATCGTGCTAGAGCTATGATTAGTTTTTTCTGGATATGGATGTTAATATATGATGGAATAGGATATATTCTTCTTTATAAGAATACAGAAAAATATGAAATAATATTAATTTTGTCTATTCCCGCAGGATTAATTTTTATGATCCTGCAGATAATCTACATCATTATTGGATATTTTGAACTTGTCTTTTCAGAAATAATATGGGCAGTCAGTTCCCTAGTATGGACAATTTTATCTATTTTATATTTTTTTGATAAAAAAAGCGATTCTTAATAATCTTGATTAAATTTAGATAAAAATTGGAATATAAAACTAAATAAATCTAAAAAAAATAGAAAAAAAAACACCTAACGAAATAAAAAATATATGAAAATTTAAATGGGCGACTATTATGGATGCTTTTTTATTTGCACTTATTTTAACGTTACTTGCTGGCTTATCCACTACTATTGGAAGTGTTATTGCTTTTATTGTGAAAGAACCTAGCAAAAAATTCATTTCATTTATAATGGGATTCTCTGCGGGAGTGATGATTCTTATTTCCTTTGTAGAATTATTAAATGAGGGTATTAAAGCTTCCACTTTTCTAATAGGTAATTTATTTTTCTTTCTAGGAATGATTATAATGTTTTTCATCGATATTGGTATTTCACATAAATATGAATTTGAAAATAAAGACAAGAATGATAATCATAATTTAGATAAGACATCCCTCCTAGTAATGCTTGGAATTTTTATCCATAATTTTCCAGAAGGAATGGTTACATTTGTTGGAACCTTAAAAAATGCTGAACTTGGCATTTTATTAGCTTTTGCAATAACTCTCCATAATATTCCAGAAGGAATTGCAGTGGCAGTTCCTATTTATACTTCTACTAAAAATCCGAAAAAAGCTTTTTATTGGTCCTTTATTTCAGGGATAAGTGAACCGTTAGGGGCTTTAATTGCAGGATTAATCCTTTTTCCATTTATCAATGATTTTGTACTCGGAGCAACTCTCGCTATAGTAGGTGGCTTTATGGTTTACATATCTTTAGATGAATTACTCCCTGCTTCTCGAGATAGTGGATTTGACCATATTTCAATTATAGGAATAATCCTTGGAATGCTAATAATGGTTTTAAGCTTAGATTTATTATAATCTCTTTTTTGAATCTTTTCTTAAAATAATATACACTTTAAGATAATAGTAATTCTATTTTTAAAATTTCCCTTTTATCCATCCTATCTTATCTGTCTCTCGATTGTCTATAGACGGAATAAAAGGCTTTATATCTAAAACGGGAGTCTGATCAATTAAATCAAGATTCTTAATATATAAAATATTTTCTTCTAATCTTAAAAACTTTAAAATAGAAAAACTGATAGGATTTGGTCTCCAAGGAGAACTAATTGCAAAAATTCCATGCTCAATATTATCCCAATGTGTTGTAGATTGCAATTTTATAGGGGGCTTTACTAAATGAAAATAAGCCAAACAAATAATATATTTAAAACCCTCTAGATCCTTTAATCCTTCAATAAAATCTTCAAATATTTCAATTGATTCTTCTACTTTTGAAAAAGAAGGTTGAACAGGATTTCCTCCAAGCTTTTTAAGAGGTGAATGAATAATACCTATTGGTTCAAATTCAATTTTTTTCATATCAAATCATTATCATAAATGATGATTTCTATATTATTTTATTACGCTTATGATTATTTTTGATGAAAAATTAATATTGAAAAATAAAAAAAAACATAATCTAAATCTTTCATTAAATAATATAAAAATACTAGTATTAGCTCAAGAAAATATAATTTTCTCAGTAGATTGCAAGTAAGAGAATTAATTATTACTCGTATTTTTTGTTCCATTCTTCTTGCTTTTTTGCGGGATCATCTCTTATTTTACATTTATGATGGATCATATCTTGCTTTTCAAAAGCTTGATCAAGCAAATCATCCAAATCATCCTCAGAGATTTTATCTTTCTTTTTTGTCATTTTGATAATGATATTTTTAGAAAAATTCTATTTAGATTTTTAATATCTTTTTTTTTATAAAGTATTATAATTTCCTAATAAAGTTGTGCTTACTAAACTGTGAACTACACACAGCCTAAAGGCTGTGGCTTCCTACGAGTGCACAACCGCTTCTAGTACGGGTTGGTCTGTATGTCGTAGAAAACCATTCCATTGTTTTAGGAATGATTCCTCGTTCACGGAGGATTCGTGCGATAAGAAATCGAATTTGTGTTTTTCTGACAAAAAACGTATCATGATATTGATTGCTGAGTTGAGATCTCGGTCAATACGATTTCCACAATCACAAGTAATACTTCTCTCGAAAATTGCCCTCTTTTCGAGCTTTCCACATTTACAGCAGGCTTTTGTAGTCTTCGATTCGTCAATTCTTATTACTTTTTTACCTCTTTTTTCTGCTTTGTAGGTTAAGAATTCGGTAAATCGTGACAAATAGCCTGTGTTGTGAACCGAATGGTTGAGTGTGTTACTTATCCTATTCTTTTTAGCATTACCCGTTCCTTTCTTCTTTTGAGCTATCTGTTTTATTTTTAAATCTCCAACAATAATCGTGTTCGCTTTAGTATGAGATACAATTTGGTTTGAAAGCCAATGCTGGAAATCTTTCAGCTGATAAGAGCATTTTTTAATCATTCGAAGCAGTTTTGAATGATACCAATACCATTTATTGCTGTATTTTTTACAATGATCTCGTTTTGAATGTACTTCCTTTATCTTTTTTTTCCAATAGAGGTCTGCTCTTCTGTGAGTGAATTGTACTGAGTTTCCAGAAAGGTTTACCCCTACAGTCTGACTTATTCCTAAATCAAATGCTTGATAAGAATGATTATCATAATATTTAGGGACTTTGAGATCATATGTGAGGGAAATATACCATCTCTTATCAGACTGAATAAGTTCTACTTGCTTAATAGTTCCTTGAGGAATGAGATGAGAGGGAAGTTCAAATTCAAGTATGATATTCGAAGGATGTTTATGAGAGAACATGATTGAATTCTCCTGTAATTTAAAGCCAGATTGATTATAACAAAGGGTGGTGAAATAGTTCTTCCCTTTAAATCGTGGGGGTCTTGCATCTTTATCTCCCTTGTTCCATAGAGCAAAGAAGGATTTATAGTTTCCATCGAGTTTTTTAAGGATTGTTTGGAGAACCTTTGAATATACCCATTTATATTCGGGATATTTTTCTTTGAATCCGGGTAATGCTCTTGATTGGATAAGATAATTAACATAGTGGCGTTTTTCTCGTGGAAGATCCTTATTCTTTTGCCAATTTTCCATTCGTTCCGCTAACGCAAAATTATATAGGAGGCGGCATTTCTCCGATAAGATCCAAAGAAGGAGTTCTTGCTTTTCAGAGGGGAATATCCTAATCTTTTGTGTTAGCTTCATTTTTCTAATGATAATACACCGTAAATTAAAAATGAGAAGTGGATAAGAATTTAGTGATTTTCTTTTCATACTCAATTCATCATCTCCCTAAAGGGAACTGTATTCTTGAGCTTTTCTGATAAAAAAATGAGTTAATTATTTCTATGAAACTAAGTTATCCCGCTGATGAAATAATTAAAGTATTATCTTAAACAGTTTTTATTAATATTAAAATTTAAAACAAATCTAGCGTGCATAATTATCAAGTCAAACAATTAATAAATAAGACCTAAATTATTATAAGGTGGTTTTATACAAGAAATAAAAATAACAATTATTATTGATAAAATTAATGGGGCAAAACCTGGATATATCAAATCTTTTGGATTTGCTGCATTAATAGAAATAAATAATAAGGTAATTTTATTTGATACTGGTACAGAAAGCAATACTCTGTTATCAAATCTAAATCGATATGGAATACAACCAGCTTCTCTTGATGCTGTTATTATGAGTCATAATCATTATGACCACACAGATGGATTGCCAGGTATCCTAAATTATAATAAAGATTTACCTGTATATATTCATCAATACTGGGATAAACCAGTCAGTTTTATTGGAAAAGTAATTCCTCATCAAAATAGATATATCATTAAGAAAGGAAGAAATCTAACAGAATTAGATGAAGATATATATGTAACTAATGTTTTTAAATCTCAGGATTATGGAGGTATCCATGAACAGGCGTTTTATATTAGATCTAATGATTCCTATATATTAATATGTGGATGTTGCCATCCCGGGTTAATTCGATTTTTGAATGATCGAGAAAATTTAAGAATTCCTACGGATACGCCTTTACATTTAATTGGTGGTTTCCATGGGTTTAAATTTGGAACAAATGAAGTAAAAGAATTGAATCCATATATTTATTCTGTAGTTTTATGTCATTGTACGATGAATGTTGAAATATATAAGAAACAATTCGGCGAAAAATGCTCAATGGGAATAGTAGGTGAAACATTGTCTTTTTAAAATCAATTTTAATTTAAAAATAAGAGCACCGTAATTAAAATTATTTTAACTCTTTTTCTAAATGTTTAATTTTTTGATCAATAATTTTTGATGTAAGTTTTTTTTCTTTAATTATTGCTTTTAATTGCTCATTTATAGCCTTTTCTTTGTCTTTTTTAAACTTATTATATTTTTTTTCCAAGTCTTTTACAACAGGAAGCATTTCTTTCTTATTTTCTTCTAATTCATTTATGCTTTTAATAATCTCATCGAGTATTGCCTGATTTTTCTTTAATTGAGCCTCTACTTCATTAATTCTGGGATCCAATTCTTTATTAATTCTATCCCTAACATAGACTTCTTTCTGCTTGGCTGTTTGTTCAATCTTTTCAATTTCGACAGCAATCTTGTTTATTTGATCTCGAAGTTCTTCATCAGACATTTTAATTTTCTTTAGTATAATTTTTCTGCTTTAGTAATTTTATAGATTTTTACTCTTATAAAATTTTAATTTTTACAAATCACGTATTTATAGAGGAAAAGCATATGGGCAATATTATAATATATTTTAATTAGAATTTTTAATTTTAGTAATCTATTTTACCCAAATATAAAGAATCGATGACTTATTTGTCAATATTTTTCATATTCTCTATTTTAATGCTTTACGTAAGTAAAATTTTAATAACTTTTATAAATCATAACGAGTTCATAATAATTTAAAGCTATTATTTACTAATATAGAATAGAATTTACGTACGTAAAAATCTATACTGTTTTAATAAATAAAGGACTATTTAACTAAAAAAATGAAAAATAAGGTAAAAAGACAATATGGCACAGAAAGTAATACCTGAAGTTGACAAAGAATGGTCTAAAATCTCTTTTAAATGGAGAAGATTATTACCAATAAAAAAAGACAGACCACCCTCTCCAATAAAGTTTGAGGCTGATGAAGAGGTTCTTAATGAACTTTTAGATCGTTCTAATAAAATCATAGATGAACTAATCAAAAAATCAAAAATAGATGCTTCTGGTCATGCGAAATTAATAACAACAGACAAAATTGTAATAGATCCACGTGTACGTTGGAAATGTCAAATTCCTATATGTTTTGGTTTCGGAACGAGTATAAATTGTCCACCACATTCTCCAACCACCGATCAAATGAGAGAAATTATTAGTTGCTATAAACATGCTATTTTAGTATCATTTTATCCCCCAAAAAAGAACCATGTTTTCCCTAGTATTCTTCTAGGGGTTCAAGGAGATGTTAACTTATTAAATCAGATGGTTGGAATGATTGAGGGAGAAGCGACATACCTAGGATATTATCTTGCGATGGGATTTAAAGGAGGTCCTTGTGTTGGGTGTGGATTTTTTTCACCAGAATATTTCAAGGATTTAATGCAACAGAAAAAAATACCAACATGTCCTACACTTAACGGTGAAATGTGTCGACAATATTTACGAGCTCGACCAGCATTAGAGGCATGTGGAGTAGATAGTTTTGCTACCGCGGTAAAGTGTGGCGAAAAGGCACCATATGTCATTAATCCGGAACATCCAGATGAATCAATTCCATTTGTTGTTTGGCATGGCATTGTTTTTGTAGTATAAAAATTTTAATTATTAAGAAAGTAAGGAGGAAATGAGAATAATGGAAGAAGCAATTGTAATAAAAGATAAAAAAAAATCAAGGGATAATATTGATTATCTCAATAATGTTATTGAAGCTGTTTCTTCACTTGACTTTTTTTCGATGAAAGAAGCAATAAGACAAGCAATGGATGCTAAAGTACCAATAATCGAAATAGTTAAAAAAGGAATCCTAGAAGGATTAGATGAATCGGGAGATATGGGGCTAATTTTAGCAGCTGAAGCCCTAGAGGGCGAGGTTCTCTGTATTGATGAGGAAAATAGAGTTGATTTGGCAGAAAGTAGGAATTACAATGGAAAAGTTGTCGTAGGAACAATTGAAGGTGATATTCATAATTTGGGTAAAAGTATATTAATTGCTTTAATGAAGTCTTATGGTATGGAATTTATTGACCTTGGAACAGATGTAAGTCCTGAAAAATTTAAAGAAGTAGCTCAACAACCAGATGTAAAAGTTGTTGGCATTTCTTTCCTACTTTCTTCAGCAGAACCAGCTATAAAGAGAGCCATGAATTTATTAAAAGATGGAGAATTGGCATCAAAAATAAAAGTGATTTTGGGAGGTGCTTCAGTATCACCTGAAATCGCGGAAGAGACAAACGCAGATGCATATGCTACAGACGCTTTACAAGGTGTTGATATTATTGATAATTGGTTAAGGGATTAAAATATCCTTAACACCCCATTGAACTTTTTTTATTTTAACAAATTTATAATAAAGTAAAATTCTGTTTTATTAAGAGAATTAACCAAAATATGATGTTTTTGTATGACAAATGAGAGAATTAAGCTTATATTAGAACCAATATCTAAACGAACGAATGTTAAAGAAGGTTCTACAGTATATGAATCACTTTTAGCATTGAATTTTGCTATGAGTGCATTATGTGCTGGTAAGGGAACGTGTGGAAAATGTCTAATTCGTGTTTTAGATCCTAATCCAAAAATTTCTGAACCTACAGAACAAGAACGAAAAATTTTAGGTAGCCAAAAAATATCAGAAGGTTTTAGGTTAGCATGTCAAACAAGAATTTTTGGAGATTTAAGAGTCTTTTTAACCGACTCTCTAATTTCGAGAGGAACAAGAATTATGGTTGATGCTGGTTTAGAGACTCTTGGAATAAAAGAGACTGAGAAGCTCCAACCTGTAATTTCTTCTCAAGTATCTAAGATTACTCCTGCAGATTTAAATAATCCTAGAAATGATTTGTCTGGTTTATTTGAGAGTATAATAAAAAATAGCAATACTTATAACATAAAGGAAGATCAACCAACATTTCATGTAGATGATATTTTACATTCTATTACTCAAAGATTACCACATATCATGAGAGCAGACAATGGTGAGGTTACAAGTCACTTTAGAAAGCTCTCTATGGAAGATAACTGGACCCTCTATGATGTTGATGCCGGAGATAAAAGCAAGGAAATTTTTGGATTAGCTGTCGATATTGGAACTACCACTATTGTTGGTTATTTAATTTATTTAAAAACAGGAGAAATTGTCGCAATTTCAGCAATGCTGAATCCTCAAGTGGCCATCGGTGAAGATGTAGTTTCACGAATTACATATATTGTAAAGAACGATGCAATTCAAAAAGCTAAAGACTTGATTGTTAGTGCTATCAATCAAATCATTGAGGAATGTTGTAGCAAAGCTAATATATCCGTTTCATGTTTGAAAGATATTTCGATCGTAGGAAATACAGGAATGCATCATATATTTTTTGGAATTTCTCCGCAATTTTTAGCCACATCACCTTTTCCTCCTGTATTTAAAGCCCCAATTAATGTAACTGCTAATAAACTAGGAATAATATGCAATCCAAATGTAAATGTTTATTCTCCACCGGTTATAGCAGGTTATGTAGGAACTGATACAATCGGATGTATAATCTCATCTAAAATCTATTCATATGATAAATATACTCTCTTAATTGATATTGGAACTAATGGAGAACTTGTCATAGGGAATAACACAGGATTAGTTACAGGGTCTTGTGCTGCAGGTTCAGCACTCGAGGGTGCCCATATTTCACACGGAATGCGAGGTTCTGAGGGTGCAATTGAATCAGTGACTATAGATAAGGATACTTTAGAACCTACAATTGGAGTAATAGGAAATATAGTCCCATTAGGAATATGTGGCTCAGGATTAATTGATACTATAGCCGAATTGCTGAAATTAAACATTATAACACGAGCAGGAAAATTCAATACTAAATCAGAAGAAATTATGAATCATCATCGTGTTATAAAAAAAGAAGATGGATATCAATATATCTTATATAAAGAAGAGTGGGATATTGAACAATTTGAGGCAAATAGTAATAATACTAATATTAATGAAATATCAATCTGTCAGAAAGATATTAATCAGGTTCAATTAGCAAAGGCCGCATTTTTAAGCGCAGCTAATATATTACTTGAAATGGAAGATAAAAGCAATGAGTCTTTAGATCAAATTATTCTAGCAGGTGGTTTTGGAACGTACATCAATAAAGAGAATGCCGCTTTTATAGGATTATTTCCTGAGGTCGATAAAAGTAAGATTTTCCAGATTGGAAATGCCGCTGGAATTGGTGCACAAATGTTTATCAAGGATATTGAGCAGAGAAATATTGCGAATAAAATTGCTCATGAAATAAAATATAGAGAAATTGCAACATCGCCACTATTTCACAAGGAATATACTTTTTCTCTTTATTTTCCTCATTATAATCTTGACAAATTCCCTCTATTAAAACAAGAATATGATAAGATACCTTTAAAATAGTAATATTAAAAAATAATAAGATTTATTTTTACGTTAGGAATAATTAATTTACAGTAGTAAATTTTTTTTAAAAAATTTTAAAATGAAAATTGCTAAGGGCAAGATTTCGGAAAAAAAATCGGGTAATCCTAAATATTCCACATATTGGGTCTATATACCAAATAAGATAGTTAGAGACAGCTCTTTTCCTTTTAGAGATAAAGAAGAAGTAATGATAGAATTAAAAGGTGAGAGCTTAGAAATTCGAAAGGTATATAATCTAAGTGATCTCACAAAAGTTTATGATATTGAGGCGGCCACCATAGCAAATCTCATAGAAAGTAAAGCACTAGTGAATAAAGATAGACCTTTTCTATATTATAAAGATAAAATTTTTTCCTATCAAGAGGTCAATTCAATCTCAAATCAGATAGCCAATGGACTTATAGAACAAATTAAAAAATTAAAATTAAAGAATTCTCATATTTCCATGTTATTACCAAATTGTCCAGAAGCTCTCTTTTGTTGGTTTGGTATAGCAAAAACGGGTAACATGTTTGTACCATTAAGTTACTTGTTTAAAGGGGATTTATTAGAATATGTGTTGAGAAATAGTAATTCTGAAATATTAATTATAGATTATAAATATTTTAAAAATGTAGAAGAAATCTATGAAAAATTGAAAAAAATACGCAAAATCTATCTTTTTAATGCTCCTATTGATTTTAAATACGCAAGGAAATATGCAAACTTTTCCGAAATCTTATCTAAAAATTCAGATAGTCCTAATATTCATATCTATAGTTATGATCCTCTTGAAATATCTTATACATCAGGAACGACAGGAAAACCAAAAGGTGTAATATATAGAAATTATTTTGCTCTTTCAGGAATTAGTATTGGAAATCAATTAGAACATTTAGGATTCGGTAGTGACTCAAACAAATTTTATTGTCCTTTACCATTATTTCAAGGATTAGAACGATATTTCTTGATAATTCCAATTATGTATTATAATGGTTCAATTATTGTTGCTGAAAACTTCAATATTTCAACATTTTGGAAAGATGTCGAAAAATACAAACCTGATGGTTTTACTTATTATGCAGCACACCTAATGAACTTAGTAAATCAGCCGCCCTCAAAAAATGACAGAAATCATTCAATAAAATATGCCATAGGAGCTGGAGCTTTACAAGAAATATGGGAACCTTTTGAAAGGAGATTTGGGATTCATATAATTGAAATGTGGGGTTTAGTCGAGGGTATTGGTTTTACTATTAATATTGTTGGTTCTAAAGGTGGTAAAATTGGTTCTGTTGGAAAACCTGCTCGGGGTGTTGAAATTAAAATTGTTGATTTAGACGGAAATGAGTTGCCTCCTGGACGAGATCATGTTGGTGAAATCTGTGCTAGAACAAAACTTCCTTTTGAACTTGAATATTATAATTTACAGGAGGAGACTGTTACAAGAATAGGTGAAGATAGATGGGTTTTAACAGGTGATTTTGGATATATAGATCTTCAAGGTTTCGTATACTATTTAGGAAGGAGATCTGATATGATTCTCAGAGAAAAAGAGATGTTTTTTGCGGTAAACATCGAAATTGTAGCAAATTCACATCCACTAATAGTCGAAAGTGCTGTTTTTGAGGTTCCTGATAAAGATTCCTCAGAAAAAGATATAAAAATATGTGCTGTTATTCAAAAAGGAGCTTCAATAACCTATAAGGAGTTTTGTATGTTTCTACAGCAAAATTTGGCTTATTTTATGGTTCCAAGATACATAGAATTTAAAGAAGAATTACCAAAAAATGCAAATGAATTAGTTCAAAAATTTATTCTTATAAATGAATGGGTTTCAGGTAAATCAGTAAAAAACACTTATGATATGATGACAAACAATTAATATTGATAAAAAATTATCAATTAGCAGGGATCTGATATGGTTAAAATAAGAAAAGAATTATTATCTCCATGTGGTTTATATTGCGGAGTTTGTGCGGTTTATCTAGCACATATTTCAAATGATAATGATTTTAAGAGAAAATTATTTCCTATTTTTAAGAAATGGGGCGCTAATACTATTGAAGATATTGCTTGCACAGGATGTCTATCTGATGATATCATATTTCCATTCTGTCAAACTTGCTCTATAAAAAATTGCGTAAAAGATAAGAACATAGAAAGCTGCTGTCAATGTGATGGATTTCCTTGTGATATTATAGAAAATTGGCCCAGTCCAGAAGGCAAGCAGGTCATGATGAGAGAAATACCTATTTGGCGCGAGGTTGGAACAGAAAAATGGATTGAAAAGGTTGAAAATAGAAATATATGTCCAGAGTGTGGTACTATTAATTATCGTGGAGCCAAAGACTGTTTCAAATGTCAAGCTCCTATAATTAATTTATAATAAAATTTCAAGGTGTTATTTATATCGAAATGTATATTCTGTGGTAAGGCGGCTAAAATTCGAGGATCTATGGGAGATTTCTGCATGGAATGTTATAAAGAAAGATTTCAGGATAACTATACATTAACTGAGGGATCAAGTTTTGATGATTCGGGATTAAAATTCATGGCAAGAAAAAGAAAAACTCCCTAAATAAGTTAGAAACTTATAATTAATTAATATTATTAGACTAAAGAAATTATAAAAAGCCTTATATCATCTGTGCTGATGAGTATTTATTGTAATCATACTATAAATAAAAAGTAATTTAAGCAACAATATATTAGCAAAACATGTTATTCTGAAAATCACTAGAATTATTTTTGTGATAATGATTTCTATTAGGAGGATAAATTATGAAAGAAGTACCAGATTATGAAAAGTATCCGGTTAGCGAGGAAGAAATGGGTAAGCGTTATAAGAACTGGACAAAAGCCTTGGCTCGGATGGCAGTGAGACTTTATATCGTAGGTAAGGAAGTTGGAGGCGAAAAATTCGTTGAAAGACTTAAGGAAGAAAATCGAGAAAGGGGTAAGAGAGATGCGGCAACAATAATGAAAATAGTTGGCTGCAAACCAGAGGATTTCAAGGATTGTATGAAAATTCCCAAGATGGTTGATTTTATAGATGATAGATATGCGAATTTCTGGGATGGGTATGTTGAAAACACGCCTAAAGGTTTTGAAAAAGAAATCTATACTTGTCCGGTTACTGAACCATGGTCTCAGGCACCTGAACTTTGCGACGTATTAATTGGTGAATCTCTTAGAAGCTTTGCTAAAGCACTAAACCCGAAGTTTAAAACTGAAGGATTTTCAAAATTACTCACTAAGGGTGATAAGTGCTGTCGATACAGAATTGAGTTGGAGGAAGATTAAATTTTTAACTAGGTTGTTAATATTTGTCATTCAGAACCACAATAGAAAATAATAAATTATTTAGATTAAGCCTTAACTATTTATTTGGAAGATAATTATGAGTTTCCAACTAAATTACTAATTTTTTTTTTTGGAAAAGCAAGTAAAATGGAATATTGCATTCAATTATTATTGTGAATTGATCTTATTGCTAATAGCACTTATAGCGTCTACTATCTGTCCTAAAACTTCACGGGGAAAACTATGCCCCATTCCCTCTATAAGTAATAGTTCTGCATCAGGTATAGTCGATACAATTTCTTTGCTAGCTTCAATAGAGTTAAAAGGATCTTCCTTTCCATGAATAACTAGTGTTGGTGCTTTTATTGCGGAGATTTTCGGTTGAATATTACCGGGAATTGACATTGCTGCCAATTGTCGAGCTACACCTTCAGGGTAATAACATCTGTCATATTCATTTTTTCTATATTCTTTACCTTGGATTTCATCATAATCAAAATTACCATAAATTAAACTATCACGCTTTGCCATTTCTTCTATATATGCTTCTCGCTCAGAAGGAACTGGTGCAAAAAATTGAGCCATGATCTCTGGTTTTGCTTGGGGTAAAGAAGGATTACCTGTGGTACTTATAATTACAGTTAATGATAACACTCGAGTGGGATGGGTATAAGCTATAATTTGTGCAATCATACCTCCCATAGATGCACCGCAAATGTGTGCTTTATCAATATTCAAAGCATTTAATAATCCAACAGCATCATCCGCCATGTCTCCTAAAGTATACGGGATATTGGGTATTTCTCCACGATTATATGCAGTAGCAATCTCCATCATGTCTGGGATACCTGCAGTATCAAATTTGGTTGATAGACCAACATCTCGATTGTCATACTTTATAACAAAAAAACCATTATCGATAAGTTTCTTGCATATATCATCTGACCAAGCTATCAACTGACCACCCAAACCTGGTATCAGTAAAATTGGTTTTAACTCTGGATTCCCCATGGTTTCATATTCAATCTCTATCTGGTTTACATTCGCTTTTGGCATTACAAACCCTCTTCTATTTGAATTAGAAAAAATCAAAAAAAATAATTGCTTAGTTTATGCTAAAATCTTACTGAGAGTTTCTATCGCTTTAAGTACTTTCTGCATCAACTGAATCCTTTCAATATTAATATTTTTCCCGTACCCATTTACCTAAGAAGGAAATAAAAGGTTAATTCTTGTTTATATAATCTAGAAAAGCCTTTACGACCATGTGAAATTTGGGATCTGCGACAACACTAATATGGTCTTTTCCTTCGATTTGGAAATAACAAGAATCTGGTACTAATTGAGCTCCTGTGGATTTACTTCTTTTAACTATACCGTCATCAGCTCCGAAAACAGTCATAACTGGCACATTGACTTTTTTAAGAGCTTCTTTCCTTTCGGGATTAGTGGGGAGTATACCATCCGGACGTTGAATATCCCCCTCCAATACATAAATTAAAGCTTCAAGATCTTGTAAGTGAGAATCATCATACTCTGAAATTACTTTTTGGAATCTTAAAGCAGCTTTATTTTTAACATCATCAAGATTTGCTTTTTTTAGTCCCTTTATCCATTTTTTCATCATTACTTTAGCAATGAATTTTGTACTTTTTTTGGGATAATAGAGGGGGAATCCTCCAATAATAGCACTTATAAAGCGTTCTTGATTTTGAAGCAAAATATCTGTAGTTACTCTTGCCCCCATAGAATATCCGAAAAAATTAGCCTTCTCAATAGATAAATGATCAAGTAATTTAACGATATCTTCATTCATCTTTTCTCCATATTGAGTAGCATCTTTAGGTTTATCACTTTTCCCGTGCCCACGACAATCTACAAGTATCAATTTATAATCATCCTTTAGAACATCTACCCAATTAGTAACTTTCCAATTAGCTTCGATATTTGCGGCAAACCCATGAATCATTATCACAGGTGGCCCTTCTCCTTCAATTTCATAATAAATTTTAATTCCTTCATTATCAAAAATTGGCATTGTTATTAATCCTCACAAATTTTTTGCTTAAACATTTATATTATTTTTATTTTCATGTCTTTTTTATGTATTATTATATTTAAAAGATTTTAGCTTCAATTTATATAACTTAGTTAGGTTAGAATCATTTTTTTTATCATTTTTGCCACCATTTTATAGGATCATTAGATGATAATTTCTATTTCGGCAAAAGCACCAATACCAGACTCTTTATCTTTGCAAATTGTATAATCTTTCAATAATAGAGTATAAGAATCTTTATTTCGCTATCAATTTCTTTTTCAAAAATTGAAATTTATAAAAATTAGACGTTTTTTTATTTTTTACTGATTCTTAGATGAAAAGGTAAAGATTTGTGAATAATTTGTAATAAATTCGCTTTAATAGATACTATTCTATAATTGATATAATAGTGCTTAAATTGTAAAATCAAAATTTAATTAAAATAGCAAGGATATACGCTAGAGAATAAAAAAGCTAGTCCGGCAAAATCAAATGGGTGAGTATATCTAGTTATTAATTAACTTATTTAAAATTTTTGTTTGAAATGATAATATAAATTAATATCCCCATCAAAACATTTAAATAGGTAATTTATTTCTTGGAAATCTAAATTCGATTTCGAAAAGTTAAAATATGATGGAATCTTTTAAGAAATACAATTCATTTTAAATTTTAATTAATAATATGAATATAGTATAAGAATAGTGGTTCACACGTGTTTAGAAACGAAATCATCAGATGTTTCTGATGAAGATAAATATATACTTTTAAAAAGTCTATCAACTAGTAAAAATGGACTCACGACTTCTGAAGCTGATGAAAAGCTTAAAAAGTATGGCCCAAATGAAATCCCCGAAAAAAAGAAAAACCCATTCATTAATTTTTTAAAAAATTTTTGGGGCCCTATCCCATGGATGATAGAAGCAGCAGTTATTATGTCTTTAATTGATCAGCAATGGGATGATTTCTGGATAATCTTTTCTTTGTTAATGATAAATGCTGTTATTCGTTTTTGGGAAGAACAAAAAGCTGATAACGCTATTGAATTATTAAAACAGCGCTTAGCTATAAATGCTCGTGTCTTACGCGATGGAAAATGGCTTATACTACCAGCCAGAGAGCTCGTTCCTGGAGATATTGTGCGTTTACGTCTTGGAGATATAGTACCTGCTGATGTAAAACTCATTTCCAGTGATTATCTTATTGTTGATGAATCTGTACTAACTGGCGAATCTTTACCTGTTGAAAAACATTTTATGGATGATGAATATGCAGGAGCAATTATTAAGCAAGGAGAAATGGATGCGGTGGTGACAAAAACAGGAATTTCTACATATTTTGGAAAAACTACAAAATTAGTTGAAGATTCGAAAACTAAAAGTCATTTTCAAAAAGCAGTTTTAAAAATAGGGAACTATTTAATTACCCTTGCTATTGCTGTCGTTCTTTTTACTTTTATTATTGCCATGTTACGCCATGAAAGTTTATTACAAACATTACAGTTTGCATTAATATTAACTGTATCTGGTATTCCTGCTGCTTTACCGGCTGTTTTATCAGTTACACTGGCAATTGGAGCAATAGCTTTAGCTAAAAAAGAAGCAATTGTTAGCAAGTTAGTTGCCATAGAAGAGCTAGCAAGTACTGATATATTATGTTCTGATAAAACTGGTACCATAACTAAAAATGAGTTAACAATAAGAGAGATCGTACCATTTTCAGATTTTACAAATAGAGATGTGTTGGTATATGCAACATTAGCCTCGAAAGAAGAGAATCAAGACCCTATAGATAATGTAATTATTAATAAACTAGAGGAATTACAATCGAAAACAACGGTTTCAGAAAATTATACGGTTATATTATTTAAACCATTTGATCCTATGATAAAGCGCACTGAAGCGACAGTAGAAAAAGTATGTAATTTCACTAATAGTAATGAAATTCAAGAATATAATTGTTTCAAAGTGTCCAAAGGGGCACCACAAGTTATCCTCTCATTAATAAAGGAAATAAATGATATTGAAAAAGTTGATAAGTATGTTGAAATTTTCGCTACAAAGGGATATCGTACGTTAGGTGTAGCTAAAACAGATTTAGAAGATAATTGGCAGCTTGTGGGGCTTATTGCACTTTATGATCCTCCTCGCGAAGATTCTGCTGAAACCATAAAAACTGCTCAATCTATGGGTATCCAAGTAAAAATGATAACGGGTGATCACGTTGCTATTGCAAAGGAGACTGCAAAACAAATTAATTTAGGAACAAATATAATAACTGCTTCTTCTTTTTTAGAAAAAGTGAACGGTGTAGCTCAAAATATTGTAGAAGAAGCAGATGGATTTGCACAATTCTTCCCTGAGCATAAATATCATATGGTTGAACTCCTACAAAAAAGAGGACATATTGTGGCTATGACTGGGGATGGTGTAAATGATGCTCCTGCATTAAAGAAAGCAGATGTTGGATTAGCTGTGGCAGGTGCTACAGATGCAGCCAAATCTGCTGCAGATATTGTTTTTACAAAACCTGGAATTTCTGTAACAATCGATGCTATTAAAGAAAGTCGTAAGATTTTTCAAAGGATGACTAATTATGCTACATACCGAATCGCAGAGACAATCAGAATTTTATTTTTTATTGCACTCTCAATCATCATTTTTCGATTTTACCCAGTAACAGCACTTATGATTGTTTTATTAGCTATATTAAATGACATTCCCATTATGACAATCTCTTATGACAATGTTAAATACCAAAATACGCCTCAAACATGGAATATGAAATCATTACTTTTTATTGCTACTTATCTTGGATTTATCGGTGTTGGTTCTACTTTTTTATTTCTCTATATAGGACTTGAGATCTTTCATTTAAGCCCTATATTATTGCAATCATTTATATACTTAAAGCTTTCTGTAGCGGGACATTTAACTATATTTGTTGCTCGAACAAGAGGTCCATTTTGGTCCATAAGACCACCAAAAATTTTATTATTCGCTGTAATTATAACCCAATTGATAGCAACAATTATTACTGTCTATGGATTTCTACTTCCAGCAATAGGATGGGGACTTGCTGCTTTTGTTTGGGTTTATAGTATTAGTCTATTTGTAACTACTGACTTTTTCAAAGTAAGATTATACAAGTTATATGACAAAATAGGTACTGATAAAAAATAATTAATTGAAATATAAAATTCTCTAAAATTTTTTTTTTAAATTTTTGAACTTATTTTAAAGACATGAGTGATAAATCTGGATTCTCATCTCTGTCTTTGGGACCAGAACCATGCACGAACACAAAAGCAGGAAAATCTTCTGCATTTTTATTGGGAATTATTAAGGTTCCTGCTAAGTTGATATTCCCATTAACGAAACTAACCTCAAATTCCATCTCTACTTCAACCCAAATCTAATAAACGGTTTGCAATTGTGATTTTATTGCGTCATTAATCTCTTTCGCCACAGCTTCCTTATCATCCACTTCAAAAACAATCTTCTTATAATGTTCATGATTTAGATTGACTGTAATACATTTATCAGGATCATGCATCTCAAAGAACATCATACCTTCAGAAGTCAGAAATATTCCATCCTTAATAATTGTTGGAATACGAGCACCAACTAGCCTCATCTGCAATTTTGGATCCCGAGTAACATGTTCTGTTGATACAGAGGTTACATGTTTAAGAGGAACTCTTATTTGCCTTTTAATACTAAGTATTATATCAATTCCGTGCAATTCAAAAACAAGATCTGAGTTTTCAATTTTAACAGTTCCAACCATTTTTTTTTCCACCTCAATTCTTTTTTATATTAAACTGGAGATTAAATATTTAAAACAATGCTTTAAAAACTATAAAAAATAGTAGAAAAACAATTTAATCTATATTATGACTGTAAGAAATATAATTATCGTTGATAGATATCCAACTTTTTGTAGAAAAATAAAATTATTGGTTCAATAGAAATAAAAAAGGGATGATCTGAAAAAGCTAAAAATAAGAGATCATTCATTTTCTTCTAAAATTTTATTGAGGGTTTCTATAGCATTTTCTTTAATCGATTTTGAAGTCATTTTTTTTATCATTTTTGCCATCATTTTATATGCTCCTCCAACCTTAATATCTATTTCAACAAAAACGCCAATACCCGACTCTGTATCTTCAAAACTGACGGTATAGAAAGTTTCTCCAGCTGAAGGAACAACTTCGAATTTTGTGGAAAGTTCAGTTCTTGGCCCTATCTCATTAGTTGAAATCTCTCTTCCCTGAACTTCAGTAACATGTTGTCCTATTGTATCAAAGAACTTGTTTACTATCTTTTGAAAATCGGCTGGTTTCTCTTTTAATTCAAGTATTAATTCTTTACCTTCAGGTTCTTCCTTTTGCTTTCCTTTACCGGTTACCACGACCCTCACACGACCAATATTCTGGATTCGAGCGTAATGAGTTTTAGGATCGCCCTGTCTATGCGAGGTTACACGAATTGCTGGGAAGTAAGTACCTGGCTCTGAATATGAATAAGTTGTTTTCACCTCTACATGAGAGCTTTTAGTATCTTTGAGTTTCTCGGTCACTGGATAATCACCAGTACTCTCAAAATCCCATTCTGCCCCAATTACATAGCCGGTATCAGGTGGTGTTTCAATAACCGCGGAAAATTTAACTTTCTTACCAATATTAACATCTGCACGCTCACCTCCATTTATTGTAAGATTAACCACTGGTTGAATCCCCTTACGCTCCTTAGCAGTCGGAGGTACTTTTATCTGTGCATCCACTATTTTATATGTAGAACTTGCTGGAGGTGCCACACCTTTTTCAACCCATGCACTTAAATCACGTAGTGCTTGTTGTAAAACACCACTATAATTGATAATTCGCGTCGTTATTACTGGAGGCGTATCAAACTTCGAAATTACTGGTGGTACATGCATCGCATGGTCAATGTACCAGAGTCGGTAGTTATCGTCAATATTAGCTCCCAATACCTGTTTTATCCTCGAGCGATACCATTCAGCACCCCATGGATAGGCGATTTCATCCATCAGCATATTCACCACAATCATCTTACCATCAAATTGACCGTTTAAGCGTGCAACCGTACTTTTGGAATAACGATTACATAATAATTCAGCGCGTTGTGGATATAATGGTTTTCCATCTTCGTCTCGGAACTGATCATAACCATAATAATCAGCTGAAGGAATTTGGTGACGATGGTAGGTTTGAGCAGCGAGATACACAGAGTTGTCTATCTCTACCTTGTCACCTGCTTTAACTTTAGCCAATGTTTGGAAATGCTCCTCTCCGAAGGCAATAAAGACGGATTTTTCAAACGCTCCAGCAATATAGACTACGCAACCCTCAGCTTCATCACTTTTTATGATTAATGAGGCTCCTTGAAAATCTACTTCCGGTAAATCTTCCATCATAAATCCTGCTGGTACTTTTATTTTACTTACACTCCCTGCCGATAAAGTTATACCAAAACCCATTTCCTTTAAATCTTCGGGCCAGATTAGCTTGTTGATTTTCGTTTGATGATGAACTTTAGCATTTAGGAGGGATTCAGGCGGATTTGCACCGAGATACCCTGGTTTATTCCAAAAATCTTCAAAATAGGTGGGATCCCATTTGACCATTTGATCAAAAAACATTGTTAAAACACCAGTATAACCAAATGCTATTCTTCTATAATTAAACCAAGCACGTGGGGGAAAACCCATTTTAGTCACTTCAGTGAGAGCCTCCCGTTCCTCAACATTTAGACCAGCATACATATTACCACTACCACCTGGTTCCACTGCATCGATGATATTGGGTATTTTATCTTTTAATATACGCATCGCATGAGCTTGCACCGTAAAATTATTGGGTATAGCTATTGGTGTTGCGTGAATAAATGGCACCGCACCATCCCAAACACCTTCAGTGTTTTCCACACAAGCAATCGTTTTAAACGCCCCACCGCTACCGCCATAAACATAACCATAAGGGCGATGGGGACCGTACATTTCAGAAGCCAAAACACGTGAATACTTTGCAACTACCGCACTGGCTCGATAAGCAGTGATAGTTGGATCATCTCCTAAAAACATGTTCAGTCTCCCCAGATTTGATTCTACAAGATAAGCACCACTCTCGATTGCAAAACCTAATGAATAACTAGGATCAGGATATTCTGGATTCTGAACAGCATTCTCATTCCCCGATATCGCCATGAGATACTGGAAAAATCGACCGTCATATTGTTCCTTCGGAGGGAAGTAGATTGAGAATCGGGCGTCGGTACCCTTAAAACCACCATGTACATATCGATGACGCTTGGGCTCATCTCGCCATTCATCAATATCTATATATGGCTCCGTGAAGAGAGAATCGTTAAATTCATTAAAATCGTTTCTTTCTATAATTCTACACCCTTTTTTATTTACTTAGTAATAATTCTTATTTTATTTTTGATTTTAATTCTAAAATCCTTTCTAATCGAACATAATATTATACCATAAAATTAATAAAAAAAGAATTAATTTTTATTTAATAAATTTAAGCTTGAATATTCAAGTCATAAAAATTATATTAATAATATTAGTTAAGGATGAAAAAATTAAAAAAGATCGTTCTAAAAATACCTTTAGATCCAAAATACGAGACATTCTTCGATCTATGGGAAAAATATGAATTATTCCAGATACACCGTCAAGATGAAGATCAAATCTCTGTCACACAGAAAGTAAAATTTAAGGATCATAAAATGCACCCGAAAATGTTGGAAGGCGAAAATTATGGGATTTCAGATGTAGAAGTTATAGAAGAGAACAAACCCAAAAATGAATTTATTTTCTTTTGTAAGTATAATTGGGTTAAGGAAACAAAAGTACTCCTCGAAAAACTAGATCTAATTATCGAACCCCCGATGATGATATTTCAAGATCGTCTTTTAGTAAGTGCTATAACAGATAGTAAAAATCTCGACAAACTAATTGATACCCTAGATTCCTATTATGATGGAGAATTGGAAATTCTAAGCATATCTCATATACATCTTAATGATAAAAATCTTTTTTTAAAACTTACAGACCGTCAGAAAGAAATTATTTATTATGCCGTTCAACATGGATATTTTGAAATACCTCGTAAAATCGATTCAAAGAAAATCGCTAATCATTTTAAAATTTCTCAGAGTGCACTATATGAACATTTGCGAAAAATAGAAAGAACAATTTTTCACTCAATTTTCAATTGAAAATTATATAATAATTATTACATATAATATATTCCATTAGAAATTTATTTCAACTTAACATAATTCTAAAACAATATTAGAAAAATAAACAAATTAATATTATACCTATAGTTTTTTATGGGATTTATTTGACATCATTGACAGATGCGAATTGCGAGATAAAAGATTTATTCGAGACCATCGGGGCGGCCCACTTAAGCTAGAACAACACCAACAATTAATAAAATGGGCTTGTAGATGTGCTAATCATGTATTGTCTCTCCTAAGTGATAATATAGATGAACGCTTGAATAAAGCTTTAACAGTAGCTAAAGAGTGGGAAAAAGAAAATGCATCGGTAGGAAATGCAAGAAAAGCTTCAGTAGATGCACATGCTACGGCAAGAGATTCTTCTGATCCAATTTCAATCGCAATAGCCCGTTCAATTGGACATGCTGTTGCTACTGCTCATATGGCAGATCATTCATTAGGAGCTGCACTATATGCTTTGAAAGCAGTGAAGAATGCTGGAAAATCAATCCATACAGAAAGAAAATGGCAAAATGAACAATTACCATTAGAAATTAAAGAACTTATCCTAACTACAAGGAAAGTGAAAGAAAAACATTTCAAAATCTAGCTTAATATTTTTTTATTCCAAAATAAAATTAATTCGGAGGATGCGTATCCAATCCCACACTTCGAGATAACAATTCTAATTGAGGTTTTTTTTAAAAAAGCTTTAAATTCAATGAGATTTTAATGTAAAATATTGTTTGACAGAATGAGGACTTTTATACGATGTTTCGAATAGAAGAAGCACCCACGGGTACCACTAAATGTGATTGGTGTGGAGATCTTATTAAAAAAGGCACACTTAGGCTTAGATTTGCCCCACCAAAAGGTTATAATTTTTATTGGCATCAAGACTGCGGGATAAAGTATTTAGAGGGTTTAAAAATTTTGCTACAAAATGGTGTAAAAGGTCATATTGGTCGAGGAGAAGCAGATAAAGCTCGCAAAGATGCGGGGTTATAAATTAGCAGAAGAATCAAAAGGTGCTGTGATAAACACAGATTCAAAAATTAGAAAAATAGCTGACAAAATCTATAGGACTTCTTCCTCTATAGAAGTAATAAGTTTTTTCACAGAGCAACAAACATCATCAATCGAGGAAACCTCTGCAACAGTACAGAAACTTGGTACATTAGCTGAAGAATTAAAAAACCAATTAACTCACTTTTCTGTAGTAAAGTTAAAACAATAAATATTTTTAAGAAAATTATTATTTAAAACTTTGATTAAAAAAGATGATTGTTTGAGCCAAAAAAATCATATTTTAGTAAAACTGATTTTTTACACATTATTTCTCTTAATTTTTATCTATATTTAATCCTTTTACATATAAGAATTAATGTAGGAATTCTCACACTTTAAAGGATAAATTTAACCTCTTTTAATAGAATTATTTCTTAATAAGATCGAAGATACGAATAAAATCGGTGACATTTTTATGATTTTAAATCTTAAAAAAAGAAGATAATTAAGAAAAACATTGAGAAAAAGAAAAAAAATAGAAAAAAAATGGAATATTGATTAATTTTTCTTGTTTAAACCTGAAACATATAATTAACTTATACCAAACTTATTATGGAGGAGGTGTATTATCATGCCACCAAGTCCCAATACCTCCATCAAACCGATTTGCAAGGTAATTGTCCAAGATAGTATTATGGTGGATTTCATTATAGTAGCAAGTTTGTATCATATGATATGAATCCCAATCAACCCCAATTCCCCAATTATTCTCTGTAGCTATATTATATGATATTTCATTCCAATTAGCACTGTTATTGAGATAAATACCAACGCCACCGTTTTGAGAGCATAGATTTTCGGTTACAACATTATATTCGATGTGGTCTACGAGGACAATAGCAGTTCCAGTATTTTCCTGGCAGAGATTATTACTAACATTATTATTATCAGCATTGAACGCGAGTAAAATCCCTCCTAAATTCTCAGAACAAATATTATCAGTTACATTGTTATTTTCTACATTATCCCAGAGTACGATTCCATATTGAGAATTCTTTATACATACATTTTTCTCTACTATAGTGTTAGAAGTTGATCCTAATCCTGTTCCAAATCCTCCTGTTAGTCCAATTCCCCAAGCATTTTCCATACAATTATTCTCTAGAACTTGAATACCTTCAGAATTTCTAACACTAATACCTGTGTATTCATTATTATAGCAATAATTATTTATTAACTTACCATTGGTTACTGAATATAATACAAGAGCTGCACTTCCTATTCCATCAATAATTTCCGTATTATAAAATCTGCAATCTTTGATTATGAAATAAGCATTGCTATTTTGAATAGTTAAACATGAAACCGAACCTTCCCCATTTATTGAAATATATTCAATTATGTAGGGATCTTCACTTGTACCGCTTCCTTGACACCACCATTGTTTAGACGCTTTCTTCCAAGTGTAATCACCCCCTCCTGTGTCATCAATAACAAACGGTTTAAGAGCTTTCCCTAATATTCGTACAAAGTCTTGTCCTTTTAAAGGCGCCCCTCCATTTTCTTCCTTGAGATTGCCCTTGATTATTAATGGAATTGTTTCTCCAATATGATAAGTCAATATAAGTGTGTTCACTAACTCTTGGGTATCAAATTTTAAGACTAAATCAATGAAACCATCACCAGTTAGTGCATGGCCACCACCTTCCTCACCGGTGTATGGGGTTGCTACATCCTCATAACTCCATCGGAGTGGAGCAACTTCACCTTCTAAATCTTCAATGGTAAGCCGAATTGAAGCAGGATCGACAGTCAAAACATCAAATTCATCAGTACCACAAATAGCAACGGAAATTACACCTTTACTTCCGAGATTAATTGGATTTGGCCAAGAACCAGGCTTTATATCTACGGAAACTTCTACCTCTATTAAAGGAACTACTTTTTCTAAGGTAAGAAGTGCCCATGTGGTAGACAATATATTGTCCCAATATTCCCATTCGTAAACACCTCCATCATCCCAACGACCAAAAAATGGAGCACTAGGCCATGATCCATCATCATTTTGTTGGTCTAATAAAAATTCAACAAAATCAGCAAACCAGTCAATTCCACTAGGATCATTGATCGGGGAGATATATTCAATACGGAGTACTTCTAATCCTTTCATAGTCGTATACATAGCTTGATAGCATGCTGGCCAATTAGGCCAATCAGGCCAATCCCACCCATAGGGATGTTCATATTCCTCTTCTGGTCCTGGGCCTCTCCATCCTGGAGAGTAATCAGTATCATCCCAGTGAGCATCGATAAAATTCACAGCATCAATGACTCTCGGAGTTTCAGTTGTATCTCCGACAAATGCCATTTCATATAGTAAATTGCCAGTTTTTAAGATGTTAACCCAAAAGCTAGGATCAGTATATCCAGATCCGCCAGTAATATCGTCTTGAATAAAATCTATCCAATAATTTAGCTCATCTTTGACCCATGGTAATATTTCTATTCCAAATCCATAAGGAGCTGGTGCTTCTGCGTAACCAAGACCCAATACAGCATAACCCGCATTAGAATTATCACTGTAGCCCCCAGAATTTTCGGTATAACCCCATCCACCTCTTCCAGGTGATATATCAGTTTGAGCAAAAGCAAGATAATCAACGGTATCTTCTAGTACGAGTTGGTAAGTTTTACCAACTACTTCACTGGATAAAACATCTACAATCATCTCTGGATGAGTACTTGAGGCAATAGCCATCATTACTGTGCTTGTCGAATATATCCGATGATTATTAACATATGGATCCCCAAAATAAACACCATCACCATTCCCATTTGCATCAGGATCCCCTGCAGTTTGTACCGAGAGAGGAATTATATGAGCATCAGCAAATATAAAATCCAGTCCTTCTCTAACTTGATCATAATATATATAAGATTCATCAAGAGGATCTATGCCTAACTCTATAGCATATGTTTCGAATTTCATAACAATTAGAGCCGTAGTAGAAGTAAATTCCCAATATCCCCATGATCCATCTGGGTTTTGCCGTCCTGCTAGCCATGTTAAACCTGCTTCAATTGCAGTTTCAATATCATCATCTTCTTCTGTAGCTTTAGTGGTTGTTAATGGAATAGTACATAATAAAAGCATCAACACAACAAAATAGATTTTTATATCTGTTTTATTTTTCATTTTCATTCGCTATTTTTTTTAAATTTTTTTTGCAAAAATATTGCAAATAGAATTAAGATATGAGACTATTTAACAATTCTGTCAAAATGATTAATTTTGGGAGTTTAATGAAGAAAAAAGGTTTCCATCACTAATTCCAAAATAATGCTTAGGTGTAATTTTTCGAGAAGTGCTTTTGTTTCTTCAACCCAGTTATGCTTACAAAAGAAAATATATTCATTTTTTGCCCTATTCTCTTCTATAACTTCTATGTCTGAAATCCCATAATTTTACCCAGCCAAGATTTTCGGGTGTATTTGATAATCCTTGAATTTTACTTTCTGTGTGACAGAGATTTGATTATCTTTCAGACTTATTTCTTTAAGAAACTCTAACTCTAATTATAAATCTGGTATATCTTACAAATTCTTTAAATTTTATATTCCTGTTCTTTTTTCCAATTCTTCCGGATAACGAGCGCCCATTATTTCGATTTTTTCAAGTGCGGTATTAATATTCTGTAATTCCTCTGGTGTCAGTTTAATCTCAACAGAAGCCAGATTCTCCTTAAGGCGTTCTAACTTTCTTGTACCTGGGATTGGAACAATCCATGGTTTTTGAGCAAGCAACCATGCTAATGCGATTTGAGCTGATGTTACATCCTTATCTGCAGCAATCTTTTTCAATAAATCAACCAGAACCTGATTTGCATCGAGATTTTCAGGAGTAAAACGTGGCACAATATTACGGAAGTCGGATTTTTCGAATTTAGAGTCTTTATTGAACCGTCCAGTAAGGAATCCTTTACCCAAAGGGCTAAACGGAACGAATCCAATCCCAAGCTCTTCAAGTGTTGGAAGCAATTCTTCTTCAGGGCGCCTCCACCACATTGAATATTCACTCTGAATTGCTGTCAGTGGTAGTACCTTGTGAGCGCGACGGATAGTCTTTACTCCCGCTTCAGAAAGCCCCCAATGCCTAACTTTCCCTTCCATCATTAAATCCTTTATTGTCTCAGCCACTTCCTCAATAGGTACATTAGGATCGACACGATGTTGATAGTATAAGTCAATAAAATCTGTTTTAAGACGTTTAAGCGAACCTTCTATAGAGGTTCTTATAACTTTAGGATTGCTATCTTGAACTTGTTTTCCATTAAAATTTTTTATACCAAATTTGGTTGCAATGATTACATCATCTCGATATGGAGCGAGAGCTTCACCTACTAATTCCTCATTGGTAAAAGGACCATATATTTCTGCGGTATCAAAAAAAGTAACCCCACTTTTAACAGCTTCATGAATCAAATTAACCATTTCTTTTTTGTCTGGGGCCGTACCATATCCATGACTCATTCCCATGCAACCTAACCCAAGTGCAGAAACTTCAAGACCATTTTTCCCTAATTTTCTTTTTTCCATATTCTTATTTTCACCTTTACTTTATTTATTCTATTATTTTCTTTCTAAATATCTAATTTAACTGTACTAAGCATTTTTACCATTTTAGGATCACGATGGGAGAAGAAACAGCTTTCTTTAGTATCTAAACTCGCTATTCTTTCCATATCCTCCTGACTCAATTCAAAGTCAAAAATATTAAAGTTTTCTATAATTCTCTCCTTATGAACAGATTTCGGAATAACAATTACATTTCTTTGAGTCAACCAGCATAAAATCACTTGTGCAACAGATTTATTATAATTCTTAGCTATTGACATTAGAACCTCATTTTGAAATATATTATCTTTTCCTTCAGCAAAAGGAGCCCAGGACTCTATTTGCACACTGTTTTCTTTCATCAATTCGGCACTTTCAATCTGCTGATTGAATGGATTTGTTTCAACTTGATTCACTGCAGGTACTATTTTATTATGAATTATCAGATCAATTAGACGATCAGCCTGAAAATTGCTAAGTCCGATTGCTTTTATTTTGCCTTCAAGGTATAGTTCCTCCATGGCTCGCCAAGAGCTATATACATCACCAAATGGTTGATGGATGAGATATAAATCTAAATAATCCAATTTCAACCTTTTTAAAGATTTTTGAAAAGCTAATTTTGTACTTTCATATCCAGCATCTTGAATCCAAAGTTTGGTTGTTATAAATAATTCTTCTCTGGGAACTCCACTGCGTTCAATCCCCAAACCAACTGCTTCTTCGTTCCTATATGCTGTTGCTGTATCAATTAGACGATAACCTGCCATTATCGCGTCATATACACATTGTTCGCACAGAGTCAAATCTTCAATCTGATAAACACCAAAACCAAGAATTGGCATTTCAACGCCATTATTTAATTTAATATATTCTATTTTTACCACATCCTTTATTTACATAAATATTATTTGTTAATTTACTTAATTCCATTTTATATACAGTTCCAATTTTTTTCTTATTATTCAATTACTATTAAGCCAATTTTCTACTTCGCTTCTTGCATTCTTTACACTTCCACCACGAAAGGAAATTGCGTTTTTAATTTCTGCTTTTGGACAAAGTTTTGCAATATCTTTCACACTGCTTCCTAGTCCGCTACCTTCATGCGTACAAAAAGGAATTATTGTTTTATTTGAAAAATCATAAGATTCCAAGAAAGTGCGGACTGCCATAGGAATAGTTCCCCACCAACTAGGGTAACCTAAAAATATAACATTGTATGCTTCCATATCCGCAATATGATCCGAAAGTTCTGGTCTTGCATTGGTTCTTAATTCTTGTTTTGCCACTTTAATCGTTTCCTCATAATCTTCTGGATATGGCTTTATAGTATCGATAAAAAACATATCTCCTCCAATAAACTCATTTATCATCTTCGCTATAACTTCAGTATTTCCAATCTCCAATTTTACAATATTTCCATTTAGGTAATTATTCCCTTTTCTTGAATAAAATGCAATTAAACATTTTTTTTCTTTTAAATCCAATCCCTTTACCTCTTTCTTATAAGTCGCTGTATTTTTATCGTGCCTGAAATGTTTTTGATATGCTTACCACCTGAGATGACATTTCCTAACTCATATAAACCGCTTGCTGGACCGAAACTGTCATAAAACATTACTACATCTCCCCATGGCGCATAATATGCAAGCGTTCCAAACTGTGCATTTGCCAAGGGTGTATCAGTTGTATGAAGTTTTTTTGGTGGATAAAATATTTTTTCATTGTTACCATAATCTTCAACCGTAATCGTTAAAGGCAACTGTTCATAGAGTTCTTTTGCTGCTTGACTGCTATTTAGCTCATAAACTATTTTATTGCCATTTGCTTGTATATTGATTTGCATTTTCATTTTCTCCTTTCTGGAAGTGTTATTTATTTTAATTCACTACTTCGTCTCTTTCAGATTCACAGATTCAATTTCCCTCCATATACAGGGAACATACTAGCAGTTCCATAGTCTTTGATTTGGTCCACATTTTTTAAGAATTCCATATCCTCTTCAGAAATTACAAAATCCACATCTGCATTGTTTTTCATATGTGCAGGATTTGCAGTTTTAGGTAATGGAAGAAGGCCAAGCTGTAGGTCATAACGAATAGACAATTGCGGCACTGAAACACCATATCTCTCAGTAATTTTTATAACTTCTTGATTTTTCATTAATTCTCCATGTGCAATTGGTGAGTAGGCCTCTACAAGAATGCCCTTTTCTTGAGTATATTGAATGAGCTCTTTAGGTGTGTTGCTTATATGCGCCAAAATCTGATTTACCATTGGTTTTACAGAGCAGAATTCAAGGATGTTATCGATGTCTGCTTTTTCAAAGTTTGAAAGACCAATGGCACGAAGTTTTCCGGCATCATATGCTTCTTCAAGAGCTCTCCATGCTTCACGGTTTCCTTCGAAGTAAGGATCTTCTTCACGGAATTTTGTCCATGGTTGCGGGCTGTGAATAATCATCATGTCAATATAATCAAGCTCTAATGTTTTAAGCGATTTATCAATTGATGCAACAGCTTCTTTATATGACTTTACTTCTGCAGCAAGTTTTGT
>JAHPZJ010000027.1 GCA_019058245.1 Promethearchaeota archaeon | reverse complement strand
CTCCGATTCTATGGGGATAAATTAATACCCACTAAAGAATTTGATCCACCAGAAGTACCAACAGTAGTTTTAGCTAATAAAAGAGATTTAGAGGATATTGTAGAAATATCTAAAATACGTCAAGCACTTGATACTGCGAGATTGAACCATGTATTAATATATGAAACTATTGCTATCCAGGGCGTAAACGTAAAGAGAGCTTTTGTTTATGCTGCTCGCCAAGCAGTATTGAATCATTACAAAAAACTCTCTGGAAAACCTATGGAGAGTGCTTAATCTAATTTTTTTCTATCATAAATAAATTATTTCTGGCTCAATTTTTTCATGAGTTAGTTTTAAGTATCCATAGGAGTTAATATTCGTAAATCTTTTATCTGTTGGAGAGCCAGGGTTGATATATAATTTTCCATCTTCCCCTGTTTTATTGAAAGGTCGATGTGCATGACCAAAAATTATAATATCATAATTAGATAAATCAAACCTTCGGTTTAAAAGGTCAATAATACTATGAGGTCCACCTTCACCATGGGTTATAAAGATTTTGTGTCCAAACAACTCTAATTGCATTTTTTCTGGAAGTTCTTTCTTCAAATTTGAATCATCCATATTACCTATGATTCCAATAAATTTCTCTTTGCTGAATATATTCTGGAAGTTTTCATATACTTTATGGCTAGTATAATCGCCCAAATGAACTAAATAATCAATTTGTTTTTCCTTGAAATCATCTATAATTTGATTTAAAATAGCTGGAAAATTTGAGTGTATATGCGTATCACTTATAAGCCCCATTAACAGATGATCTTTATTCATCTCTAACATCTTTCTCTGCATCTTTCAATCTTATTTTTGTAACTCTTAAAGCAAAATTGACCAATTCCTCGAGATTTGCCCATCTCCCTTTGTTAATCATTTCTTTAATCCAATAGTATAAATCTTGGCTAATAGCAACAGTAGTAAGTATTGGTTTTAATTCTTGCTCTTGATCAGAGTCTATTTTATTCAACAACCAAGAAACAATGTTTGTAACAAATTTAAAATCATCACCTGCTAATATTCCGTAAGATTTATTCAAACTTGAAAATATTGATAAATTTCCTATTGCAACGACTTTTCCAGAGTTATAATGTGAAACGCCCGCGATTGGAATATGTTGTTCAGATTTATCCAGCCATTCATCCCCATTGAAATACTTTTGCCGTGAAGAATTTTCTGAAGAAAAAGCTAAGCCATTCACATCAATATCTTCATCTTCAATTGATTTATCGATCTTTATAGAGCAACCATTAGAATGAATAATCCGAGTAATATCTCTTGTGATAAAGTGACTTCTAAAATCTTTAATTATTGGATGAGAATTCTCTTGCGAGAAATTTTTATCATCAAATAATATATCTGAATTAAAAACAATACCAAAGTTTTTGGTTAATTCAGAAAGATTATTTTTATTTTCATAATCACCACCCCCATCGTTAATAATAAGGAGACTTCCACCATTCTTAACATATTCAACTAAATCATCGATTTCGTCAGGATCAAGATCTGGACCAAGATGAGGTACACCGATTATTAAGAGATCATAATTATATAATTTTTCATATGTTAAACCTGCTTCAATTTTTCCCAATTTAAAATCAGAATCAAAAAGATACTGAATAAAATCAGAAAACGCATTGTTTTCAATTGTTAATTTATTATTATGGGAGTGATCGAAACCTATTGCTATATTCTTAGTCATAATTTCTAGATGGTAATTTTGGTATATAATATTGATTTATTCTAAGCTATTTAAATCATAACTTAAATAATTATCTTAAGTGTTGTTTTTTATGTAAAGAATTCTAATTGATAAAACTCATTTATAAGAAGCTAATAAATCAACAAACTATAATTTTTATAGATTAAGTATTTTAATTTATTTATGTTAAAAAAGAATTATAAAGAAGTCGAAGAAAAGGAAGCTGTATTAGCTGATGGAACAAAAGCAGATGGAATTTCTATTAGATGGTTAATTGATGAAAATTTAGGGGCCAAAAATTTTGCTATGAGAAGAATAAAGGTTGGAAAAGGGCAAAAAATTCCTCTTCATAATCATTCTGAAGATCACGAAATTTATGTGTTAACTGGACAAGGAAAATTCTATAATGATGAGAGTAAAGTTGAAATTGCAAATGAGGGTGATTTTGTATATATTCCGCCAAATGAAAGACATGGAATAGATAATATCGGTGAGGATAATCTAATTTTTCTTTGTCTAATTCCATACTTGAAAAAGAAAGAATAAGTGTTTTATGATTCTTCTTCACACTTTCCAATTGCTACAACAAAATCATCTTCATAAAGCTTAATGACTCGAACACCCTTAGCAGTTCTATGAGTTATTCTTATTGAATCAACAGGTAATCGGATCATTTGCCCTTGTTCTGTTCCAATTAGTAAGTCCATGTGTTTAGCAATTTTTGTAGCAATGACTTTATCATCTTTAGCTTTATCAAGTGTTATATTTTTAACTCCTTTTGCCCCTCGTCCGGTTTTACGGTATTCTTTCACATATGTTCTTTGACCATATGCATTTTGGGTAAGAGTTAATATTATCTCATCATCAGATACAAGGAGTGTATCGATAACTTCATCATTTTCTCTTAATTCTGCTCCTTTTACTCCCATAGAATTTCTTCCTAATTCACGCAATTCTGATTCATCGAATCTCACCGCATAACCTAATTTTGTAGCTATAAAAATATCTTGGAGTTCATTTGAGAGTCTTTTAACACTAACTAATTCATCATCTGGTCTGATTCTTTGAGCTCTTACTCCTGTGGTTTTAAATTTAGAAAATAATTTTAGAGGAATTTTTTTGATAATCCCTTTCTTTGTGGTCATAATAAGCATTTCATTCGTATTGAAGTTATTAATCGGTATCATAGCAGAAATATTTTCGCCTGATTGTAGAGGGATAAAATTAATAATTGGTTTTCCTCGAGCAGTTCGCTTTTGTAATGGTATATCAAAACATCTAATAGAATAGACTCTTCCTTTCGAAGTAAAAATTAGAATGGTATCATGAGTTGTACAAACAAATAGATCTGTAATAAAATCTTCCTCACGAATAGTCATACTCTTTTTCCCACGACCTCCTCGTCTTTGAGCTTGATATTCTTCTACTGAGATTCTTTTAATATATTGGTTTTTTGTAAAAATTACTATGGTGGTTTCTTTTTTGATTAAATCAATCTTTTCGATTTCTTTTATTTCTTGATGTTCCACCATTTTGATTTCAGTCTTTCTATCATCACCATACTTTTTGTTTAATTCCATTAAATCATTTTTGATAAAATTTAAGCGAACCTGTTTTTCTTTCAGAATTTTATTGTATTCCTTAATACTCGCTTGTAATGATTTTTGCTCATCAATTAACTTTTGCTGTTCCAAATTTGTTAATCTTGATAATGGCATACTCAAAATTGATTGAACCTGTATATCACTTAGCTTATACGCTGTTTTTAATTTAGTTTTAGCTTCATTAGTATCTTTTGAATTTTTTATCAAATTTACTACATTATCGATATCATTTAATGCAATTAAAAGCCCTTCAACCCTATGAAGGCGATCTTTTGCCTTTTTGAGAAGGTATTCGGTTCTTCTTTGAATTATTATTAATCGATGTTCAATATATTCATTAATTAGCTCTTTTAGATTTAGAATTTTAGGTTGTTTGCCTTCATTAATTAAAACCAAATTCGTTATGTTGAAAGTAGTGAGAAGTCTCGTTCTCTTAAAGAGAATATTTTTTACTATTACTGGTTGAGCGTTTTTAGATAAATCTAATACAATACGCATACCATTCCTATCTGACTCATCTCTCAAATCTTTAATATCCTTAAGAATACCATCCTTAATCAATCTGGCAATAGATTCAATTAAATCGGTTTTATTCACTAAATATGGGATTTCTGTAATGATCAGACTAGTATTTTTCGCATTTGTTTCAGTTTCGATTATGCCGCTAATATTTATGGTCCCATTACCAGTATGATATGCATTTGAGATTCCATTAGTATCAGTAATAATACCACCTGTTGGAAAATCAGGTCCTTTAATTATCTCCATTAATTCCTCTATTGAAATATCAGGCTCATCAATAGTTGCTATAATACCATTACAAACTTCTGATAAATTATGTGGTGCCATAGATGTTGCCATTCCTACAGCAATACCTTTTGTACCATTTAACAAAATATTTGGAAGTTTCGCTGGTAAATATAGTGGTTCAACAGTACTATTATCAAAATTAGGTACAAATTCTACTGTTTCTTTATCAATATCTTCAATTAATTCATTTGAAATTTGAGACAATCTTGCTTCAGTATACCTATAAGCTGCGGGAGGATCTCCATCTATTGACCCAAAATTCCCCTGTGGATGGATTAATGGATATCTTAAAGAAAAATCTTGTCCCATTCGAACTAATGCATTGTAAACTGCCATATCGCCATGAGGATGAAAATTACCAAGAGTTTCTCCAACAATTTTAGCACATTTAACATGTGACGTATTATAATTCCAATTATTTTCTGCCATAGCATAGATAATACGTCTATGTACAAGTTTAAGACCATCTCTAACATCTGGAATGGCCCTCCCAACGACTACACTCATAGCATAATCGATGTAGGCACTTTGCATTTCATCTTTTAATAAAATTTCTTCAATTTGTTCTGAAGTCAATTATGACACCATCTCAATTTTAAATTATTTTAGATTTTTAATTAAGAATTAAACATCTAATGTTTTAACTTCATCAAAATTACTAATAATGAACTTTTTTCTGGCTTTTACTTCTTTGCCCATTAATTTTGTAAAGATTAAATCATTCTCAATATAATCTTCATATGTAACTTTTTTTAATCTTCTTAAGTCTTTTTTCATTGTAGTTTCATAAAGTTCATCAGAGTTCATTTCTCCTAAACCCTTAAATCTTTGAACATTAATTGAGTCAATATTCTTAAGTTTATATTTACTTTTCATACTTTTAAGGAGATCATCCTTTTCTTTATCTGAATAGACATATTCTTTTGATTTTTTATAAGAAACTTTATATAAAGGAGGTACTGCAATATATAGATGACCTGTATCTATTAAAGGTCTTAAATATCTGAAGAAGAAAGTCAATAACAAGGTTTCAATATGAAATCCATCGACATCAGCATCACACATAATTATGACCTTATGATATCTCAATTTGCTTATATCAAAGCTTTCTTCAGTTTCTTCTCCATTCTCTTCTACTTCTTCATTAGATCCATTCATCTGACTTGACTCTTGGAATCCAACTCCTAATGCTTTAATAATAGCTTGAATTTCATTATTTTGTAATACTTTATCTATTCTGGCTTTTTCAACATTAAGAATTTTGCCTCTAATTGGAAGGATAGCTTGATAAGTTCTATCTCGACCTTGTTTAGCTGGTCCACCTGCTGAATCACCTTCTACTATAAAAATTTCCACTTTCTCAGGATCATTTGAGGAACAATCAGCTAATTTTCCAGGCATCCTAGCACTGTCTAATGCTGATTTTCTCCTAATTAATGTTCTGGCTTTTTGAGCCGCTTCTCGTGCTATTTTTGCATTAATGGTTTTTAATACAATCTTTTTAGCACTCTGAGGATTCTCTTCGAAATATTGAGTTAATTTATCAGTTACAATTTGGCTTACAATTTGTCTAATTTCAGGGTTACCCAACTTAATTTTGGTCTGACTTTCAAATTGAGGATCAGGAAGTTTTACGGAGATTATTGCTGATAATCCTTCCCTTGTATCAGCACCACTTAAAATATGGCCTTTATACTTTTTCTCCATATAATTTTCTATATAAGCATTGAACGTTCTCGTTAATGCTGATTTAAATCCAGTGAGATGGACTCCACCTTCAATAGTATTGATGGTATTTGCATACGTTAAAATATTTGTTTGATATCCTTGGTTATATTGCATCGCGAAGTCTACGAATATTGTTTCACCATCCTCCTCTTTAGCAGAATCACTTACATAGATTATATCACTATGTAATGGTTGTTTATCCTTATTTAGATATGAAATAAATTCTGTTATTCCACCTTCAAAGTGATATTCTTCTTTTTCATCTTTGAATTTATCATGAAGTTCAAACCTAGTATGGGGTGTAAGAAAGGCTAATTCACGCATTCTATTGCTAATGGTATGAGCATTAAAAATAGGTTCATTTGGTAAGAAATCAAAAATCTCTTTATCAGGATAGAAGTGTATCTTTGTATATGACTCTTTATTGTTAGATTCTACCACTTTTGGCTCTGAAGCTTTTTTCCCTTTTGAAAATCGTTGTGTATAGTTTTGTCCATCTCGACAAACCTCAATTTCCATCCAATCTGTCAAGGCATTAACAACTGATAATCCAACACCATGTAAACCACCTGAGACTTTATAACTTTTACTATCAAATTTGCCTCCAGAATGTAAGTATTCCATAATTACTTCTACAGCAGGTTTTTTATATTCGGGGTGCGTATCAATTGGAATTCCGCGTCCATTATCGAATACTTGAACTGAATTATCATTATAAAGAGTAACTTTTATCTCATCAGCATACCCTCCCATCGCTTCGTCAACAGAATTATCCAAAACCTCAAATATAAGATGGTGGAGTCCCTGTTTACCTTGGTCACCTATATACATGGCTGGGCGCTTACGTACACCTTCAAGGCCTTTCAACACCTTAATATCGTCTGCAGCATAAGAATCTTGACTAGAAGGTTTACCAGGCATGAGAGAACTAGCTTTGAAATTTTAATTTTAAATCATAAAAATATTCAAAATACCATGATATTTTATTGATCTACATATAAATAAAGGAAAGCCACGCATTTAAATATATGTGCAGTTTTTCAACGCTCAAAAATAAGATATCTCGGAATATCTAGACCAAATAAAAGGATTTGTTCATTTATCAATATGATTTTACTTAAATATTCATAATTCTTGCAGATATTCAATCTACAAGTCATATTCTTCAAAGAAGATTTCTTATAAAATTCGTGTTTTAAATAAATATTTGAGACTAGTTGCTTAAATTAATCAATAATTTTTACTTAAAATCCATTCCAGAATTTTTTCATAGGATTTTTCAAGGTATTTTCGATCTCCTTTTCAAAATCATCGAATATGCTTATATCATTGTCCCAATCCATAATTATATTCTTTGGATATTTTACGAAAAATTTTTCGGCAATCTTTTGTATTTCTTCTCTAAGTTTTTTATCTTTAATCGAAAGTGAGGCATTTGCGATGAATAAGATATTATTCATTTTCATTATCGCAAATCGCATATTGCTTAATTGAAAATTGGATAACCCTCCCTCAGAAAGTGTCTCTGCAATAGTATTCAAAGCACTCATTAGTCCCCCAAATAATTGATCATCAACCTTGGGATCAAAAACGCGACTGAATAAGACAATTCCTTCTTCAGACATAATCCACAAATCTTGAAAAATCTTCGCCAGAGGTTCTCACTCCGAATTTGGGAATTTAAAATTTTAATTTAAAAAAAAGTTAACTAGTTTTTAACTTTATTCACTCCATTGGCTAATACTTTAGGCAAGAAAAATCTGAGATAATACTCAAGTGAGCTGGAAATTAGGGTAAATCGAGTTATTATTAGGAATACGGTCATATTAGCCTTCGAATCCCATTTTTTTAATCAATTGATTTGTTTAACTAGGTAACTAAAAAAATACAATTTTTTTATAAATTAATCTATAATAGATAAGATCTTCTATATTAATATATTACTAATATGATAAAAGTAAATATATATAAAATTCACAAATTAACTAAATGTTTTAGAATGTAAGAATAACAAAGTTACTTATTTTTTCGAAGTTCTTCTGCCATTTTAACAAAGTCTAAAAGTTGTATATTAACATCATGAGTTCGCACTAAATGCGCACCATTAAAAATTGCAATTGCAGTTGCTGCAAGCGTTCCATCTAATCTTTTTTCAGGTTCAGGTATATTTAGAGTCGTTCCTATAAAGGATTTTCTAGATATTGCAACCAATATTGGTTTTCCTAATTCTTTAAGTTTAGATAAGTGTCCTATTATCTTTAAATCGTATATATGAGTTTTTTTTTCAATCCAATGGCCAATTCCAGGATCCAGTATAATCTTATTATCATCATAACCCTTATTTTTTAGAGATATAATAATATTTTTGAATTCTTCTGAAATTTCCTCAATAGTACATAGATCTCCAGGAATTTTTTTTGATGCCATTATAATAATTGGAAGATCTTTAGCAATTATATAATCTTCTAAAGAAGGATCTGTTTTTAAACAACTTACATCGTTGATAATTATTCTTTTGTTTTTTTTATCAGCAATTTCAAAAGCAACTTCAGCAACTTTACTGTATTGAGTATCCACTGATATTATTATATTATCTGGAATAACGTTACATACGGATTCCATAGCAGTTTTTATGCGATTTATTTCTTCTTCTATCGTAATTTTCTCAGACCAAGGGGCAGTAGAACGTCCCCCAATATCAAGAATCTGAGCGCCATTTTCTATCATATCTAAAGCAGCATTTTTAATTTTCTCAGGTTCTAAATAAACTGAACCTTTATAAAATGATTCAGGGCTTAGATTTATAACCCCAACTATTATAGTGGGTAAATCATCACCGATTTCTAAAAAATTAAATAATTTTGAGTATATCTTCTTCATTGCTTATCTATTAATTGGAAAAAAATATATCAAATAAGTATTATTCTATTATCTGCTATGGAATTATTTTCAATAAAGCTACCCCTCATTAAAAAACGAGATCCTTTATTAGAAATTATTATTCACACTATTAAGGATCAAGGAAAATCAATCATCGAAGGAGATATCATTGTAATTGCTGAAAAAGTAATTGCTACATCTCAGGGAAGGGTAATTAATTTATCTGAAGTAGAAAAAGTGTCAAAAAGAGCTAAAATGTTAGCAAAAGAATATGATATGGATGAGAGATTTGTCGAATTAATTTTGCAAGAATCCTCTATGATTCTTGGAGGGATGAGGCATGTTATTTTAGCAAAAATTAATGACTTTTTAATAGCTAATGCCGGAATTGATCAATCAAATGCGGGTATAGGAAATGTTGTGTTGTTACCAAAAGATTTAAATGAAGTGGTTTGGTCTTATTGGAGACATTTAAAGAAAGAATTTAAAGTTAATAATTTTGGTGTAATTATTGCAGATTCTAGAGTTCAACCCCTTAGAAAAGGGACTATTGGAATAGCTATAGCAACAGCTGGATTTGAACCTGTTGAGGATTTACGTGGGAATCCTGATCTTTTCAAAAGACCTATGGAAATAACAATGAGAGCAATAGCGGATGATCTTGCGAGTGCTGCTCAATTTCTATTAAGTGAAGCTGATCAACAAACACCAGTAGTTATAATTAGGAATAGTAATGTAGTATTTACAGATAATCCTCAGCTAACTCCGGAGATGAGCCCAGAAGAGTGTCTTTACATGAATATTTTCTCCAAATATCTTCTCAAGAAACAAGAAGAAGAATAGATTTTTTAATATTACAGTCAAATTTTTTAGATATCTCCTATTAATTTAGTTATAAATTTTGAATATACAATGTAAATATATATAGATAATCGTATATCTAACAATGAGAAATTTAAAATACACAACAATTGATGAAGCTCTTCAGAAAGGCACAGTGAAGGTAAATTTGAGAGGTTGGATTTACAGAGAACGAAAATCGAATAAATTTATTTTCATTGTATTAAGAGATGAATCAGATATAATTCAGTGTGTTGTTTCTAAAGCTAAGAATCCAGAGATCTTTGAAATGGCTGAAAAACTAACAATTGAATCTTCCGTAAAAGTATCAGGTGAATTAAAGAAAGATGATAGAGCACCTACAGGTTACGAAGTTTCAGTTTCAGATTTGGAAATAATTCAAATTGCTGAACCGTTTCCAATTACAGAACACCAATCTCCAGAATTATTATACGATAATAGACATTTATGGTTAAGATCCAGAAAATTAAATGCTATTTTAAAAGTACGACATACTATTGTTGGAGCGATCCATGAATTTTTTAGAAGTAATGGATTTTATGAGTTTGATGCCCCAATTTTTCAGCCTAGCCAATCTGAGGGAGGAGCTACCTTATTTGAAGTAAAATATTTCAATGATATAATATATCTTAGCCAAACATGGCAATTATATGCTGAAGCAGGTATTTTTTCATTAGGGAAAATATATAATATGGGACCAACTTTCAGAGCTGAAAAATCTAAAACTTCAAGACATTTATCAGAATTTTGGATGGCAGAAATGGAAGCTGCTTGGATGCAATTAGATGAGGTTACCGATGTTGCGAAGGATGAGATTAGATTTATTGTTAAGCAAGTTTTACAACATAATAGAAAAGAATTAGAAATTTTAGAAAGAGATATTAAATTACTAGAGCATTATGCTGAAGCAGAATATCCTACTATTAAATATTCGGAAGCCTTAGAAATTCTCAATTCTAAATACAATATGAATGTTCCTTGGGGTAAGGATTTAAGAACCATTGAAGAAGCAAAGATAGCAGATCATTTTAAGGTTCCTGTTGTAGTAACTCATTATCCTATAGAGATCATGGGGTTTTACAAACCACCTAGTAATGACAATCCTAAAGAAGCGCTATGTTTTGATATGCTAGCACCAGAAGGATATTGTGAAATTGTAGGGGGATCAGAACGTTCTTTATTAATTGATGATATGATGAGAAGAATAGAATCTGACGGTGAAAATCCTGAAAATTATGAGTGGTATTTTGAATTAAGACGCTATGGTAGTGTTCCCCATTCTGGTTATGGCGTAGGAGTTGAAAGGGTTGTTATGTGGCTATGTGGAATAGATAATATTAAAGATGCTATACCGTTTCCTCGTACTCTAACAAGGAAGACGCCCTAAGAAAAATGATAAAGGAAGTTGTAGTTCAGAACTTATAAATGTGTTCCCAAAATTTTAAATTTGATTGTCTCATAGCCAAATTTGTCTTTCTCAGCACTATTCTATAGACTTCTTTTAATCTCTTAGATCTTTTTTCAAACTTAAACAAATCAAGGTGATTGAATATAGTAATCCACTTGATTAATATACTCATTTTTATTGCCTATAAGGTTCTAATATCAACATCAAAAGATCCTAAAATAAGAAAATAAATAACAAGAAAATTATTAAGAAACATTAATAAATCCAGTTAATAATAGATGAACAACTTCTACCTTGAAGATTTTTTAACCGTCCCAAAATTCTAAATGTAGCACCTTGATAACCACACTCCGGGCACCTATCTTTTGAAATGAGCTCTACAATATCATCAATTAGAACTGCTTGATTTATAGTACCATTTACGCCATATGGTGTAATTACTTCTAATAAACCTTCCATCCCCTCATTAACAGGTTCTAATTTTTCAATATCTCTTACAATTATCCTAGATGTATCTGGACAATGTAATAAGAAATCCTGGTATTTTTCAGACCAATGTCCTCCAAAAAGTGTTGGTCCTTCTGTAAATGCATAAATATCCGCAATACATTTTGGTTTAATGTTAAAAACTTTTTCATAATTTTCTATAAATTTAACTTTATTTACGGCATCTAACTTTGCCTCACCTTTAACACCCTCCCAACCACCACCACCACACCCAACAAAGGATATTCCATCAAGGTCATAAAATATATTTTCTTTTAATAATCTTTTCTCAAACATATTATTCATTAAGAGTGGGCTTCCACCGAATATAATTTTACTTACTTCTATTTTTTTCCAATATGCAGTTTTCAAAATTGTTTTAATCATTTTTAACATTTTTGTTACATCTAAAATAAAGCCCCCCTTTATTGAAAAAGTCGAAATAATTGCCCAAATTGTTTTTAAAATTTTCATTTTTACTAAATATTCCTCATACCCATAATATTCCCAAGGTTTGTTCATACAAGCCGTGAAATAGCGAGTTTTTTCAATAAATTCAAATCCTTTAGCATTCTTTCTCACCATCAATGACATAAACAAGCGATCTGGGGCAAAATTAAAAGCAACACTTCTTTTAGAACCAACTTTATAATCCTTCCATTTAAAGAATTCTGTAAAGACTTTAATTGAATTATATTGCAATTGATCAAAATCCCCTAATGTTCTAGGAACTATTGAGGGATCACCCGATGTAGATGATGAGCAGGAAAAGAGTGCAATTTTATCAAGAGGTACTTTTAAAAGTTGCATTGTCCGTTCCTCTGATTTTTTATAAATATCTGTTGGAAGATATGGTATTGTTTCTAAATCTTCAATTGATAAATCCTCAGGTATTGTAAAATTAAAATTTTTACAGAGACTTTCTTTATAGTATCTACAATTGTTATAGGATGCTTTTATTTGTTCTAATAAATCTTTACAAAACTTATCATTTGGGTAATAATTTGGTATAAAATCGAAATATTTTGTCTTTAATTCTTCGGGTAAATAATCATGGAATTTAAATATCAAATTTACATCTTATCCTTAAATTTCTTAATAATATAAAAAAAATATTGATTAAATTATAAAAAATTTATTCTATGGATAGAACTTTTCTTTCAATCTCTTGTTTTTCTAATAACATAGGTGTTTTTTCCGAACTTATTTTCTAAGGAAGAAAAAATTGATGTAATAACATATAAAGACGGATATAGCCATTAATTAGATAAATTAATAGTATACAATAATATTTTTCTCTATATTTTCATACATAATTGAACAAAAAATCAATATTTAATTAATTATGAGATATGAAAATCTTTTTTCTTAATTATGCTAAGAAAATCACCCTAAGAAATTAAAGTTGATTTTCATACTTAAGTATTAATTGTTTTCTATTTTTTATTTATCATAAAACTTGCAATAGATTTTGGCTTAATTTATATGAAACTCTTAGAATATATGGGATATGAATTAATTGAAAAGATAAAAAATAAGGATATCTCAGTTCAAGAGTTATTAGAAAGTTGTTTTGTAAGAATAGAGGAGACAGAGGGTTCATTACACTCTTTTGTTAATTTCTCGAAAGAAAAAGCTTTAGATAAAGCAAAATTACTTGATAAAGATCTAAAAAACGGTAAAAAAATTGGAGGTTTGTATGGTTTACCTCTAGCGAATAAAGATCTTATATGTGTTAAAGATTTTCCAACAACTTGTTGTTCAAAAATATTGAAAGGTTATCGACCACCTTATAATGCGTTTGTTATTGAACGTCTTATTGAGGATCAAGGAGCAATTCATATCGGTAATACAAATATGGATGAATTTGCTATGGGTACTTCTACAGAAAACAGTTGTTATGGTCCTACTTATAATCCTTGGGATATAACAAGGGTACCAGGAGGATCGAGTGGTGGTAGTGCTGCTAGTATCGCATCAGGACAAGCAATACTAGCTTTAGGAAGTGATACTGGTGGTAGTATTCGTTGTCCAGCCTCATTTTGCGGAAAGGTGGGATTAAAACCAACCTATGGAAGAGTCTCTAGGTATGGGTTAGTAGCCTTTGCAAATTCATTAGATCAAATTGGTACAATTACTAAGTGCGTTTATGACTCCGCCTTAATGCTTGAAATAATTTCAGGCAAAGATCCCCTTGATTCTACTTCAGTAGATAAAAAAGTTGAAAAATATACTAAAGGATTAGATAAACCAATAAATAAAAAAGTTATAGGAGTTCCAAAAGAATTCTTTGGAGAAGGAGTTAATAAAGAAGTAGAGAATGTTGTTAAAAAGGCTATTACTAAATTAGAAGGATTAGGGGCAAAAATAATTTCTGTTTCAATACCTCATTTAGAATATACTGTTGCCACATATTATTTGATTTGTATGAGTGAAGCAAGTTCAAATTTGGCGAGATATGATGGTTTAAGATATGGAATTATGAGTAAAAATCTTTCAGGAGATGTCTATGACGTTTTTAGTAGGACTAGAGATGAAAATTTTGGTCCTGAAGTGAGAAGAAGAATTTTTTTAGGAACATATACTCTTTCTGCGGGATATTATGATATGTTCTATATTAAGGCTCTTAAAGTTAGAACTTTAATAAAAAATGATTTTATAGAAGCCTTTAAAAATTGTGATGCCATTGTTTCTCCTACTATGCCTTCTACAGCTTTTAAAATTGGAGAATTCATTAATGATCCTTTGCAGATGTATCTCGCAGATATTTTAACTTGTCCTGTCAATTTAGCAGGTATTCCAGCAATAACAATCCCATGTGGATTTAATAGTAATAACATGCCAGTAGGATTTCAAATAATTGGAGATTATTTTGATGAGGAAGGAATTCTTAACATTGCTTATCAGCTGGAACAAGAATTAAATATCTATCGTAAAATTGCACCAGTAACTAAATGAGGAAATTAAATATGAGTATTCAAAATAATGATGTTATCATTGGTTTAGAAGTTCATATTCAATTAACAAATCTCAAAACAAAACTCTTTTGTAGCTGTAGCAATGATTATCGTGGAAAAGATCCAAATACTTATGTTTGTCCAGTTTGTATTGGATTGCCAGGATCTCTTCCAGTGATAAATAAAAAAGCAATTAATTTTGCAACTAGATTAGCGATTGCGTTAAATTGTGAAATAAATAAATCTATGTATTTTTTTAGAAAGAATTATTTTTATCCGGATATGTCTAAAAACTTTCAAATTAGCCAATATAATAAAGCAGGAGGAAAAGCTTTCGCGGATGGAGGAAAAATCACTATTAAATTAAATTCCCATAAGAAAGATGTAATTCTTAATCGAATTCATCTAGAAGAAGACCCAGCAAGATTAGTTCATAAAGGAAGTATAGCAACCTCACCTTATACACTGGTTGATTATAATAGATCGGGAGTTACATTAATAGAAATAGTGACTGAACCTGTTATGAGTTCACCTGAAGAAGCCCGTGAATTTTTAAAGCAATTAAAATCAATAGTTCAATATTCGGGAATCTCAAGACTAGATCTTGAAGGCTCAGTAAGAGTTGACGCAAATATCTCAATAAAAGGACATGAGCGTAGTGAGGTTAAAAATATCAATAGTTTTAAAGAAGTAGAACGAGCTCTGAGACATGAAATTGTAAGACAAAAAAACCTACTTAAAAGAGGAAAAGATTTAATACAGGAAACAAGACATTGGGATGATAAAAGAAGAATTACAATCTCTTTAAGAACTAAAGAATTTGAAGCAGATTATCGTTATTTTCCTGAAGAGGATTTGGTTCCAATAGAAATTGATAATCGTTTTATACAACAAGTTAAAGATGATTTGCCTGAAATGCCGAATGAAAGGTCATTAAGACTTAGAAGAGAATATGATTTGTCAGAATTTGATTCAGATAACTTAGTTTTGGATAAAGATATAGCCGATTTCTACGAGGAAGGGGTAAATTCGGATGCTTCATTTGGACCAAATGAATATAAACAATATTGTAATTGGTTAATGAATGATATTTTAAGAGTATTAAATGAACAAAATAAAACAATAAAAGATACAAAATTACACCCTCATCAAATAGTTGATATTATCAGATACATTAATGAAGGAAAAATTACCACCAAAATTGCAAAAACTATGATAGAAGATATGTTAGAAGGTTTTTCAATTTCAGAAATTCTTGAAATAAAAGGTAAAAAAAGGATCTCTGATGAAAATTTTCTTATAAAATTAGGGAATGAAGTTATAGAAGAAAATCCAAATATTGTAAAAGATTGTCGTGTAAATCCAAAAGCAAAAGAAGCATTAATTGGAAAAATAATGCAAAAAACTAAAGGACAAGCAGATCCTCACATTGCTAGAAATATTATACTTAAAATATTAGAAAAAAAAGGAATAATTGACTAAAAAATTAATTTGATCAGTGTGAGATAGGTTGTTCTTTTATTAATCCACAAATTTTTAAACCATTTAGCATCATATCGATAATAAATACAAATGCCTTCTCATTCCAAATTTTGGAATTAGGTGTAAAGTTTCTAAAATATTTATTTACTATAGAGTCTATAGATGGATCTTCTATATACCATTCAATTAAGGAGTTCTTGACTTTAAAGTATAAAGATTCCATCTCATCTAATATTTGTTCAAAATGATTATCTTTCCATACTCCAAAATGACTTAAAGAGATAGAGTTTAACTCATCCTTCATATTTCGTAATTTATTAAATGTTTTCAGAAGTTCTTCTTCATGAAAATCAGGGGGCATGAGAGGTACAAAAAAAGCATTTTGATCTAATCTCTCTAAAATTGCATCTCCCACGAATATATTTTTATTGATTTTATCAATAATCCCTATAGAATCCTTAGTATGCCCAAATAAGTTGACTATTTCTAATTCTAATCCATTTATATCAATAATGTCTCCTTCCTTCAAAGGAGTAATCTCTTCATCAAAAGGATATAAATCACCCATATTTTCAAATCCTTTAATCATATTTTCAGGATGCTTTAAATTCTCAATAGCATTTTCAGAAGCTAATATTTCAATATCCAAATCCTTCATAGAACTAATTATTTTTGAAAGCCCTTGAGCATGATCCCAATGAGAATGAGTTAATAAGATTTTATGGATTGGATATAATCCCATATCTTTGAGTTTTTTTAAAATTTTACGAATTTTGAAAGATTCTCCAACATCAATCATTAATCGCATTCCATTATGTTCTATGATATAAATTGAAAGATACTTCTGCGTTCCCATAGTCATACCATCTAATAAATAATAATTATTATCAAATTTACCTTCTAAATTTATAAATACCAGATAAATCACCTCTCTATTATACTGTAATATATTTATTTTTATTAAGTTTTAAATCTTAAGTAATGAATTTTGAGAAGAAGATAATAAACTTTTTAATATCTTATTTAAAAAAAAAGAATAAAAAAATTAAATCAATTCACCTAATGCTGAACTAGCAGCATCTAGTTTTAAATTAATTATACCTAATTTTGCTTCACGAGTGGTAATTATAGTCAAAATATTTCCTTTAATTTCGCTAAAAAGGATTTTGCCTTTTTCAGATTCTATAATAGCACTAAAAAATTGACCCTGTTCCAATTCTTTCGTTGCTCTCTGGCTCGCCTTTAATATCAATGTCACCATTGCGGCAACGGCTTCAGGATCAACCCAACCAGGCAGAGCACTCCCTTTTATTAGGCCAAATTTCTCAATTAAAGCAGCACCATGTACCCCTTTTATTGACTTTAAACTATCGAGTATTTCAGTTATTCTTTCACTCATTTAACTCAATTTACATTTATGTTATTGAGAAGATTAATTCTATAATTATTATTTAAGATTTATTATTATTTAAGTATAGGAATCTTGTTTAAAAATCAAATTTTTCTTAATATCTGATGAGAAAAATCTTAAAAGAATGAATTCCAGAAAATAAAAATATTTTATATAGTAATTACAATATAAATGACTAGATTTCATTAACTATTTTGCTTAATAAAGCTTTTCAAAAGAAATAAACATAAATATTTTGATTTTAATATTTAATGTAACCCAAATCTATTAAAGTGAAGTGAAATTTATGGGAAAGGAGATTGATAAGGCTAAAAAGGTATTTAAAGATGCTTTTGATGTTCTAAATGATTATTTTGAAGAAAAACGTTCTGACACAGTTATGGAGGAAGAAAAAAAAGCGAAAAAAGGAAAAGTAGCTTTAGCAAAATTTTCTAAGGGTTTGATAGGTAATACTGATAAAATTAATTTTAGGATATTAATAGGTAATAAAGAAGAAATTGGAGATTTTATTTATGAAGCTATTTATCTTAGTGATAAAAAAGAGCCAAAAATCTATGTATTCAATGTAAAGAATGGTAAACCATGCACTTCTATATTGACAAATTTCCAAGAAGAGGGCTGGAATGGATATAAAAAAGTTGTAAAATATAAATCTTTAACAAAATTCTTAGAGGTTGCTTATAAGGATGGTATTTATTATAAAGGTAATAAATTGAAGAAGGAAGATGCTTTAAATAGATTAATAAAGGGGCTTACAAGATCCTTAGAAGCTGTAGGAGATGATGAAAAGGCTAAAAAAGGAAATGATAGTCCAATTGCCCTAAAAATTGCAAAGTTTGTAGCCATAGCAGCAGTTACCACAATTGTATCTGCCGCATTAACTCCAGCTGTAGGAGTTATTGCGGAAGAATTGATTGGTGGAGGCACAATTAGTGGTGATGTTCTTGGACAGGCAGGAGATGCCGCAGTACAGGGTCTAAAAAATCTGGTGGATCCTACAAAAATAGTAAAAAAAGGAATAACAAAGGCAATAACAAAAGGTAAGGACATACCTGGTGCTGACAGATAACAATTTATTTTGAAAAGTTTCTTATATTATTGTTTTTTCATTTTCTTAATTCCATTATTTTGAAAAATCAATATTTCAGTGGATATTTTGAATTTTATTGAATATTTTCAAGAACGCAATGTTAAATTAGGTTTAAGTTTTAATGTTATAGTCTCAGCTATAGCTTATTTAACTACTCATACTTTTTTTGTACGTTTATATCTTATTTATGATCTTCAATTTTTAATTGGTACTGTTATTGGAGTGTTTTATGCGTTAAGAAATAGATCTAAGAATCAAAAAATATTATCATGTGGTATAATAGTAGGAATATTTGGAGGTATTATGTCAGCGTTCCTAATCTCTTTATTGGATACATTAATCTATTATCCTAACATTGTTTTTTTTTTAGTTTGGTTTTTAAATGTCGTCTTAACAGGAATTCCTGTTGGATTACTTGGAGGGGCTTTAATAAGTGCTTACTATATGTATCTGGATATGAAAAGAGAAAAAGATGATGAAGATATGTATAGTGATGACTTCTATAAAGATTTAATTGAGGAAAAATGATTAAAAGAGTGTAAACAAAGAGAGAAATAAATTAGATTACATATAATCATAGCGCTTTCTTTTCATTTAATACTAAATCCAAATTCTTAAATTTTTTTTAAATGTAAGTTTAAGATTATTTAAAATTTTAATAATAAATTGAATCTTAAATATTGGTCTCTTTAAGACATTTATTCACTTTTTATTTATTATAATTTAGGAAAAATATCACTTTAGAGGTTTAAAAATGAGTAAAATAGTTTTGTGGTCGTATGATAATATTATTCAACTAAGAAAAGTAAAGATGGTAAAAATGCTTTTAAGTGAGATAATTTTTTTAAAAACTCGATTTGAAAGAACAAGAAATAAACAAGAAATTTCATATCTCAAAAATGGATTAGATAAATTAGAGTTTTTGTTAAACAAACTGGAAAACAATAACTCTAATATATCTGAAAAAGATTTTGATAGAATTATTATGCTTATTTATCATATTTTCAGAGAAATAACTCATAATTTGGAATAAATATTTCACACAAATCACTTATAGAAAAAAAAAAAAATTAAAGAAAAAAAGAAATTTAAAATATTGCTAAACCAGATCTCCTAAAAGACCAAATAAATTTTCTTTTTTGGGTGCTGCTTTTATTAATTCGTTAATTCTTTCCGCTATCAATTGAGGGGTAAATGGCTTATGATCATTGTTAATTTGATGAACAGTATGCCATCCTTGGAATAACATAATACGATCTCCTACAACTCTAAATACTTCACCATTGATTTTTGAAGCTTTATCTGATGCTAGAAATGCAACCATAGGTGCTACATTAACAGGATTAAAAATATCATAGCCTGATTTATCGAGTTTCTTCATAAATTCAGCAGTTTGTGGAGTTGCATCAACAGTTAAACGAGTTCTTGCTAATGGAACGATACAATTAACTGTAGCATACTTTTTTAGTTCCATCGAAGCATTCATAGTAAATGCTGCAATACCGGCTTTTGCTGCTCCATAATTAGTTTGCCCCAAATTCCCGGTTAGACCTGCATCAGATGCTGTATTAATAACTCTTCCGAAATTTCCAAGTGACTCATTTGCCTTAACAGTGGTTCTAAAATAAGCAGCAGCATGACGAGTCATATTAAAAGTACCTTTTAGATGTACAGCAACAACATCATCAAATTCTTGCTCTGTCATATTAAAAAGCATTCGATCTCTAAGAATACCTGCATTGTTTACAAGAATGTCCAATTTCCCAAATTCAGAAACTGCTTGGTCGATCATGGCTTTAGCTTTATTGAAATCTGTTACGGAATCATAATTTGCTATAGCTTTTGCTCCCAAATTCTCGCAATCTTTTACTATCTCATCAGCAACCTTTGTTTCAGCCCCACTACCATCAAAACCTGCACCTAAATCGTTAACAACTAAATTACACCCTTCTTTGGCAAAAAGTAAAGCTTCTTCACGACCTAATCCCCTACCAGCACCTGTAATAATTGCTACTTTTCCATCTAACATTCCCATAATAATTTTCACACTCTCTATTTTTCATTATTTGAGTTATCTTCTTTTGTTTTAAATAATATGTACTAATAAAAAATTATTTCTAAACTTAAGAATTTTTATTATCATTATTTTTATCTGGATTATGATCTTTTTATCTAAAGCAGAAGATAATAAATTTACCTACTCATGTTCTAACTGGTAAATTAATCCAGATCTTTTGTTTTAAGATTTTTATATTTCCGATTAATATTATATTTACCATTTTATTTGCTTTTTTATCTCACTTTATTAATGATGCTTTCATCCTTATTACATATCATCCAACTGAACCCCAAAAAGGAGATATATTTTGGCTTTACTGGTATATACTTGTTTATAGCTCAGGAGCAATTTTGATATTATTTTTTTTTCCATATTTATCGCAATAATTTACTTAATTTTGTGAAGTTCTTAAAATAGAACAAATGACTTTCACAGTTACAGTCAGAAGAGCCAAAATTTTTTATAAAATCATCAGAATAATTAGATAGTTCTTGAGCAATAATGCATTCTAATCGTTCAATTGAAGGGATTAAGTAGATTTTAGTTATTATGGAAGCTGTATCTGCTAACATATAATCTATATGCCAATGGATTTTTTTTTCACTCTGGTTTAGAATATGTCTTTTTACTCTGTTCAATAATGTAGAAGATCCAATATTCCCCATACCAGATCCTATATAACAATAATACCCATTAGAAAAAAAAATCTTTCCAAGAGCACCAATTCTAATCTCTTTTCCTGTTCCAAAAAATATAACTAAGATATAAGAGCCTTTCATTTATCTACAATTCTTCTTATGTTCATGATAACAACCATCACATAAATAATTTCCACATTTCTTGCAGATATTAGCACATTCTTCACATATTTGATTATAACATTCGATACATTCATATAATTCATTGGATGTATTTTCTCCACAATTCGCACATATGATTTCTTCTTTATTCATTTTTATGATATAAATTTTTGAATTTTAATTATGCTGATTAAAAAAGCTTTCATAAAAATATGTTTTATTATTCGATGAATAAAAATTTTTAATATGAGATTTACTCTTTAGTTTTTTAATTTCTAAAACTTTTTTACATCCCTTTAATTCAATATCAATAATTAGTTTAGAGTATACTCCATATATGGAAAAAAAACCAGAAAAAGAAAAATTCCAAATTGAATTCATAAGAGAACATAATTTTTTTGCAAAAGAAGGTAGTTCGCGAGCAGTCACTTCTGGATCTCTTAATATGTTCTTTTCATTAATTAATGCAGCTTGTATTTGGATTTTTGTAATATTAGGTACAGGTTGGGATGGGTTACAATATTTTGGATTAACAACAGCTATTAATGGGATTGTTAGTTTAATTGGAATTGGGATTTCTAGATATTTTATCGCGGAAATTAAAGCTGCATTTGTTATTGATGAGGAATTTGGACGATTGAAAGCTACTACTTACTCCAAGCTATTATTATTAATTGGATTAGGATTAGGATTAATTATGATAATTATTCCTTTTATTTTTTGGTTTTTTTTAACAAATATATTATTAAGAGAATGTATCTTTGCTTCTGGTTTCTCTACTTTTTTGATTTATGGTACATTAATGTTTCAAATTGGAATTGAAATTAGAAATAGATATGATATAATTGCTTTTACATCAATATTTAATGGAATATTTTTATTAATATTTGCATATATTTTCATATCATTTAATCTGAATCCTTCTTTATTTGCATTTTATCCATGTTTCAATATAATTACCTTAATTCTCTTAATTTATTTTTTTATACGATTAGCACCTTATTCTATATTTGAGATTTTGAAGTCGCATCTAACATCTCAAGCTATGAGAAAGAAAGCACCCTCAAAATACAGAAATTTGATTAAAAAACATCAAATATGGGATTATATGAAAAATTCGGTGTATTCTATGATAACGAATATTCAAAACTCTAGATTTTTTGAAGATATTTTATTTTTTTTTGCTGCAATCTACCTAGCAGTTTTTACCGATCCTTCAACACAAGGATTTGGTTTGAGTTTATTGACTGTTTTGTTAACTTATGGTGCTGTAAAATCGGTAATTCTTTATTATTCTGCTCCATTAAATATTGAAATAGCTGAAGCAAATGTAAAAGATAATCATGAGACCATAGAGGAGTCTATAAATGCTTCTACACGAATCTCGAGTATTTTAGCATTAGGTTTTATGACTGCAATGATTGCTCTTTCTGGGGAAATATTATTTTACTTACATAGAGGCTTTTTTATAGAAAATGGGGTTTTTAATAAAGATCAATTCAATATGGCTCAAACTTTATTCATTCTTATTATTTCAGGGCAATTTATCTATGGATATGCAACATTATTTGGAAATGCTCTAATAGGCTCGGGAAATGCCGACGTAGCTGCTAAAGGTTTTGGAATAACTTTATTAATAATAATTGCAACTACTCCGTTTTTTATTTTCCTTTTTAAGATACTAGGAATAGGGATTGTTATGATTATTTCTTCACTTTTTTTATTACCTTATATTTTATTTCAACTCAAAAAAAAATTAGAAATTAAATATAACTTTCAATTATATAGATTGATTCCTAATTTATTGATTTTATTCTTCATTCTATTAATCTTTCCATTTGATGGTACGATAAGTTTGATCATAGGGATGATAATTTGTGCAAGTATATACTTATTTTTAAATCCCTTTTTTGGAGTCTCAATTCCCCAAGATCTACAAATGATTAATGATTTATTTAATACACTTAAGCTTAGGTTTATTGGAAATCTAATTGTTAATACAATGAAAAATACTTATAACCTTAGTCCCTTAAATAAGAATAAAATTATATTGGATGAAAATAAGCTTATCCTAATAGAGAAATAATTCTCAATTATGACTGTTTCTTTCTAAATTGATTAAAATCGGCTTTTCGTTTTTCTATAAAAGCATTCTTTCCTTCTACAGCTTCATCAGTACCATAATATAGAGAAAGCCCGCCAACACCCAGTTGAGTAATACCTGTTACTCCATCAGTTTCAGCTAAAAAGGCATATTTTAACATTTTTAAAGCTATAGGACTTTTTTCCAATAATTCTTGACACCATTGATCTATTTCTTCATCTAATTTTTCATAAGGAACAACAGAATTCACAAGCCCCATTTGTAAAGCTTGGTGTGCTGTATAACGGCGACATAAATACCAAATCTCTTTTGCACGTTTTATCCCTACTGCACGCATTAAATCTCCCGTTCCATATCCTGGATCAAATGACCCCACACGTGGTCCTGCTTGTCCAAATTGTGCATGCTCAGCTGCAATACTGAGATCACAATTTACATGCCAAACATGACCACCGCCAATCGCATAACCATTAACTCGAGCAATAACAGGTTTAGGTAAGGTACGGATTAAATTTGTTACACGTTGCCAACCAACTTCAAGTGGTAATAGTAATTCCCCCTCATACCCACCCTTCTCGCGTGTTGTTTGATCTCCACCAGTACAAAAGGCTTTTTCTCCTATTCCAGTAAAAATAATAACACCAATTTCATTATCCCAGCATTGGTCGAATGCATCGATTAACTCATAAACAGTGCGGAGATTGCAAGCATTATATCGCTGAGGTCGATTAATGGTTATAGAGGCAATTCTATTCTTTTTTTGAAAAATAATTTCTTTATATTCCATATTATACTCCCTCTTTTTTTTTATTTTATTTAAATTCTAATGAATAATCCTTGATTTGAACAAAATATAATATTTATGCTTTTTAAAGATACAATAATAATAGAGTTGCTAATTTTTGATCGTGAAATTCTTGTTTCACGAACCTTTTTAAGTAAAATGTAAATATAATTACTAAGTTTTCTCAGAGAGGAGAGGATTAATCTCTGTATGATTTGAGGAAATCTTAAAATAACATTTTTTGTCTAATTTCTTGAAGCATTTTTGTTCCTTCTTCATTTATTTCTGTTAGGATTTCTCTTAAAATCTCGTTAATGGCGAGTCCCTGTAATTCACATGAGATATACAATAATGAGAGAATTTGTTTCGATAAGACACGAATATTTTTAACATCACTTATTGAAATTCTAATCCCAAGAGCTTTCAAATCCATATGAGTTTCTTTCTCTTGCTGTCTAATTGTAATCAGAATGTCATTCTTTCTCCCTTTCCATTCTTCAGTTATTGCTCTCAATGAGAGAAGATATCTTTTAGTAGGACTTCCAATTCCCATGACATCTCTTGCAAAATTTAAGGGTTCAGAATTTCTGACAGATTTTAAACCGAAAGTTCTATTAATTTTATAATTCTTATCTAATTTTCTCTTCATATTTGAAATTTCATCTGTCAATTTTTCAATATTTAAAGCTAACTTTTCAAATTTCTTAAGAAAGATTTCCTCAGAATTAGTTTCAAAATCACTCATATCAAACACGGATTATAGATTACGTATGATAATTTTTGAATTAGTCTTTAATAAAACTATTTATTAAACTATTAATCTATGAGAGATTTTTGATTTATTCTGAATTAGCGATATAAAGGAAAAAAGAACTTTTAGAAATAAAAAATAACTTATAGTTTAAAAAAATTTATCCAATTTCATCAGTATAGTCATTTTCAGAGTCTTCTCTAGCATTACTTAATGTTTCATTATTCTCACTTATTTTACGCTCCTCTGAAATTTGATCAGATTCTTCATAAGGAGAAGTCTGGTCTTCAGTAGTAGGTAGTAAAGGTAAAGTTTCTTTAATTTCGTCTTCAGGTAATTTTGATAGATTTAATTGTTCTATAGAATATTTTCGAATTTCATAGATTCCTATAATAATCAATAATAATACAAAAAAGGCCAAAACTGCAATATTCTTAATATAGTTAATAAAATCATTATCTATATTCTCAGCAAACCATTGAATTAAAGGAATCTTAAAAATACTTAATTCATCATATGGAAAATAATGTATAAATTCATAAGTAACTTTTGATAATATTAACCAGATTATCACGGTATCAAGTCCAAATCTTTTAAGTCTCTTGCTTAATAATTCTGCTTGAGATCCCATAAGCATGCTCAAAGAATAAAAGATAATAATCATATCTGGAATTATTAATGTAAAATACGCCCAAATATCTTCATATCCTTTAGGTTCTGTTTCAGCACCATAAAGATGGATCTTAAGTGCGAGAAATAATGTATAAAATGTAACTAGGAGTGCAAATATTCCAAACCAGCCATTAAAAACCTTTTTAAATTTGTAAATGATAACAGTAATCCCGAATCCAACTAATATTGCTCCAATAAGTATAAAAACACCATCTAAATACCAGGGAAAATCAATAGAGATGTCCGTTATTACCGAGAGATCTATTATTGTAGGTATAATTTGAAAAAAATATAATAACGCTAGAGATCCACCTAAACCTCCAATAAAAATAAGTGTTCTTATAAATGGTTTTGCTTTGGGAGTCTTAGATAACTGATTGTCGACACTCTTCCCTGTTAAAAAACACCCATATAAAATAAACCAAGATGTAAAAAAGAAATAAGTTATAACTGAAATTAAAAATAATGCTATTAGTATTATTGAAATTAGCAACATAATCGGTAATGATAATACTAAAAGTAATATTATTTTCCAAGTGGGGTATTCAAATATGTTTTTCTTAGAAACCAGTGAAAGTAAAAATAAATACATCAAAAAAACTAAAAAAGGGAAATATATTATTATACCGATTAAAGAAACAATAGGAGGATCGCGAATGGGAATTAAAGCAATTCCGACTAGCATCCAAATTACTATGACTAATAATCTCCAGTCCTTACCTAATTTCTTTAAATTATCAATAAATTCCATAAAAAAATAGTTAAATCAAATATATTTAAAGGTTTCTTATTCAAGATTAAGAATTAAAAGAATATTATTAGATGAAGTCAAATATATTCTTTTGGTTATTAAAATTATGATAAGATAAACCAAGCTTTTGTTGTATTAAATTAATTGACTCAGGAGCATGTCCTTGGAAGTGGTTATTGACAATGATAAATATTTCATATATATTTTTATCTTTTAATATGTTTTGAATATTCTTGAACAAGTCTTTATAACTATCTTTTTGGCTTCTTTGAATTCGATTAAATTTTGTAAGAGTTCTATCTCCTATCAACCTAATATAATAGAATTTTTGATTTTGCATATAGTAGGGCAAAATTTCTGGCATGTATGTAGTTCCAAGTATTATATTATGACCATCAATAATTTCAAGTAGATAATCCTTATCAAACCAAGAATTATGTCTTAATTCGATTATGTATTTATATTGAGGTGGAACATTTTTGATTAAAGATATTAATTGATTAAAGTGAGTGGGAGTATATTTAAACCAGGGAGGAAATTGTAAAAGGAAACCAAAAATTTTTCCCTTTAAAAGGCTTAATCTACTGAAAAATTCATTGATTCTATAATCAATTTCGGGATCATTAAGATTATGAGTTATTTTTTGCCATATTTTGATTATAAAACGAAATCTTTCTGGCACAAGATTATACCAGTTAATTAACATTTCTGCAGATGGTAAATTATAAAATGTTGAATTAATTTCGACAATATTGAAGTATTTTGATAAATATCTTAAAAATTGTGAATTGTCTAATCTTTTAGGATAAAATGAACCTATCCAGTCTTGATAGAAAAAGCCAGCAGTCCCAAACGTTATTTTAACCATTAAATTTAAGATTAAACACTATTCTTTAAATGATTCAATTTTTTTAAATTAAAAAAATTGTTTTTTATAAAAGATTATAGATAGTTTAAATATTCTCAAAAATTAGGTTTAAAAGGTGATATAAAAATTTCAATCGACTGGGTTAAAGCTGAGGAAAAACCGGAAAAGAAATTCTCCATTGAAGGAAAATTTTTACTAGAACTCAGAGCGAACATAAAGGAATTAGAGATAGAATTGGAGAAAAATAAAAAAAAACTAGAAAAAACTCAAAATGAATTAAAAATAACTAAAGAAAAATTAAGTGGTCGAGAAATTAGTCTGACAGAACTAACGGAAAGAAGATCTTCTGCTAGAAAATCTTTGGACCAAGTCAAGGAAGAAAAGCTACTCTTAGATATCAAATTTGCTAAATTGAAAGAGGAAAAGTCAAATTTGAATGAGAAATTTACTGATACGTTAGCAAAAGTTTCAAATCTTGAGGATCAATTAAATTACCTGGTAGAAAGTTCAACTAATCACGAACAAAAAATCCTAAATAAGGATAGAGAAATTCAAATTAAGGAAGAAGAGATATTAAATAAAACAAAAGAGCTTCTAAGCAAGGATAAACAAATTCAAGAATTTAAGAGTGAGATAGATAATAAAAACAAAGATATTGAAAATCTAAAAACAAAATTAAATTTGGAAAAAAAAAATATGGAAGAGCAGATTCAAAAACTGCAAGATTATAAAATTAAAGTATCAAAAATCATAAATGCATCAAAAATAATAACTAAAATTAAAAATATATTAGAGATAAAAGGATTTTTATCTGATAAAGAGCTTGAACCATTATTAGAAGAAATTGAAGATTAAAAAATTATTTATACTTCATTTTCTCAAATTTATATTAAATATTGTGATGTATATCTTATATATAATCAATTTTAAGTAAACAAATATATTATAATACAAAATTACAATTATCAAAAAAATAAAAATTATCAAAAAATTGTAAAGGTGGAAGAGAAATTTCAATTGATTGGGCAAAAGCAGAAGAAAAACCAGAAAAGAAGCTTGCTATTGAGGGCAAAATTTTGCTAGATCTTAGAGCAAAGATTAATAGTTTAGAAAAGCAATTAACTCAAAAAACAAAAGATTTAGAAAAAATTTCAAGTGAGTTTAAGAGGACTAAAGAAGATTTAACTGAAACAAGTAAAAAACTTGAAGAATTAAATAATAAATTTATGGAGATAAATAAAAATTATGAAAGAGCAAAAGAAGAGAAGCTTTATGGTGATGCTGAAATTAATAAATTGAAATCGTCAAAAGTGGATTTAGAAAAGAAAGTAACTGAAACTAATTCTAAAGTTGAAGAATTGGAAAATAAATTAAAAGAGGCTAATATAAAGATTGAAGTTTTAGAAAAGGAGGAAAATAAAACTAAATCTAAATTAGAAAAAGAAAATGAAGATATTAAAGCAGATCTGATACAACGAGAAAATGAGATTGAGAGTATTAAAAAGGAATTACAAAAATCAGTTTCAGATAAATATGTAGAAACTGAAAGTCTAAAAGAGGAACGAGAAACTAAAGAAAAAGAAATTAAAGATCTAAAGCAAAATATTGCTTCACTTGAGGAAACAATCGCAGAAGCTAAAGTAGCACCTCAACTTATTGAAAAAGTAAAAGAGATTATGATCCATAAAGGATTTCTTTCAGATAGAGAATTTGATAATCTCTTAGAACAAAACAAATAGGAGATTAATAAGATAACTTCTTTTTATTATAAGAATGGTAAAATTAATTTGGGAAAATAAAAAAGTTAATAATTTTAAATTAGGAGAGCAAAAAGAATTTCATCCTGATTTTTTTAAATATTTTGAATATCATAGAGCTAATTTTAATGAAAATAGAGAGAATTTTAACCGCTCTAAAATCTGGATAAATAAGATTTTTTGGGGAGACAACTTAAAGGTTTTATATTATTTATTAAACAATTTCAAAGAAAAAATAGATTTAATTTACATTGATCCCCCTTTCTTCTCTGGTACTAATTACCACATTAAAATAAAAGAAAAAGATAATCATTATGATTCTATTGCATATTATGACCATTGGGATAGAGATTTAGATTCTTATTTACAAATGCTGTATGATAGAATAATTTTATTCAAGAAAATTTTATCAAAAACGGGTTTAATTTTTATCCATTCAGACTGGCATGCGAATCACTATATTCGATTAATATTAGATGATATTTTTGGTAAGAATAGATTTATCAATAATATTATTTGGTATTATTATAACAAATATTCTGCTGGAAAAAAAAACCTACCAAGAGCTTATGATACAATTTTAGTATATTCAAAATCTAATAACTATACTTTTAATCAAATTAGAATAGCTCGAAAAAAACCTCAAAAACAATTAAAAAGAAAGATGGTAAATGGTGTTTTAAAAAATGCGAAAGATGAGAATGGACATGTAATCTACAGAATTGTTACAGACAAAAAGATGGATGACGTGTGGAAAATTCCTTGTTTACAACCTGCTTCAAAAGAATATACTGGTTTTCCTACTCAAAAACATCATAAATTACTTGAAAGAATCATTAAAATAGGCTCCAATGAAGGAGACTTAGTTGCTGATTTTTTTTGTGGTTCTGGTACGACATTATTAATAGCTGAAAAATTAAAGAGGAGATGGATAGGGTGTGATATTTCCAAATACTCGATATATTTAACTAGAAAAAGGATATTAAAATATCAAGAAGAAAAAAATATTTATTATCCATTTGAAATCCTTTCAGATTTCAGTGAAAAGAAAAAGAAAATTATTGAATCAGGTTTTTTTCAGAAAGAATTCTCGATAAATAGAAAAAAATGAGGATACTTTCCTTTATTATGAAAACTATTTTTATAACCAAGATATATTGAAAGAGCTTTTTAATATAAAATATTAAATATTTTAATTTATAATTAAAGTAATTTAATTTAACAATTTAAAATAAAAATAAATATTTGAAAATAGCTCAATGAATTTAATTTTCAGAAGCATCCATAGAATTAAAGAACTTTGGGAACACAAAGTATTTAGATATGCCTTAATACTTCATAGTTTTTATTTTATTCTTTCAATCATACTTTTTTTTGCCTTTAATCAAGAAAAAAATGATTTTATAATATTTTATAATGTAGGTAAGATATTTCTCAATGATATTGAGAATCTTTACAATCAAACATATTATTTATGGGATTTTAGATATCTACCATTATCTGCATTATTTTTTATTCCATTTTCTCTTTTGAATTTTCAAGTTGGATTTATATTTTTTAATATTTGTAATTTATTCCTTAACTTTCTGATTTGTATTTTTCTTTTCAAAATAATTTTGTTAATCAGAAATGAAGATCATGAAAAGGACGATAAAAGAGTCATTTTATATATCTCTATTTACTTGATGGGCCTACCACATGTATTAAATTATATATATGGTCAAATAAACTTGTATATCACCCTTCTTATCCTATTATCTCTCTATATTTTTCTCAAATATAAAGATTTTAAATGGCAATTGATTGGAAGCATTATTCTAGGAATAAGTATTATTATTAAACCAACTGCTTTTTTCTTGATACCATTTTTAATCATATTTAATATTGATTTAGAGAATAAAAGGTTAAAATTCGACTTTTTTAAAAGTGCAATTCGAATAATAGGAGTTATTATACCTGTTTTATTTAATTTCATTATATTTTTGCTAGTCCCTGGTATATGGGAAGGATTCCTAAATACTAATTTTACAGGTAATAATCCAATTGCTCTAAACTTTTCTTTCAGTATAACTAAAATAATTATTAACTTCTGTTATTTTTACAATATTCCATTTAATCAAATTTTTATATTTTTAGTTGTAATTAGCATAGTTGGAGGATTAGGATTCATCGTTTTTATAATAAATCGATTAGAAAAGGATTCTATTATATATGGTTATGCTTTTGGAATTATAATTATGTTGCTAACTTATTTTGATTCATGGGATCACCATTTACTTAATTTAACACCTATCTTAATATTAATTATTTTTAACATGCCTCGTTACTCTGAAATAACTGGTTCAATAAAATTAAGTCTATTTTTCTTTAGTTTTTTTGATCTTGCTTTTGTAGGTGTTTGGTACCTTATATATCCATTATTTCCATATAATATTGCAGCTACGTTCTTTTTGATTTTATCATTCTATGGAATATGTAAATACTGTTTACGAAAGTATAAAGGAAAAAAAAGAATGGGAGTTGAAAAATATTGAAGAGGAAGGTTATTCTATTGAACTTTACTCTCATTTTATTACTATTATATATTGGAATTTTGCATATTAGTGTTGCTGCTTATAGTATAGGGATACAAAACGATCAAGAATTAATATGGAAATGTAAAGTATGTAATGAAAGGCAAATAACTAGTATTTTTGGTGAAGGATGGGATGATTCAGGAATTTTCGAAAACATGAGTCAAGGTAAAAGTATGAAATGGAGAATTAATAATATTGAATCTGATGAGGTATTCATAAGTTTAAATTTTAGTATATGGAGATGGAATAATAAGGACAATTGGGGTGTAAAAGATAATGATTCTGAAATAACCTATTATTCCAATCCTAATGATTACTCTCAAATATTGAATTTTTCTGAGTATTCTTCTCTTGTACCATTTTGGTTTCCTATTCCTGTAGGAGAATACATGGGAGAATTAAGTCTTAATAATTGGTATGATGTAGATAATAGAGTTTTACCTACTTTAAATGTTGAGATTAGAGAAAATGCAATATCAAATGGAGTTCCCTCAAAAGATATTAAAATTATCGCTATCTATAATGATCAAGGAATACTAGATTCTTATAAACTTTATATAGGGGATTATCATGTAATTTTAGATATTAATTTAGATTATTTACCTGTTTATGTCGTACCTACATTGATTGGATTGGTTTTTTTATTCCTTTTAGCATTAACAATAATTATAATAAAAAAGAAAAAATGGGTATTTTCTAGAAATAGAGAATAAATAATAGAGATTGATTATGAAAACTCATATGAGTATAATAAAAAGAAGATTTAGGGAATTATGGGAATTCAAGATCTTTCGATATGCTGTAATAATTCACATTTTTTACTTTATATTAGCGCTAATTTTAACTCTGGTTTTTTTGAGAGATCAAAATGATTTTTTAGTTTATTATGAAGGAGGGAAAGTTTTTATTAACAATGTGAATGAATTATACAACAAAAATAATTATAGTCGTTGGCCATTTAGATATTTTCCAATATCTGCTCTTTTTTTTGTCCCTTTTTATTTAATGGGTTTTGATTTAGGATTCATAGTATTCACACTCATTAATCTAATATTAAATATTTTAATCTTTTTAGTTCTCTATAAATTAATTGTTCTTATTAGAAGAGAAGACCATGAACAAGGGGATAAAAGAATTGTATTATATGTTAGTTTGTTCCTAATTGGATTACCTAACCTATTTAATTACATTTTGGGACAAATTAATTTATATATTACACTCTTAATTTTAATATCGCTTTTTCTCTTCCTAAAATATGAAGATACTAAACATAATTTTATAGCAAGTATTATTTTAGGGATTAGCATATTATTTAAACCTATTACTATCTTTTTGCTCCCCTTTTTAATGTTGGTTCATTTTGACTTAGAGCAAAAGAAATTTGAAATTAAATTTATTAAGTCAATTATTCGTTTGGTTGGTTTTCTAATTCCAGTATCGTTAAATTTCTTCATATTTTTCATACATCCTGAATTATTGCATGGGTTTTTAAATGTAAATCTTACTGGAGAGGATACTGTTATTGTGAATCATTCATTTAGTATAACTAAATTAATTCAAAACTTTCTTATAGTTATAGGTTTTTCACAAGAACAGTTATTAAGTTTTCAATTACCAATTTTTCTAGTTATTCTTTTTATTTTAGGTGGAATAGGATTTATAACTTATTTGGTTAGAAGATTTGAGGATAATGATTTAATTTATGGATATACTTTTGGTATTTTAATTATGCTTTTGGGATATTTCGATTCTTGGGATCATCACATTCTGATCCTAACACCACTTTTGATAATCATCATATTTAATTTACCTAAAAATTCAGATTTAACTAGAAAATTTAATAAACCTAGTTTTTTCTTCTTGAATTTCTTTGATTTAGCATTTTTTGGAATATGGGTTCTTACACAAAGATGGTTTCCTTTTAATTTTGCGAGTACTGTTTTTTTGTTATTAATTTTTTATAGCATTTGTAAATCTTGTTTAATAAGAAATACGCCTAAAATTAATAATAAATTCTAAATATAATAATTGAAGATATATAAACAGATAAAAAAATCCGATATTTTATCATTAAATTAAAATTTAAAACAAAAATGTTAGAATTTAATCCTCAGCCATTATTACTAATTTTTGCTCCCGCTTTTATTATAGGAATATTCCATACTTTAATGCCTTGTGAAGATAAAGCAATATTTTTCTTTTGGTCATTTGGGATCTCGAAAACTCCTAAAAAAAGTCTCATTATCTTAGTACTTTATGGCTTAGGATTAATGACCTCTAATATGTTAATTGCCAGCATTACTATTTTAATTAGTTTTATTCCTCGTCTCTTGATACCAGGAATACATGAAATACCAAAAAATGTAATCTATTTTTTTGGAGCATTAACATCCATGTTTGCAGGATTTATTTTGTTATTTATTTATGCAAGCAAGGGTTATATGCCTCATTCAAAAAGAAAAGATGAAATATTTGAATTTAATTGGGAAAAAAACAAGACTCCTTATTTATTTGGGATATTAGCAGGATTTGCTCCATGTATTTTTGAGCTTTTCATTTATTCTCAATGTTTAGCATTTTCGTTAAGTGGTTGGTTGGGGTTTATTGATGGAATTTTTACTGTGTTTTATTTTTCATTAGGTACATTTATCGGATTATTTCCCTTAGCTTTAGCTAAGCATGGAACATCTCAAATTATGAAATCTGCTCCATCCAAAAGGAATTGGATAATATTAACTATGTTAATTATTATAATATTAGTTAATACTATAATTATGATCTTATCATTTTTAGGGGTTTATATATTCCCAGAATCTTCTTTTTAGTTTATTTCAGAAATAATTCTCACATTATAATGCAAAAATTAAAATCCTATATAAAATTCCAATGATATTAAAAAAATAAAATTGGTCTCCCAATAAAATATTAAATTAGAATTTTTTTAAATATAATATAGATTCAAAAATTAAAATTATATTTCAAACTATGAAATGTTTATTTTGTGAAAGCGAAAGAATCGACTTTACGTGTGAAAAATGTAATTCCAGTTTCTGTATTAATCATATAGCAACCACAGAAACTCATGAGTGTCGAAAACACAATCTCTTCTATTCAAAAGTAAAGGCAATAGAAAGAAACTATAAATGTACCGTTGTAGATAATAGTGAATGTCCTGTTTGTAAGCATCTTTTAAGATTGGAAAGGTTATCTTCAGGTCAATATTATTTAGAATGTACTAATACTGATTGTCCAGAAGCTTGGAATTCATATCTAAAAACCCCAGGTTTATTTTTTCCATCAAAAGAGAAATTAGCAAGAGAAGCGATAAGATATGGCCTTATGAAAGGAAGTAAAATGACATTATGTAGTAAGAAATTAAGACATATTATAGGAAGGGAAGTATGTCCTAAATGTTTCTTGGATCTATTAAAAAGAGCCCCGATAATTAACTTTTCAACAATTATGAATTCATTTAATATCTCAGCCGAACAGATGGTTAAATTCATCAATAAATATATAGAAGAAGAAAGAATCTATGGAATTATTGATCAAAAAAATCAGATGTTTTATTATATCTCTACCGAAATACGGAAAAAAGTATTAGCAAAGTTTCAGAGTGAAGGTTCAGTTAAGGTAGCAGATTTAGGAATAATGCTTGATATGAGTTCTGATATAGCTATAAAAGTAATTTATAAATTAATTAATCAATTCCAAATAAAAGGATCTTTCTCATTAGATAAAGAGACGTATTATACTCAAAAATATATCCTAGATAATTTGATAAAAGAAGTAAAATCTAAAGGTAGGGTCTCCTTAAAACAACTTGCAAATAATTTTCACATTCCAACGGAACTTGTAAAGTCATTTTGTGTAAACATAATGAGAACAAAATCCATTAACGGATTTTTTGCAGATCGTGGAAATGAAATCATTACAGCAGATCAAATTTATCAAGATATTAAAAACTATTCTAAAGAGACAGGATTATTTGAGCTTTCAAAACTAGCCACAAAATTAAAAATTGCTGTAGAATTAGCAAGAAAAAGCCTTCATGAACTTATAAAAACAGGTTCTATCAAAGGAATCTTTACACAAAGAAGAGAATTTATGACAAATAAATATATGGAGAAGAAAATAAAAGAACTTGCAAGAGCATATAGAACTATGCCTTTAAGAGAATTAGCTAATAGATTAGGAGTAACTGAATCAAGCATTGAAGAAAATTTAGCTCAGATTATTGCTCGCGGTGATATTGATGGATATATTGATATGTCAAAGAGAACATTTGTGGCTTATAGTGTACCAATGGAAGTAAAAGATCAATCAACACAGAAAATTACTAAAGAACCTACTGATGGTGGGAAAATTGAAGTAGTTCGTGAATATGATTTTATTGGAGGTCAATTACACTTTAAAGTAGTCATCCGTAATCAAGGTAGTATGACAATTAATTCAGTTAAAGTACTCTTAGATGTACCAACTAGTTATAAAGCGAAGGATCATCTAATAAATATACCAGTTATCGAAGCTAAAAATTCTAGAGGTGTTGATTTCTATTTAGAACCAAAAGAATGTGGGATATCGAATATTGGTGGTGATGTAATCTACAAAACGGCATCAGGAGACAAAAAAACTGTCCATATAAGAAAAAAAGAAGTGCAAATAAAATGTCCTTTGGTAGTTTCTTGTTTAGCTACAATTGAAGATATCCAAATAGCTATTGCAGATCTTCCTAATGATGCTCGAGCATTTTTAATTGCTGATTTAGACCCCCGCTTAGCATTTAGAGCGGCAGTAAGAACAATAAAGCGTTTTGAAGTAAGTACAGTCACTTCTCATGAAGGTAGTGATGCGAAAGGAAAATATGAAGCAGAAAGTTGGCATTGTTCCGAAGCAAAGGTTGGTGGTGGAAGAATTGTAACACGAGTTTATGTATCTGAGGTAAATCAGTCTTTAGAGGTTAGAGTTTGGTGTAACCATTCAGGTCAACTTACTGGCTTCCTTGCTAAGATAATAGAGCTTTTATTTGAGGAAATAAATATAATACGGAAGATTAAATCAGAGGAACGAGAAAAAACTATTGATGTAATGGCGATAACCCAAAATTTGGCAGAAATTTCTGATTATTGTATGTTGAGATGGAAAGCTCAAAATATAAGAAACAAATTACATGATACTTTTGTACGACTGCGAAAAGTACTAGGTGAAAAAGAAGCTATTCTTGGTAGAATTGAGTTTTGGCTTACTCAATTGAATAAATACGGTAAAGATGATAAGATTAACGATGAAGACGCTGATAAATTAGTTAATGATGTCGAAAATTTCAGAACTGTTATTGCGAGATCTATTAAATTATAAGACTATTTTGTAAAAAAAATTTATAAATCTGTTTATCTAGTATTAATATTAAATAGGAAATAAAGAGGAAAAAACTTGCCCATTATAAGTATTAGTATTAACGAGAGTCTTAAAAAGTTCATAAATAAGCTTGTTTCAAAAAATCATTATGATAATAAGTCTAAATTAATCCGAGATGCTTTATTACGCTTAATGTCAACAGAGGATATATCCTCTAGTCTCGATTCATCTAGCGAGTTACTCCCAATCACAAAAAATATAATTGGTAATATGATTATAGTTGCTCCAAATGATCATTATGTTCAAAAGAAACTAAACCGAATTGAAAATGAGTATAAAGAAGAAATAGTAAGTAAAAACCAAAATTTTGTTAATAATAATTTTATCACATTCATGGTTTATGATGGAACTCTTCAAGGATTCCAAAGACTTGTTGTCGAAATAAACAGCATTGAAGAGATTAAGAATTTCAGGTATCTCATAATCAATTAATCTATTTAACTTATTTTTTGACTTATAAAAAGTATATCAGAAATTTTTAACTAAATTTATTCAATTATAGTGAATTTATATGGGAAAAAATAAATATGGAAAGGGATTTCAAAAAGGATCACAATCAAAAGGAGGAGGCTCAAAAACAGGAGGGAATCCCATTCGTGGAGGAAAAATTAAAGCAAGTCACATCTTAGTAGAAAAATTTACTAAAGCTCAAGAGATTTATGAGGATTTAAAGGCAGGTGAAAAATTTGAGCAATTGGCAAACCAATATTCCACATGTTCGAGTAAGAAAAGAGGTGGTAATTTAGGTGAATTTGCTAAAGGAGATATGGTTCCGGAGTTCTGGAATGCATGCACGAATTTGAAGATAGGTGAGATTTCACAACCAGTAAAGTCCAAATTTGGATATCATATAATCAAAAGAACTGGTTAAAAAAATATGTAATCCAAATCCCTTGCGGGGATAATCATCCTACAACTAAGATTTTTTTATAGGAATCATTTTTTTGGATTAATGATGACAATTAAACAGAGTTTATCAGTATATTCTTTAGGAACATAATTTATTTTTTATTTCGAGAATCTTGTTTTACTACTTTTTTATATGAATCATAGGAAATTATCGCACCAACAAAACATATAATTGCTGGAACCCACGCGTATGGAAATACTTGTGTTCCTCAAGCCATAAGACCAGATAATAAAAGAAGACATATACCGATAATTACAAAGAAAACCGTAAATCCAGAAAATATTTCTCTACTTGTGCTATATTTCATTGAATCTTTCCCTTTAAATGTTGATTAATTTATTATATAATTATTCTATATAAATCAGTTTTTTCTTTTTAATATTAGTGTGTGAAATTCTTGATTATTTTTTTATGATTCATTATAAATATAAATAAAAAAACTTGAGTCCCTTGCGGGGATAATCATCCTATAACTAAAATTTTTTTATAGAAATCATTTTTCTCAAGTTAGATCTTATATATACTCATTTTCTCGATATAATTTTTAATTTGCTTGATTTATTCTTTTCATTCGAAATTGCATTATAACTACTATTAAATATACTATAAAAAAAGCAATTGCCCCCACATAGCATATTATTGCGGGAATCATTAAATATTCGTAAGAATACACGATTTCACCTCATGATACAACCCAAATACCAGATAAAACAAGAAGAATTGACCCTGCTATTATGAAGATAACCGTAAGGGTAAGAAATCTTTTTTTTTCAATTTTAATACGTTCCAGTTTCATTGGACTTCTACTTTTTATATTAATTTAAGTTTTAATTATGTAATAAAAATACATTTGTAATTTTAAATGTTTTATACCTATACTTTTGAATTTTAATAGATATCAAATATAGAAAAAAAATCCCAATGTACTAGGGACAACCTAAAATATCAAAATTTTTTTGCTTAAAATAAAAAAAATTAGTTATTTATCTTTAAACCTATTAATTCTATTTTCTTCTAATTTTAAATATTCTGGTTTAATTCTTGTAACTCTTTTCACAATTTTTGCTTGAAGATCTAAGATTACACTGCCTTTTTGCTCTGAAGGTATTTTTATATTATAATTATAATTAGGTTCTTCGACTTTTGATGGTTCAGGTTGTGATTTTATAAAAGAAACATCTTTTGTTTGTTTGAAATTAAGTTCTAAATCTATTTCATTGTCTAGTTTGTTTTCAATAGTAATTTTCCTTGTAATTTTATCAAGTCGAGTTCTTACCTCAATATGCTCTTTAGGATCCCGAGCATCTTCGTAGGTGACTTTATCTTCTCCTTCATCAACATTTATAATATCATCGTCAACAGTAATATCTGAATCAATCAGTTCCTCTGAGATTATTTTATTCCCAATTGTTACTGAAGTTGATAAGAAAAGGAAAGGTAAGCCTCCCTTGTAGAGCGTCATTGGGGAATTTGCAGGAATTTCTTTAGGATCTCCCTCTTTTGTGAGAACATATTGAACTAAAACATCCCAAGTTATTTTATTATAAGTTACTGAATTGGTATTATATTCAATTGCAATCTTGCGCTCAATATTCAATGCACAATTCGATTTAAACCAATTAAGCTTTATTTTTTTACGAGTAGGTACATTAGCTTTCACTTTTTTCACCTCAGAGCATTAAATTCCTCATTCGTTGAGTTCTTTTTTGTTTTGATAGGCTCGAAATCGCCTGTTGAGCCATTTCTTCTTCGGCTTCACCAAAATTATCATATTGTATCTCCATGTCAGTACTCGGTAACTCGAAAATTGCAAAACCAAGTTCTACATTTTCATAAGAAAATCCTGTTTGATTATCCACAACGAGAAATCCTTCGATTTGAGCATTTTTGCCATCATTTTTTATATCAACTTGCAATGTAGTTTGCCATTTAATACGGAGATCTGCAATGAAATATATTATCTTTACAATTATTTCACCCACTTTTGAAGCACTTATTATAAAATCAAATACACCCTTCATATCCGCAAATGTTCTATAAGAACTTGCTTCACATATATTAGAAACTTTTTCTCTTAATTCACGCGTAAAATCAATAGCATATGAAATAATACTGGTTGCTGCGGATTTTTCTCGGTCTATAATCTGCTGAGAAGTATTTCTATCTGGAAGTGATACAATTGTTTGCTGTAAGGTGATTGAATCTTTATCTCCTGGATTAATAAATTCTAATTGGATATCTGCAGAATTAGGATCAAATGAAGCGGGTACATTGGCAATCTCAAATTTATTTAAACCTTGATTTAAGGATAGTTTAATCTGTCTTTCAACAATACCACCGCCACCATTAAAGATTATCAATTTATTTACTTTTGGATCAATTAACATTTCTATCATTTTCCTTAGTTTGTAATTAAGAATAAGAAAATTCAATTATATAAATATAAGTAGATAACAAAGAATACCAGTATAAAAATAGCCCAGCACGGATTCGAACCGTGGTTCAGGGGTATCTCCAAGATCCTAGACGTTTAGACTTATCAGGGCCCCCGATGCTTGACCGCTACACCACTGGGCTGATTTAATTATTAATAAGTTGATAATTCTAAAAAACTTTCTCAATTTTTAAATCTAAACCTATATTGATTAATTTTAAATACATATATTTACTTTTCATAGATAAGGTGATATCCGTGGATGATCAGAGAAATGAAGAGTTAAAGTTTTTTGGATTTAGTTTAGACCAGACTTCTACAGTAATTCTCTTTTATTTAGTTATAGCATTTCTAATTTCTTCAATATCAACCGGTTATAATTATATCCTTGATTTTATCGACATGCAACCAATACCTCCAATCAACGATTTAATAATTACTTTAATTGGTAGTATCCTCTATTTGATACAACTATCAATAATGGTTTATACTTTATTTTCTTGTTTAATAACGAGAGATAAGTATTTAATTGATTAAAATAATTCTATAGATTGGTTTGGATTTAGTATGAACAGAACTTCTGCCACTGTTCTTTTCTTTATGTCATTATTTGGATTAATTAGTTTTTTTGCAGGGATTTATGGAACAATTTATATAATAATTTTTAGCTTGAATAGGTTCATAGATTTACCGGGAATATTTATTTTTCTTATGCCAATTATATTGATTTTAATTGAAGCAATCTTTTTTGCTCTGATTGATGGATATACAATATATAAATGCTTATTATTCTCAAAAAGAGATAGAAAGAAGATGGAGCCTCTTACAGATGAGAATAGTAATAAAACAAAATTTTTTAGATTTGAATTAAATAGCACCTCTACTTTAATTATATTTATTAGAACCACGATTGGTATTATAAGTATCTGCTCTATAATATTTATCTATATTTTCGATTTTACTTTAACTATTATTCCCTCTGATATTTTTTCAATTTTACTGTTTTTCCTGATACCATCGATTGTTTTAGGGTTTTATTTATATTCATTAGTTTGTTGTCTAAAATTTAGAAAATCTCATTTGAACAATACGACAGATGGAGTGAAATGGTTTGATTTTAAGATAAATACATCTTCCGCTTGTGTTTTATATGTTATGTCGATATTGGGAATAATTAGCTTTCTAAATACAATATCTGAATTTATTAGTAATACTATTGATTTTTTGAGATACATCAATAATTCATTGCTTATATATCGAATAGGTAATTTAATTACAGATATAATTTTCGTATTAATTTATATTTATATATTCCGAAAATGTTTAAAAGTCAGAAATTTAATGATATAAAGTAAAATAAAATCTTTAATATGAATTATTTAGAAATCTAAAGGATCCTAATTATTTATCTAACAATTAAAATTTGGTAAAATAACTTATGAATCGAATTAATATCATGATAGCAACATCTTAATTCATAAGAATATTATTAAAAAGCTTGTAAATTATAACTATTTTTTTATTTTTATTTTTTTGTCAAATAAGATAGATTTATTTATTAAGATCAATATTAATTTACTTGGATTACACACACTTGTTTTGGAGGATTTTAAAAAGAGATCAGTTTAAAAAAAACTAGTTTTTAAAACCCCGTGTGACTGAAAAAAAAAACCCCGTATAAACTGAAAATACTTTTTTACAATAATCCTCCTAGTGTAATCCACCCTTTTATTATTAAATACATTATGATATAAGTATAATATAATCAAATTTGAATAAAAGAAAAATTGGGATGTATATGGGGAAAATATGAATTAAAAAAGTAAAATTAATTAAATTACTTTTTTATGAAACTGGCTAAATATCTCATTAAAGTATTTATCAGACATCCCTGCAATATAATCTCTTGTTATTAGAGTTAGCTTTTTATCATCTTTAAGTGGAAAATAATATGTAGAATAATTTTTATCATCAATATATTCAATATGGTCTTTAAAGATGGGTGCTTCATAATTTCCCTCCTCTAAATCTATTAATGATCTTTCGAAAATAAGGAAAAATTTTTCTTTTAATTCATCTAAGTATGTCCTTGTAGAGGATGTCTCTTCTAAATCTCTTCTAATATATATATTTTCATAATTAAATGTTTTCAGGTCTTTTAGCGCTTGAAAAATTTCATCACTATAACCGATTATATCATTATCTAAACTAAAGTTCAGTAAATCAGTTATTAAAGTATCTATTATTTTTGCATTTGTATCTCCGAGAATTTTTTTGCAATATTTAGGAATTTGGTCTCGAGAAACTAATTTCAATAAAATTGCATCTTCAATATCTCTGCCTATATAGCTGATAGTATCACTGAACCGAGTTACTATAGCTTCATAAGTCATAGGTATTCTCTTAATTTTATTCTCATTAAAACAGTCCTCATATTCTTTGAAATGATCTTCCCAAGACTTTCCATTTCTTTTTATAGGTTTTAATTTTTGCTCATTAACTTCACCATCATGACATAATATCCCATCGAGAACCTGCAATGTTAAATTAAGTCCATTAGCAGGACGTTCTGGATTTCTTTTTTCAAGATATGAAAGCCATCTAATTCCCTGTGCATTATGAGTAAAAGACCCAATTTTATAGTTTTTGCTTATTTCATTTAAAATATCTTCACCCAGATGTCCAAATGGGGCATGTCCAATATCATGCCCCAATGAAATTGCTTCTATTAGATCGGTATTTAATCTTAAAACTCTTCCTATCTGACGAGCAATCCTTGAAACAATATGAACATGTAATGAGCGATGAGTGATGTTTGCATTATTAATATCGAAAAATACTTGAGATTTATCAATATAACGGGCATAAGCTTTGGAATGAACTATTCTATCAACATCTCTAAAGAATGGAGGTCTTATTTCTTCACTTTCTTCTTTATAATATCTGCTAGCTTCTGAATCTAATATACCATGAATTCCTACATTCACATCCCTTTTCATTCGTGTCTGCAAAAGTTTAATTGTTCGTTTATCCATGACTTTAAAAACCATATGATTATGTATTTATATTAAAAATAAGAGTGATATATGAAAGAATTGAATCTTAAGAAGATTATATCACTTCAATATTAAAATTTATCGCATTTTTCATCCAAATTTAATATTTATCGCATCATGTGGACACACTTCTTTGCATTTTAGACAATAATTACACTCGCCTTTTCCTGTAAAGAATTCAAAGGGTTCATCTAGTATCCTTATTTGTTTTGGGCAAACTTTTTCACAAACACCACACTCTGTTCTTCCTAAACATCTTACAGGGCTTCTTGACAATTTAAGGAATGAATAAGAACTAATAGTAGAAGATAATGCTGCAAATGGACAAATATATCTACAGTATATTCGTGGATACCAAACTGATAAAACTATAATAATTAAATAGAAGATTGTCAGAAAGAAAACTAAAAAATTTTTAAAAAGAGGTCCTAAACTGGCAGTTTGAAAGACATTTATTGCTATATTTGGAAAGAAATAAAAAATATATTCAGAAAGTGAGAAATAAGATAATGGTTTATCCCCAAAATCTCCTATACTGGCTCTAAATTCTAAATAGTAGGTTATATTCGTCTCTTTAGTAAGAGCTAATGGAATAAGAAGAATCACTAAAATGATTATAACTATATATTTAAGTTTTAGTAAAGAATTATGAGTACTAATCTTTAAAGTCTTTTTATTAGTTGGTATCGCAGCACACGCGTCTTGAATGGTACCTATGGGGCAAATCCACCCACAAAAGAATCTGTTTGTAAATAGAATGATTAGGATAAAAATTCCAATTAAAAAGACTGGTATAATCCCTTCTGTAAATGAAAAGAAAATATATTCTGTAATTCCAGCGCCCTTTGAAAGTGGATTTCGGGGAGAATTCAAAATTGGTAGTATTCTAAAAAAGTTCTCTAAAGCCTTTAAATTAATTTTAAAGATAAATTCCAAAATCAGATAATTAATAAGAATAAAAGCGATAATTTGTATAATATGTCTAAAAATAGTTACCAAATGATTTTTAATATGAATGTCTTTTAAATTCAAAGATTACCACAAAATACTATTTAAAAAGAGTAATTAATGCTATTTAAAAAAATTATTTTTTCTCCGAAAAATTGACAAAAGAATAATAATAGATTATGAGTTTATTATTTTTAATGTCCTGATTATTCGATATTTTTATGTAAATAAACAATCGATTAATTTTAGGGCATCAATTTTTCCAGTTCACTAATCACGCTTATTTTAAGAATACAGTTTCAAGATTCTTCGGGCTCTTTGTACTCTTTCTGAGTTTCTTATGTATCATTGTCGATAGACTGATACACTTACTTTCTTCCCCATGGTTTACTATAATTGTTTTAGGTCGTGGTTGAATTCTTCTCAAAAATTGAGATATTTGACTACGAGATGAATGACCACTGAAACCTTCAAGAGTAAATACTTTTAAGTTCAATCTTACGAGTTGGGTTCGTCCTTTAGCATCAACATACTGAAATTCTCGAAATCCACGCTGAATTCGACTCCCTAGTGTACCTGAAACTTGATAGGATACAAAAACCAATGAATTTTTTGCATCATTAGCTAATCCTTTTAAATATTGCACAGATGGCCCTCCAATAAGCATTCCACTAGTTGCCATGATTATACATGGTCCACCTTTTATAATATCTAATCTTTCCTCTTGAGCTGAAACTGTTTCAAAGTAATCACTTAGAAATGGATTCTTTCCTTGATGTAAGATTTTTTCTCTTAAATCGCTACTAAGAAAATCAGGATTAGCAGTATGAATTGCGGTTGCTTCACTTATCAATCCATCTATAAAGATTGGTACTTTATCAATAAAGCCTTTCGAAATATATTCTTCCAAGACTATTAACAATTCTTGAGCTCTACCTACAGCTAAAACTGGAACTAAAATTTTTCCACCTCTTTTAAGGGTAGAGTTTAATATTTGTTTGAGTTCTTTTTCAGATTCTTGTCTACTAGGAATTCTATCTTGAGGACCACCATAAGTGGCTTCAATTAATAGGCTTTCTACTCTAGGGAATTTCACAGCAGCTTTCTCTAATAATCTTGTTTTTTGAAATTTAAAATCTCCTGTATAAACAAAATTATAGTCCCCTTTTCCAAAATGCAAATGTACCATTGATGATCCTAATATATGCCCAGAATTGTGAAGTGTTAATTTTATATCTGGTGCAATATCGGTTACTTTCCCCCATGAAAGTGGGATTGTATGAAGGACTGTTGATTTTACATCCCTTTTCGAATACGGTGATGGAACGCCTTCCTTTTCACAAACTTGAATGAAATCTAATTGATGCATTGTTGATAGATTTCGTGTTGGTAATGTGGAATAAATAGGTCCACGATAACCATATTTGTATAGAAATGGAACAAGGCCACAATGATCCATATGAGCATGTGATATAATAACAGCATCAAGATCTCTTAATGAAAATTCAGGAACATCAAAGTATGGAAATCTATCATTGATATTCCCAACATTCAATCCACAATCTAGTAGTACATTACTATCCCTTGTTTGCATTAATATGCAAGATCTCCCTACTTCTCTAAAACCACCTAAGGCACTTAACCTAATGTTTAAGTTTTTAAAAAGAGCAGGTCTATGAATTCTTTTACCGATTCTTAAAAGAATATCCTTTTGAGTTTGACGTTCTTTTGAAAGCATTCCTCTTATTAATTGAATTGTTCTTGAGGTTAATGGTGGTGTTCTTATAGTTTTAGGTTGCCAATATGTGTTAGTCCTGATTTCTTTTAGATTAACTCCTTTTTTACCAATAACGAGTCCAGGTTTCCCAGATTCTATTATTACTTCTCCTCTGGTATGATCAAATTCAATATTAGAAATTTCTGCATCTTCAGCTACTAAATTTCTAATATAACTTTCTGTTTCAACAGGATCTTTGCGTTTATCAACATTCCATCGAAAAACAACTCTTTTTCGCATTGTTTTTGCTAAATCTTTTAAAATAGTTGAGCTTTCAATTGCATCTACGTCTGAATTTTCAGAATAAACAGCTATCTCAGGTCCTTCAAACTCAATCTTCTTGACTCTTATTTCTGGTGGAAGGTTCTGGACAATTTCATCCTTGATTCGTTTCAATTCACTTTCAAAACTCATAAATCTTCAATACGCTAGTTAATTAATATTTCTAAATACGTTTTTAATAGTATGGTTAAATCGTAAGATTTAGATTTTTATCCATATTTTTTGGGGTTTTTGATTTAAATATAATTATGTAGTTACGTGTTCAATAATAACAATTGAAATTTAATTTTTATATAGATATGGTTTTGTTATTTGTAAATGCTTATTTTAAATAAATAGTATCGTATTCTCTCACGGAATAATATTTTTTTCGAAAGAGAATAATTTTTAGAATGAAATATTACTAAATTTCTAGGATAGATATGGTGCAATCAAATAAAAACATTATCATTATAATAAAACTAAAATAATTATTGTATTATTATATTGTATCTTTTTTCCATTTGATAATTTTTAATTATTTGGATATATTTTTTTGTGAAGATAGACTAAATTGAATTATGAGAAAAATTAAAGTAGGTGCTATTGCTTCTGGTTCAGGTTCTAATTTTGAAGCAATAGTTAATGCATGTGAAACCGGGATTTTAAAAGATAAGGCCACAGTAGAAGTACTTATTTGCAATAAAGCAGGAGCCTATTGTATAGAAAGAGCTAAAAACCATAAGATTCCATATGTTTTGATTGAATCAGATAAAGATCGAGGATCTAGAGAAGAATATGACCAGAAAATGATCAATGTAATAGATAATTACAAATGTGAGCTTATTGTACTAGTTGGTTACATGCGTTTTGTCAGTGAAATGTTCATAAATCATTATAAAGGGAATATAATGAATATTCACCCTGCTCTACTTCCAAGTTTCAAAGGTATGCATGCCCACGAAGATACTTTAGCCTATGGAGTTAAAGTTTCTGGAGTAACTGTCCATTTTGTTGACAATCATGAAGATCATGGTCCGATTATAATGCAGAAATGTGTACCTGTTTATGATACAGATACAAAAGAAACATTAGGGCCTAGAATATTAAAATGGGAACATAAAGTATTTCCAAAAGCTATAGAACTATTCTGTGATGGGAAATTGAGCATTGCCGGAAGAATAGTCAGAATTGATGGAGAAGTTAAATTATAACTCTTACTTTATTAACTTAGGGAAATGAGTTTTTCATTGACCTATCTGACCCAACTGAGATTGATTATGAAAAAATCAATTAAATGAAGAAGATCTTGAGTAGTGAGAAAAATCATTTCCCGCTAATTTAATTTCTTGGAAATCCTAAAATTTTAATCAGAATAATTATAATTTTAAATACAATTATAGATAATAAATTAGTTGAACCATGCCTCGCAGAAAAGAAATTGCGGAAATACTGAATCTTATGGAAAAAACTCAAAATATTAGAAATTTTGGTTTAGTTGGTCATATAGATCATGGAAAAACAACACTCTCTGATTCTCTACTAAGCGAAGCGGGTTTTCTATCCTCAGATTTAGCAGGAGAAGCCCGTGCTTTAGATTTTCTTGATGAAGAACAAAGACGAGGCATAACTATGAAGTCTGCAAACATATCTTTATACTATGAGAAATCATTAGAAGGGTATGATCCTTTTCTTGTTAATTTAGTAGATACTCCAGGTCATTTAGACTTCAGTGGAAAAGTAACTAGAGCTCTTAGATTGGTAGATGGCGTAGTGGTGGTGGTTGATGCCGTTGAAGAAGTAATTAGTCAATCTGAAACAGTCATTAAACAAGCTTTACAAGAGGGTGTTAAGCCTATACTATTTATTAATAAAGTTGATCGTTTAATAAGAGAATTGAAACTTTCCGATGAGGATATAAGAAAGAAATATGTAAGAATTATCAAATCATTCAACGATCTTATAGAAAGATATGCTACACATCCTTTTAATAAAAGATGGAAAGTTTCGCCTCTTGGTGGTAATGTTGCTTTTGGGTCGGCACTTCATAAATGGGGTTTTACATTAAGTATTCTAGAAAAAAGTAGCTTAAAATTTAAAGATATTAGAGAAAGATATAAGAAAGAGACCTATTCTAAAAAAACTTACGCGGATTTGGCCACATTTTTTCCAATTCATAAAGCCATATTGGAAATGGTTGTTGATCATTTACCAAATCCTATAGAAGCACAAAAATATAGAATTAAAAAAATATGGGATGGAGATATTAATTCTAAATTAGGAAAGGCAATGGTTAATTGTGATCCTAATGGTCCATTAATTGTATATTTAAGTAAAGTTCAAGTAGACAAACATGGTTTAATATCCACTGGAAGAATATTTTCAGGTAGCTGTACGAATAGAAAGGAAATTTTTCTTTTAAATGAAAATAGATATGAGAGAATTCAACGAATTGCTATTTTTATGGGTCAAAGAAGGGAACAAGCAGAAAAAGTACCTGTTGGTAATATAGTAGCTATAGAAGGTCTTAAAAATATAAAGAGTAGTGAAACCATAATAGATAGCAACAGTATTGACGAAATGGTGCCATTCGAAAGTGTGAAATATATTACTAATCCTGTAATGACGGTTTCTATTGAACCAGAGTATTTAAGAGATTTAGATAAAATGAAAGAATTAATTGAAAATCTATTAGTAGAGGATCCAAATTTAAAATTTGAAGTAAATGAGGAAAATGGTGAATTTTTATTGAGTGGAATGGGACCACTACATCTTGAAGTTTCTGCTAATGAAATAGGTAAGAAGGGTGTAAATCTTTCAATATCAGAACCTCGAGCAGTTTTTAAAGAATCTTGTCGTTTGAATTCTTCCTTAATTTCTGTTACTTCGCCAAATGGTAAAGGTTCCCTTAAAATAAAGATTGAAAGATTAGATAACAAGACTTTAAGGTTTTTTCGAAATATTGATTATAAAACAATTAAACCTATTAGCAAATTAAAAGAAATATTGAAGGAAAAAACTTTACTTAGTGAGGAAGAAATTGAATATTTCTGGAAATGTGATTTTGATCAAAATATAATAATTTATAAGGGAGAATCAGATGATTTTTTCAAAAATATGATTCTTGAGATATTTGAAAATATTCATTTAAATGGTCCAATATGTTCAGAAAAACTCACAGAAATTAAATTAATAATTGAAAGTTTAAGTTTTGAAAATATCGCCCATGAGAGTTTGTTTACTGAAATATCTGCTATGTTTTATGATGCTATAAAAAGAGGTTTGACTGAAGCAGAACTAATTTTATTGGAACCAATATATCACACAATTATCCAACTTCCCCCAAATTATATTAAAAATGTAATTTCCCTACTATCAAAATATTCGGCTAAAATTAAAACTATTGATCAAGATAATGAATATCAAGCAATAATTGAAATATTATTATCAGTTAGAAATTCTATAAAATTTACTGAAGAGATACGTAGTATTTCTTCTGGAAGAGCATTTTGGCAAAATGAATTTTTTGCGTATATGGAGGTTCCAAAACATGAATCTCAAAGATTGATCCAGGATATCAAATTTTTAAAGGGCATTTCGTGGTAAAACTAAAAATTAACTATTATTATTTTTTTCTAATTTCCAATGAATTTTATCATTTCATCTTTTATATTATAATTTGGTAATACAAGTTTAGCATATCCTTTCTCAGAGGCAAATTTTGGCATAGCATAAAGTATAGAAGTACTTTTATCTTCTGCTATTGTCTTTCCACCCACTCTTTTAATTGCTCCCAGACCTTCTACACCATCTGAGCCCATTCCAGTTAGAATTATTCCCATAGCATGATTTCTATAAACTTTTGCTGCTGAAAAAAATAATACATCTATAGAAGGCATGCAAAAGTTAACAGGACTTCCTTTATAAACTTTGATTAGAGGTGTATTATTTTCAACAGAGATTTCCATATGCACATCTCCAGGGGCAAGATAAACATAACCAGGTTTAATATAATCTCCATTATTAGCTACTTTTATTTTGAGTTCACATTCCATATCTAAATTATCTGCAAAAGCATCTGTAAAATGAGAAGATAAATGCTGAACGATTAAGATTGGTGCCTTAAAATTTCTTGGAATTTCTTTTAATATTGTTGTTATTGTTCTAGGTCCTCCAACGCTAGCACCTATAACAATTATATTTGAACTTATTGTAGTTCCTTTAATAGGGGAGAGATCAGGAATATTTACTGTTTTACTCTTTTTAAATTGTGCATTTGTTGATTTTTTTAGTAATGCTGATTTTCTTGATATCTGTTCTATCCTTTCTTCACTTGTTTCTGATGTACTTATTATTGCCTTATTAATTTCTTCACTCGATGCTGACTCTGCTAATTTACCCTTAGTTTCATCCTTGAGGATTGCCTTAACCTTCATAATTTCGAAAGAATCGTATTTTTGTTCTTCCTCAATTTCTTGAATAGGTTCTAATCTGTTAAGATATTGTCCAAAATCAAAAATTCGATTAACCATCTCCTGGCGGAGAGATCTTCCTTTTTTTAATATAATTTCTCCTTTTCTGAATATTTTTTTAATTTGTGATTGAGACGCTAACAATACTTTAGCGAGTAATTCTTCACGAAATCTTGGCAATGGTTTTGCTCCAATACCCCCTGGTTTTATGATATAATCAAAAGCACCCATTAAAAGAGCTTGAATGGAAGAGTCCAGTTTTTTTGGACTAATAGCTGAAAGGACAACAGTAGGCGTGGGATTTTCCTCCATTATTAGTTTGAATGCATCCAATCCATTCATTTTAGGCATTACTAAATCTAAAACTAAGACATCTGGGCTAATTTCTTTAACAAGTTTAACAGCTTCTTCTCCATCCTTCGCAAATCCAGTAATATCAATTGAATCATGTTCTTTTAGAATATTTGCTATATTTTTTCTTAAAAATGCGCTGTCATCAGCAATAACCACATCAATCGTCAAATAACTCTCCTAATTATATTTAATTAATTATTCTAATAAATAGTAAAGTTAGAAAATATATATGTTACTAAAACCCAAAAATAAAATTTCACTGAAAATAAATTAAGCTTGTTTATTTGTACATATCATCAAATATCTTTCCTAGAGATTTAGATCGTATTTTAAGTTTAGAATATTAAATAGATTTTTTAAGATATTGATTGAAGGGATAAGACAGATTATACCTTCTATATTTACATCTAAAACTATTAATTTTGTATTTATTAAAATCATATAATCTGACAATTGAGAAAATTTAGCAATTAAGGTTTCTAAAATAGCATTCAAAGAATCTAATGCGATTTTTGGAACATTTGGTACCAGTTTAATTGATAGCATATCAGCTAAAGCATTAGTATAATGACCAGATAAGATATTTCCAATTTCACTTATAATACTTACTGAAAAATCATCCAAATCATCAATAGTTTTTATATCATCAACCATAATTTTGTCATTATCAGATAAAATATTGATTAGACTTACTATCGATACTTTTGTAAATAATTGGATAATTGCTAAATCTGATTTAAAGGGAATCTTAGAATAGATTCCAACCATATCAATTGCAGACTTATTAAATAGTTCGGGAACTTTCCAAAAAGGAACAATATCTATGGATGTCAATGAAACATCGATTTTAATATTAAGTAATTTGGAAAGTGCTGTTATTGCATGCCCAGAACCGATATTACCTAATTCTTTTAAAATGTCTAATTGTTCTTGTGTTAATTTTATATCAATTGGCTTTTTCATTTTTAATCCTCTCAATTTTAAATCTTTTTAAAATTATTATATCATGAATACTTTATTTTTTGAAGATTTGATTCTCTTGTTAATCTAACATAGACTGAGAAATCTTTAGTGTCAAATATGACAACTCTTCCTTCAGATCCTCCTGTATTTTCTCCTATAATCTTAATTTCTAATTTTTTTAATTCATTTTTAATTGCTTTGATATTATTAATCCCTATACCATTTTCATCTAATTCAAAAATCTTTGAACCCCCAACAATCACAGCTTTTATATTTTTCTTAATTGCTCCACGGTTTAATAATTCTTGAAGTAACAGATTTGCTGAGAGATCAGCATATTTGTGAGGATATTCAATTTTTTTGTTTAGTTGACATTTTGGAAGTAATATATGAGACATTCCACTTACTTTATTTTTACTATCAAAAAGTATCAGAGCAATACAAGACCCTAATCCATAAATTGATATTTTTGTATAAATATTATTTGGTTTATTTCTACAATTTACAATAGCATAATGCCCTATTGGTAAGATAATTTTTCCATCAGTGTTTGGTTTTTCAATACATCCATGGGGTTTTATCTTTTTCACCTTAAAGTTTTGGTTATAACCTTATGAATATATTGGATTACCCTTATTTTTTCTAGCAAATTTTAACATATGTTCTTTAATTTGGTAATTAGGTAAGATTAAATTTGCAGCTCCTCTCTTTACCGCCGCTTTAGGCATACCATATACCACACATGTTTGTTCTGATTCTGCAATTGTTTGGCCTCCTCCTTTTTTAATTGCTTCTAAACCAGCTGCACCATCTTGTCCTAAACCTGTTAGTAAGATCCCCAAAATTCGATCCTTATATACTTTTGCTGCTGAAAGGAATAAAACATCCACCGAAGGCTTACAAAAATTAACAGGCTCCCCATCAAGTATTTTAATGTATTGTATCTTGTTTCTTTGGGCAACTTCCATATGTTTTTCTCCTGGACTAAGATAAGCAATTCCTGGAAGAATTTTTTCCCCATTAACAGGAATTTTAACTTCAATTTTACTGACCTGATTTAATGATTTTGAGAATTCTTTCATAAAGAATTCATCTAAATGTTGAACCATTAAAATTGGTGATGAAAAATCTTTTGGAATATCTTTTAATATTGTTTTTAAGGTTCTAGGACCACCAGTACTAGTTCCTATAACTATTGCATTGGGTGTTAATTTACCTTCAAGTAAGGGTGTTATTTTCAGAGCTTTTTCAATCTTTGGTTTAGGCTTTTTAATTATTTGATATTGTTCAGTTATCAAATTAAGAGGTTTCTCGAAAGATTTCTTTATTAATAAATTTCGTTTTTCATAGGTCTTTTTTATTTTACTCGCATAAAGCGTACTAAAAATTAATTTTTCTTTTAATTTGGGGAGTTCTTCTTTCCATAGTCCTTTTGGTTTTACAATAAAATCAAATGCTCCTAAAAGTAAAGCTTGAACAGAATCATCTAATGTTTCTGGAGATTTAGCTGTAAATATTATTGTAGGTATTGGATAATGTTCTGAAAGGAATTTGAACACCGTTATTCCGTCTATTTTAGGCATTATTAAATCTAAAATTAAAACATCTGGATTTACTGACTCAATTTTTTTAATAGCTTCTTTTCCATTTTTAGCAACTTCTACTTTAGAAATCTCCTTGCTTGATAATAGCATATCAGTTATTAGCTTTCTCTGATAGCTTGAATCTTCCGCTAAAAGAACCTTAATCGACATTTGAGCCCTCTTTTTTCAATTACATATGATTATAACAAACTTTAAGTTTTTAATTATATTCTGATTAAATTTTTTACTCTATTTTTCCTAAAATTAACAATTCTCTTGACTTTTACCTCCTTTCAATAATTCAATAACTGATTCTTCTTTTGACAATATTTCTTCTATTATAATCAGAAGTAAATTCAATATTATTAATTAATAGGTACGTTAGCAGTTTTAAATAATTCGAATCAAATCTAATATCCTTAATTCTTATCGTTTCTAAACACTCTAATTTTCTAATAATTTTTCAATTTCGGCAAAACGTTGTTGGATATGATTAATTGAATAAGTTATATGTGATTGAATTTCTTTTATCTCAGATAAAATTTTTTTAATACGAGATTTGACAGATTTTGATAATTCTCGACCATCTAGAATTATTTTAGATTCTAAACTTGTATCTAAAGATGAAGTTCCCCCATAACTACTTGGGGCTTGAGTTTGTTTAACAATATATCTAGATTGCCCAGGATAGGTTATAGTAGAATTTTGTTCTTTAATCTCTTTGTATATTATATGAAATTCAGGAGGTTCAATACCTTCTTTAACGACTTCATATTTAAAATTATAAAATTTCTTTTTTGTCTTGAGTTTTCCTGCAAAATTAGCTGCCATATATCGATGAAATAATCGAGAATGACTACCCGCCCAGATCCAAATAAGTTTTAACTCCTTATCTACTATTAAATACACGCAATTGGGATCAAACATCTTCTCGGGCCTTAGTTTAAGTGTTTCACCTTGTACTTCATAAATAAAGTCGTAATAACCGCTTTTTAACATATTTAATCCCTATCTATAATTTTTAATATTCTATTTAGATTTATTTTAAATATAAATCTTCTTCATTCGATTTTGAAATTTTAGAATAAAATTGAGATAAAAATAATTCTTAATGATTAATTTAAGAATAAAACTTTAAAAGTGCCTCCAATAATTCTTGTAATGTTTCTAAGTTGGGAATGAACAAGAAAGTACCAGTAACTTTAATGTCTGTGATAATCACATTTGTAGTAATAACCAGTGATAATTTTTTTAGTAATCCAATTTCCTCTTTTAAAATTTTAAATAATTGACGTCCCGTGTCCACGCTCATATCTGGAGGTTCTGTCATTAATCTTATACCTAATAAATCCCCAATTGCACTTACATAATGGCTACCTAATATATGCCCTAGTTCAGATATTGCACTATGATAAAGCTCAGGAAAATCAGACGCTTTACTAATTTTTTTTCTAAGATCGATTTGTTTTTTATCTCTATCATCTACTATTATTGAGGTTATATCAATAGCATCTTTTATATTAAACAATGTCAGGACAGTAGCTCGAGTTTTACCAGTAACATTACTCCAAGCGACCAAAAGGGTCTCATTTTTATTACTCATAGTATTTGCATACTCATCCAATTCAACCATCTCTACTGATGGAATATTTATATCTACTCTTTTGTTAATCATTTGAGCTAAGGCGTTAGCGGCATTTCCAGCACCAATATTTCCGACTTCTTGTAACGCATCTCTTTGCACTTCTGAAAGCTTTATCTTATCGATACTTGGGATTTCAGTTGCTCTTTTAGTTGTCATTATCTTGACAGGTATATCATGTTCAATACCTAATTTATTGAAAAATGTCTTTAACGTTTCAAGATCAGGGATAAAGAAGAACATACCTGTCAGTTTCAAATCCGCTACGTTTACTGAAGTTTTTATTATAATAAAATACTCCGCAATAGATTCTAATTCTTTAGAAAGAAATTCTCCAATTTCTCCAGCTTTACTCATTGTAAATTCCGGAATATCAATCAGCATTTTTGTTTCTAATAAATCAGCTAATGCAGAGGCATAATGCCCTGCCATAATATTACCCATCTCTACAATAGTGGAAATAGCAAAATCATCAAGATCTTTTTTAGATTTCACCTTTTTAGGATCTATCTTAGATTGAGGCCCCGCTAATTGTGCTATCAATTTCATTAGTGGTTGCATTTCAAAAATATTTAAAATAGTTGCTTGAGATGGTTTATCTATATGACAAAAAATCCCGCATACTTTCTCTTTAGCACCACCAAATTGTTTTGGTAATTCATTTAAAGGTATAATACCTACATCTGTGAGAGTAACATCTATTTTCTTTTTAACTAGTCGTGATAAAGCTGTAACAGCGTTTCCAGTTCCTATATTACCAATCTCTCTAAGAATATCTTGCTGTTCATTCGATAATGATACTTGTTTTCGTTTTTTTTCTACTGGAATCTTAGTCAGCTGCATTTCAGATGGTGTTTTTTGAGGGATTATAACAGCTGATTCAATGCTGCTAGGTTCTGGTGTTGTTTTTGGCTTCACTTTAGGGTGGATTTTAGCACGTTCAAGGACTTTAGGTTTTTGTTCTATCTTTTTCTCTACTTTCTTAACCTGAGATTTCAAATAAGGTTGAATTAAAGCTTGTAGGTCTAATAATATAAGTGCTTCATCCTGAAAAATTCCAGTTAATTTTATCAATCTGAAATCAATACTTGTTTTTACAATAGTACCTTGTTTTTTGAAGATTGAAAGGGGAATATTTTTAACGCCAATTACGGAATCTACTAATAAAGCTATTTTTAAGTCTTCATATTCTAATAGTAAAATCCGTGATGTGTTAGATAAACCATAATCAATATCATTATCATCAGATATATTATGTCTTAATGAGATAATTGAATAAATTTCTCCTCTTATATTAATAATACCAAGTATGGATTTATCTGTTAAAGGAACGGGAATGATATTATCCCCTGGAACATAAATTTCCTTTATATTTTTAACTTCTATAAGATATCTTTCATCAAGAACTTGAATAATTACTACGTTTATTGTATCTTTAAATTCGTTATTTTGAAATTCAGTTTCTAACATATTGTTGACCTCTTTTTTCTCCTATTTTTTCTGTTTAATTTTTATTTTAACATAATTCCTTTCCAAATTAATTCCAATTCGGGTTCATCCTCATCAACTTCTGTAAAAAAATCGACCTGTCTATATATGGTAATTTGCCCACCATTGGAATATCTAAATATATAATTCAGCATATCCTCTATATTAGTAAAGTTAAAACCCGCGAGTTTTAGTTCTCTATCATTTACAATAATTAAATCTTCTCTATTGAAGGGACAGTTCTCTTCAATCCATTCAATCCATAATTCAGGTATAAGCTCCTTGTTGATAATTTTTATAGGTATATCAATTGGTATATTACGAAATGATTTACCCACAGCAAAAATAATTCTATCAGGAATTAAATTTTCTTCCTTTGCAAATTCATTTATCTTAATTATAGCTTTATTATAAATGTCTATACTTAAAACATCATAACATAATATAAGAATTACTTCTTTTTCTACGGTTTCAACAATCAAATCAATTAATGAGTCTGGATTAAGATCTTGGTTAACTTTAACTGATTTTAGGTCTAAATCTAACATGTATTTAAGATATTGATAAAACCGCCACTTAATACTAAATTTATCATTTTTTTCTCGGCTTATATAAATTTGGAACATTAATTTTAACTCTTCTATGGTTAAGTTTGATAAATCAGCTAATTTTCCTGCATCATTTCCTATTTCAACATAATTTTTAGCTGATTTTGAAGACTTTTTTCCATTTTTAAGGTTATTAGAAAAATCTTCCAAAAAAAGTTTAAGTTCACTTACAGTGAATTGGGGCAAGACTTGTTCGATGAGATATAATAAATATTTTTTAGATTTATCATCCATCATTTCATAATATTGTAGTTTCATATTTCTTCCTCCTAATTTTTATCTTAATTATTTTTTTATTATCCAACAAAAAATGACTCTAATTCTGATGATTTTATCTCTTTTTCAGTTATATTTTTTAAATAATACATTATCTCTTTTTCTTGGTAAGGTAAAAGAGTATCAACTGTAAAGGATATTTTTTGTTCAGCATTTTTCTTTGATTTAGTGAGCTTATATTCTGCATTTGAGGAGATCATTTCAAATGAATCTGGAAAAGAATCTGTAATATTTATATCATTCATTTTCATATTTGAACCATTTTTTGCGATAATATAAATAGCAAATTCATTAGCGCTCCTTCCTGGATAAATCTGTTTTCCAATAGTAACTTTTCTTCTTTTATGAGTAATTCTTATTTTAGATTTATCCATATCAGAAAGATCTTCCGATATCATGTAATACTCTTTTCGATCAGAATCCTTATATTTTGAGTAAAAGATATAAACTCTAAGTGGAAAATTATAATCTCTTTTATAATCTGGGTTTACTGCTTTAAGAGGATACTTTAACTCTAAGAAATTATCCACATCAATTACTGAATTTAAACTACTGGTTTTTAAATTGATATTTAATTCTATGGTGTGTTCATGAGAAGAATCTTCATCATCAGGCTTTATTTTTAATTCAAGATCATCAATTATTAATTTACCCGAGGATTTACTTAATGTATAATCTGAAATATTTCCTGTAGGTAAAAAATCTTCAGGTATTTTTTCTATAATTTGTAGACCCCTGATTGGTATCGTCCCTTGATTACTGATTGTTATTTGGGAATGTACTGAAGCCTCTTCAAATGATTTAATCTCTTCGTCTGATAATTTCTTTTTTGTTGTTGAATGAGCAATGACAAAGAAATTATCTTCATATCTGGAAGTAATCATTGAATTCTTTTCAGTCTTGTAACCAATAGAATATTCAACTTTTCTTGAAAATATTGGCTCCTTTTCATCAACAAAATAAAAAGAATCTGTTTTATATTTACCATGAGGATTGACTACTTGTTTTCTTAGTGTTCTAGAATCTAAATCCAGAATTTTATTTTTTTTATTTTTATCAAATATTTGGATAGATTTCAATTTTAATGAAAAATCACTTAAGTTTTCGAATATAAGAGAACATTTCCAGTTATTAGGTTCGTGAATCTTTTCCGTTTTTTTAATGGCATGCATCGCATGAGAATATGCTGAGAAATGATCGATTGTTACTCCGGAAATTACTCTATTTGATAAGTTAAATGTTAATTCAATATTTCCTGTTTTGATATTTTCTTTCTTTTTGGGAAATACTTTTGCATAAATAACTATATCAATACTTTCACCTGGATTAATATTATTTAATGAACTTTCTATAGAATTTCTAATAACTTTAAATTCCTTACTTTTTTCGCACTTAAATTCCAAATCGTAAAAAACATTTGCAAATAATTTTTTAAACTTAATATTAACAAGTGTATATGATGATACGTTAGCAATGTTAATTGTAAATTTTACCTTATTCTCTTTTCCCCATAACAATAAATAATTTTTATCCTGACTTTTTTCCAAGATTTCATGATTACTTAATTCTAAATCCTCATAACTATTTCTAAAGATTCCAATATCTTCATTAAGGTTATCAATACTTTCAGTTACATTTATTAAATCCGGCAAATCCTCAGAATTTATAATTTCATATTTCAATACTTTATTTGAATTAGGTTCAAAGACACCTAAATTAAGATTATTTTCGGCTTTCTGGTTATTAAACTGTGAGCCAGAAAATTGTAAATTTGCATCCCAGATTCTATCTTTAATAGAATTATTGAAAATTGAAATATTTCCATTACCTATAACTCCTTTTCTTGTTCCATCGTTTTGATAATCATATTCCAAAAATTCTTCATTTAATATCAATACTTCTGAGCTTGTTCCCATGTAACTTGATTCAATTTTTTTTTCTCTATAGCTTTTTTGGATAAGTTTACCTCCTTCCCTGATAGGTATACCAAGAAAAGTTGGGCTTGCTTTTGTTTTTAATTCGTCAATATCAATTTTTTTAAAACCCATATTATGTTTCCTCCAAGTTTATCTTCTTTTGATACTTTAATTCTTCTTAAAAAATTATGTTAAATTAGAAATTATTTTTTCATTTGTTTTAGAGGTAATAATGCTCAACACATCAATTATTAGGCAAATAATTCCTTCACCTGTAATTGTAGAACCTAATATATCACGAGAGTCAGAAAAATTAGATTTAAAAGGTTTAACAACTACATCCAACTGTTGAAGTTGTTTATCAGCAACAAATACTGCTGAATTTTCTTCATCTTTTTGGCACCATATAGCGATTTTTTTATGAGAATTCGTCTCACTTTCATTTACCATATTTAAATGGTCACTTAAATGAATTAAAGGTACTATTTTTGAATCTATTTTATAATATTGTTCTCCCTCAATGTATTCAACTTGGTTAGGATTGTAAAAATATATTTGTTTTATATTTTCAGTTGGAATTGCAAATAAATCATCAGCTATTTGGATTAATTGAGCTCTTAATATTGCCCTCGTAAAGGGTACGTCTAATGTAAATTTCGTACCTATATCTTTTTCTGAATGGATGCTAAAATCACCACCCAATTCCTTAATTCTCTCGGCTACAATAGCCAACCCCATACCTCTCCCTGAAATAAGGTCTGCATCCGAGAGTGTAGAAAACCCAGGTAAAAGAATAAAGTGATTTAAATCTTCTTTGGTTAATTCTTTGGCCTCATCTATATCATAATATCCTTTATTCACAACCTGTTCTCTTATTTTATCATAATTAATACCAGCACCATCATCTTGGACCTCTATAAAAATTGATCCTGCTCTTCTATATGTTCTTAGTTTTAAGATTCCAAATTCATCTTTACCTTTTTTAATTCGTTCTTTTGGTGGTTCAATACCATGATAAATTGCATTTCTAAGTAAATGAACTAGAGGAGAATTAATTTCTTCTAAAATTTTTCTATCGATTTCAACATTAGTTCCTTCTAAAATTAGTCTTATTTTTTTCCCTGTTTCATTTGCCACATCACGAACTAAGCGTTTATATTTTCTGAAAGTTGATTCAACTCTAACTAATTTTAATTTAAAAAGAATTTCTTGAATATCTAAAAAGGGTTTATCCATTTTATCGATTAATCTTGCTAGTGTTCTATCTTCTTTTTCTTTTAAAAGTTGACTAATATGATTTTTCATTATTACCAACTCTCCGAAATAATTCATTAGTTCCTCTAGATATTCAATATTAACTTTAACACTCATAATTTTAACAGTACCATCTGTATAACCCTCTGTAATATGAGAAACTCTCTCAATTTCTTCAACATCAACTTCTTCATCATAATCTTCAATAATTATATCATCACTTATTGAAGCTGATTTTTGAAGTTCCCATTTTCCCTTGAGATCGGCAATTGTATTCTTGAATTCTTCAGATTTTATTGGTGTAATAACAATGTTTTCTATTTCTAAGATCTCATCTAAAATCTGGAAAATATTCTCTTTATTATTTTTAGTGATAAAGTATATTTCAAAATCATTTCTGATTGTTGCTCTTTCTAACTCCTCAGGAACAGGATTAGTCCAACATATTTTACCATTTTCATTTAATGCTCTAAAGATAATGAATAATCTTACTTTTTTAAAAACACAGGTGTCTTCAAGACGAATATAAATCTTGAATGATTTATTTTGATTCTGATTAAGTAATTTAGAAATTTCTTCTAAATTTAAAGCTTCAATAAAGGTGATATCATATTCTTCAGTTTCAAAACTTTCAAAGCTATTTTTTATATCTTCAACAAAATTTGCATCAATATCTTTCATATCTCCTTTTTTTACCTGATTTAAGACATTTTTTAACACATCAAGACTCTCAAATAGCATGTCTATGAAATTATCTCTTTTCGTTTTAGAAACTTTATTCTTCTGAGCATTATCTAAAAATGATTCAAAATGATGGCAGAACTTAGATAAATTGTCAAAGCCAACCATTGCGGTTAATCCCTTTAATGTATGAAATGTGAAGAAGAGTTCTTTAATCGGTTTAGAATTATTAGGATTTTCTTCCAGAGTTAGAATTTCATCCTCCGTCTTCTGAATCAAATCCTCAGCTTCACTTATAAAAAGTTTTATATCGTCTTTAGATGACACATAATCACCTTATATCCTTATTATTTTAATTCCTTTTTTTTATATTTATTTGATGATTGCATTCATAATACTCTTCTTGGTGAGTTTACTCGCCAGATTTTAGTATTCGGTTCATTACCTCTAAGATTTGCTCATTCTTGAAGGGCTTCTGAATGAAATCTTTTGCCCCTTTTTTTGCTGCTTCAAGAACTAAAGCTTCTTGACCTAGTGCAGAAACCACAATAATTATTGCTTTTGGGTTTATTTTCAGAATCTCCTCTGTTGCTTCAATACCACCCTTTTCTGGCATTACTAAATCCATAGTAACTAAGTCTGGATTTAATTTTTTATATAAGGAGATTGCTTCTACTCCATTTGAAGCTTCACCTACAACTTCAATTTGTTCAATTTTATTAATTATGTTTTTAAGCATGTTACGCGTAAACTGAGCATCATCTACTATTAGAACCTTCTTTTTTTCATTTTTTACCATATTATCAACTCCTATTTTTATTTGATTTTATGTTAAAGATGATAAATCTTGCTTAATTCTAAATTTATCAATATCATTGAAAATTTTACTTAAATCAAGCAGAATTCTTGGTCTTTCTTCGAATTTAATAATTCCTTTAATATAATCAATAGCAACACTGGTCTGAAAGATTGGACTTAATCCTATTATCTCAGAAGGGTTTATATGATCGATACTAAGGATAGAATCTGTATAAACCCCAATTAAATTGTTATCAATCTTTAGGATGATGATGAATTTCTTCGTAGATTTCAAATCTTGTTTATATGAGGAATTTCGAGATTGATATAATAGAGATTGATCCAATTCTAGTTTTTTCTTTAAGTTAATTACATGAATAATTTCTCCTCTATAATTATAGATTCCATCTATGTAATCTAAGCTTTTAGGCAATTTTCTTACTAACCCTGCTTGAATTATTTCCTTAACATCATTCAAATCAATGCAGAACTCTTCCCATCCAATCTGGAAGGAGAGGATAGACACTTGATTTATTCCTTCATATTCTTGTTTTTGACTCATTTTTTTGATAACCTTTTTTTAAATTATAAAATATTGATTTATTTTCTTTTCGAATTCATTAAATGGAGTAACATCCCCATTAAAATCCTTTATATAGTCGCGGAAATCGAAAAGAAATTCATCCGTGAGAAGATACATATATCTTTGAAGTAATGAATTCATATTTTCAACTAAAAAGGCAAAAATAACATTACTCTTTGATATGACGTAAAATTGTTGGTTTCCAAAATTAATCTCTTTAAGCTTGGCGCCAGTTTCCTCACCGATAATTGTATTTGAAAATGATAATAAAGCTGAAATAAATCCACCTATGTGAACTTCATGCTCAGCTATACTTGAACGACTTTTATTAATCTTTGAAACAAATGGACTTCCAGTGGATCCAATAATGAATATTGCTATAACCCCATCAGATTTTGGAATCTCAATCTCAGATTTAAAAATATCTCTTAGTTTTGGTATGGGTGTCCCAGAAAGAATTTGTTTATTGATTTTTTTCGACAAAAAGTATAATTTTGGATAATTTACAGGTACGTTTGGTTCCTTTTCTTCCATATATATTATTACAGATATGTTTTCTTCTCCATTTTTAAAATACTGAATATAAATTGTAAATTCTTCTAAAGGAACAATAGAATTTCCCTGTTTTTTGCTGACAATTTCATTTTTATATAATTCGAAAATATTTTGAATTAGCGATACCCCTATACCATATTGAAAAGTCACATTAAGTTTTCCACCAGACTTGAGATCTGAAATATTTAATAACCCATAACCGAGCATATGCAATTTTTTATTAGATTGATCTGGATTTCGAGTGGTGTTCATAGCGATCATATTAGATTCATATTAATATTTTTGTAGAGTTATTATTTAAGAGAATTCTTTTCATATATATCAGAAGAACTAATTATTGTTGTAAAAAACTAATTATTTCTGTTATTTGTTATATACCTAACTTTATTTTGAACTAAAAAAAATATATTAGAAGGAATATATAAATCTATTTTTTACAATAAAAGTTGTACTCCTCCGAATCAAATCTTCTTAATCAAACTTTTTTTTTATATTCAAGATTATTAAATTTTATGGAAAGATAATGTATGACAAAAAATTAAATAACTCTAAAAAAATAGATAATATGTGTACTTTTGAATATAAAAAAGTATGCAGTATATTGATTTTACACATTAAAAAAATTTTAATACAACTCTATAATTTTTTTAAAGTTGTTTTATGAATAATTAAAAAGAGGAGAAAGAATATTTTTAATATTAAAATCAAAATTATAATTACTTATTTTAAAAATAATTAGGGGAAAAAATGAGTGCTCAAGAGGATATAAAACAAAATAACAAAATTGATTTACAGGAAATTATGATTAGATGTCCACAATGTTCGACTAATAAACATTTGAGGATTCCTAAGAAAGTTATTGATCAAAGTAAACAATTAACTACAATATCAATTCCTTCAAATTTATGTTGTGAACATAGTTTTCAGGCTTTTGTAGACAAAAATTTTAAAGTAAGAGGATATCAAACTGTTGATTTTGAGTTTTCTAAAATGGAGTTCTATGAAAGTAGCGATGATACGTATGATACAGAAGATTTTACTTCCTCACCGATTTTCCAAAATATTATCAAATTATTACGAGAATGTGTCGATGATAAAGAAATTATTGGTTCAGGATTTTTTACAATAGAGGGAAAAGTATTATATTCATCTTTGCCTCAAACAACATTATTCAATACAATTAGAGAATTTGAAGTTCGAAATGAGAAAAACCTTATTCGTGTTAAAAAAATGTATCTCGAATTAGAAAATAACGAAAAATTCATCTCAAATATTATTGCTTTTGATGGAAAAAAATTTAATTTAGTTTTAATGTTTGCTTTTCAAGTTAAATTTGGGATGGGGAACCTTCATATGCGTGATCTTCTAAAAAAGATAAAAAAAATCCAGTAAAGTAAAATATTTGAATCATTTCATCATTAATTTAGATTCTAAGATTTATAATTTGAAGAAAAGATAAATTTTATAGAATTTTTATAAATAAAGAAAGTTTTGAGGTAATTCAATCTTACTTGATTTTGTACTCACAAAATTTACAAATAATAAAAATAGTGATAAAAATCCATGATAAGTAAAATATAATTTTTACTTAAAATCACAAAAATTTATCCCAAAAATTAAAATCAATGAATCTTTTTTGCTACAAAAAAGGTTTGAAAAAAAATCTAAGATTTATTTGTATGTAAATATACAAATTTAAAAAAAAAAACCAAAAGATTTAAGTAGATACATATTAAATTTTATTTAATTAAAAAGATATAAATAAAACCGAGAAAAGTCGATATGTCTATAAAAGAAGATGAAATTAACAATAAAATATATTTAACTAAAAAGATATTAGAAAATGTATATGAAATACTTGAATTATTTAAACCACTTCTTATTAAAATGATTAAGATGCCTGAAGCTGAAGATTATAAGAAAGATGGAAGTTTTAAAAAAGCAGCATCATTATTCGGTAAAGTATCTGATTTATGTGAGGAAATTGAAACTAGTTCCTTCCCCTCAATTAATTTTCTTAAAAGTCTAGGTAACTAAGCTTATTCGTAAATCTACATATCTTCTTAAGAAGGTCAATAAATGAAAATAGATTCTTAACTTTTATTTGAAATTGAGTTTTTCAAAAAGTTTAAAGAGTGCGCCCGCCGGGAATTGAAATCCCGAGTAACCTCGAAATGAAATGACTTCCCGGGTCGCGAGGTTGGGAACCTAGCATACTGACCACTATACTACGAGCGCCTATAATAATAGAATCTGTAATTTTTGGGTATTATTGTTATTATAAATATCATAAATTAGATAACAAATTAAATCTTTTTGTTAACTAATCCGAGAACTTATTTCGTATCAGTATATAGTACAAATAGACAATCTCCATAAAAATATAACTATAAGTTACCTTGTATTCCATATTATTTACATTAGATGAATACTGATTTGACGAGGTCCTGAAATTTTTTCTTTAACAGGATAAATATAGAAAATTTATCAGAAATTTAATGAAAATAAAAAATCTATAATAGAAAAGGCTAAGATGAGGAAATAAAAGTGTTTAATGGATTTATGACAAATGAAGAACTATTAAGTAATTCAGAGAAAAAATATAAAATGATTTTAGATAATGCTAATGACTTAATTACAATTTTAAATGATAAATTAGAGCATGAATATATTAATGAGAAAGCAGTTTTTGATAGTTTGGGCTATTTAAGAGAAGAGTTAATTGGAAAGAACCCACTTCTTAACATACATCCTGATGATTTGAAAATAGCCACTAAAACAATAAGAAATATTTTTAAATATGGGGAAAGTAGAAATGAAATGAGACTGATGCATAAAGATGGACATTATATCTGGTTTGAACATAAAGGGAAGAAATTTATTGATACAGGTGGAATTACTAAAGCAGTTATAATCTCCCGAGATATATCTGAACGTAAGAAGTCTGAAAGTATTCATCTTGAAGAATATAAAAAATTAGAAGAATTAAGTCAAATAAAAAGCGAATTGATAATGAAAGCATCTCATGAACTCAAAACTCCATTGAACTCTGTTTATGCGGCATCCCAATTTCTCTTAAAAAATTTCAAAGAACAATTTAGAGAGAATGAATTAAATTACCTTGAAATAATATATAGGGGAAGCCAAAAATTAAGCCTTTTGATTGATAATCTGCTTGATATATCTAAATTAGAATCAGATGAATTGCAATTAGACTTGAAAGATGAAGATCTTGTTGAATTAATACAAGATTGCGTTAATGATTTAAAACTTAGAGCACATAAAAGAAAAATTAATATCAAAGTAGATGTACCTCAAAAGTGTATTTTGAGCATTGATCGAATTAGATTAGAGCAAGTTATAATTAATCTGATATCTAATGCATTAAAATTTACGCCCTCTAATGGTACAATTTTTATTAACTTAAATGTTAAAAAAGAAAACATAGAAATCTCAGTCAAGGATACTGGTATTGGATTAACAAACAAAGAGAAAGGACAATTGTTTAAGAAGTTTAGTAAAATCAATAGATTTGATAATAATTTGGAAACTAATACTGAAGGTGCAGGTTTGGGTTTATATATTTCGAAAGAAATAGTTCAATTGCATAAGGGTAAAATAATTGTAAAATCTCAAGGTATAAACAAAGGATCAACTTTTATAGTCTGTTTACCTAAATAACTTGTTTTCAATATTCTGAACAGCTCTAATTTGAAATATAAATGGATTTATAAGTAGTTTTACTTTTTAAAGTCTTAAATTAATTTCCAAATAACAAAAAGATATTTATAATTAACCTATAGAATTATCTTTTAAGTAAATATAGGAGCATTTTGAAATGGTAAAGTTCAGAATAAATATCAATAAATCTTTACAGAAAATATCATTTGGAGTATATGGATTATTATCTATTATTTTTGGAGGGATAGGTGATTTAGTTGCATATTTAATGTATCCTGAATATAATCCACTACGGAGAGCCGTAAGTTCATTATGTTTAGGACCAGGTTGGCTGTTTTTTCAATCAGGTACAGTAATTTCGGGTTTTTTTGCATTTATATTTTTGATTTATCTTGAAAAAACATTTAATGAAGAAGAAGTCAATGATAATGTTAGAATGTGTGCTAAAATTTCAGGAATAATTTCCTGTACAAGTTTTATGATATTAGGTGTTTTTTGTGGTTCTAATCTCATAATTGCATACATTCATGGAATTAGTGCTGTAACCACTTGGATATCTGGTTTATTATATATTAGTCTTTATAATTCTTTAATAATTGATTCATCAAATTATTCAAAATACTTAGGATATTGTGGTCTATTTACAACCTTTACCTTGAGTATAATGTTAGTTTTCTTTATATTACATTTATTTCCAGTATTGAGATTTTTAATGATTATATTACCCAGTTTGGAATGGTTGAATACTTTATCGCTAATTTTATGGTATTTGATTATATCAATTTATGTTATTCATAAAAAAATTTAAAAATTTATTAGCTTGATATTTTTACTATTATAATTTTTAAGCCATTAGATAAACATTTTAAAGTTATAAAGGGAGAAAGATCATTATGAAGAAAATAAATGAGTTTTTTGACAAAATATACAATTTAATATCGGGAGAAAACTTTGGTTTCCTAACATTTATAATTGGGTTTACCGGAGATATTTTGGCACTTGTAATATCTTGTTTAATGGGAGACTATGTAATGTGGGAAAAATCAATAAGCGTATTAGGTCATAGAACAGGGGGAATTTTTTTGAGATTAGGAAATATAATCTCTAATATTATTGCCATTCTTTTTATTATTTATCTTGGAAGAGTATTGAAAGATGAAAATATTAATGAAAATTTAAGAAAATTAACAGTTGCAGTGGGGATCTTTACATCAATAAGTGCTGCATTAACCGGAATTTTTACTGGTGTAAACGAGTTCATTAGTAACTTACATGGTTCGCTGGCACTTCTAAGTTGGATTGGTGGGGCTATTACTTGCACTCTTTTTGGATATTTAATGTTAAAAAATTCTAAATTTTCAAAATCTATTATGTATTTTAATTTTATAATTGCTGGGATTTTTATTTCTTATTTGATACCATTTTTCATAACAAATTTTTGTAATTATTTTCCAGAGATATGTTATTCATTTGGTCGTGCTATATACACAATAATGCCGATTTATGAATGGATAGTAATTTTTTCCATTTTATTATGGTACTTAGTTAATGCTTATTATCTTTTTCACAAAAGCATTTAATTACTATTAGCCCATACATCATATTATATTAAATTATTGAAAGCGATTATTGAAATGCAAAACAAGTATGAAAAAAATATTCAAATTAATAATAAGGATGCTTTAATAATTATTGATATTCAAAATGATTTTATTCCCGGAGGAACATTAGCAGTTAATGAGGGAGACTTAATAATTGATGATATTAATAATCTCGCTAAAAAATTTAAAGATAATAAGGCCATCATTGTATTAACTCAAGATTGGCATCCAAAAAATCATTTATCATTTGCTAGTAATCACGAAGGGAAAAAACCAGGGGATGAATATATATCGAAAAATGGAGCCATTGGTCCAGTTTTATGGCCCGATCACTGTGTACAAGGTACTAATGGGGCAAAATTTCATAAAGATCTAAATACACAATTAGCAAATAAGATTATTCAAAAAGGTATACGTCACAAGGTTGATAGTTATTCTGGATTTCGGGATAATGATAAGAAAACTGAAACAGGTCTGAGAAAATATCTAAACTCAAAAAATATTCAGCGAATTTTTATATGTGGCTTAGCTCTAGATTACTGTTGCTACTATACAGCGATGGACGGTCTTGAGTTTGGTTATGAAGTATATTTCATAGATCGTTTAACACGGGGAGTTGATTTACCAGAAGGCAATATAAATAATGCTCTTAGTAATATGAAGAAATTAGGTATCAAATTTGCGGATATTGATAGTTTCAGATAATAATAACAGTTATTTTTAATCTTTCTTTTTAACATCATAATGATTAATAAATTCCCTTATCACTCTATTTTGGTAGTATGTTCTGTAAATACTGCTAGATCAAGAATGGCAGAAGGATTTTTAAGAGATTTTTTCAAAAAAATGAATTTTGAAATTAAAGTGAATTCTGGGGGTATTGCTCCCAATGCCAGAGATGGAATGACAATTTCCATGGATGCAAAACTAGTTATGGAAGAAGTTGGAATTAAATTATCAGATAGTGCCTTGTCAATTGATTTAAAGAGGCATCATGAATATATAAAGGATGCTGATTTAATTCTTACCTTAACAAACAAACACAAAGAAGATATCCAAAATATTTTTGATATAAATAGTAAAGATATTTTAACAATAAAAGAATTTGCTGAAGAAAAGGGAGATATTGACGATCCTTCAATGAATGATGAACTTTTTCGAACAGTAAGAGATGAAATTATCAATAATCTAATGAAAGGATTAAATAAATATGAGTTTTAAATCATGATTGAGTATATCATAATTGCTATTCTCCAAGGTGTATTTGAATGGCTTCCAATATCCTCTAGCGGTCAAACGATGATTATTTCTATGAATATATTTGGTATATCTGCTGATGAAGCATTCAGTCTTAGCATATGGTTACATTTAGGTACAACCTTTGCTGTATTATTGAAGTTTAAAACAGATTATATTAAGATTATAAAAAGTATTATACCACAGACATTTATCGTAGATGAAATCGATATTAGAAAGAGAAATTGGTTGATATATGCTACAATTGGGACCGCAATTACAGCCTTACCACTTTATTTTATCTTTAGATTTATCATTTCAGGAGCATTTACTCCATTCCAAGGGGACGTAATCACTCTATTTGTTTGTGGATTATTGATTATTACTGGTATAATTTTATTGAAATCAAGAAAAATCTATGGGGAAAATTCTATAGAAAAAGTGCCAGAAAAATTCATACGAAAAGATAGTTTTTTATCTGGGCTTATTCAAGGGTTCTCGATATTGCCTGGTATCTCCCGTTCTGGAGTTACTGTTTCATCAATTCTAATAGAAAATTATGACCAGGATAATGCTCTAAGATTAAGTTTTTTAATGGCTGCACCTGTTGCTATTGCTTCAATCATAGTTGATATAATTTTTGGGGGGAATTCAATATTTGGAATAATTAGTCCCGTTATTATTGTTATCACGGTATTGATTTCTTTTATAATTGGCTATTTATCCATAGATATCTTACTTAAAATAGCTCAAAAGATTAGTTTTGGTTATTTCTGCATTTTGTATGGTGTAATAGCCTGTTTGATTATTATTCCTTTTATGATAATATCTTAAAGGTTTTCTATAAAGTTCTCGATAAAATTTTTTAACTCTAAATCTGCATTGGGAATTCCTTTAAAACTTGGAAAATCATTTAAGTCTATAATATAATATTTATCAAGGTCAACTGGTCGAACTAAATCAAATCCGAAAATCTTGAGATTTAATTCTTTAGATAAGATTTTTGATAATCTCTTAATATCTTCTGTTACTTTAAACTCTTCTCGCTCAATTAAACTTACATCAATATTTTCTGGTTTATCTCTTAAATAAATATAAATAGGATTTTCCCTCTCAATACCAAATACCTTATCACCAATCACATATATTTTTCTCTCAATACCATCACATTCTATAAATTCTTGAATATAGACATCATAAGATAGGAATTCTTTATATCTCTCACAAAATTTATCTATATCCTCCATCTTTTGAACCAAAAAGTTGAATCTATTATATTTATCATGTTGATAATGACTTTTAATAACTATAGGTAATTTTTTTGATACCCATTTCTTAAATTTTTCAAGATCAGACAAAGACTGGTTCCAAGAATTGGGTAGTAAAAACTTTTCAAGATCTCTTTTATACGTTTTGAATATTTTTCTAATAGCATAATCAAGAGCAATTTTATTCATACATAATAATACAGTGTCTATATTGTGAAGTGTGGGGAGATCATAGATTTTAGCATAATGTAATAAATCTATAGAACATTCATTCCTGACTTTTACTATCATTAAGTCTGTCTCTAATAATTCTGGCGGCATTTCAGAAAGACAGTAGAATTGCTTTGTCGGATCATGCAATATCAGTTTTATATTTTTAATTTCCTTTAATTTCTTAATTAACTTTGTAATAACTTCATGATCTTGTCTTGCTGAGAAAAAAATTTTTTTTTTCATTGATTTGGTAATAGTTTTTATCCCATATTTATTGTTATAATATTTTAAGGCTTCCAATCCACATATAGTATATTTAATAATAATTTAATAATTAAAATATCATTTATAGGTTAAGATTATTTAATTAAAATTAAAACTTGAATCAAATTATATTACATTCACCTTTATTTATCTTCATAATTCATACATCTAAGTATTAAATCTTTATGGTATTTTAAAATGATTTAAATATAATCATTATCTTATCAAAATATTATGGCTAATAATATTATTAATGTTGCCATAGTTGGAGTAGGTGATGTAGCATCAGCTCTAGTACAGGGAGTCGAAAATTATAAGAAAAATCCAGAAAAAACAATAGGCATACTTCCAGAAATTACTCAATATAGTATAGATGATATCACTTTTGTTTTAGGAATTGATGTAAATTCGAATAAAGTCGGAAAAGATTTGAGTGAAGCAATTTTTGAACCCCCAAATTGCAATATGATACTATTTGAGCCTGAATTTTTAAATGCTCCAGTGCTTAAAGGGCCAGTTATGGATGGTTTAGATAGCAATATTAAAAATATTATACCCGTAGATGAATCTCAAGAACCAGTAAACATTACCAATGAAATAAAGAGTAGGAAAATAGACGTTACAGTAATATTACTTCCTACTGGTTCTCATAAAGCAGTAAAATTTTATGCTAAGAGTGCTCTTGATGCCGGATCATGTATTGTAAATGGGATGCCAACCCACGTAGTTAAAGATCCAGAAATCGTTGATAAAGCGGAGAAATTGAATCTCTCTTTAATTGGAGATGACGTAAAATCACAAATAGGAGCTACTATTATTCATAGAGTATTAGCTAATCTTTTTCCAATGCGAGGTGCTATATTGGATAAAACAATTCAACTAGATTGGGGAGGATCTAGTGATTTTTGTAATCTTTTAACACCAATGCCAAATGGTTCTTTAAGATATGAAGAAGGAAAGCGTCAATCTAAAACTGAAGCAGTTATTTCTAATCTCCAAAATAAAAATACCGTTGATTGCCAAATTTCTGCCGTAGATTATATACCTTTTTTAAAGAATCAGAAAGAGGCTTATATGAGATTAGAAGGTCAAATTTTTGGGGGTGCCCCAGTAAGAGTAGATATTACAATGTTTGTTGAGGATGGAAATAATTCGGCAGGAATTATTACAGATTGCATTAGGGTTAGTAAAATTGCTAAAGATAGAAATATTGGGGGCGTTCTTAATTCCGCTTGTTCTTTTTTTGCCAAACATCCTACAGAACAGTTAGAAGACTACATTGCTAAAAAAAGACTATTAGAATTTTTAGAAAACAAGAGAGAAAGGTAGATATACTATAAGGTTGGATTAGTCTTCTAGACTTTATTCTCAAACCTTAACTGGTGTCTTATATACTTGTTGCTGTAATATTACAAGATTGTATATATAATCAGAAATTAAACTCACTGCTTCAGGAATGCTTCTAAAACTTGGAAAATCATTAACATCAATAATCTTTGGAATTCCATTTTTAGTTAATACATAATCAATTCCAAAAATAGTTAATCCCATTTTTCTTCCCAATCTTAATATTCTTCTTTTTAACTGTTTATCTATTGGAACACGGATATGAATCAATTCTAAAGGAGATAAATTTTCATTTAGTTGCAAGCGGTTATGAGAAGTTATTGAAACCATCCAGCGACCGATGATATAAATCTTGTATATAATTTCATATTCTCCCAAATATTCTTGGAAAAACAAATCATTTTCATTGAATTCTTTTATTAAATTATTGAAATTTTCTAAATTTTCAGCAATTCCGATGATTCTATCATTTTTTGGCAGATCTGGTATATTATGTTTATCTAATTTAATTATGATTTTGGATCCATTAGAACATGCTTTCTTAGCTTCAATTAAGGAATAATAAGATTGAGGAATATCTAGGTTTTTACATTTTTGTGATATTTTTTTAAAAGTTTCTTTCCTGCTTTCGCAAATCTCAACTGAATTAATACTATTAAGAAGAAGTATATTAGGAGTTATTTCTCTTATTGCATTGTAAATTTCTTGATTATGTTCATCAGATAATAATTTAACAATTATAAATGAAATAGGGTATCTTTTAAGTTGTTTCTTTAAATACTTTATACTAAATGTATCAGATCCCTTTTTAAGTAGGTTTATTATAGAAACATTATAGTTTTTACTACAAAATTTCTTGATTTTTTCGAAAACGACGAGATCTCGGTTGCATATAGAGCCTATATAGATTCTACTAAGCTTATTTGACATGTAAAAAACCCTAATAATTTGATAAATTATGAGTTAATTATGATATATAAATATATTGATTATTTCCTGTTATTGGACGCATTAGTAGTAAAAGTTCCATACAAATTCAACTTACTTGAAAAATACTAGTTCAATCTCAGACCAAATAGTCTAAATTTTAATATTAAGTGTGTTTATTTTATATATTTTTTTTATTTAATATTAAATAGATTAACAATTTTATTATAAAAAAGTATTCAAGGTAAATTTTGTGATAAAAATAGGAATACTAATCGATAAATACCATCTTGAAAATAAAGTTACAGAATTTTTAGAATATATAAAATCCAAAGCTGAAATAACAATCTATATTGAGGAATCTTATTTATTTAATAGTTCCAAATTTGATTTTGATGAAGATTTATTCTTCACTAAGGCAAAAGGAGAATTAATTTTAGCATTTATTAAGTTAATTGAAGAAGAATCTTCTATTCCTATTATAAATTCATATAAAGGCACATGGCTGGCAATTAATAGATTCTTAAATAGTGTGTTTTTAAAAAAAGCAGGAATTCCTCTTGCTGAATTCTCATTGAATCCTAAAGGAAGCGATCCTCCGTTTAGAGATTTTATTATAAAAAATATTATAGATCAGAAAAATTATAAATTTAAACCAATAGTTAATAAAGTAAATGGAAGACTCAATGTAGCTGATGAAAGAGCTTTAAATGAAGTTGATAAAACTGATCCAAAATATAATTATCTGTATTATCAAAAATTCATAAAAAGCAAATGGGAATATAAAATCTATGGTATTGGGGAAGAAGTTTTTTTCTATAAGCAGTTGCCTATATTAGTAAATCCTAATAAAACAGAATCTAGAAAAAAAATTGACGATATTCCTGAATTAAAAGAATATTGCTATAAAGCAATGGAAGTTATGGATTTAAAATTAACTTCTTTAGATTTTTTAAAATCAAAAGATCAATTTTATTTAACAGACATTAATTGTACTCCAAATTTTAATTATATAAAAGATGGTCATAAAATAGTCGCGAATTATTTATTAAAACAAGCAAAACAATAACGTTTTTGAGAAATATGAATATCGGAATTTTATCAAAAAGAACAACCATGCTCACTGGTAGACTAAAAAATTGTTTAGAGAGCAAGGGATTTAATATTTCAATATATACTTTAGATAATTTAGTAATTAATCAGAACCTCTTAAATCAAGACTTTTATATTCTGAAATCGAAAAACCTATTTTTTCTTTATGCGGGGTATTTTTTAGAGGCAAATGGTATCCCAGTTATTCCAAAACCAGATATATCTTTTATACAAAAACACCGTATACATTCTAATTTTTTGATGAAAAAAATAGGTTTAACAACTCCAGAAATTTATCTTGGGACCATTGATACTTTTAAAAAACAATTTAGCGTAGAAGATTTTCCATTTATTTTAAAACCACTTATGGGTTCAGGAAGTAAAGGCGTTAAAATTATTAGAACATTAAAAGATTTGAATTCAAAAGGTAAAACCATACTATACCTAGAGAAATTTGTAAAAGGGATTCATTATACTGTATATTTTATTGGTGATGAAATATGTACCTTAATTAAACCTCCCTTATCAGATGAACATGTTGATATGAAATTAATTGAAACTCCTGATGATATCCAAGATTTAATAACGAAATGGAGAAATTACTTCAATGGAGATTTATTATTCGGACATTTAGACATTGTTAGAGAGGAATCTAATAATAAATTATATGTTGTTGATCCCGGGTCATTTCCAGAATTTACTAATTGGAAGTGTAGAGGTTCACCTATAGAAAATATTTGTAAGCTCATTTTAGAGAAATACGAATATATAAAGAAAAAATAAAATTATTAGTGATTCTTGATTAAGAATGTATTAGTAATGAGTTCCCAAAAAGCAATTGAAAAACTGAAAATCGAGAAGCAAAAGGTTCGATTATACAAAATCAAACATTGGATATTCGATTTTGGTGGTGTATTAATCGAAAAGACGTTTGTTTTAAAAAATTTACTTGATATGATCGAAGCAGATTTGAATATATCTATACCTCGCGAGGATACTTCATATATAAGAAAAATTAAAAGAGGATTAAGTTCTGGAAGAATTTCTAGTAAAGAATTTTTAGAACAGATTTTTGAAAAATATTATTATCCATTTCAAAAAAAGAATGGAGCGTTACCTCCTAAAAAGGTGAATGCGGAATATTATATTGAGCTTTGGTTTGATTTATACTCACAAGTTACAAATATATCTTCAAAAATGGAAGAGATAATAGAACGATTACACCAAGCAGACTATACAGTGAGTCTAATGTCGAATACTCATGATATTCATGCTAAATCAAATTATTTAAGAGGGTTCTATGATATTTTTGATAATGTATTCTTATCTAACGAAATTGGCTTTATTAAACCAGAATTGGTGAAATATAAATACGTATTGAATAAATTAGATACAGAACCTAAAAAATGTATCTTTATTGATGATAAGATTCAAAATCTAGTACCCGCTAGGGAATTAGGAATAATAGTGATTAGATTTGAATCTCTTGAGAAATTTAAAGCTAAATTAAACGAATTGGGAATAGGAAATATAAGTAAGGATCTTCGTCATAAAATAAAGAAAAAATATAAAAAATATAAAAAAACTAAAAAGGAATATAAGAAAGCTAAAAAGGAGTATAAGAAAGCTAAAAAACAATATTTGAAAAAGAAAGGTAGATCTCCAAAAAAAAGAAAAGAGTACCAACAAAAACGTAAAGAATATCGGAAGAAAAAGACAGAATATAAAAAACAGAAAAATAAAAAAAATGAGGAACTAGTTACAAAAATACAAATTTCTTAGAAACTAAATTAATTTATATTAATTAATCTTTATTTTCTTCCTTTTCTTCTTGTTCTTTATTGAATTCTTCAACCTTCTTCATAACACTTTCAGATGGTGTCTCTGGTAAAGGAATTTTTTCAAAGATTTCTATAAATTTAACATCCTCAATCTCATCTGTCATATGAGTTTGCAAATCCATTGCTAAGCCGAATTTAACATAGGTTAAGTTTTGGAAAAGAAACATTTTTGGAATCGTAATTTCGAGAGTTTTACTCTTAGGAATATAACTAACTTGAAAATCTGAAATATTCTCTTTTGGAATTCCCTTATTTATCATAAAATATTCTATTTTTTCATTGAAGTCTTCAATTTTATCTATTATTTCTAAGTTGTAATCAATACTTTGACCTGCTAAAGGATGATTATAATCTACAATCACTCTTCCTTGTATAATATTTGTTACAGTCCCTCTTCGTGTTTGTCCTTGAGATTGTTTAACAAATTCTTGACCTATTTCAGGATTTTTTCCCTCATTCATTTTTCTAAATTTAGCGATACCAATTCTTTCGATTTTTTGGGGATCACGCTTTCCAAAGGCTTTAGTGGGTGGTATTCTTACCGATTTTTTTTCAAAGAAATTCATTTCTTTGATTGTTTCAGTAAGGCCTTCATTTAAAAATCCTGGTTTGCCTACAATAACGAATTCAGGAGTATAGAATCCTTGTTTAGCTTTATCCTCCTCATAGATTCCTGCTTTTCTTGCGTCTTCCTCTGAGGAAACTCTAAAAACTTGACCTTTCTGTGTTCGAGCGGTAATTTTGACAATGACGAAATATCCTTCTTCTACTTTTTTCCCTTGTAGTTTTACTTTCTTCTCCTCTAACTTTTTGATTTCTTCTTGGATTTTTTTATCATCAACGCCCTCTTCTTCTTTAATTAATTCTGTTTCGTCTTTTTTAGTTTCTTTATTTAACAGTTCTTTTGCGCTTTCAATGATTTTTTCAGCTGTTGCTTTCCCAATTCCTTTTAAATCAGTCAATTCTTCTAATTTTGAATTTGCCAATTTCTCAACTGTATCTATCCCAGCTTCTTTTATTGTGTCAATTTTTTTGCCAAGACCCTTGACATCTTCTAATTTAAGAGACATTTCAGATCGATTAATGTTATTTTTAAAAGTAATGCTGTAAAAAATTAAGTCTAGCAATATTTCATTACTTATAGATTTTATTAAAATAAAGAATTCCTTATGATACAGGCTCAAAAATTATTCCTAACTTTTTAGCATAACTCTTTACTTCGCGTATTTCATCCAATGTGGGTCGTCTATTTATTTCTTCATAATTAGAGGCTTTCCACTCTGGTCTAAATTGTCCCATAATATTCATTACAGCATTGGGAAGTTCTTTGGCGACATAGTCTAAAATTGGTTTAGAACAACATTCAATATGGTTTGGCATAACTAAATGTCTAATGCAAATTTCTCCACTCCCCTCATCATGGATTCTTTTATGATTTCTGGCGATAACATCGAAGTAATTATCAATACCAGAATATTTTTTACCACATTCATTATTTCCATACTTCCAATCAGGTAACCAGAAATCCATAAAATCTATGATTAAAGATAAGGCTTTATCTGTTAAGAAAAAGTTTGAATTCCATAATTGACATATGTTAGAGTTTTGATAGTTTAGACTACCTACTATTGTATGAATATTAGGAATGGGATCTCCCCCCACATAATTTATATTTATAGCGCCCTTATCAACTAATTTTTCTGCAATTCCCGCTAGTGATTGTGGATTAACTTTTTGAGCAATATCTTCAATATTTTTTCTTCCTTTCCATGCTTGAGAAATATCATAATTTTGACAAAAAACACACCCAAAATTACACCCTTGGAAAAAAATTGTACCAGATGGTATCAAATGGGGTTCCTCTCCCATATGGAGGAATGCGGAAGATACGTACGAATCTTTTGAAATTAGGCAGAAACCTTTTTCATCATTAATTCTATTCGCTTCACACTGACGCTCACAGAATATGCAACTTTTTAAATATTTGATTGCTATAGTTTCTGCAAGTGTTATATAGTTATTTACTTGAACTACTCTATTTCTTAATTGTTCTTGATCTTTAATCAGTAGTTCATTAAACTCATTTGATTTTTCTTTTAATAAATTTTCAAGGTTTTCAATAGGATCAGTTGGATTGAAATTACATTCAATACTTTTAGCAATTAAGTATCGAGCTAATTGCGTTCCATCAATAATAGCTCTATATTTTGAAAATCGGTTAAGAATTTCTTCATTTTGCCATACAGAAACAGAGTCTGGTCGAAGGATCCTAAATACCATAATAGTAATGTTTATAATTATTGTCTAAGACTCAAAAGATAACCATTCAATGATATTAGATAGAAATTTGAGATTATCTCCTGCATCTAAGCCAAAATCATTTTCTAACAGCCAGTCAGTTGATCCGATAGTAACGCATCTACCATTAAAAAATTCAGAAACAACACAAACTGGTACTGGACCAAGAGCACCAATTTCATCATCAACATAATACCTAAATTCAGCTTTTTCAGAAGTAACTATTAAGTCTTCCACTTCTTCTTCTGTAAGGGTAAAAAAAGTACAATTAGGTAATACTAATTCGGTTATACCCTCAGTTATTGGATGATTGAATAACTCTGTTACTAAAATATTTTTTTTTTTAATAAGATAATTCGATGGTGCTTCTTGAATGATTCCATTCCAAAATCTTCTTACACCACTTATTTTATATAATACTCTGATAGAACCATTCTTCATAGGTATATCTTTGTCTCCCCCATCTCCACTAGTTAATAATAATCCTCCACCTTCTCCTACAAACTTTTTTATAGCAAGTAATTCATCTTGGCTTAATTTATCTTTTTTATTATCTTGAGAATGTTGAATATTTCCAATGAAAAGGATATCAAAATCTTCAAGCATATCAAATTCTATAGGCCCTTCATTTTTATCAATATATTCGACTTCAAAATCATCCTCTCCTAATGCGAATTCTGGAAACTCCTCTAACTTTTCCTTATGAGACAAATCCACAATAATTCTATAGCTCATCGCAATATGCCATAATATTTTTGTTGTACAATGATAATTATTAGTTTTGAGTGATAATTCAAAGATATTTTAGGAGAAATTCCTTCTATCTTAAGAATATATAATTTATTTTGATAAAATTATGCTATTACTATTATTAAATATTTTCTTTTAAATTTTTTTAAATGAAAAATAAGATAGATAAAACTTAAATAAGAGGAGTACAAATTTTTTTTATCAAAAATAAAAAGCAAGGAAAATTAGATTGAAATGAATTCTCGCTCAGCGGGACC
>JAHPZJ010000026.1:1670-85290 GCA_019058245.1 Promethearchaeota archaeon | reverse complement strand
AAATATTGAAAATAATCTTTCTTTGAGATAAGAACTGCAAAAGCTATAATCCCAATCGCTATTAGTAAAACAGTTATTATTACCCATGTCCAATCTTGTTTGATGGTTTCCAATTCAAAGAGAGTAAAGTAATAATCAGTATCTTGTTGAAGTTCTGTAATCGAGCTCTCGATGTATTTTTCAGAGTCAGACTCATTAATTTTCTCTATTGTCTCAATTAAATTCCATGACTCTTGACTAGCTTCATATATAGTAGAAGAATACGAGAGGTTTGGATCAAGTCCATACTCTTGAATTTTTCTAAATCTGATAGTTAAGTTAGTAATTGAGACATTCGTTCTTATCCTAAAAATACAATTATATCCAAATTGAAATTTAAAATTTCTTTTTTGTGGTTCTTGAGGTGATTGAGTGAATCCAAAACTTTGCAAACTTGTTTTGATTGAAATATTTAATGTAATTGGAAGAGAATTGTTAATTATAAAATAAGTTTGACGAAATGAAATGTTATTTTGATAGTCAATATTAAGATCAATATATACATCTGAGGAAATTTCAAACGTATTATTATTCAGCAAATCATAAGAAACCCTTTCTTTAGGTTTAATAGAATCATGGATCTTATTATCAGGGATGTTCTCTTTTCTTCCTTTTCCACTAACAAAAAATATATTATTTTCAAGTAAAAATATTAATGAAATTAGCACAATGCCAATGATATACTTTTTTCTTTTCTTAGATCCTGTTAAAATCAAATAAATCCATTCAAATTCTTTATTCAATATATTAATTTAAAAAAAAAAAATTTTTGAATTATTTTACTTTCTTTTGTTAAGATATACAACTAAAACCACGGCAATAACTGATATTACTATAACTAATCCTACTCCTGTGAAAGCTGGAATTGAATTATCAGTCGCAGCTTCAGGTATAAGTATTGTCCAGTAAGAAAAGTGGTCTGTTTCACAAACCAAATAACCAGCCTGTAAAGTTGTTGCTACTGATTCCCATTCTCCTTGAGTTTCATTATAAAAAGCCCATGTTCCACCTTGATTTTCATCATTCGCTTGTATTTTAAGCTTTGATTTGATTTGTTCTTCTCCTGATTTATTTGTTTGAATCCTGATACAAAATCCTTCTTGGTATGATAAATTCTGATTTCTATTCCTCACGCGATATGTATTACCTAATTGTAATCCTAACTGTTCTTCTTCTCTAGTACAGGTCATATTCATTTGAAGGGTTCTCTCAGCTTCAAGTTCAATTTCAAATTGTTTATCTCCATTCTGTGGGAGATTATCACAATTCATATATCCTTCAATTGTCACATTTGAATTCAATGTTAACCTTGTTCTATTTTGGAATTGATATGCTGTCTTATTTTGTGCTTGCATCCGATAGGGATACATTCCTGATTGGTTCACTGGAACAGGTGCATCTGGTTGTGCTAATACAGTATTAATGTTGAATAATGTAAACAAAATTGCGAAAGTAAAAATTCCAATGAGAATTTTACTTAGTTTTTTCATTTTTTTTTCACACTTAAATTGATTTAAGTTAGTAAACGTGTGTGATATAAAAAGCATTGAGGAATAAAATTTCCCAATTAAATTAATGAATTTTAATAAAACTGGGTTAAAAGTTTTAATTATTATATATTATAAATCTAATCTTACATTAAATTCCAAGTATTCTTAATTAAAGAGATTTCCTTGAACGTTAAATTTTAATTCCAGAATTTTGAAAATATTATTAAACATTTTCAGATTAAATTATTAATAAGAGATTTATCTTAAATTTATTTTAATTTGAATAATATAAAAAAATATTTATTATAACGATGGAGATAAATATATGTCGTTAAAAGATTTCACTAAAGAAGTGTTTACGCGATATGGTTTTACTGAGGATCATATTAATATCTATTTAGTGTTTTTAAGAGTTCCTAGAGCAACTACTTCTGAAGTATATATGACTCTTGCTGAGGAGCATGAAGATTTATCATATGAAACTGTAACAGAAATTACTAATTGGTTAGTTGAGAAAGGTTTTCTCAAAAAGATTGAAGGAATTATTAATAGATATATACCTCTTCAACCATACTTTGAGTTATTTACCAATGAATCAGAAAACTTTAGAAATGAGATTGCGAAAATAAAGGATGCAATTTTGAGTGATCAGTCAGATCGTTTTGAAAAACTTGAAGCAATTCAGGATAAAAGCATTGGAGAAGTTGAAAATGCTGTTGATACTCAAATTACTGCTTTTTTTGAAGATTCTGATTCAAAAAATAATAATAAAAAAAATAGGATTGATAGTGCTACTAATCGGTTTACTGAGACTTCTAAAACATTGGAGTCTAATATACATTCCATAATGGATAATTTAAATTCAAATCTAAAAAGTATTTCTGATTCAATTGTTAATAAAAACGAAACAGAAGTTAATAAAACTAAAGATGACTTGACTTCATTAATTTCAAAATTATTACTTGATTTTTCAACTAGAGTTGAAAATTTAGAAAAAGAGTTAAAGATGGAATTGGATGAACACGTTGAAAGGCATAAAAATACTGCAAATCAACTTAAACCTAAAATGGAGCAAATTCTGGAGAAATATTTAGAACGTATGGATAAAGTTATTTCTGATTTAAAAGCAAAAATTTCAAATTTATTGAAAGAACATATGAATCATTTGAAAAATACTACAGATTCTCTACAAGTAGACTTAAAAGCAATGGTTGATGAAAGACACAGAACATTAACAGACCAAACAAATGACTTTAAAAGCATGACTTTAACCTTAATCGATAATTTGCTTGAGCATGCAAATAGATTCACAGACTTTTCTGAAGATATGGCCAAAAAGGGATTTTTATGGATGGGAAAAAAGAAAAAATATAAAGCTCGACATGAAACTACAATTCAAAATGTTTTAACATATACAGAACCAATGAAACCAGATTTCATTAAATCATGTGATGATTATGTATCAAATACTCGTTCAACCGCAGATCAAATTAAATCTGACCTAACAGATATAATGGCTAAAGAAAATGATGGTCTTGCTACAGAAACTAATGATCTTGATTACCGTGCCCAGGAAACTGTTGATGCTCAATTAGAAACCTTAGCTACTGATTTATCTGGAGAAGTTGATGATACATTACAAACAGGAGTAAAAGATTGCTCTGATACCAATTTGAAGCTAAAAGATTCCTTAGAAAACTCACTTAAAACACATCAAAGGCAATATGATGATGCTATTAACACTCATAAAGATAATTCCTTAAAACACTACTCTGATTTTGATGTTGAAGTTAAAAGAATGAATACGGATTGGACTAGAGATGTTGACATGAATTTTACTAATGGGAAACGAGATTGTTCAGATAAAATTGATAGTGAAATTAGATTATGGGATTCTGAAGCTAAAGATATGAATACAAATTTAAGTGATATGCTAACTGATCACAAATCCAAATATGAACAAAACGCAAAAACTCTTCAAAATAGTCTATCGAATACTACAAGAGATACTATTCAAAATTTAAAAGATGCAATTGCAGATTTTACATTACAATTTATGAATTCTATTGATGACGGTACTGAATTAGCAGAGACTAATGAGGAAAAATTAAAGGATATTCAAACCTCCTCTAATGCAATTCCCGAAATTTCTAAAGTAACCACCTGGCCCGTAGTTGGAAAAGATGCAATGGTTGCTGCTATTAAAGATGCTGTATACCGCGTAAAATCATCAATTATTATAGTTACTCCATATGTTGTCCCTGAGATATTACAAGTTGTTTCTGAATATGCGTTTCAGAAAAAGGCAGTGAGGTTTATGCTCACTTCACATTGGGATTTGCAAAAGTTCAGTGGCATTATTGGCAAAATGAAACAGCTCGGAAACATACAATTTCGGCAATTACAAACCGCTGGAGAGTTTTTTGCAGTAACTCGAGATGCTGAGGAAGTAATTTTAGCACCAGCAACAGATACTGAAGCAGAAATGATCGCAGTTGTTTCTAATCAAGAAGGTTACTCAAAACTTTACAGTCAATTTATAGGTCCTATATTCCAGGCAAACAGCCGCCCCATAAAGTAATCTTGGCAGAAAAGATCAACCAAAACTCAATGAAAAGTTGAAAAGAAATAAATATTATATTTTTCTTAGTTTTTTCTTTATAGAGTGATCTAATGGCCTCATAATTATCATTAATAATAAAAGTAAAACCGACTATGAAAAGAGAGCATTCTATATAATACAATTGTAATTTTAAATCATCCTAATAAAAATATAAAGCCTATTTAAATTAGTTATAGAATCAGAAAAGTTAAGATCTGTAAAAAATTAATGAATGAACCGTCGTTCAATCTCTTCTAATCCTTTAGAATAATCTAAAAAGAGCTGTATTCTTTTTTTAATAAAAATATATAATTTTTTTAATAATTAATTTTAAATAAATTTTCTTTACTCACAAACAAATATTTTCTGTTAAAATAGTGGGATTCCATATATAATTTATTAATTTTAAATAAATCATATTACTAATCATATTTTTTGTTGTATAACATTTAAATATATTAATATTTTCTGTTGATTATTTAAATAAAAGATGATCTAATTAAATGATTAATTGGTGAAAATTCATAGTTATTGGTGATTTAGAGAATGTATAATCAGGTAAATGAATTAGAGCGAAATAAAATGAATAATACTATACCTCGCGCTAAATCTGGAAACAATTCTCCCGAGATGATTAAAAAAAGACAAGATTTTGTTATTGAAAAAACTGGAATGCAAATAAAGAATATAAATCATTACACCATTGAAACTGAAAAATTAAAGGGTAACATTGAAAATTTTATCGGTGCGGCTCAAGTACCAATTGGGATTGCAGGACCATTATTAGTGAATGGAAAATATGCTCAGGGAGAATTTTATGTTCCCTTGGCAACAACAGAGGGGAGCCTTGTTGCAAGTTATAATAGAGGAATGAAAATTTTATATGAATGTGGTGGAGCAACAACCACGATTAGTGATGATGTCATGCAAAGGGCACCTGTTTTTATCTTTAAAAATGCTCGTGAGGCTAAAAATTTTGGAAGATGGATCAAAGAAAATTTTCATGAAATCAAAAATATAGCGGAAAAAACGACCCGAATCGGAAAACTCAGGGATATTGAACAATATCCATTAAATAAATTTTTATTTCTCCGTTTCAATTACCATACTGGGGATGCGGCGGGTCAAAACATGACAACAAAAGCCACTTTTTTTGCTTGTGAATGGATAAGATCAAATTATCCCCATGAGATCAATCATTATCTTCTTGAATCTAACCTTGCTACGGATAAAAAGGCTTCAAAAATCAATATGCTTAGGACACGAGGTAAACGTGTAACTGCTGAGGCAGTTATTCCTAAATTTATACTTAAGACCCAGTTAAGATCAAGTTCTCAGGTGCTTCAACGTGGATTACAAATAACTACTATTGCAAGTTTTATGGCTGGTTCAGTCAGTAACACGTATCATTCTGCAAATGGTATTACTGCTATGTTTATCGCTACAGGTCAAGATGTTGCTAATGTTGCTGAATCCTCAGCAGGAGTACTGTTTTCAGAGAGGATAAATGAAGGTGATTTATACTGTTCAATTACGATTCCATCCTTGATAGTAGCTACTTTTGGAGGAGGTACTGGTCTTGCTACACAAAAAGAGTGTCTTGAGGTTATGGATTGTTATGGATCTGGAAAAGTCAAAAAACTTGCAGAAATCATTGCTGCTACAGCCCTAGCAGGTGAGATTTCTCTAATGGGAGCTCATTATGCTAAAGAGTGGGTTGATAGTCATGAAAAACTCGGAAGAAACAGATAATGAAAACCAAATTTTTAAAAAAAGCTTTTTCACCTTATGATAATGGTTTTCTAAGCCAAATTAGAAGGCTTTATAGATTGATAATTTTAATACCAAAATAAAATTTCTTTGAAAAATAACTGAATCAAGTCTTAAGGACTATTTTTGGTATAAAAGTTCCAAGGTTATCATTACGAAATATATAAACCAGTCTAAATTTAATTAATTATAGAATTATATCCTTAAATGAGGAATTTAGAATGACAAATAACTTTGAAAAAAGAGTAGAATTAATGGCTCCATTAAAAAACTATAAGTCTTTAAATGCTGTATTAGGAAAAGCTGATGCTGTATATTTTGGTATTGAATCGTTTAACATGAGAATGTTTAGCGATAATTTTAAACTAGAAGATCTAAATGATATCGTGAAAACATGTCATAATCATAATATTAACGCATATCTGACAACTAATATAATAATTTATGAAAATGAGATTCCGCTTTTAGAACAAATATTAGATAAAGCCGTAGAGTCGGAAATTGATGCTGTAATTATCCATGATATAGGTGCTATTCAAATTGCAAAAGAAAAGGGTTTAGATGTCCATATTTCTACTCAGGCAAGCATTTCTAATTCTCAAACAGCACTATTTTATGAATCACTTGGAGCTCAAAGATTAATTCTAGCGAGAGAATTATCACTAGAACAAATTAAAGAAATTAAAAATGTTGTAAGGAAAGCTGAAATTGAAACCTTTATCCATGGGGCTCAGTGTACTTCAATTTCAGGGCGATGTTATTTTTCTGCTGAAATTTGCGAATCCCAAGATTATTCCGCAAATCGAGGGAAATGTGTTCAACCATGTAGAAGAAAATGGCGTGTTTATGATGATCAAAATAATGAGTTGCTGTATGATGGAGTATTCTTTATTAACGCAAAAGATCTTTGTATGATTGAACATATCCCAAAATTAATTGATGCAAAAATAGATGCTTTTAAAATCGAAGGTCGAATGAGGGATCCAATCTATATTGAAGAAACGACTAAATGTTATAAAGAAGCCATTGAAGCATATTATGACAATGATTTCACAGAAGAAAAAGTCAAAAATTGGTTAAAACGCTTGATTAAAGTATATAATCGCGGATTTTCTACTGGATTTTACTTTGGATTGCCAAAAGGCAGTGAAATAGAAAGGAAATTTGATGGAAATATCTCAAATTATAAAAAAGTTGAGATTGGAAAGGTTATAAATTATTTTCCAGAAAAAAATGCTGCGAAAATTCTTCTAACATCAGGGAAACTAAAATTAAATGATGAAATTTTCATTATTGGAACACATACAGATTCATATTTAAGACAAAATATTAGCTCCATTCAGATTAAGCAAAAGAAAAATTTAACCGAAACACCATTTGTTTCCTCTAAAAAAGATAGAATTGCCGTTGGAATAATAGTTGATAATCCTGTTAAAAAGAATGACAAAATATTCAGATTAGAATAAATTAAAAAATATAGATAAAAACGAGATCTAAAAAAATTAGATTAGTCCCATTTAGGACCTCCTGACTTTTCAACAGTATTATCATCATCTTCAGAGTGAATTCTTTTAAGATCGATATCTTGATATCCAGGAAGAACTCCGAGCATTCTTCTCATAGCAAATTCAACATCTTTCGCACTAGCTATAAATCTTCCTACTATTAAGATATCTGCTCCCTGTTGTATAGCATATGCTGCTGTACTTGGTTCGATACCTCCTGCAACTGCAACTAACACTCTATCTCTTCCTGAAGCTTTCTTTTGATTAGTATATAATTCTTTGATTTTTGGAACTAATGCCCACCTGGCTTTTTGAGAGGCATCAGGTGACTGACCTCCGGCTGCAGATTGTTCAACATCAATAGCTCTATGAATTATAACCACGTCTGGTGTTTGTTTTAAAGAGCTTAATTTCTCAATAGGATTTGAAACTTCCATTGTATCGACGAAAGCATGAATCCCTAATCTCTGTGCTTCTAGTATAAATTTATCCAGAGATGCTGTTGCAGCTAGACCGCTTGCTACCACGGCATCAGCAGTTGCGTCAAATGCAAAATCAACCTCCAATTTGCCAACATCTAACGTCTTTAAATCAGCCACAATAAATTTATCTTTTGCGACTTCTCGAATTTGCTTGATTGATTCAACACCATACTTCTTAAGAAATGGAGTACCTACTTCTAATATAATTCGGTCACTCTTCGGTAATTCTTTAACTACCTTAATTTGCTTTTCTAGAGCAGGATGATCTAATGCTACCTGTACATAGGGCGGACGCCAGAGCCTTGGTACTCTAATCCCTGCTACTGGATGCTTTGCTCGATCTTTGTCATAAAATATTTTTTCAATAGGGGGATATTTCCTTAAAGCTCTCTGAATTGCTAATTTTGTAGCACCATAATTATACTGATAGATTTTTCTATAATCCTTGGCTTCAGGATGTATATATACACTAGCAATTATCAGCCAATCCTCTAATTTATTCATTGGTATAATTCCTTCTTCCACTGCGTCCGCAATACCTTTAGCAACTGCCGCTTGTGCAGGACCAAATATTTTACTTGCATCCTCCATTTTAGCGAGAGTGACCTTAGGCACAATAAGCGAAACTGGTTTAGCAAGTAGATTTGGTCGAATTCCTGCTAACAACCCACCATGACCCTTAGAAGGCGTGCTAAGTGCATTTGCGAATGAAACCCCAACAGGTCCATCTTTAGACCCAATTATTAAATCTATATGTGCCAAATTTGGGTCACTTGGATCTCCAACTAAGGCTTCTCCGATATAATACTCACTTTTTGGCATAATTTGAATCTTCTACTTCTTAATTAATTGAGTAATTTGTAGATATTTTTTATTTATAATAGTGTATTTTTGAGATAATATTATCTCCAATTATCTAGAGTTATTCTTCTATTAATATAATTATTTATTAATTGAATATCTCAATTAATAAACATTAAGTAAATTAAAAAAATGCTCCAAATCCAAGTTCTTATAATAAAAGTTGATTTGAAAAATTGATTTTTTATGATTTTAAATCTAATAACCTTATTTCATATGAGAAAATAGATTTGTCCATTAAATAATAATAGAAAAAAAAGATATAAGAGATATATGCAATTATGACCTAATTTTATTCCAGATATACCCATGTCCATCAAATAAAATAAAAACGGCGATAATTGATATTATTAAGCAGAAAATTAATAGATCTAAATCTGTAGGAATATGACCAAATAAAGCCTCTAAATTAATAACAAAATTGCTCATCCAAGGCCAAGTTCCAGGTAAAGGTTGTCCATTTAAAAAGAAATAAAAGAAATCTTCAAGAGTGCTATATTGTAAAAGTGTTCCTGCGACAAAGACATTCCAGCCATCCCTTCTACTTGATCCACCCATTTTGAAACCTATAGCAATAATAAGATAAAAAAATGTCATTAAAAGCCCCCAGAAAGATAGATAATACATAGTTTTATCAGTTACTCCAGCATACCATAAATCATTAATAGTGAAGTTTACAAGAATTCCTATAGGAATTATTATAGTGGCAAAAAGAATGAGTAGGATCAGAATTCTATATTTGGAATCTTTTGGTTGAATAAAAAAAGCGGGAATTAATCCAAACAATATTAATTGCACATATAAGAAAAATCCTGGTGAAATTCCGAGTATCAGGTAAAACACGATTGGTATTCCATTCGCAACCAAGAATAAAATAATAGCTATTATGAACCATTTCTTATCAGATTTTCTTCTTTCAGTTTCATTATTACCTGCAAGATACATAAATCCAATAGGTAATATTAATCCTAGACTTATTAAACCAATTAACCATACAAATCGCATAGTAATTCCGACTTCTGAATGCTCTGCTGCCCAATCTAATCCTGCTGTTAATATAATAACATAGATGAATACTCCCAGAATAATTAATTTTTTAATCCAAGAATTAGAGTTATTTTCATTCATTTTAATTCACTTAACAATTTCAATATAAAATATAATGTTTATCAATTAAATATAATATCAAATTTTATGATGTTTATATAATATTTGAAAACTAAAATAATTATAACTTTAAAATACTCATTATCTAAGTAAAATTTAAATTTTCATAGTAAAAATAAATGAAAATTTAAAATTCTGGAACAACGCTAAATATAATCTAATGATAAGAATAAAATCAAAAGAAAACAATTCATTTAAACTTCCTGTATTAGGATATGCTGCTTATGGTGTAAATAAATTTTTTGATAGATTTAAATCATTTTCTTTTTTCCTCGATAAGTTAGAAACATTTGCACTATATAATGAAATAGATAAAATAAAAATCGAGAAACCAATTTATATTACTGGTCTTGCTCGTGCAGGAACAACAATAATTTTAGAAATGTTAAGCAAACATTCAGATGTCTCAACGCACCGATATAAGCATATTCTTATGCCATATCTCCCATATTGGTTTAGTTTGATTGCTGATAAAATTAACATTTATACTAAACCTTTTGAACGGTTTCATAAGGATGGAATTATCGTTTCACGTGAAAGCCCTGAAGCTATAGAAGAGATACTTTGGCGAAAATTCTTAGATAACAATCATAACGAAAATATTTCAAAAGTTTTAAATTTAGATTTTTCCAATCCTAAATTTGAGAGATTTTATAGAACTCACATTCGAAAACTCATTTTTAATCAAAAAGGTTCTCGTTATCTAACTAAAAATAATTACCATGTAACAAGATTAGAATATTTACTTCGTCTTTTTCCAGATTCAAAATTTTTAATTATAATTCGTGATCCAATAAGGCATATTGCTTCACTGATTAAGCAAACAAACCTAATTTTAAGGATGGAAAAACAACATCCCCTTTTAACAGATTGGCTTAGAATTTCAGGACATAATGAATTTGGTCATCATCAATTATGTATAAATGTGGGAAATAAAGAAATTATCCATAAAATTCGTAGACTATGGCGTATTAAAGAGGATTATGTAAAAGGATGGGCGTATTATTGGAGATCTATATATAATTTTCTCGCTAATCAACTTGATGCAAATAAGAATCTAAAAAAAGCATCTCTTATTGTTAGATACCATGATTTATGTACAACTCCAGGAACAGTAATAGATGAAATTCTCGAACACCTTGAACTAAAAACAGAAAAATTCAACTCAGTTAAAAAGTACTATATTAGGAATTTGCATGAACCTAGTTATTATACTCCAAATTTTTCTCAAAAAGACATAAATAATATTTTAGAAATTACAAAATCAACAGCTGCTCGATTTAAGCTTTTTTGAAAGGACAGATAAAAATAGCAAGATTATAAGACTATTAACGAATCATCTTCAACTAAAAAATTATTTAAAATAAAATTTAACTTATATTTTTTTAATAGATTCGATTTTCCATAGATATTTTTTAAGATCGACTCTAAATCCTTCTGTTATCACAATCCCTTCCTGTTCTAATAGACTTTTTTGATATTCACGATCCTCAATAGAGTTTAAAGCTATATTTCCTTTTGAGTTGATTACTCTATGCCATGGAAGATTATATTTTTTACTTGAGGAGTGCAAAATCCATGATACTTGTCTAGCAGCTCTCGGATTCCCTGCTAATTTAGCAATAAATCCATAAGTAAGAACTTTTCCGTTTGGTATATTTTTAATTATTCGAATAATTTTTTCTGTGAAATCACTAGGAATTGGTAAACACCATCTTTTATTCATTATTTTATTTAGGTAGTACGATGATATATCGTTTCAATTTGTTTTGTTTTTGAATACAATTCTTCTAATTTTCTTTTATTCAACTCTTTAGTTGTGAAGATTATATGATTACAATCATATTTAGTAAAATCTTTCTCAAATATTTTAATATTAAAATAGTCTTGCTCATCCCATAAACGAGAGCCAGGATAAGGTGTTGCCACAAAATAGTTTAAGTCATCATTTTTATCAAAAGGGAGTGATTTTATGAATTCAATTGTTTGAGAAACACTTTGTTCAGTTTCTCCAGGTAATCCTATTATAAAATAAGCTTGAATGGGAATATTTTGTTTTTTTAGATTTATAATTCCAAATCTAACATTTTCTGGATCCTGATATTTAAAATTAGTTTTGAGTACTTTTTCATTTGCGGATTCAATCCCAGTTGCTATTAATTGGCATCCTGCTTTCTTTAGTAGACGTGCCTCATCATATCCAATTGTATCTACGCGTAGTTCACATCCCCAAGGTATTTTAATCTCATTTTCAATAAACATTTTACAAAAACTTATAAAAAATGCTTTATCAATATTTATATTATCATAAAAATTGATATGAGAATAAGTCCGTAGAGCTTGGATATCTCTTATTTCCTCTAAAATTGATTTGATACTTCTAATCCTAATCTTTTTAAATAAATTTTGTCTTGAGCAGAATGAGCATTGATTAGGACATCCTCGATTAACAATAATATTTGCCACATTATAATAATAATTTTCTTGAGATAATTTATAACGGGCAGGTAAAGGTAAAGAATCTAGGTTAATTTCATCCATAGCTTGCCTTATAGATAATTTACCATTGGAATTTATATAAGCAAGTCCGTTAATAGTTTGTAATTGGTTGTCATTTTTTTTTATACTTTCTTCATTTAAAATTTGAGATCTTAAGAATTTTACCAACTTTAAAAATGAAGTCTCTGCTTCTCCAATACAAATAAAATCAATTAAATCTTCAGTTTTTTTATCATTTATTAGAATGTCCTCGTACATAAATGAAACGTGAGGTCCACCTAAAATGATATAATTATTTCTATTGTAATTTTTTATTATTCTCGCAATATTTAAAGCTAAATGAAATGTATTTGTAAGACATGTTATACCAAAAATCTTGAAATCATTTATTCTTTCATAAATTAAATTTTCTAACTCGTACTCGTTCAAATCTATAAATTGTTCAAGATCTAAGATTTCAACAGGAATATCATTTAAATCTAAGATTGCTGCTAAATATAATAATCCTAAGTTAGGTTCTCTAAAAAACCTTGAACGAATTTCTGATGGTTTAGAAGTTCTAGGATTAATTAAGAGAAGCATCTTAATTATCTGTTTCGATCTCATTCATTTTTTATTTTTCGCTTTCTTCAGGCAATTTTTTTGGGATTTGAAAGGCATTAATTAATGATTCTATAGAACCGGGATTATTGAATTTTTCCTCAAATATTAAAGGTATTTCAATTTTTATAGAAGGAGATTTATCATCTTTATCAACATATAATTCGATTCCTTGGATAATTCGTTCTTTTATAATTAATCGAGTCGAATAGTTATGATCTTGAAAGAATGTAAAACCTGTGTTTAATCGCCCTAATTGTTTGGGATTGATTGTGGTTTTTTCTTCCTTAACAAAAGATTCTGTAATTTTTTCATCTGAAAAGATTGTTCCGCTTATTATCATAAATCTTCGTATGAGATTTTCTGGTTGGGGAAACTGGTTAATATATTCTAAGGCATTATTTATTTTTGGGGTTGATAGAGAAATATCAGCAACATATTTATCTGGGGTTGGTTCTGGGAAATCTTTTTTTTCGATTGGTTTAGCTCTACCACCACCAATAGATTTTTCTAATATTTCCTGAAATTCCTTATCTTCTTTGGAATACCTATTCAAGGAATATATTCTATAAAATAATTTCAATTGTTGACGTAGCTTACCAGCTAAAATTCCTCCATAAATTTGTATTTTAAAGGGACTCTTTGAACCATTAAACGTCCAAATCCGTTTAGTATCATGATCTACAAGCAAAAATACTTTTTCATTATTAATCTCATTTAAAATATCACTAACTACCTGCCCTTGATTAAATTCCATTGTTTCCATATAAGGGAATTCTGATAATTCCACTACTTCAAATATTTGCATATAGGAAAATCTAATAATTTCTTATATAAATTAAATAGGTAATTCACTAAAATAAATTTCTTTATCTTTATTTATTTAGGAACTAATTCAAAATATAACTTTTCCATAAAATTTTTATGAAAATATGCATTTTAGAAGTTAATCTTGTTTTTTTAAGTTCGATATTTTGATGCATCGTGTCCTCTGAAAAAATTGTATACAAATTTAATATAAGTGGTGGGAACGAGGGTCCCGGAAAAGGATTGTCTAAGGTAATTGAGATTGATCAGAAGAAGTTTAGATTTGAAGGGATGAAAATCGGAGATATTATTAAGGGGGGACTAATAGGATTCGCAAATTATGAATTTCAAATCACTGGTGGGAGTGATACTAGTGGTTTTCCGATGAGAAAAGGTGTTCATGGACCAGTAAAAAAGAAAATCTTAGTATCAAAAAGAAGTATTGGTTATAAACCTCAAAGAAAAGGAGAGAAAAGAAGAAGAACTGTTCGCGGAGACGAAATTACGCATGATATGACCTTAATTAACATGAAAGTGATAAAATACGGAGAAGTTGAGATTTTTAAGAAGGAATAAAATTTAATCAATTCTTAAGAGTGGAAATAATGGTAAAAGTAAAAAAATGCAGTTTTTGTGGTTACGACATTCCCATCGGTCGAGGCGTTATGTTTGTAAAGAAAGATGGTACTGTTTTGAATTTCTGCACTAATAAATGCCGGAAGTCAATGATAAACTACAAAAAGAAAGCAAGAAAGACAAGATGGACTTCCTACTATGGGAAACAGTAAATTTTAGTTTCTTTTTCTATTAATTAAAAAAAAGTTATGTTATTGTAATCGAGGGAACTTGAGTAGTTCATCAATCAAGTCAACATGCGAAACCACCATTCTTTTGCAACAGAATCGCTCGATTCCTAATTCTTTAAATGCTTTTTCAGAAGACTCACCCTTTTCTATCATCTCAAGATACGGCTTATAAATATGAGCGATTAATTTCCCGCAACTAAAACAGCGGATTGGTATAATAATGGTTGATCTCCTCCATTTAGTTAAATTATTTTACGATTTTAATATTTTTGTTAAATAAATCAATTTAACTTAGAAAATATAATATATCCAATTTAATAAATAATTCATAAAAAATAAGCTTTTCTATTTAATTCCCTATATTTAGAATAAAATTTTTATATGTTTTTTTTGTTGATATATTAGAATTTTTAGGTTTTTTACCTAAATGAAAAATTTTATTTAATTTCTATAATTACTTTTCTTACAATAAATCGATGATTTATGAAAATATATCTTAAAAAAAGTATATTTGAAGGAGATGATTAAATATTTCTTATGTAAAATTTAAAATACCTGAAAAGTTAAAAAATCAACTAAAGAATACGTTAACCACCATTGCAGAAACAAGGGATTCGAAGATTAGAAAAGGTATGAATGAAGTAACTAAATCAATTGAAAGAGTTCAAGCAAAATTAGTCGTTATGGCAGAAGACGTGAGTCCACCAGAAATTTTATTCCATATACCACTTTTATGTGAGGAAAAAGGAATTCCATATGGTTATCTCTCAACTAAAAAAGAACTTGGAAATGTTGTAAAAATTAACGTATCTTCGAGTGCAATTGCGATTGAAAACGCAGGTACTGGAAATGAAAATGCATTACAAGATCTAACAAAAAAATTAGAAGAAATCAAAAAGTAATTAATTTGGTGATAATCTTTGGTTAAATTAGACAAATCAAAAGGCGTTTCGGTACAAGATTTAGCGATTCCAGCACAAGTAATTCAAATAATTGGTCGAACAGGACTTACAGGGGAGATTACTCAGATAAAAGTACGTATTCTTGAAGGTCCAGATAGAAATCGAATTCTCACTCGTAATGTGAAAGGTCCAATTCGCATGGATGATATTGTTATTCTACGAGAAGTAGAACGAGAAGCTCGCAAAATTCGGGGACGTAGATAAAACTCTTATTTACTAAAAAAACCTTAATAAAAAAATAGAGTAAAAACTCATAACTCTAACTTTTTGTATACAAATCTTGATATTGAATTCGCATTGTTTTTTTATCAAGTTTCCCTACACTAGTCCTAGGGATTGACTCTACAAATAAAATCTCTTCAGGTAATTGCCACTTAGCAAATGTTTTCGTAAGATGTCCAAATATTTCCTCTTTATTTATAGATCGAAATCCTTCTCGTAAAACAACTAAAGCTAAAGGTCTTTCATCCCATTTTGGATGAGGAATCCCTATAACTGCTGCCTCAAGAACCCCTGGATGTGATACCAATGAATTCTCCATATCAATTGAACTAATCCACTCTCCACCACTTTTAATTACATCCTTAATTCTATCAGTAATCTTGAGATATCCCTCTGAGTCAAGACAGCCAACATCACCACTTCTAAAGAATCCATCCTCAGTAAAACTACTACTTGTTTGAGGTGATTTATAATAGCTATTTGTAATCCAAGGACCACGAAAAAGAACCTCTCCTGAAGTTTTTCCATCACAAGGAACTTCATTACCTTCCTCATCAACAACTTTTACATCAAGCCCTGAGACGATTATACCTTGTTTTTTCTTAAGTTGCCATAGTTCCTCTTCTGAGAGTTCTTTCTTAAGCCATGGTTTAAACGAGTTTAGTGTACTATTTGACATAGCTTCAGTAGAACCATAAGAATGAATTATTTCTCCTCCTGTTTCATCCCAAAAACCACGCATTAATGTAATTGGAGGCTCAGAACCACCACAAATCAAGCGAGCATGAGAAAAATCTGGTTTTTCTTCCAAATTTCTAATAACTTCTAGCATTGCCATAAAAACAGCTGGAACAGCTCCAGTCAGAGAGACCTTTTCTTGAACCATAATTTTTGTAAGATCCTCAACATCATTCAAATTCCACTTTCCAGAGAAAATTAACTTAGCACCAATATACGTAGCTGCATGCGGCATTGACCAACCCAGAACATGGAACATAGGTACTAACTGTAAAACAACATCATTTACGGTAAATGAAAAATAAGCCGCAAACATCATTGATTGTAAATACAAATTTCGATGTGAGTAATAAACACCTTTGGGTTTACCAGTAGTTCCTGTTGTATAGCAAGCAGCATAAGCTGAATTTTCATCTAAATTTAACCATTTATATTCTGGTAATGCTTTCTTCAAAAGATCTTCATAACTATAGAGAGGTGCTAAATTTGTTTCAATATCATTTAGATCCTTATCAGTAATAATAATATAACCTTTTATATTATCACATGAAGCTGCTATATTCTCAGCTATTTGAATTAAATCCTCATCGACAATTAGATATTTTGTTCCAGAATGATTAACAATATATGTTAAATCCTGAGAAGCAAGACGTAAATTTAAGGTAACCATTACAGCACCCATTCCTGGTAGCCCATAATATATCTCATAATGCTGGTGTGTATTCCATGCTAATACTCCAACACGATCAGCCACTTTTACTCCAATCGATTCTAATGCATTTGCTAATCGTTGCATTCTTTCATATGATTCCTTATAGGTATATCGAAAAAGACTACCATCAAGTTTTCTACTAACAATTTCTTGTCTTGCATAATTTCTAACTGCATGTTTCATAAAATTAATAACATTTAACTGATAATTCTCTTTTCCTTCTGGTTCAGCAGTAAATCCCTTAATCAGCTTCATAATATTTTCGCATTAAATTATTAATAAATACTAACGTTAGCTATATTTTAATTTATTCTATTAAAAATGAATTTAAGTGTACTAAAATAGTAATTGATTTTTAAATATCATTAGTAACTATTTTAAGTGATATTTCAAATTTCGTGAAAACATTTAAATAGTTTATTTTCTATTTAATTTATGGGTTTCACAAAGTTTGAAATTTAGAGAAGTAAAAATAAATTATTTCAAAAAACCGGACAACTGTTTTGGTAAAATCTGAGTTTATTATTGTTGATGAGATGACACACAAGGACTATTGTCATCTTAAAAAACTTTTAGTTTTTATCATTATTCTATTTATAACATTAACAATTTTACAATTAAATAGAACTCAGAGTTATAATCGATATGAACGTATCAATTTTGAATCATCTGGGGCGACACTCTATGCAAATTTATATTATCCCACCAAGAAATTGGATTTTCAGGAACAAAAACCTTTAGTTATATATTGCCATGGTATTGGATCTAAACGAGATTTCGATTTAAGAATTCCTATTGAATTTACAAAGAGAGGTTTTTATGTTGCAGCTCTCGATTACCAAGGACATGGTGAGAGTGGAGGGAATATAAATAATATAAATTCCAATAATGGTATTCCCGCGTTAGCTCAGGATTGTTCTAATTTATTAGATAAATTAGAAACACTTTCTTTTTATAATGATGTTAACAAATCTCAAATTGGCCTTATAGGTCATTCGCTTGGTGGGATGGTCGTCCTTATGAATCAAGCATTAGATCCACGCTTTCAAGTAATAGTTGCTCTAGCACCCCTTGTAAATTTTTCACCTCCTAAGTATGGATTTACCTATAACCAGGAATTTATAGATTATATTCCAGCTAATTTACTGAATGAACAGAATACTCAAAATTTATTAGTTATCATGCATGTTGATGATGAAGCATTGGATTTCACAGATAATGCTCTAAAAGCCCAAGAGTTAACAAATTGTACAGTAATTCCAATAGAAGGCTTTTTATTAGGTGGAGGACACCAACTTTTCTCAGATGGGGTGCTAATTGAATCAATAAATTGGTTTGAAAATCATTTTTTTGGAACGCCTAATATTAATGGACGCATATCTATTACATTCTATTATAATTATGTAATAATTTTCATAAACATTATTGTTATTTTTATAAGCGTTATTTCCTTAATTTCAATATCGAGTCAATTGTTCTTTCGAAACGAAAAAAAACTTGAAAATATTAATTATTTTAATAGCAACAAATCAATTAATACTTTAAATAAACAAAAGTTAGTAATTTCGACAATCGGATCTATTGGAGCTTTTTTACTGAATTGGGTATTATTTGAGAAATTTTTCGGTTTGGTGGGTATTGTTTATGGTTCAATCCTCATGCTTGGAACTTTCACAGTGATTAGTATATTAAAATTCTTAAAAAAGACAAAAGATAGAAAATATTTAAATACCTTAAAATTAAATATCAGAAACCAATTTAAATCAAGTTATTTGATTTTTACTTTAGTATGCGCTAGTTATTTTATAGCTATTTATATGCTATTTTCTTTTTATTATCCTTTTGGTTTTATTTGGCCATCAAATTTCGTTGTTGATTTTATGTTAAGTTATCTTTTTCTTCCAGTATTTCTCTCAATAGAAATACTTTTAAGAAAAGTTATTTATCCAAAGTTAAAAATTTTAAAATCAGAAAAATCGAAAAATAGGGTGTTAATAATCACCGCAATTATCCTGATGATAACATTGATGACATTAACAAGTCAACTGTCTTATTTACCCTCTGTTTTATTTATGTATATAATTCTTCTTTTAATGATTATTCAAAATACTAAGATATTTCAAAATGTAAAGGCGTTCTATCCAGTGGTTCTGATATCATTTACTATAGTTCAAATATTTTTTGCTGCTGTAATTTCGAATGCAATTGGAGTAAGTCTCATAGTGTAAAGTTTAAAGTGTAAAGTTTTTTTTTTGATAAATAGAATTATATTCAATTAAATCATTGAATTTTAATATGTCTCGAAAAGATTATAAATGGAAACAATTAGAAGAAAGAGTTATATTTCGAAATCGTTTTATTGGTTTGAGAAATGATTTAGTTTTAAGACCAGACGGTCAGCAAGTAGAATATGTTGTTATTGAAGGAAGGGATTTTGTCACAATTATTTGCCAAACTGCTGATGGTAAAATTATTCTTGTGGATGCTTATCCTTATCCTTGGCAATTAAAAACAAAAACTACTGTTGGTGGTATGATCGATGAAGGTGAGAAACCTGAGGAAGCAGCAATAAGAGAAACAGAAGAAGAAACAGGATATAAGGTTGAAAGCATTACTTTTTTAGGAAAAACAAGAATATCTTTTCTTAATACTGTTTGGAATTACTTATATTTTGCTAAGGTGGAAAAAAAGAATTCAAAACCTATAGATCCAAATGAAATAATTTCAGTATATGAATTCTCCATTGAAGAAATACATAAATTGATCAATAATGGTGATATTATACATAGCTCAACTATTAATGCTTTTTTACTTGCTAAATTTTATAATTTGATTAAATAGATGAACTTATCATAATATAAAACTTAAATTTAAGTTTTTTTTGAATAAGCTGTTGTTATGGATTTTCTCGTACTTTAAAAATACATTCTAAAATACTATTATATGTTTTACACGATTCTCGATGATTTAATTCTCTATCAAGTATTAACTTTTGATAATATAAAATATTCTAATTATGAGCTCAACTTATACAAATATTTCTATGATAAGACAAAAATAGAGCCTTCACATATAGTTATCATAAAAGTGGAAGATAATGAGTTTATATTTCTTTTTGTAAAACAGGATAATTATTTTGAAGCAAGAACCTATTTAAACTCCTTAAGACATAAAATTGTAAAAAAAATCTCAATAATTAGGTTTGATAACATTTTATTAAATTTACTTTTCAATCTATTTCCAGATTTGTGTATATATGATATTGGAATAGAAATAAATAATAAAGAAGGAAAATATGAGATTATCATTTGTTTCTTGAAGGATTTAAATATATATCATATAGCAGTTGGGAGAAATGGAATTTATATAAAAGCTATTAATGAACTTTTTAATAAACATATCAATTTTTATAAAGAAGATACATCAATTACGATAAAATGTAAAACAGTCAATTCAAATCAGGATTTTCTATCTAATAAATTACTTAATTCAGCAATCAACCAGCAAAGTTCTTCGTAAGTTGAGGAGGATTTATAAATATCCTCTGTTTTTTTCTTTATTTCTTTTTCAGAAGCATTCTCTTTTATAAACTTCATTTGTATTTCCGCAAGTTTTCTACACAAATCCTCATAAGTATGGTTTTCTTGAGCAAGATCATGTGCTGCAATAGTAACTTCACCTTCAAAATCTGGATCCATTCCCGCTTCTATGAGCTCCTGGGTATCCTTAAAGCGAATTTTTAATTCTGGTCTCTTTTCAATAGTTTCACCAGTTTTCAAGCCTTTTTTTAAAATGTCCATAATTGCTAAAAAGGAACCATATTCTTCATTTTGATTTAAAACTATAAGTTCTGGAGATTTTTTTTTCTGAACTTTTAACTTTTCTATTTTCTCGATACTTAATTTTCTTTTTTTCTCAGAAGCTTTTAATCCGAACCATAAATATAAAGTTTTAATATCATCAATTAGAAAAACTTTAGTTTCATTAAAATCTACTTTATTAATTTTTCTTAAAGATCCAGATTCAGTTACGAGATATAATAGCATTTGAATTCTCCTAGCAGTTCTTAAGGATAATAAATTAGTAAGTAAACTAGTGTTATAAATCTTAACTAAGAGTAAATATAGAAAGATTGAATATTTAGGAGGTTTCTCTAAAGAATCCTAATAATTTAAGATTTTTATATTCATTGTGAAGAAAATCACGCAATGCGGTCCTTATTGCCTCACTACGGGATGCACAAATCTTCATACCAATTAGTTTCTTAATATTTTCATCATAAATCTCGGGTAAATTAATGGTAATGTTAACCATTTTCTTCTTTTTGCTTGATTTTTCTGTGTCTGTCATTTAATTACCTCCACGAATATTCTTTCTAAAATCCTCTTATTTTATATGGCAAAAATAAATTAGAATGTAGAAATATTCCGTACCCTTTACATATTTACTCTTTCCAATATAATAATATAAGTAAAGCATGTATATAAACTTAATTGGTATGAGTTAGAGTATTTAAAGCATTGTATATCAGATATACACTATTTAGTTAATTTATTTAATTTGATGAACACTTTCTAACCTAAATTAATAGGCTAGTTGAAAATATTTTAAGAATTTTTCCTTCTTTTAGATAAAATTAACTATAATAGATAATTTTTATAATCTAGCTTCTGGTCTTATATACCTTCCACGAGATTCAACAATATCAATGTTTTTAATTATCTTTTCATATTCTTTATTCTTTATCTTTTCATATTCTAACTTATATCCTTCAAGAAAGGCATTAAAGCAATATTTATAATTTTTGCCATGAGACGAGATTAAAACTCTTTTTAGGAGATGTAAATCTACACTTTTATCCTCTATTGTATCTGAATACTCATGCAACCCAAAATCTATGAGAAAAATTTGATTTTCAGGAGATATTATTATATTACTTGTTGTTATATCACCATGTACATGACCATTTCTATGTAGAGTTGCAATTGCTTTGCCAATATCATTAAAATAATTTTTTTTCATATTATCATCCAAATTTGATAAAATATCTTTTAATCTATTACCTTTAATATATTTCATAACTATTGTGGAATTAACGAAATCAATCTCAAAAACTTGAGGTACATTAATCCCATATGTTTTTACTTTTATTAATGCTCTGGCTTCGTTTAATGTTCTCTCCGTTCTTATTGCCTTATCCAATTCTTTTATGCGATAATTCTTTGGAATTCTATACTTAAATATTACTTCTTTCCCAAACCAATGCCCGTAATAAAGAGTTGCTTCAGCTCCTTTCTTAATGACTTTTTCTTTTTTAATATCAGAACTCAATATCTTTTAAGTCCTCCATGGAATTGTAAAATGATCCATTCTTTCCTTAGGTTTGATAAAAGTTTCATTGATTTCATGCCTTCCCTCTGCTTGATATCTCAAAATTCCTGTCCAACCAATCATTGCTCCATTATCTCCTGCAAATTTTAAAGGTACCACCTCAAACCTCGCATCATGCTCCTTACTGATATATTTTATCATAGATTGTAACCTTTTATTTGCTGCTACGCCTCCTGTAAGAAGTACCTCTTTTTTTTCTGTATGAGCCAAAGCTCTTTCAGTAACCTCAGTTAACATTCCAAAAGCAGTTTCTTGCAAAGAATAGGCAACGTCATTTAAGTTATATTTGATACCATAGTCTTCAGATTGGAGAAGATATTTTGCAGCAGTATAAAGACCAGAAAATGATAGATCCATACCTTTTACAACATAAGGTAATTGAATATAGTTATTTGAATTCAATGCTAGTTTTTCTATTTTTGGACCACCAGGATGGTTTAGACCTGCATCACGAGCAAAAGAGTCTATCATATTGCCAATAGCTAAATCAAGAGTTTCACCAAAAATCTGATATCTTCCGGATTCAAAAGCACTAACTATAGTATTCCCACCTGATACGTATAAACTAAGGGGATCTTTAATATTACATTTTAAACGTCCAATTTCAATGTGAGCAATACAATGATTTACTCCTACGATTTCAATGTTAACTAATTGACTTAACATACGTGCAACCCAAGCACCAATTTTTAAAACAGGTCCTAAACCAGGACTTTGACTGAATGCAATCAAATTAATGTCTTTTATAGATATTTTAGCTTCTGTCAAAGCTCTATTCACTATTTTCATAAAATTGTTTAAATGTTGATCCCTAACTAATCCAGGATGGAGTCCACCTTCTTCAGGGACATAAATATCATTTATCAGACTATAAACATTTCCTTCAAAATCTATAATTCCTATTGAAAAGGTGTGAGCAGTGGATTCAATACCTAAACATAACTTCTTCATTAATTTCGCCAAATTTTCAATTTAGACTATTAGGTTTTAAGGTAAAGGTAAGGTATATCTTTGAAATGTAGGGGGAAGAATTTTCAACTATAGATTTTATAAATTATCCAATCTTTTTTTACGCTTTTGAGCGTTTTCGAGGAGATCTTCTTGTAGCTTTTGCTTTCGTTTGTCCTTTTCTTTTGAATACAGCGTATCCACATTTTCCACATGACCATCTATCATAATGATCTGCAAGGAAATAGCTTGGTCCACATTTTGGGCAAGACCTATGAGTTCTAACTAACTTTCCCCCTTCAATTTTATAATAATCTGAAGAATTCATTTCATTTTTCACTTAATACATTATAATTAATATTCAAATAGATGTTTGTAAGATTCATGTCTTTTTTTCAATTGATAAATTTCTGTTCTTTTTTCTTTTTCAAGATTCCGCACTTGAATATGAAACGGTTCAAAATAGGCTAGATCTTTTGAGTTTTCATATATATATACTTTACCAATAGCATGAGATGCTCCAAAATGGGTATCGAGTTTTTTTATTATTGTTAATTTTTCATCACTACCTTGTAAGGCAGCAATCTTTTTCTTCACTTCTAACCTATTTGGAGTTCCTTCTCCAAAATGATCGATTCTAACTGTTAATTCTGTTCGGTCAATTAACGGGTTTTTTTTTTCATCCAATATTTCAATATTTAACGTCATTTTAAACGTACTGCCTTCTTACAGCAAATTATTTCTACAAAAAACAAAAATTACTATAATATAACATTCAAAAGAATATATAAAAAATAAAATTTTGGTTTTTAATGTAAATTTGACCTATATAATAATTTTTGAAAGATAATTAAAATGTTAGAATTGATCCATTGTAGAAATAATCTTTTTAACTTTTTCTTGGCTATTTTCATCAATATCAACAATTACAATTCCTTCAGGAATCATAAAATTAGAATCTGTAATAGGAGGTTGACCATAGAAAGCAAAATTTTTAATTCCCACTAAAAGAGGAATTTCGAGGATGAGAGGGAGTATTAATAAATCTTCTTCTCCATCTATTACTTTAATTAAAGTTTTTTTCTCAGATTTTATAACCTCTCTAAATAGTTTCCAGCAGTCTTTATTTATAGTTCCATCAGGATTTTGAAATTCAATAGTATGTTCAAAAAATTCCTCAAATTCTAAGTTAATATGAGTTCTCTGTGTTTTTTCATCAATAATACAAATTTTTATGAATTTTTTTAAAAAAGAGTTAGATAAAAAATCTTTAGCAACAATATCCCCCACAATATAAAAGTTAAATACTTTTTTGGTTCTTGCATAATCCTGGAAAATATTTTCCACTTGAGAAATAGTTTCCTTTCGAGAACCTGCAATTAAAATATCAAGAGGCTCTGTAAATAAATGCCTTTTTTCATGAGGAATTCGTAAATTATATTCCATTTAAATCAAGAATATAAAGAAAGAGTGTTATATAACATTTACTTTAGAATTTTTATAAGTACAATTATAACGAATAACCCGTTGCTTTTAGTTAAAATTTAACGCACCCTTAAAGCGTACTTACCGGGAAAATGAATCTTGAGATACTCAGCGAACTTAGACTCTTGAGGATTAATTATAATTACCTCTCCAGTATAGTCTTCGCTTAGAGTATGTGTTTTGCACTTAGGGCAAATAGTTTCGTTTTTAGTAATTAAATGGCAATTTTTGCATGCTTTTTCTTTCAAAATTATTCACTCCATTTGTATTTTAATTATGTTGAATCATCTTCATCTTGATTTGATTCAGCGGGTTTCATTTCCTTTTCACTATAAGTTTCTTCAATATCATTTTCAATCCACTCTTCTTTTCCTAAGAATTTTTGCCTCATAGTTAAGCCAAGTTTTCCGCTTCTTCCTGTACCTAAAGAAACCGCGATTATCTTTGCTCTAACTTGATCATTAACTTCTAAGATTTTTCCTGTTTCTTTTCCAATAAATCGATTTCCCACTTGTTCATAAGAGATATAATCGTCACAAATTTGAGACACATGGACTAATCCATCTAACGGCCCTAAACGTACAAAACTACCGAAATCAACAATTTCAACAACAGTTCCTTCTACTACTTCTGACACTGTTGGCTTGAAAGTAAGGATAGTAAAAATTACCTCATGAAAAGTATTGGCGTTACCAGGTATGATGATCCCCTTTCCTACCTCAAGAACATCTACAACTGCTATTATAAATCCATAATCATGAGTAATTATCCCTTCATAATCTTCTGAAAGTATTATCCTTGCACTGACATCTTTTTCTTGGTCAAATAAAAAGGGGGGGATCTCAATCTTTCCTTCGATGGTGTAGAGTCTAAACATATGAATATAACCGCATAATTTGTGAATTTTATTGAAGTTTAGTAATTGTACAAATGAAATAAAAAATTAATAGTTTGTGGTTTTGCTTTAATATAAATCTGAAAAATAATTAATTTTAGTACTAAACTTAAAATTGAAAAGAGAGAGTTATTAAAGATACTAATACTTTTTTTAATATTCTTTACTGATGGAATTTAAATATGAGTTGAATTTAAAATGTCTGGATATATAGGTAAAAAAATTAGGTTAGAAAGAATAATCAATAGAGAGACAAAAAGGACTATTATAATAGCAATGGATCATGGATTAACTTTGGGCCCTATTAAGGGACTCGATAAAGGCTTAGGTGAGATAGTAAATAAAGTAGCTCTAGGTGGTGCTAACGCTGTTTTAGGACATGTTGGCATCCCTTTATATGCCCATAGGGGTTATGGTCCAGATATTGGCTTAATTCTGCATTTATCAGGTTCAACTGCATTAAGTCCTGATTCAAATTATAAAATTTTGGTAAATTCAGTGCTAGAGGCAGTCAAATTTGGGGCAGATGGAGTTTCAATCCATATTAATATTGGAACCAAATCAGATCCCGAAATGCTTGAAATACTAGGAAGTGTATCAAGAGAATGTAGAGATCTTGGAATGCCACTCATAGCTATGATGTACCCACGAGGTGAAAATATAGAAAATGAGCATGATGTCGAATTAGTTAAGATAGTTGCAAGAATCGCAGCGGAATTAGGAGCAGATATCGTAAAAACAAATTGGACCGGTGATCCGGACTCTTTTAAAGAAGTTGTTGATGGGTGTATGGCTCCAGTCATAATTGCAGGAGGAGAAAAAAAAGATATTAAAGGAATCTTGGAAATAACCAAACAATCAATAGAGGTAGGAGGAGCTGGTGTTGCATATGGGAGAAATGTTTTTCAAGCAGATGATCCTACGAAATTTGTTAAAGGTCTGTATATGATTGTCCATGAAAATTATGAAGTAAATGAAGTAATAAAAGAATTAAATCTATAGTTCTAGTGATATTAAGAAGAAAGCATGTAAAAGGAATTTGAATATCTTTTTTTTTTTGTCATTATGTTTTAATCTTTTATGTCCTCAAATAAATGAAAAATTAGGGTACCATCAGCCATTTGGATTGTCCCAATAAAGTTTAAATCATCTTCTTCTTCGATAATATCTCCAGTACCAATAAATCGGAAAAATCTATTCTCATACTTATTATTTGGATTTACTAATACCCATAATGTAGGAATACCTCTTTGAACATCAAAGTTTAATAGTTTCGCTCCTTCTGGCATTTCAAGTACAAAATTTACTTCCTGAGTATTAATTGGGTACTTCCATATTTTTTTTGGCATTTAGATCTCAAAAGATTATAATATACATATCTATTTAAATTGTATTTTATTAAGACCAATTTAAGGCTTTTTTCATAAAAAGAATTGGAGAAATATGATAAAATTTATTAAAAAATCTCAAAAAGTGAAAATGTGATTGTAATTTAATTAGATTAATTTTGCGATCTTTTCGCAGGTTCGTTTACAGTCTAAAAATATTAAGCCCAATCGTACATCTTTCGTTGTAGAAACAGTTAATACAGCATTGGGACCAGCTTGTAAGACTAAAAGGTACCCGTCGCTCCCCTTAACATATAATTGATCGAACTCACCTTTCTCCATCTCGATAACTGACCTTTCAGCTAAGGAGAGTAATGCAGCAGTCATAGCGGCTATCCTCGTCTCATCTACTCCTTGAGGTAATGCGGATGCGATGGGTAAACCCTCAGCAGAAACAATTGCAGCAGCTTTTACTTCTGGTATTGCTGCTAGCAGTTTTTTCAATATATCATCTAAGTTCTCAGTAGTTGGTTCCAAATTCATCATTTTTTTTAATAATTTTGAGGATATACGAAAGGTATATTTCCTTATATAATATTAGATATAATTAACTTATTTTAATTTTATTTATTTTTTTTTATTTTGTAAATTCTAATAAATTATATTATTATTTCTTTATTAATTAATTTTTGAAATTTTTGTAAAAAAATACCTTAAGAACTGTTATTATTTTTAAAAAGTCTCTATTTGTAGTAATTATCATAATTATTATTTAAATATTTTAGTGGTTTCTATCATGGCATTAATATTTTGGAGTATACAGTGTTGATTAATTTGTTGTGTTGGAGAAATAGCTAAAAAGCAATTATACTTTTTTGACTTTTTTATCAATTTGATAATAGATTGCTTTACTTGATATGGGATTTCAAATGCTAGAAAAGAGATATTAAGATTATTTTTTCAAATTGATGTATATTGATCTAAAGGAGGATTTTGATTTCTTAAGAATATTATAAATCCAACAACAATAATCCAAAATCCAAAAATTAAAAAAATTGAATATATACTTAATGGATTATTCAATATATATTCCAAAAAAGTTTGGTTCGAAAACGCCGAATAAACGCCTACTAAACCTAAAGTTCCGAATATATGTATAATACTTCCCACTATTTGTAATGTCACCGCAGCTTCTACATGTTTAAGAAATACTAACAATGAAGAAGCAAACATGAATATAAAATAAAATGGTGGAATAGGAATAAAAAAATCCAAAGAACTAAAAATTATATGTAAAATATCAATTATCCAATATACAAATACTAAAATTATGTTAACAATAGCGAGGATATTTATCTCGTTTTTAGATATAATCATGATAATAATCCTTTCTATAATTGAATTTCTGAATTAAATACAACTTAAAAAAATATAAGATTGTTAATATATATAACTATATTAGTTCCTTTTTAAATTATGAATAAAAATTTTTAGTTGTTTCTATCATTGTCTTTATATTATCAGACTTACATTTTGAATTAATTTGTTGTGTTGGAGAAATTGCTAAAAAACAATTATATTTTTTTGATTTTTTAATTAATTTAATAATATAATTTCTTACCTGTTCTGGAGTTCCAAAAGATAATAGAGAGATATCTAAATTACCAATAAAGCAGATCTGATCTTTAAATTTTTTAAAAAGAGAAAAAATATCTACTCCCGAATTAGGTTCTAGGCTTTGAACGCCATTAAATCCTAAATCTATAAATATTCTAATCATTTCAGAGATATACCCATCAGAATGTAATATTAAATTCTGTTTTTCTTTTTGAATAATGTTAACAATGTTATTATATTTTTCAAAAAATAGATGAAGCCATCTTTCTTTAGAAATAAAAGTTCTATTTTTATAACCATAGTCGTCAGCTATTAAAAAATTTTCAACTCCAGTACTTTGAAGTGCTCTAATTAATTTCTGCAGATAATCCGAGAAAAATGAAACTACACTTTCCACAAATTTAATATTTTTCTTTAGGCATTTAGCGAAATAATAAAACCCCATTGATTGCCAAGTTTTTTCAAAAAGACCGGGTAATGAGATAACGTATGCTAAATCCTGTTTTTCCTTAGCTAAAAAGTCTTTTAAATTTTTTAATTTTTCTTTAGAGGGAATTTTTAAATACTGCCAATCTTCTAAAGTTTTCTCATCTTTAAAAACGCCATCCCATGAATACCAATCTCTTTTATAAATTCGTCCCCATCCATCTACTTTTCTCTGATCATCTAATAAATACCCACCTTCTCCCCGTCGAAAATCCCAGAGAGAAATAGCATCAAAGCCCATTTTTTTAATGATATCATAATTTTTAAAATTTAACAAATGCTCCTTATCGTTAGTTTCTATTTTATAACATTTGATATATTTATCGATAAATTCTATCTCAGGGTATCCAGTGCAATATATTGGAATGGGTGAGTGTGATTCTTTTAATAATACATTAACGAAATTATTATTTTGAGGAGTCATTATCAAAGCTAAAATAATTATTAGATTATTAATTATTTATTTAATTAAGAAAATTCTATATTGAATTAATCATGGACTATTGGGCTGTTATAGATAATCTTTATAATATAACATTATCTCTTTCTTTCTTTATTTTAATGATTATAATGATTTATATTGGTCGAAAGGGATTTAAAGGAAAAAATAGATATGGGGGAATTTCTACAATAATTTGTGGAGTTTGTTTTTTAATTTTTGGATATTATAATTCTCTTGTTAGATTTTTTCCATATCCATATAATGGGTTTATGGTATGGTGGATTTGGATTAATTTAATGATCAATTTTATCTTTTTTACGATAGTTAAGAAATTAATAAAGAAAATGGATTTTGATAAAAATAAAGTGGAGAGTAATGTAGGAAAAAAACATTCTTTACAACGGTATATCGAAAAACTATCTAATACAAGCCCATATCGTGAAGAATTACCTGTTAAAAAAGAAATGATAAGAAAAAGCTTTCATTTGATGGGTTTTCTCCTTATTTTAGGTTATTTCGGTTTTTTTACACTTCTGCATCCAATAGCTCGTATAATTAATGATACTGTAATCGTTGTATTCAATCAATTTCCTCCAGTTTATGAAATTATATGGGGTCCACTTTCGTTATATCCATTTAGTTCAGGAGACTTTCAAGCTATAGATTATCTAATAATGATGGGATTAATTGGTTCATTAATGTTTGCAATAATATCTGACATTATTAGAATTATATGGGGCCCAGAATACTCAGTTTTCAACTATTTAACACATTCTATGTTAAGAAATAAAGAGATAAATGCAACTGGACCACAAATATATATTCTTACGGGAATCATCTTTTCATATATGCTTTATATGGCAAAGATAATAGTTATCTTGGCTTTCTTTGCAGGGCTTCTTATAGCATGTCTTTCGGACGCAGCAGCAGCTTTAATTGGAAAAAGGTATGGAAAGCATAAAGTGACTGTAAGAAGTAAGGATACTAAATCCATTGAAGGATTTTTAGCAGGAATGATTGTAGCATATGTCATCGGTTTAATTCTCGTAGGCCCCATCTATGCAATAATCGGGGCTATCATTTTCTTCATTACTGATTATTTTCCAAAATATGTGGCTGATAATATTTTAAATCCGATTTTTATACCTATAGGCATACAATTATTTATATTTTTATTAGGATTACCAGTAGGATGGTTTTAGTTTGCCCTATGCCAAAATTAATTGATAAACTTTCAAATATAAAACTGGCCATATTTGATTTAGATGGTGTAATTTACCGAGGGGATGCATTGATCCCTCACGCAGACAAAATAATTTATGAACTTAAAGAACAATCTATTAGAGTTATCTATAACTCTAATAATTCTACGGCAACAAGGAAGACATATGTAGAGAAATTAAAAAAATTTAAGATAAATACTAATGCTTCTGATTTTTATACAAGTGCTTCAATTACTTCTGCGGAAATTACAAAATTGAAAAGGAATGCGAAAATTTTTGTTATTGGAGAGAGAGGTTTACGAGAGGAATTACAATCATTTGGTCATAAGATTATTACTGAACCATTAAACATTAAGGAAATTGATTTTGTAATTGTTGGACTTGATAGAGATTTTAACTATCATAAATTAGCAATTGCTCAAAAATGTATTTTAGAAGGAAAAGCTAAATTTTATGCCACAAATACAGATTCTACATTACCTGTTGCCCGGGGACTCAAACCTGGATCAGGTGCAATGGTAAATGCTCTAATAACTTGTACAAATACGAATCCAGAAAGAATATTTGGAAAACCCGAACCATTTGGCATAAAGATGATATTAAATGATACTCGTGTATCTGCTAAAAATGCGTGTATTTTTGGGGATAGGTTGAATACCGATATTTTGGCAGGAAATCGCGCTGGGATTATATCTATAGCAGTATTAACAGGGGTAACTTCTCAAAAAATGATTGAAGATTTAAAAATTAAGTCAAGAAATTCTGAAAATTTTGATATAAACTTAATTCCTGATTTAGTCATTAATGATTTAAGTGAAATTATTAAAAATTAATTTATTTTTGTTATAGGTTTTGTTATAATAATCCCGATTTCATCATTGCTAATCTAGTAATTTCTTCAAATATATCCTTAACATTTTCACCACTCTTCGCAGAACATTCAAGATAACCAAAAAGATTATTCTTTTTAGCTAATTCAAACGCTTCTTCCCTAGAAACTGCTCTTTTATATTCTAGATCTAATTTACTTCCTACCATAAGAACTGGGTATTGATTTGTATCTCCTTTATAACCTTGCTTAAAAATTTCAATCCAATCGGTAAAATTCTTTAGACTGGTGTATCTTGTTATATCAAATAAAAAGATACCTCCAGCAGCACCTACAACATAGCTAGGCATAAGAAATCTAAACCTATCTTCACCAGCAAAATCCCATATTTGCAAACTAACTCGTTTTCCATCAATATCGATTTTTTTTACGTGAAAGTCAACTCCTATCGTAATTTCCGAATCACCTCTAAAAACACCAGTTAAATATCGGTTTATTAGCGTAGTTTTACCAACGCCTCCATCCCCGAAAAACACAATCTTAAATAGGAATTTTGAAGGTTTTATCATACGTTTAAAATTTTTTTTGAATATATATATATTAAATCTATAATAAAAGATAGATCTTAATTCTTTTTTTTGAAATAATAGATTTTTTTTTAATAAATATAATATATTAGAATTATAAAAATAATTGTTATTAGATAATTATAATAATGAATAAGATTTTACTTGAAAATATTAAAAAATCATTATAAAGAAAAATTAATCTAATAATGATTAAAGATGAAATGAAAAAACTAATTTTTATCTCTTTTCTAATATATTTTTAATCTTCTGAGATTTTTTCCCAGATTCAAAAGTTTTAATTTAAAGGAGAAATCTATTTTATACTAATATAATCTAATAAAATACCATTTTTATTAAATAAATAAAATTTTATAAAATTCTTTAATAATTTTAAACAAGGTTAATAAAGTTAATTATGATATTTATGGAAAAGAGATTTAGTGAGTCTAACGATGTTAACTAAAGTAAGTATTGTAAATGTAAAAGATTTTGATTCAATTCCTAAAGCAGTAGTTGAGGCTATTAAATTAATAGAAGATAATTTATCATTTAATTTTAAAAATTCAAAGCAAATACTTCTTAAGCCAAACTTGCTTACTTCAAAGAAAAACGCATGTACTCAACCAAGTTTTGTAGAAGGTGTAATTTCTTATCTGAAGGAGAAGGGAGTTTCTATGGAGAATGTTTCTGTTGGAGATTCTCCGGGACAACAGGGAAAATCTGCTACTGATGTAGGAGAAAAAATTGGTTTACTTGAAATTTGTCAGAAATATGGTATAAAACTCGTTGATTTCGAAAGTGATACACCGATAATTGAAAAGATAGAGGGTGCTTTACGTTTGAAACAAATACATGTTGCTAAGGCTGTTAAAGAATGTGATATATTAATTAATTTACCCCGCTTAAAATCTCATATAGAAGCAACAATGACAGGAGCAATTAAAAATTATTGGGGAATTATTCAGGGAGGGCTAAAAGCTCAATACCATTTATTAGGGAAAACTGCTGAACAATTTGGAGAAGTTCTTGCGGATAATTTTTCATGGGTTGTAAAAAACAAACCAAATAGATTGATCATATATGATTTGCAAAACATAATGGAGGGAAGGTTTGGTCCAGGAGGAGGATCGATGAAACAATGGGATTTAATTCTTGCGGGAACAGATGAGTTAGCTTTAGATTGTGTAGCGCTGGAAATTGGTAAGGTTAAAACAAAAATCGTATCTCATGTTAAAAATGCGATGGACCGAAAATTAGGGGTTGGAAATTTGAAGGAAATAGAAATCTTAGGAGTTCCACTTGAAAAGGCTAAGAATCAGACTCCTAAATTTAATGTCCCTGGAAATAACTTTACAAGTGTTATTAGTTTCATGACGGGACATGTAGGATATAAAATAATAAAAAAAATACCCAATCTAATAAAGGAGAGATGCGTAAAATGTGGTCAATGCGCTGAAATTTGTCCTGCAGAAGCAATAAAATTTATAAAAGGCAATTATCCTATATTCTTAAGGAAAAAATGCATTTCTTGTCTATGTTGTTCGGAATTATGTCCTAATAATGCAATAAAAACAAAAATGAGGGGAATAGCAGGATTATTTGATTGAATTATAATTGTTGTGTAATAAGATTTGAATATATATTAAGGAAATGATAATTTGAAATTCGTGTGTTAATAATTGAGTCATATTGAATAAATTCATTCGCTGAATGGGCGAACCCCCCAATCCCTAATCCGCCTGTAATAAAATCTAATCCTAATTCTTTTTGAATTTTACTCAAAGGTGCTGCTGCGGCACTTATAGGCCATACTTCAGTTGAAAATCCTAAAGACTCTGCGCTTTTAATAAGACTCTTAACAAGAGGAGAATTAATCCTTACTCGAGACCTATCATATCCAATATTTTTAGATATTTCAATTTGAGAATTTGTCCTATTAGCAAAAATCTCAATCTTGTCCTTAATTTCCTTAAAAATTATTTTATTTGAAATATCGTGAGCAAATCTAATATCGATATTACATATAGCTTGATTAGGTACATAATTTTTTATTCCTTCTTCTAAAAATCCCGATTTTAAGGTAGATATATTAAAAGTGGGATTAAACAGATAATTAGTGAATGCTTTCTTAGGATCTTTTTCAATCGTTTGTATTATACCAGCTTTTTTTTTTATATCTTCAATGTTAATTTTCTTATAGAGATCTTCCAACAGAGATTGTTCTTCACTTGTAGGTATATAAACATGTCTCAAACTATCAATATTGAATTGATTATTAGAATAAATGGTATTAAGTAGAGAAATTAAATCGATGGCGGGATTAGGAATCATTCCACTAAATGCGGAATGCGGTTCTTTATTTTCTGATGAAATTTTTATTGTCAATGATAAAATTCCTTTATAACCTAATTTTAATACCGACTTTTGTTTGAGATCTTGTTTATTGGCAGGATAATATGCATCTCTACAATTTTTAAAAATTTTTTTATATTTCTCATTTTCAATGAATTTTAATAAAGAAGGTGAGCCATTTTCTTCATCACCATCAAATAGTAGTAATAAAGAGATAGGAAGAGTTTTCTGATTTTTTAAAATTTTAATTATATTTAGAAAACATAATAATGGAGATTTTGAATTGTATGCTCCTCTAGCTATAATACAATTGCCCAATTCCTCAAGTGGAGATGATAAGATCTTAATATCTGCATCAAAAGGTTTACTAAGCCATTCATTTTCTTGACTAATAGGCTGAGTATCATACATCATATAAATTAGTAATGGATTTTTGATTTTTCCTTCAACGTTAGCAATGATTAAAGGATTAATTTCACCTTTAAATTCCTTTATATCTTCGCAAAATTCGGAGATATAAGAAACTAGAAAGTTTTTAGTTTGCTTAATACCTTCCTGATTAAGTGTATAACTTGGAATTCTTAAAAATGGGCGTAATTCGTTTTCAATAAATTCATCATTCGAATTTTTTATTAATTGAATTATTTTTTTATGAGAATTCGCTTTTTCCATATATATTACTATAAATAAATAGTTTTATTTAATTATCTATATTTACAGAAACTGAAATATATAATTTAATGAATTTTATGAGTAATTCAAATCTGGAAAAGTCTAAAGAAGCAAAAGATCTTCTTACTGAGTTCAATCAAAAAGGAAATCTAGAATGCATAATTTATGCATATAGAGATGGGGGTATAATTACAGAAATTACAGAAGACGGATTTAAGAACAAAAATTTCACTTCTATGTGTGCTTCAGTTTTAGAAAGTGCATTAGGTATTGGCGAAACAATGGGTAATAGAAGAATTCTTAAGATTATTACCGAATTAGAAGAAAAAACAATTCTAATCTATGAATGTGACGATAAAACATTTTTAATTTTGATTGTGAAAAAAACTTCTAATATAAACTTAATATTCAATCAATTAGAAGAAGTCATTCAAAACTTAATTAAATTATAATAATTTGTAGTGAACCGTCTTAAAATTACTATTTATTTTTAAGTTTTTTAATTTCTTTATAAATAGCTCATCCAATCAGGATCAATTTTATTTAGAGCTTTCTCAATTTCTTTTCTTACATTCCAATTATCGTCTCCTAATGCTTGTATGAGAGGTTTAATTGATTCTTTATTTGCAATCTCACCTAAAGCCTTTACGGCAGATATTCTTATTTTTTCATCATTTTCTTTCAAAAGCTGGATAAAAGGTTCAATAGTATCTATATCCTTAAGATTTCCTAATGCCATAGCAGCCCAGCTTTTTATATATACATCATCATCATTTAAACATGAAATCAGAGAGTTTAATGAATCCTGACTTCCAGTTCTTAATAATATTTTAACTGCGGCTCTTCTAGTCTTCCAGTTTGGACTCTTCAGAGCGTTGTTTGCAAAATTTAATACTTCTTCATGTTCAAATTTGATTAATGCATCAACAGCTGATTTTCTAACGCTCCCGTGTTCATCCTCAATTAAACTAAAAATCTGATCTAATGTTTGTGAATCTTTAATTTCACCTAGGATTTTGACACAAAACATTCTTACTTGCCAAGATTTGTCTGATAATGCATTAAGAATTTTATTGTCAATTTTGTTATCTAAAATTTTTAAAAGTGATCTATAAGCAGAGCCTCGTAAACTTGCTACTTTACTATTGAAAATAGATATCAAAAAGTCAATAGCATTAACATCTTTTAATATTCCTAATAGTTTTATTGCTTCCCTCCTAGCATTAATGTTTCTTCCCTTTACTATTTCATAAATAGGATCAAAGGATTTATATTTTTCAAAAATTTTAAAAAGAGCATTTTTAGCAAGATTTCTTAGTTTTACGTCATTTTCTTTGAGTATTTCAAATAAAGGGGAGATAGCCCTCTTACTCTCTACATTACCCAATACTCGTATAGCTTCTTTCTTTACTTCAATATTTTCATCTTTTAATAATTCTAAAATATGCCTTATATTTTTCAATTCAACTATTTTTTCTAAAGCCGTTGCAGAATTTTTCCGTATTATTGCATCTCTATCTTTTAAAAGGTTTATTAAAACTTTTTCACTCTCCTTATTTTTTATCTTTCCAAGTATCACAGGAATCTCTCTTTTAATATAAAGATCTTCTATATCTACATACTCAAGTATTGGTTTTAAGTTTCCTTTCTTTCCAATTTTTACAATAGAATTAATCAGAGCATTATAAATATCAGCATTCCTGAAATGAAACATATCTATCAATGGTTTTAGTGCTTCAGCCGCATTAGTTTTTCCTAAGAGGGTTATTGCTTCTCTTTTTGCTTCAAAATCAGAATCACTTAATGATTCGATAAGAAACGATATTGAATCATTTAGACTATTCTCTCCAACTTTATTGATTAGATGTTTTCGAACTGTTCCATCTTTACAATTTTTATACTGTTCCTTTAAAAAATCACTTCCTTCATATTGATGATATTGTGCTATTAAGTTAATTAATTTAAGCCTTAATCGAGGATGATGATCTTTTATAAAAACAGTTTTTATTTCTTGAAAACTTTTATTTCCAATATCATTATGCTCATTTAAAAGATCTACGGCCTTTATTTTCAATTCTACATTCTTTGATGTAGAAAATAATGAAACTAGCATTTCCACAGCTTCTTTAGATTCCATTCCTCTTACTTTTTCAGATAATTCTTCAATCTCTAAATTCAATTTTAAAACCTTTCTATTAATAAAATGAATATCTAATAAGAAAAATCAAAAAATCTCTGAAATATTTAAAAAAATTGATTTATTTATGTTTATACTTTTAAAAAAAAACTATTACTACTAGATATATATGAACTAAATATATTATTAGAACACCTGAGGGTGGAAAGTTTTCAAAGCGGATAGAGGCATTGCATATTGCTTTTGGTTGAACACCTCCAGAGAGTATTAAAGAAAAAATGAATCTGGAAAGCACCAATAGAATGGAAAATTGGAAAATAAAATTAACGTTAAGATGATTTATGGGAAAAAAGTTTATGAAAAATTAAATTTATTATATGATATTGGAACTTGGGTAAAAAAGTGATTCAAAAATAAATTTAACTATATCAAGTAGAACTATAGAGAATAATGAGTATATAATTTTAATAGTAAAAATATTCTGCATTTTTATATTTATTCCTATGATTGGAACTCTACTCCATGAAGTAGGGCATTTTCTAGTTGCGATAATAAATGGATATGAAGCACAAATCCATTATTCATATACAACTACTTCCATCAATCCTGCTAATGAAGAATCACTATATTTCTTTTTTATTCTAGGGGGTCCTTTATCAACTTGGATCCAATGTATAATTCCTTTTATTATACTATTAGTTAGTTATAATAAAAACCATAGTAGAAAAATTCTTGAAAATAACTTCTTTAATATAAATTTCTTAATCTGTCTAATTTTCATATCAATGGGAGCAAGATTCATATTTAACTTAATAAGCTATTTAATTACTCCATCAAATACTATCGATGAATATATAATGGCAGATATAATTAAGATTCATCCAGAAACATTTTTAATATTATTTGCTCTTATTAGTATAGCTATACTTTTAGTATCTCTTTATAAAATTCCTAAGAATGTTAGGTTAACTTTCTTAGTAGGTGCTCTTTCAGGTAGTATTTTCGGATACTTTTTATGGTATTTTCTTTTAGGACCCCTTTTAATACCATAGTTTTATAAGAAAAGAACCTTTCCATTTTCATTTTTTTTTTGTTAAATTGAGAAATTAGATTTATGACCTTATTAATTATTAATATTAATGAAAAAGATAGTTCTAAATCTATAAAGAAATTTGGGATTGCTTATTACTAATTTTCATTAATACTCTAATTAATTTGTGCTTTTCTTTTTCCAAAATTATTTTACTAATTAGAAATATAATTATTAATAATAAATTTTAGATATACTATAATATTGTGAATCAATAATGGAAATGGTAGATGATAGAAAAGATACTTTTTATGTTATCACTCCTTTCAATTCAAGAATGGTTTTTGATTATTCTACTTTAATTGGAAAATATGAAAAAATAAGAAAACTTCTCTTTTTAAAACTAGAAAAAATTTATCCTGACCAGATTTTAATTGAAAAGTTTAAGGATGAGGTTAATCCAATCGAAAGTATAAAAAAGTGGGCGAAAACAGATGAAAAAATGATCCATGGTGAGATAGATGAGCTTTTATTTACAGGTACAGGAGGAAGTGGTGCTACTCAAAGAGATAAAAGTATTATTACCATTCAAGTTAAAAAAAAATATACTTTACCTTTAGATATAATTGGAATGAACATATTTAAAGCACCTCCATTACTTATTTTTGAATCCATGAGTTTTCATGAATATGGTATTGGAATGATTTATTGTAAGCTAGAAATAGAATTTACACAAGATTTCATAAAAATACAGGAGGAAGAACCAAAAAAAATAATGGCAAAATTACTAGATAAAATTGTACGATTTCCGGATCTATTAAAAGAAACTGAATCGATTGGAAAAAATGTTTTTAGAATATCTAAGGAGATTTTTGATGAATTAGATATTGGAAAACCCATAATTAACTATGAGGAATTGTTTAGTAATCAACAATCTGATATTCCCTTATGGGGTCATATAGTCCTTATAAAAAACAAAAAAAATCAACAGGATATATTGCCTATAGATGAGATTATGAGAAAAATTATCGAAGTTAGTCATCCTGAAGGTCGTATAAATTTTGCAAAAGATACAGATGGATTTGTCCATATTGGATGGGGAAATAGTTTATGGGCTGGATTAAATGATAAAGAATTTAATTATGCTAAAGAGATACTGAGATATTTGGAAATTGAATGGCGTACTCTGCAGGTTTTTAATGAAATATTATATAGACGTTTGAATCAGCTTGCATCTTATCAAGGATTACAAAAGCGACGTGTAAGAAAAGCTGTTAGATGGATAAATAAATTAAGAATGGAAATGGAATTGTATTCTGTAAATAAATCGAATTATTTACAAAATTTAGCCCCATTTGCCCATTTTATATACCAACAATCTATTGAAAGTTGGAGGAATTCTCAAATGGAAGCTTTTTTTATGGAAAAATTGGATGTATTTGAATATTTACATAATAGAGGTAAAGAAAGATTGCAGGAATTAAGCGATAATAAAATGAACAATATTTTATTTCTATTTACATGTATTTCCTTGATTAGTACTTTTATAGATGGATTGATGTTTGTACTTGCTGAACATATAGCAGAATTATGGGTATTTAGGTTATTTCTATTAATATTCCCTCCAATTGCGATAATAGTTATTATTATTATTCTTATTGAAAGGATTGTAAATCGTCGAAAGTAAAAAATATTTCGAAATTCCTTTGATTTTTTTTTATTCTTTCTATTATAAATTAGAAATATCTCTAACTAAAAATATTTGAATAGCTATTTTTTATGAGACTTAATAAACTAAAAGTGCTAAATAATGATGTAATTTTAATGATCGAATTTTAAAAAAATGAAAAAAATAAACAAAAATAGAGTTAATCCGTCTCAATATCCATTTTCTTCCGTTCTTCCAGTAGGTCATCTACTACAGAGGGATCCGCTAGAGTGGTTACATTTCCAATATCCGTTCCTGCTGCGATAGCTTTTAAGATTCTACGCATAATCTTACCACTTCTCGTTTTAGGTAATGCATCAGCGAACTGAATAACATCAGGTTGAAAAACTGGTCCGATTTCTTGCCGTACATGCATTCTTATTTCTTTAGATAATTTAGCTGATTTCTCAACGCCCTGCATAAGAGTTACATAAGCCCAAATTGCCTGTCCTTTGATTTTATGTGGAAATGGCGCAACAGCAGCTTCTGCAACACTAGGATGGCTCACAAGAGCGGATTCTACTTCCATTGTACCAATTCTATGCCCAGATACTTTAATAACATCATCTAACCTACCTAAAATCCAATAATATCCATCTTCATCTCGTCGTGCTCCATCACCAGTGTAATAATAACCGGGATATCGTTCAAGGTAAGTCGATTTAAATCTTTCAGTATCGCCCCAAACATCCCTTAACATTCCAGGCCAAGGACTTGCTATTGCAAAATATCCGCCTTCATGAGGTTCTGTAACTTCTTCCCCTTCCAAATCGAAAATAACAGGTTTAATACCTAAGAATGGTAGACAGCATGATCCTGGTTTAGTGGGTGTGGCTGTTGCTATAGGAGTCATGATGAAACCTCCAGTCTCCGTTTGCCAGTAAGTATCAACAATTGGACAACGTTCTTTACCTACTATACGATGATACCACGTCCATGCTTCTGGATTAATAGGTTCACCAACAGTACCTAAAACTTTTAAGGAACTAAGATCATGTTTTTTTACAGGTTCATCACCATATCTCATTAAAGCACGAATTGCAGTAGGGGCCGTATAGAAATGAGTTACTTTATGACGCTCAACAATATCCCAGAATCGATCAACATCAGGGTAAGTTGGAACTCCCTCAAACATAAGAGTTGTAGCACCATTAGCTAAAGGTCCATATGTAATATAAGAATGTCCAGTGATCCATCCAATATCAGCAGTACAGTACCAGATATCTCCATCTTGATAATTGAATACAAGTTTGTGAGTAAAAGATGTATATAATATATATCCTGCTGTTGTATGATTTACTCCCTTTGGTTTTCCCGTTGTACCACTAGTATAAAGAATGAATAGGGTATCTTCAGAATCCATTATTTCAGGTTCGCATTCCTCACTCATTCCTTCTATAAAATCATGATACCAAATATCTTTATCAGTATGGGGTACTTCTCTTCCAGTTCGTTTTACAACAATTACATGTTCAATTGTAGGTACATCATTGATAATCTGGACTACATCGGACATTTTTGGATAAAATTTTCCAGCTCGTGCGGTTTCATCGCTAGTAAATAATAATCGAGAATTTGAATCTTCAATTCTATCTTTCACTGCTTCTTTTGAGAATCCACCAAATACTATTGAATGAATAACACCAATCCGAGCACATGCTAACATGATTATTGCTAATTCAGGAATCATAGGAAGCCAAATGGTAACTCTATCCCCTTTTTTTAATCCCGCTTTTTTCATTGCATTAGCAGTTTTACTTACTTCAGCAAGTAATTCTTTATAAGTATAAGATTTAACTTGTCCGGGTTCATCAGCTTCCCAAATAAGAGCTACTTGATCTCCTTTTCCATTTTTTACATGCCTATCAAGACAATTATAAGCAACATTAAGTTTACCACCACTAAACCACTTGCCAGGAAATAAATCGGTTTTTTCCCAAACTTTTTCATATGGAGTAAACCAATCAAGAGAATTAGCTTGTTCTCCCCAAAAACCTTCTAAATCTTCGATTGATCTTTTGTAAAGGTTTTTATATTCTTCAAAAGACATTCCAGTCTTCGCAAAATTCTCGTTCAGTTTTACTGGGTCGAATATTCTATTCTCAGTTAGAATGCTTTCCATTTTCTTATCTTTATTTGACAAATTTCTTCACTTAAATAAATTTTCTTTTTATTTTAATTGTTAAAATATCTAATTTTAATAAATTCTTCAATAATTTTAAAGATTTTTTTTTTTTGATGCATTACATTTAAATTTTTCTAGTGTAAATGATTAGAATTTAATCAATTGGGAAATGTATATAATTCCATTTAAACATTTTACTTATAATTTAATTATAATTATAGAAATTTTTCTTCGACTAACTGATAATAGAAGTATATAGGTATGTTTTTTATGTATCAAATTGAACTATTTGGTCTTTACTGATCATTATATTAAGCTAAAGTCATTAATTCTACCAAAAATTATATATTTATAATTTCAAAAACATTATATTGTTGGGAAATAATTAAAAAAAAGATTAGATATTGCACTTATAATTAAAAAATTTAATTTTGAGATATAATTATGATGAATTCTGAAGTGATAGTAGAAGAGTGGAGAAAAAAGTGGAAAGACAAGGAAATTACAGCTGAGGAAGCAATAAAGAAAATTATTCCAGGAAATAGAGTATTTATTGATTCTGGTTGTTCAGAACCTCAAATACTGACATCAGAATTGATTAAACAGTCAGAAAAGCTAATTGATACCGAGATTCTTCACTTTTTAACAATAGGCCCAGAGAAATATTTTAAGGATAAAGCTGAAGATCTTTTTAGACACAATGCTTTATTTATAGGTAAAACTCTTCGTGAGGAAATTAACAAAGGCCAAGCGGATTATACCCCAATTTTCACTAGTGAAATTCCATCTCTATTTTTAACTGGAAAAAAACATGTCGATGTAGCATTAATACAAGTTTCACCTCCCGATCCTTATGGGTTCTGTTCTCTAGGTCTAAATATAGATATAGCAAAACCAATTGCTCAATCATCTTATATTACTATTGCTGAAATTAACCCTCAAATGCCCAGAACACTAGGGAACAGTTTTATACATATGAAAGAAATTGATTTTTTTGTTTATAATGATACTCCTCTACTAGAGTTTCAATTTGATAAACCAGATGAAATTGCAGAAAGAATAGGAAGAAATGTTGCGAATTTAGTGGAAAATAAATCAACAATTCATATTGGATTTGGTGATTTACCAAATGCAGTTTTACCATTCTTATCGGATAAAAAAGATTTGGGTATGCACTCTCATTACATTACCGATAATATAATACCTCTTATTGAAGATGGTTTTTTAACTTGTAGAAAGAAAAATTTTCATCCTGAAAAAATTATTACTAGTTTTGCTTTAGGAACACATAAATTATATAAGTTTGTTGATAATAATCCCTATATAGAATTTTATCCATCTGACTATGTATGCAATCCAATATTAATTGGGAGGAATAAAAAGATGGTTTCTATTAATTCTGCCAGACAAATAGATTTAACAGGTCAAGTAAACGCCGCAACAGAAGGTTATAGTTTTTATTCAGGTTTAGGAGAAACTATCGATTTTATGAGAGGCGCGGCTTTTTCTAAAGGAGGAAAACCTATAATTATCATACCCTCAACATCTAGAGATGGTGAAAAATCACGTATAGTTCCTCACTTAGATGAAGGAGCGGGTATATTGCTGTCTCGTGGAGATGTGCATTATGTTGTAACTGAATGGGGCGTTGCTTATCTTCATGGAAAAACTATTCGTGAAAGAGTTCTTGAATTAATTTGCATAGCACACCCAAAATTCCGACAATCATTATTAGATGAGGCTAAGAGATTAAATTATATATTTTCAGATCAAATGCTTCCATGCGATGAGGAAGGTCGAATTTGCTTATATCCTTTTGAATATGAAACTATTTTTACAATAAGGGATAATGAAAAAGTTAACATTCGTCCTGTAAAAACGACTGATGAGCAGGCACTTAAAGAGTTATATTACTCATTAAATGAAAGAGATAGATATTTACGTTTTTTTGAACTTCGAAAAGAATTCACACACTCAAAAACTCAAAATGAAGTAAATATTGATTATGATAATGTCTTCTCACTAGGAGCATTCATTGGGGAAATTGATAATGAGGAAATGATTGGAAGCGCAACATATTATTTAAATCCTAAAACTAACATGGCAGAATATAGTTTCGTAGTTAGAGAAGACTATAGGAAGAAAGGAATTGGAACTTTTCTCTACCAGCACTTAATTATTATTGCTAAAGAAAAAGGGATTAAAGGATTTTATGGGAATATCCATATTCAAAACAAAGGTACAATTCGTGTTATTCACAAAGGGGGATATACTAAGATAACTCCTCCAGAAGAGGGAGAAAGAGAGCTATTTTATCGTGTATTTTTTGATAAAGAAGATTCAATTAATTAGCATATCTAAATTTTTATTTCTTTTCCTAAATTATTCATCTTGTTTATTTATGAAGTATAAATATACTGATTATCATGTTCACTCGAAGGGTTGGAGTGAGGATGTTGCCGATGATGGTCCTACTTTTGAAGATTACATTCTAGTCGCTGAAGAGCATCAAATTAATGTCTGTTTTCTTAATCATTATGAGCTTTATTACATAGAAATTAATAAGAATAATCCATTTCACAATGGGAGAGTTAATGATTATCTTGAAGAAATTGATAAGTTAAAAGAGACATACGATTTTATTTTAAGTGGATTAGAAGTGGATTATTATGAGGATAGAGAAATTCTATTAATGGAATTTATGGATGATTATGAAAAAGAATTGGATTTTATTGGAGGAACCATTCATGAGTGGATTAAAGGATATCCGATTACAAGTAAAGAACGGTTATCAAGCTTATTAGATAAAGTGCCAATGAAAAAAATTATTGACGACTATTTTGAAGTTAGTAGAAAGATGATTAATTCTAAAATTTTTAAGAACATATGTCATATAGATACAATTTTCCGATATATAAATAATAATGAATTTAAACCAGAAGATGATTGCGATGTCTCTGATAATCGTGTAATAGATTTAGGGCGGTTATGTATAAAAAATAATATCAAAATAGAGGTAAATATATCAGGATTAAAATTTCCTATAAAGAGAACTTTTCCTTCTCTGAATGTTGTAAAAAAGTTAAAGAATGAGGGTGCAAGTTTTTTTGTAGGATCCGATTCGCATTCTTTACAATATTTTGAAAATAAGATCCCAAAACTGTTAGAGATGTATTCATATTTAGATAGTATTTAAAATAGAAGCTTTTTTTTAGATTGTAATGAAAATATCAAATATTTTAAAGAAAATTGACCAATGGGATCAGAAAATTATTTTAAAATACAACGGAATGGGAGGCAAACCAATTACCTATATTTTAAAATTTTTTTCTTTTTTCGGAAGAGAAACTATTTGGCTATATTTAATTGCCTTTTATTTGTTAATCTGGTATGATCCATTTTTGCTATCTTATATCTCTACCACATTTCTTATTGGTTTAGTCTTAATATTAGTGATCAAACAAGCTGTAAAAAGAAAAAGACCATTTGAAAGTTTTAAAGAAGATAAAATTATAGTTTTTGAACGAAGGCCAATTTCAAGAAGCTTTCCATCTTGGCATGCTTATAATATTGTAGCAAATGGACTTTTGATTGGATTCTTTTTTCTAAATTCACTATTCATTACAATTCTTTTTTTAGGATTTGCATGTATCGTATGTTTTTCAAGAATTCAGCTTGGTGTTCATTATCCTTCGGATGTTATTTTTGGTAGTATATTTGGGATAATAGGATTTTTAATTGCTATTTATCTGATGGGACCACTACTAGTTCTATTTCTTTCTTACTTAGAACAATTTTCAACGTATGAAATTCATTATCAACAAATAAATCCTTTATTAATTAGTAATTTAGGATATTTTTTACTCTCATTAATTATTTTTGTTTTAATTTTTTTGCTTGCAATTGAAAAACAATTAAGGAGTATTTTAAGAGAGAACAAAAAGTAAAAAATTAAAAATCTAAGCTTTTTCTCTTACTAAATAAATCTTTCAATTCATTTAGGACTCTTAATCGAGTATTTTCTTGGGGTCTAATTCCAGTTTGATTTGGATTTGCGATTTCAATGGGAATTCCACTTTGCGCGACTTGAAATGCTCCCGATTCTATCGCTCTAAGACGACTATCAAGATCATTGAGTTGTGATGAAATACTTTCAGATAATCTAATGACCGCATTTAAGGTCTCTTCAAGTGTTTTTCCTAAACCCTCAACTTTTCGTACAGTAGGATCTGAAAGTGAATGATTAGCACTCATAAGATTTTTAATATACTTAGCGAACTGAGGCTCTCGAGAAATTAATGAGTATATAGAAGTTAAATATGTTTCATTATTAAAATCATTTTTTTTGTTTTTGAATAATTCATTTAAATTATCTTTTAACAGTTCAATATTCAAGAGTATTTTTGGGTCATTTTTTATGTCAGGGTCATACTTATGAATAAAAATTATAATATATGGATTCTCCTCTAATAAAATAATTTCATCAATAATTTTTTCAAAATATTCAAGAGATTCTTCAAATCTTTCTGGATCTTGAACATCAATTACATAAATTAACAAATCAAGTTGTAGAAAATATTGCTCTGGATTTTCTAAGTATCTTTCTCTGTATTCTTGTTGACCCCCAAGATCCCATATATAGAGTGAGAGATTAGAAGTACCAAACTTCATTCGAACAACCCCTTTAGTAGGGTGAGTAGTAATCATATCACTTATTCCTAAACGCCCTCCAAATTTCGACAAGGTAGCGGTTTTACCTGCATTATCGAGCCCTGCCACAAGTACTTTTTGAGCTTCTATATCAATTCCTTCTTTATCTTCTTTTACACTTGCGATAAGTGAGCTAATTGTCGCTGTTTTTTTTAATTTCTCCTCAAGTTTTGGATATTTTACTTTAAGTTCCTCAATTTTTTGCTCCAAGTTAGCTGTTAACTCGATAGAATCATCAGTTTCCTCAATTTCAGTTAAGACTTCAAATGGATTTTCTTTATTTAATTTAGAAGCATCTAAAATCGTAGTAACTTCTAATAATTGTTTAATTATAGTTGCCTCTTCTTTATCAATAAATTTATAGGAGTTGATATGTAATTTTAGGACATCGTCAATCTTTTGTAATTTATCAATTTTTGTAGATTTTAAATCTAAAAATTTTGAAATAACTTTTATAAAACTAGAAATGTCTGAAGACATAGAATCATCGATTATTCTTTAATACTAATATAGGGAGATAGTTTTTATTATTATTTATGAAACTTTTATGATACTTTTTAAACGTCTTAAAAATCTTTGTATACTCTGATTTTCTTTATTTAATATATTCTGTTGACATTCCTAATAAATATTATTAATCGTTTTACTTCAAAAACTAACTCAATTTTTCATTGGATATATCTACAATAGATTTATTAAAATAATTCTTTTTGAAAACTATATTAAAGTTTTTAATTAAAGAGAAAAAAGCTTAATCAATTCTTTTGTATTATCTACTAAAATATCGGGTTTATGCTGCTTTAAAGTTTGTTTTTGAGCAAGTCCGCTGGCAACACAAATCATTGTGACATTTGCTGCCTTACCTGCATCGATATCAGTTGTCATATCGCCAATGAAAATTGCCTCTTCAGGTTTTATATTCCATTTGTCAAGAATTTTAAGAATTCCTTCAGGATTAGGTTTTACTTCTGAGACATCATTAAAACCTATTATTGTACCGAAAAAATCTGATAAATCAAATTTATCTAGAATTTCTTCTGCATATTGACTCTTATTGTTTGTTAATATAGCTAATTTCCTATGTTTCGATAATGTTGATACTAATTTATCTATTCCATCATATATTGAGGATTCTGCATCTTTATACTTATTAAATTGATTAAACATAAAAATTGCAATTCGCAATTTCTTAAAATAATTCAGTCCTTCTAAGAATTGTACCTTTAATAGGTTATAGGAATTAAGAATTATTTTTGGTACAGGATAATTTTGAAGTTCTTCGATTAGGAGGGCTATCTCTTCCATTACTTCATTTTGTTTAACATTGAGTTGATACTTATTCACTGAATCATCGACTGCTTTCCTAATTGCATCAGAAATATTAAATATAACTCCATCCATATCAAAGATAATTCCTTTATAATTATCTAGGTTAATTTTATCCATACTAAAGTCTATTAATATTTAGAACAATTTTAATTATACGAATTTAATACTTTAATTATATAGTTATTACAAATTGTAATCAAAAACCTTAAATAAATTAATATGAACGAAAATCAAGAAAAAGAAAGTGAAAAACAAGAAAGTGAAGAAAGTGAAGACCAAAATGATGATTTAGAAACTTACATTAAAGATATGAAAGCACTTGAAACTGACTTTTCTGATTTAGAGGATTTAGATATGGAAGAACTTCAAGAAATACAAGAAGCGATTGAGAAAGTAAAAGTAGGTGAAGAATTATCTGAAGTTAATATAATTAGTGAAGATATATCTGAAGAAGCAGAAATTATTGATGAACTTAAAGAAGAACAGGAATTTAAAGAAGCTATGATATCAGATTTTTCCGATATGGATGAGATTGATTTTGATGAATTGAGAGAAATGCAAGAAGCTATTGAAACAGTCAAACATGAGGATGTTGAAGCGGAATTTGAACAAGAAGGAAAAATTGAAACGTCTCAGAGTATTCCTAAGGAATTAGAAGAAAGAATAAAACAGGAGCTATTAAAAAGAAAAGAGCTTGAAGCAGAAGAAGTTATTACACCAGAGAAGTTTTTAGATTATATCAAAAATAAACGTGATAAGATTTGGTATCATGCCCTCTATTATTTAGTATTCAATATTGAAGACCATATTGCTTCAAAACAGCTATTATTTGATGTATTAAAAGAAGTTACAAGCAAATCACCTATTGATCCAATTCCAGAACATCAATTTTACTTCGGTTTAGGTTATATTTTAAGATTGAACTTAAACAATAAGCAAATCGTACGATTTTTAAAAGACGGAAAATTTAAAGTTAATATTAATGTTGAATCATTAAAGAACATATTAGAAGAAGCAGGGGAACCTATTAGCACAAGACCAGTTATAAAAGAAAAAGAGAAAAAAAAAATGTTTAAGGATTTTCTTGATGAGGATTTTCTTGATATTTAATTTTGATTTTTAATAACAGAAAAAATGAACCCAAAACCTACACTTTTAGTGATCGGAAATTCTAATGTAGGAAAGAGCTCAATAACAAGATTGCTGGTGCCAAATCCTAGAAAATTTAAAGGTAAAATTGGCAAAACTCCCGGTAGCACTTTATTAATTAAACCAGTTATACATAGAAATCTTCCATATCAGATTGTCGACCTTCCAGGATTCGGATACATGACACACTCAAGTCGTCGGAGAGAAGAGCATGTAAAAAAACAGATTGTACTACATATTGAGAAAAACCATGCAGATTACTTTTTTGGGTTAGTTGTAATTAATATTCTCAGAATAGAAGATGAGATGAATAAATATCTTATTGAGAATAAGAAAACTATTCCGTTAAGCTTTGAATTAATTAGCTTTCTTAGAGAGTTTAAGATTCCTCTCTTAATAATCATAAACAAGATTGATAAATTATCTAATTCTGATAAAAATAAAATTATTACTCTCTTTGCCGATTCAGCTAAGCAATCTGGGTTGAATCTTGTTTCTCTTGAGAATCATAAATTTGGAGATAAAATAAACAACCCATATTTAGAATTTTCAGCTTTAAAGAAAACAAATCTGGGAAAATTAAATCAGATAATACAGAAACATTTAATAAAATAAAGGAAATTTAGAGGTTATATAATTCCCCATAATTTAACGTTTTTCTTATATTCTTCATAGTCATTACCAAATTTTTCCAAATTCGCCTAATCTTCCCAAATTGAACTTAATAAACAAAATAATATTGATATTGGTGTAAGAATTAAAGTTAGAAGCGTAGGCATTCCCAATATAATTCCAATATTTGCTATAGCTAAACCAAAATACATAGGATGACGCATATATTTAAACCATCCCTTTATAATAAGGACTTTTGTATCCTCCCAGTGCTCACCTTGACCTAACTTTTTCATAATTATAAGTTGACTCATGAAAATGAATATTCCGAAGCCACACAAAATCATTCCGGAAACAAATAATAATATGTTATCATAAAACTGTTTAAAATAGAAACTTAATAGGAAACTAGTAAAATATAGTGTCATTGCTAAACACATAGCAACTTCATATTTGCTTTTCGCCTTAATCGCCCAAATAAGCCAACGCATAAAATATATCATCAAAACGATCCAAATAATCAAAATTATAAAGTCAATTATATTATATTAGCTCAGCTTTTGTTGAGAAAAATATTTAATTATACCTAATATTGGATTAAGACGAGGTACTTTTTCTCTATAAATTCTATATTCTTCGCCGAATTTTTCGATAAGTTTTTTATCCTCGGAATAAGTCCATTGATAAGTTAATATTATAATGATAATACTAAGGATTAGACTTATCAATAACTGAGTCCATAAGGTAATAGTAATGCTAAAGAGTATTCCTCCTAAATATTGGGGATGGCGAATTATAGCATATGGACCCTTATCAACTACTTTTGTTGTATTTAGATAACTCTTTCCCTTTTCTACACCTCCTCTCTTCTTGAACGTCCAAAAAGATATAAGGGCAAAATAAAGACTAAATCCCCAAATAATGTAACCAATATATACTAATGCAATCAATTGTAATTCGTTAAAAAATAGGAACATTAAAACAATTTGAATAATAAAACTTAGCGTAAATACAGTTGTAAATATTATATCTTTGATACTGAATTTTTTATTCTTTTCTTTCGTGCTATCTTGATTTTTTTCCATACTTTAAAAAAACACCACCATTTTCTATCATTTCTAATTTATCGCCTAAAATTTTAAATATTTTTAATCATATTATATAATTAAAGTTAAATATTTAAATTTAACTATTTAAAATTAATCATTCTTTTAATATCAACTATAATAGATTCGAATAAGATATTGGTTCAAAAATATGCCTAAAAAGAGGTTTACATCACTTAAAACGTTCATATTAGGGGTAATGTATACAATTCCTAAACCTATGAGCGGTTATGAGCTCATTTCCCAAGCAAAAGAATGGCGATATGACCACTATATTAAAGCCACAAATGCATCATTCTATTATACTTTAAAAAAACTCGAAAATGATGGATTTATCAGAGAAGTAGGATCTAAACAAAAAGGTAATAGACCCGAACAAACAATCTATAAATTGTTAAATAAGGGTAAGAAAGAATTCCAAGAGCAAATTTCTTATTTTCTTAATTATACACAAGATATTTTTTTTGATATAGATGCCTTAACTCCTTTTATAATACTATTTGGTATGATTAAGGGAAAAAAATTCATATTGGATTCTATAGAGAATCAAATTGAAGAAAGACAAAAAATGTTCAAAAGGGCAGATGAAGGGGAACAGTTCGTTCAATCTCATTATCTATATGAATTAAGTCCTTTCTATTTACTTCCTTTAAAACACTGGAGATTTCATAATGAAGCGGAAATAAGATGGTTAGAATTTTTTAAAGAGATGGTAGAAAACATTGAAGATTTTAAAGAACAATATAATAAAATCGTAGAACAAGCCATCAAAAAAAGCTAACAAATTAATAACTCATTGTTAGTAAACTTACACTTATTATGGATTGGTTATTTTAGGATCTTTATTAGGATCCCAATTTACTGCAAATAAGAAATCTCTGCTTGGTTTATTTCGATAAATTAATGGAAAACCACTAATTTCTTCAAATTTTTCAGCAAAGTTTTCTAAATATTCATATTCTGGAAAATAATCTTGAACCTCTTTATATGATTTCAATCTTTCACTAATTAATAAAGCTTTTGCTTGTAAAGTAAACCCCTTGATTTCAAAAAAGTTTGGGTTTGTCTTTTCTATAATCTTAGCGTATTCACGTATAAATTCATCATTTAAATTTAAATCCTTTATTGCTGTTAGCCTAACCAATGTTCTAGATGATAAAGAATCTACTAATTCTAGACTATTTCTTATTTTATTCCATCCATCTCTTATCATAGGTCTACAAACTTTTTTATAAACATTTTCGTTAGATGCTGGTAAGGTAATATATAATTGAGATGGTAGAGGGTCTAATAATTCAATTTTTTCTGGTAATGTTCCATTGGTAACTATGAATGTGGTCATATTTCTTCTTTTAAATTCTTCGACCAATTGAGATAATCTTGGATATAATAGTGGTTCTCCATCCAGCGAAATTGCAGCATGATTTGGCATTATTGCTTCACTATGTGCTTGTATTATCTCATCAGGTGTTGTTAATGTTCTATTAATTAATACTTCGAGTTCATCTCTAGATTGGATACAACAATTAATATCATCTTCTAATCTAAAACTGTTGAAGGTTTCATCGATACTTTTAACATATTTTTGGTTTTTTAGAAGTATAATTGCTCGTTCAATTTTACTTTTTGATACATGAATCTTATTACTAAGAGAATTTATGGTATGCTCTTGTTGATTATTCATAAGCATATAATAGAGGGTATCAATCATTATTTCATAATTATCGAGATAACGTCTCAAAGGTAAGTGATTCTCAATTATATCTTTATGATGTCGTAGCATTTCATCAATAAGTAATTTTGGATCATCTGGTTCTCCAATGAATTCACTTCCGAGAGATCCAGATTCTAGATCTCTCCAACAAAAAACACATTGATGGTTACAAAAGGGCAATGAAGGTGTATTTTGCAGGCATCTATGGCTTTTTATTCCAAAAACTCCTTTATAGCAATTTCGATTATCCCTTCCAGTCATCAATCTCTGTTCAAGCCAATGACATGGTTTAATGGAAGAGTGTTTATGTTCTCCAACAATTCTATAAGTTGTTTTTGTATAAGTCTCAACAAATTCATTTGTGATTTTGTTATCAATAATAAACCTATTTTTCATAAAGCTACCACAATGAACTCAATGTTCTCACTAGTTTATATAAATAAATGTATTTTATTAAGATATTAAATTATATTCTTTATATTTATAAGTATATAAGTAATTAGTATACTACTTTTAGATTATAACTAAAATTATTATTTTGGTTAATTAGAATAAATGATGAGATGATCTAAAATGCTAAACAGAATAAAAAGTGAATTATTGAATGTGGGATTAAAATTCATTAGTGTAGATGAAAAGATCGTAAGGATGATACTTGAGACAAGTCCCTCAAATCTTAATGAAATAGTAATTCTACCTGCAATAAAGCCTTTAATGAAAAAACTATTGCAAAAATTGCAGAACAAAAGAAATTATGGAAGAGTTTATAATGGGGAATTGAATAATGTCAAAGTTAGCATAGTTCGTTCTTTAGTTGGAGCTCCAAATTGTGCGATGGCTGTAGAAGCATTAAGAAGATGTAAGACAACAATAATTATTAGAATTGATGTGTGTGGTGGAATTGAAAATGTTAACTCTTCAATTAATATAGGAGATATTTTAATTCCAAAATTCGCTTTTTGCGATGATGGAACAAGTCCTCAATATTTAAGAGAAAATCCATCATTAGTTAATGAATTACAGTCAATTACAAATCCATTGGGTAAATTTCAAAATATATTTACAGGAAATCAAACTATTTTCATATCTAAACCTAATGAAATGTTAAGAGAATTGTTTGTAAATGAAGGTAATACCCTTTTTTCAAATAAGGTTAAAGAAACTAATTTATGGACTACTGATGCTTTATTTTGTGAAAGTTTAGATTTTGTAAGAGCATTATCTTCAATAAATGTTCAATCCGTAGACATGGAATCATCTATATTATTTTTGCTTGGTAAAATCTACAATTTAAAAACAATTTCAGTATTATCGGTTTCGGATTTACCAGGGAATCCTAAATATGATTTGCTCCATTCAAATGAAATTCATCCTGATATGGAGAATGGAATTGATAACTCAATAAAATTATTGATAAAGGTATTACCTCTAATAAATAATGCATTAAAAAGGTAATTATAAAATTGATTAGAATTTAGAGCCCTTTTAAGAGTTGAGAAAAGTCTGGTTCATCAAAAAACGTATTATATTTTTTTAAGAGTTCTATATTGATCAAAAAGATTTTTTTTCCAGTTTTATTATTAGCACTTCTTAAAAGGTTTAGATCCTTAAGTTTTTTAATATGATAAAGAATAGTACCTGAGTATATGTCAAGATTTTCCCCTATTTTTGAGACTGTTATCTCTTCATCCCTAAAGATTTCTTCCAATATTTTAGGGATCAAGGGATTCAGAAAAATAACTTTGAATTTATCATAATCATCTGGTACATCACTTAAAAAATAATGAAGAGTTTTGCCAATTTTCTTAGATCTAATAAGATCAAAGCGTTCTAAAGTCATTACATGTTTTAAAAAAGGTGTTCTAGTTATGTTTAGTTCAGCCTCAATTTTATCATCTCTTGCATGAATTCCGGGATTAATTTTTATAAATTCAAGGATGGAAACAAGTTTTTCATTGGTAAGGATTTCTAGTTTAGTACGCCTTTCGTTTGTTACTATCCAGTTCTTTTCATCTAAACTCCGAATATTTAAAAATATTTCCTCTTTGCTATATCCTTTCTTATAGGAAAGTTTAGCAATACATTTAGCATATAATTTCTCAATTATTGGATACTTTTGTATTTGACTTTCTGATTCAATTTCAAATTCAGTATCATATCTTTTTAACTTCAAAATTTCAGTTGCAATATCTAAGACTTCTTTTTCAATTTCAGTTAGCTCTTCAACAATTTCTTCTTTTTCTAATACTCTTTTTTCTACTTCAATTGTTTCCTGTAATGGTGTAAAATCTAAACGCCTAAATGAGCTATCTCGGAGTTTTTCTTTTTTCTTATCTTCTCTGGGCTCTCTTCTTTTTTCCATCGACATTTTTAGACGTTTTCCTCTAAGAATTGAACAAATTTGATTTGTTCTTCATAATCCATATATTTTAATTGATCTAAAATTTTATCATAATGTTTTGGGCGAACATTAGGAAGTTTGCGAATTCTGGCAATTAATCTTTTTGGAATTTCTTTATATAAATTAACAACAGCTTCAATGTATTTTACTTGTTCTTCTTTTGTTAAGAACGCAAGTTCTTCCAAAAGTTCTTTCTTTTCCTTTTTAGAAATTTTTAGATCGAGAATTTGTTTCCTTAAGTCCTTTGAAAGAACTGAAAATATTTTTGAAAAATATTCTTTAACTAATTTCTTATCCTTTTCATCTTTGACAGGTAATAGGGAATCATGTAATTTTAATTTATATTCCTCTTCCCTCTTTGCCTTTTCTTTTTTATCTATATTTATCGGGCTTTTTTCAGACTCTTTAACTGTGGTTTCTTCAATTTTTTGAGGTTCTACACTGATTAGTTTTTCTTCTGTTTTAGTTATTTGAGCTATTTGCTCTTCTGTTTTCTCTTTTTGTAATTCTTCTACTTTTTCATAAGAGGTTATTGGAGGTTTTGAAGTTATTGGTGGAGTTGAAGCTGTTGGAGTATAATATATTTGTTTTTCTTCTATTGGTATTTTTTTAATCTCTTCTGTTGGTTTACCAAAAATTAAAAAGAATATTAGGATCCCTTTGAATAATATGAAGACACCAGCTGAATAGAAGAATACTCCAAAAATCCCCAAAATAAAATATTTAATTGCATCCAGAGCCTTAAATTCTTGTTTTTCATCAGTTTTCTTTTTTAAACTACTATCAATAATTAAAATTGTTAATGAAATAATCAAGAAACCAAGAAAAATGAAGATTCTTGCAGGTACTTGGATATCAAATGGTAAATCTATATTTATAGTATCGAATTCAGGTAAATAAAGTCTACTTGCATATATTCCAAATAATCCAAAAAGTATGATTACTAAGCCTGCTTTAGCAGAGAAGTAATTCAAAGAGTTTTTCGCAAGTAATCCATAGTCATACTTTTTTAAAGATTCATTCTCAGAATCTGTAATCACATAGATAATAATAAAGATTCCCTTAATGAGAAGAATAACACCAAGCCCATATAGAACGCAACCTAAGATTCCCCAACAGAATGCATCAAGAAAAATATCATTGTATTTTTTCTCCCTTACTTTTCGAGTTATACGTGTTCTATCATAAATTATGAAAGATAGTCCTATTAGACCAAGTATAAGACGCTTAAATAGGATCCTAATATCCCATGAAATAGTTAATTCTGCTAAAAATCCAAGTATAATAACTGTAAAGATAAAAAAAGGTATAAAAGATATTTTGTTTAAAGCTTGAATAACTTTTTCTATCTTAGAAGATTTGCTTTCAGATATTCGAATAGAGGACTTTTTTATTCTTCGATATGGGGTTGTCGCGGGTTTAAATGAAACTCCTTCCATAATAAAAGGTGATCCACATCGTTCACAATAAACTTGGATATTATTTTCTATTAAGTGAATAAGTTCATCTGGGAATGCATATCCACATTCTCTACAAACATAAACTTTTGACATATTGTTTAACTACACCTTTATAATTATATTTTTGTTCTATTGCTTTAATTATTTTTGATTAAAAATATGTTTAACTTAATTAATGGGAGATAGATATAATTCTGAGGGCATGATTTTGGGTAAGACGTGTTCCACATTTCTCACAATATGCTATTCCATTTTTTTCAAAATAATATTTCATTCTTTGAGACATCTTTCTCCCACATTCACTACAATATTCCAAATTATATTGATATTCGCTTGTATAATCATTTTGAACATCTTTTTGTGAACTTTCCTTTTTCGATGGTTTTGGTTTTCCAGATACCAAATAATAAAAACCTTCAGTTAGCTTATAAAAGCCATAACCAATATACTTAAGAAGCAAGTATATTCCCTTGAACATATAATACAGCAAATATGCAATTCCTTTAATCATATAATAAACAAGAGTTATTGCTAATGCACATAATGCAATTAGACCAATTATTGCCAACACTTGCCCATATATAGGCTGGTCTAAATACCACTCGATAAATACATCATACCAGAATCCAATATTATTAAAAACATTCTCCCAATCCAAATTAAAAGCACCAATTTTTTCATAATTATTTACTAATTAAAAGATATTAACAAATGATTTTAAAAAAAATGGAGTCCAATTTTTAAATGATCTGAAAATAGAATATTGTTAAGATATTAATTTTTTATTATATTTTCCCAATTTAAAGCTTTAACTGTTTTTTTAAGTGTGTGATCATCATTTACCCTTTTATATATTAAATTTGTAAATAGCTTTTCTGCTACTTTCTGAGCTTGCTTAACTGGAACAACTTTATCATTCTTTCCATGGAAAATCTCAACTGGAATATTTACAGGAGAATATATCTTTGGATTTAATAAAGGAGTTGATAAATAAGGGGCGAGTAAAATTAATTTAGAAATCTTTTTTGGATTTTCTAAAGTAAATATTGTAGCCATTAAACCTCCAAAACTGGAGCCAATAATTATCCACTTAATTTTTTCTTCAATGATTGGAATTAGTTGCGCCATACGTTCTTTGAATAATATTTTGAGTGGTTTTTCTGGACTATATGGTGTAAAATTTGGAGTTAAACATCCAGGTAATGTTTTTCTTAATAGTTGTCCTTTAAAACCATCACCCGAGCTGATAAGACCATGAATAAAAATTATATTATGCATTTTATCAGACATCTTTTCTATATTCTATCTCTTTAGGAAAATTATTCATTTCTTCTTTCAACAATTTTAATTCCTTCTTGTGTCCAAAAAATACTAAGATACCAAATATTGTGAAATAAATTACCAAAATGAGAAATGTATAGTAATAATATTTATAAGTATAACCCATGAAATGTAAAGCTGATCCAATAAAAAATCCAGTAAATAAACGATACGAGGTAGTACTTTTTCTTAATAAGAGTCTTTGTGTGCCCCAGTCAATTAAGCCAGGTATTGGAAGAACAATACAGAGAAATAAAGAAAATTCTGCACTAATTTCTACCTGTAATATTTTATAAAGCATATCTGTCGAAAACATAGATATTAATCCTCCAAGAATTACACCTGAACATCTTGAACAGAAATAAATTTTTGTTCTTCCAAATTTAAAATAGAATGTGTGATCGCTGACAGAAACGGGATGGTGGGTTAAGATCATATAATACAGATGTTTTTCTTCTTTAGAGAAAATTCTATCATATATTAACAATAAAATAGGAACAATAAATATAATTGAAATAAGTGATTGGAGAAAAAATTTAAATCCATAATTGATTATTATAACTTCCACAGATTCTTGACCTGAATATAGGGAAAATTGAATTAATACAATTAATCCAAAAATAATACAAGATACAAGAATTAAAACTATAAAAGTATAATAAACGTTAAGAGGATTAAAATATTTCATAGGACGATATTTATAGATTCCAGATAATAATCCTAATATAGCTACAATGAAACACCATTCAAAATAAATTTTGTTATAATATGCAAGTTGAAAGAGTAATTCACCTAGGAAACCTGAAATTACTCCATGTATAGGTCCTGCTAAAATCGAAAATAAAGTAAATAATAAAAGAGTTATTCCAAATTGAACAGAAAATTCTTGATTATTTATGAAAATACTGGATATTGAACCAAAAGATTCAGAAATATATACATAGGAGATTATTATAAAAATTATAATCAATAAATTTAAAAAAATAAAGCGTAAATAGTTTTTTCCCTCTCGATTTTGAGGAATTTCATTCAATATAATTTATTACTCTTTTTTGTCTAAAATTTAAATAAGGAATCTTCTTAATTAAAAATTTGATCTAGTTCTTTAATTAGCTTTTGTTTTGTTAATTCAAATCCTTTTCTGAGAACTTTTAGAATAAGATTTTTTCCTACTGGAACTTTTAATATTGAATCATCTTTTTCCACGATTGATATTCCCTCTTCATTATAATCTAATTGTCGCTTTAAAGCTTCGTATGCCTTTTCTTTAGTTTTAAATGTTGCTCTTGACAATTCAGCATAATCTTTAACATCCTCATCAACTTTTAAGAATAAGATACTTTCTTCTACTTGAGTTATAAAACTTCTTTTTGTTATATCCTTCAATTTTATATATTTGTCATGATTTTTTTTACATTGTCTATCAGTTTGGTCATTTTCTAAATAAATGGGAAAATTTCTATTAATAATCCTTTCGAAATGCTCTTTTGATCGATCCCCATTCATCAATATTTCTTTAGCAGAATCTAAAGTTATCTTAATTTGTCCAAGTGTACCAGACCGTGCATCTTTGTCTGTCCAATATTTATAAAAAGATTTTACAATAGGTTTCACAATTGCATTAATAACTCCGGCATCTAATTCTGATTCGATTAATGATTTTCCATCATTAAAGGAAACATTCATCTGTTCAACCATTCTATTCTCTAATATTTTATAATTTCTCTCGATAAGTTCCATGCTTAATTCTCCAAAATAAAAAATATATATAATTAATAGAATTTTTTATAAATTTAATCATTTTTGGTTGTACGTATCAGTGAGCCCGTGAATAAATTCTTTTTTAGTCAATTCAAAGCCTTTTCTAAGTGCTTTTACAATAATTTTCTTTCCTATTGGAATTTTAAGAATTGAGGGGTCTTCTTCAACTATTTTAATTCCTTTTTCTGTAAAATCTAATTGTCTCATTAAATTCACTTCAGCAACTTCCTTTGATTTAAAAGCAATTCGACATAAATCCCCATAATTATCAACGCTTTCTTCTACTCTTAAAAGTGTTACAAGTTCTTCTAAATAGTTTATAAAAGTTTCTTTAGCATTCTGTCTAAACCTTTCAAAATTCTTGTGCTTTTTATCTCCCATACGAGATGTTTGATCATTTTTAAAATATTTAGGAAAATATTCCTCAACAATTTTATTAAATTTTTGATCTGTGTTTCCATTAATAACTAAATGCTTACCTGCATCTAGTGTAATCTTAATTTGCTTTAATGTCCCAGATTTTGCTTCGTTTTTCGCCCAATAATCATAAAAACCCTTTACAATTGGATTAATTATAAAGTTTAAAAACCCCGTATCTAATTCTGTATCAATAAGTTTTCTCCCTAATACAATAGATTTCTCCATTTGTTCAATCATTCTTGCTTTTATCAGTTGATAATTCCTTTCTACATAATTCAATGTGTAATCACCGAAATGTTAGAAACAAAAATATAAATTCCCAAACTCAATTAATTATTATTAAAAGATTTCTTTTCTTTTAAAATAATTTCATAAGTTTTATAATATTAATTTTATGTGTTAAAAAATCTTTATAACCAAGCTAGAATTAATCAAACAATATAAAGTGAAAAACATAATTGATTTATTGAAAAAATGTCAACATTCTATTTTCGATGTTTGATTCTTGGATTTGATCCTGATTTAATAAATTTTTACGTTTCAAGTGCATTCGATGATGAGGGTGAAGATCAAGAAAGTTATTATAAATGGTATAAAGAAGTTAAAGTTTTAGATAATATATGTGAATTAGAAATTGACACTATTAAAGATATTACTTTTGATTTAGATGAAATTATTCCTATGGTTGATGGAATCATTTATTTTTTAAATCCAACCATCATTGGAGAATCTGAACTATTTGAAATGATAATTCCGGATATTTTTTCAGTAAAGCGAGATATACCCACAATTATCATATTTTATGATAACAAAGGAATACTCCCAATCTCTGTTAATGAGCTATTGACGCACATATGGGTTAATTTTCCTAGCTTAGAGGCTTTTGTTAATCTCTCTCCAAAATATTTTCATCAAGCACTCCAATCATTATGTTCAGCAATGATTAACGGTGATACTCCATTAAATATAGAGAACGCTTGGATGAGATTTCCTATATTCATTCAAATGGCTAATATCTACTTTACTAATCAAAATTATTATTATGCTGCCCAAGCGGTTAGAAAAGCTGCTCTAATTGCTGAAATCTACAATAAAGAGGAATTTTTCATAATTTGTGAACAAGCTGCATATCTATATTCTAAAATGAATTTATATTTAGAAGCAAGTCAAATACTAGAGAAAGTTGATAGAAATAAATCATCAAATTTTAAAAAATTATATGCTGAGGCAATAATAAGAGAAGGGAATCAATTATTCAATCGGAATGAATATGAACGTGCCGCTAGAAACTATGAGAGAGCAGCCCAATGGTCAAGTATAGAATCACTAGATAAGGAATTTATAAATGAAGCTTTTGAGTTGGCAATAAATTCTTGGATCTCCGCCTGTAAAATAGAAGATGCTTTTAGAATTCTTCAAAGCATTCCTCATAAAGACGTGTTAGTAATATTAAGAGAAATTGCAGAAAAAATTGCTGCAGCTGCTGAATACTTAGTTAGCATTAATAATATTGAATTAGCAAAAGAACAACTGTATATGGCAGTTAATCGATACCAACGAGAAGATCTTTTTGAAGAATTAAAAATTTTGACTGAAAAGTTAACTGAAATATTGATCTCTATTTTAAAAATACAAGTAAGTGAACGTAAAAACCATGCTGCTAAAAATACTTACGATGAACTAGAAAATTTATGGGTTTCTTATAAAGTAAAAAAGGTAAATTTAGATTCTACTTTGGAAAAACTAATTAATAATTTTTTTGATAGCAATAACTTTAAAGTGGCTACCACTTTAATAGAAAAATTAATCTCAAGAGAATTAAAACAACAAATTGCTAAAATTCGAGATGAATTAGAAGATAAATATAATGCCTTAAAAAAGAAAGAAGTAGAAGATTATGTAAATAAGGGAATTGAAATTTTAAGAGATTTTGTTAAAACTGAAATTGATATAATTGCAGAAGAAAATAGTTTAGAAATCAATAAAGCAGAAGAACTTGTAAAACAGAAAAAATATTTTAAATCTGCAAAACTCTTAAAAGATCGAGCTGAATACCTTAAAAAGATTGGAAAAGAAGATATTAGCGATCAAATTCTTACAATATCTTTAGATAAGCTATTAGAAGGTTTAAAATTTGAAGACTTCTTTTCATTTTTTATAGAACTTTCAAGAGATATGAAGAAAAGATATTTAACAAGAATTTTCCCAAAATTTAATCAGAAATTACAAGCACTAAGAAAATCAGAGGATTTTATATTAAAAGAAAAGATATTTGATAATTCAATTAGGTTATATCGAAATGAAATGCTATATGATCAATCTAAAAAAATAAGTGCATTATTCATTAAAGTGATTAAGAGTGAAGTCTTGAGTATTCTAGAAAAAGAAGGAAGTCTATCGTCAATTAATAAAGCAGAAATGTTTATAAAAAAAGTATTAAATATAAATACTTCATATTTGGAAAAGGAAGAAAGCATTGGTATTACTTTTAATAAAATTTATAAGAAAATTGCCGAAATTTATATAGAACTAGATAATTTGCATCTAGCACAAATTTATAACGATAAAATTGTAAAAAAAGAATATAAAACAGAAATTCATAAGAAAATAGAGGTTTTAGAAGCTGAAAAAAGTGCCATCAGATCTGAAAAAGCTAAAGAAACACGTAGAGAAGAAGTATTAAAAGAGAAAGGTTCAATCATTGAAACAAGGGCTCGAGAATCATTATTGGATAAAGAAAATGATAAAAAGGAACGAAATGGACTAAGGAAGAGATATTTTAGTGAAGGTTTAAGTAATTTAAAGAACGAAGAGTATGATAAAGCATTTGAAATATACAAGAATACTATAAGTCGATTTAATTTAAGGAATAAATATAGATTAGCAGGTGTTTCTTTAGCTGTAGCAGCACTAATCCTTATTAAGCAAGATAAATTTAATGATGCTAAAAAACTATTAGAACAAATTATAAAACCATTATCTGGTTTAGGAAAGTTATTTTCGGAGTCATTTGCTGTAACCTTGTTGGAATATATTATTGGATTAAAAGAAATTCAGGATGAGGTAAATTTTAAAGATTCACTACATTTTTTTAAAGTACTTCCTTTATTCGAAGAAGAATTGGAATTATTAAATGAATACATGGGAGAAGAGATTTTAAAAGAAGAAAAGGCAGAAATTATAAAAGATGAAATAATTACTGAAGAAGAAAAAGTCACGGATAAAATATTTCGGAAGAAATTTGGAGAAAAATCTAAACTACAAATAGAAATTGATCAAAGATTTGGAAAAATACAAACAAGAAAGGGAGAGGCTCAAAGAGAAAAAGATATCATATATAGTAAGAGAAAACCAATGAGAAAACGCTATTATTCATCAATATTGAATCTATTAAAAGCACAGGAATTAAAAAACGCAGCAATCGAATATTTAAAATTAGGAACTTCATTTTTAAAAAGAAAAGATTTTGGGAGTAGTTCATTAATGATCCTTTTACATGGATTAACACTTCTAAAGGTTGGAGAACCTTTAGAATCAATCAGAAAGAATATTAATGATTTTTTGAATAATTTAGGTATGAACAAGAAAATGCTTGAGGAAACATTATATATAATGCTAATTCTCTTTCTGATTGATATTAGACAATATAATTTGAATACATATTTGCCAAAAATTAAAGAAATACTCGAAATGCTCCCTTTATTTGAAGAAGAGGAAATATTAATTGAAATTGAAGATTAATCTTTTCCACTCTTTTTATTCAACTACATTCGCATATCGTTGTAAATCTTTTACTCGCATACGAAGCGTTACTTCTGTAACTCTCGCAAGCTTACTAATTTCCTTTTGAGTTCGGTTTTCATTGCAAATTTTTGAACCAATATAAATCGCTGCTGCTGCGATTCCTTTAGGGTCTTTTCCTGCTGAATTAAATCCACTTTCTTTTGCTTTTGTAATAATTTTGACTGCTATATTACGACATTTCATTGAAAGTTTTAATTCTTCGTTAAATTTATCTACATAACGATCTGCACTAAAATGTTGGACTTTAAGATTTAATTTAGGTAGAACCTCCATTAAAATCAATCTATAACTTTTAATAACTTTCTTTTTTGGAATTTGAGCTACTTTTGTGATCTCTTCAGCAGTTCTAGGTATCCCATGAACTCTTAAGGCAGCAAAAATCGAAGCGGATAATAAAGTATCAATACTTCGCCCCATAGTTAACTTTTTTTTAACCGTTTGTGTATATATTCTAAGTGCATCATCAGCAACGGCATCTGGAATTCCTAATCTCTTTTGTAAACGTTGTAAATTAGGTAATGCAATCCATAAATTCCTTTCATAGCTAGTTGTCAAAGATCTATGAATTTTTGCTAAACGGTTAAATTTAGATTTATATTTTGGACTTAATAGTGTACCTCTTGCATCTCGTGATCCTCTAATAATTGTCCTTGGACCAATAGGACTATACACTCTCTCATTACTCTTCCTTTTTGTTATTTCTTCCTGTGTAAATGCTCTTCGAGGACTATCATCAAGAATACGTGAATAAACAAATCCACAATTTAGACATACATAAAAACCATCTTCTTCACTAATTTTAGGACTATCGCAACAAGAGGCATCCTCTTCGGTATTATCCTCAAAAAAACCATCCTCTTCATAGGGAGAGGGCATAATTTTTAAAAAGTTAAATGATACTAATTGAATTTTTAATTTTTTTCTTTAGAAATACATAAATTATTAAATATTTAAGTTTGATCAATTTAAAACTTGCTACAGTAAATTTATATCGAAATCTTTTAGACTAATGTGATAAATATTCTATATGCCTTCACTTTTATACAATTTTAATCAATATAAAAATTATTATTCTAATTTTTTATTTTTATTTTCCTTTTAGTAAGGCTTAAAAATTCATATTTTTACTAACTAAGAAAACAAAAAAACTAATATCTTAATAATGAGTGAAAGAGCGTTTAGTTTTAAAATAGTGATTGTTGGTGATGCAGCAGTCGGAAAAACATCGCTAATTAAAAGATATACTACAAATTCATTTGAAAAAGACTATATTTCTACTTTAGGAATGCAGTTTTCGAAATTTGAAGAAGACCTGGATGGAGAAATTGTTGAGTTGTTATTGTGGGATTTAGCAGGGCAAGAATCATTCAGTATATTACGTGATAAATTTTATAAAGGTAGTAGTGGTGCTATAATTGTGTTTTCTCTTGCTCCCGAGCAAATTGACACATATCATCATATTGATAAGTGGAGATCAAATATAAAAGAAGCTTGTGGTAATATTCCTGTGATATTATTTGGAAATAAAGCCGATCTAGTTGATCAAAATGCCCTAGCGATTAGCTCTGATTATGCTACTTCAGATGTTCATGTTCAGAAATTTGCTCAAGAAAATAATTTAATGGAATATTATAAAACAAGTGCTTTAAGCGGGCAAGGCGTAAAAGAAGGGTTTCAAAGATTAGTACTAAAATTATATCGACAAGCCACTATATAATTATCGTTTTTTATTCAAAATGAAAATATTTTCTTAAAATATTTAGATATTATAATTCTTTTAATTTTAATTCTTTAAAGTGTTAATTAACTTCTATTGGGTTTATGTTTAGTAAAAATTTAAAATATGTGATTTTTATAATTTAAGAAAGGGATATTTATTTTTTAGGATGATTTAAAATAATGAGTGGAGAAGGTCAAGGATACGGGTTTAAAGTAGTGATTATAGGAGATGGTGCTGTAGGGAAAACATCCTTAATTAAAAAATATACTCAAGGATCTTTTCAGAAGGAATACATAGCAACTTTAGGGACGCAATTCTCGAAATATGAAGAGGAAATTAATGGAGAGAAAGTTGAATTGTTTCTTTGGGATATTGCTGGGCAAGATCAGTTTCAAGCGTTGCGGCAACGTTTTTATATTGGAAGTGCTGGGGCAATAATCGTTTTTTCTCTCGATTCAGGACAGCCACAATCTTATGATCACGTTCCCCGATGGCTTGATGATCTTAAAAAACATTGTGGAAATATACCAATGGTTTTATTTGGAAATAAAGTGGATTTAGTTGATGATGGAACATTAGCATCAGATTCTAGTTTGCCAACTGCAGATGCAAATGTAGTTCATTTTGCAAAAGAGAATAGATTTTTAGGATATTATAAAACAAGTGCATTGACAGGCCAAGGAGTAACTGATGCTTTTGAAGTACTTGTTAAAAAATTATATCAAATTGCTAAAATTTCAGATTTTTCTTAGACTAAATCTATATTTTCAATTAGAATTAAAAAAAGAAATATAAAAATTACGTACGTTTGTATATAAATCGCTCCCAACTTTTTCTGGAAGGCATTTCTTCAGGCATACCTTTTCTTCTTCGAATCTCCATAATTAGATTTTCTTCTAAGGATCCAGGTACTTTTTCAAATCCTAAGAATTCATAGCCAAAAAACGCTCTTCCTTGAGTTGATCCTCTAATATCATCAGCAATACCGATAGTTTCTGCTGCGGGGATCTGACCTTGGATTCTTACATATTCTCCTTCTGGAATTACATTAGTAATACGACCACGTCGTTTTGTTATAACAGCACTAACTCCACCCTCACTTCCTTGAGGTGATTTTATATCTATTTTCTGAATTGGTTCAAAAAGATGAGGATCTGCATCTAACATGGCTAAGGAAACACCTGAAAAGAACATTCCTGCAATTTGTCCATAAGATGTATGTCTGGTGTCCTCATGAATCGTCATATCTGTGAAAACTACTTTAATCCCTGTAGCTGGTTCTTTTGCGATTATACAATTACCTAACCAGTCTCTAAAAGCCGCACTCAAATATGATTTTACACGATCAAATCTTTGTAATCCAGTTGTACCATTTACAAGTGCACTTCCTTGATATACATCAACAATACGCCTTGCCTCTTTTGCGTCCCATCCAGCTTCTTCTCTAAGCACTTGGGCTCGATCTTTCTCATTTTGTAAATCATTGACTTTTCCAGTCTCAATAAGGTGTTCTGATATTTCATCTAAAGGTTCTATGTGCAATAAAATTCGGTTGTGTGTATTTGCCGATTTAGTATAATATTCTGGACTCCTTTGAGTAATTTTTTCTCGATATACGATTATTGGTTCTCCAATATTAATGTTAACTTGATTATTTATCCTTTTTACTAAAATCTCAATCTGTAATGGATCAATTCCAGATAAGATGAATTCTCCTGATTCTTCATCTCTTCTGTATTCTGCAGTAGGATCTGCTTTAAGCCATTTACTAACAACGTCATCTAATTTATCAATTTCATGTGGATCTTTTGGTTTAATGCTTCTAGAGACAACTGCTTCACAAGCATAGTGGATTTTTTCAAATGAAGGTAATCTTCTCTTTTCTTCTTTATCTTTAGGGACATCATTAGCAAACATAAATGTTTCGCCAGAAGGACAGATAAAGCCAAATAATGCAAATAAGTTACCTGCAGGTATTTTTGGAATATCTAGAATATCTGTTATCTCCATCACTCCTAATCTTTTTACTCGATTTGTTGAATCACTATTAATAAGATAAATTGAATCAGATTGATCAAATGTACCTGAAAAAACACGACCGATTAATGTTGCTTGATAATTTCTCTTAGGATCGAGAAAAATTTTAGTAATCATACCATATAATGGTCCATTTGGGTCACTTTTTTGAAGCGCTTGACCAAGTTCGGAATTTAAATCATGACCCCAAATATGAGGAATTCTATATTTAGAAGCAGTTATTGGATCCGGAAGATGGTCTACAATCATCCTTAACATTGGCTCATCTAATGGTAAATTATCTCTTAACCATTGAATATCACCTTCATTATACTTTGCAAAGACATCCTGAGGTGTCAAATTCTTTTCCAAAAGAATTTCATAGGTAAATCCCCAACCATGCTTAGCTGATCCAACAGCAACAGAATTCTTGGCAAAATCAATACTCCAATCCGACCCTTCAGGTCTAACTTTTTTAATTAAATCATTGACTTCTCTTGTGATTTTATCTATCTTAGCAAATGTTTCTTGAGGACTAAGTTTCAATTCACTAATTAATCTGTCTACTTTATTGATAAAAAGAACCGGTTTGCAGAACTCTTCACCTACAGATAATCGAATGTTAGTTTCTGTTTGTGTCATTACTCCTTCTAGAGCATCTACTAAAACAATAGCACCATCTGAGCCTCTAAGAGCTCGAGATACTTCTCCTGTAAAACTTATATGGCCTGGAGTATCGTTAAGTTGGATAATATAAGGTTCTTCATCATCAGGTTTTCTTGGATCATTGAATGCAAGGAGTACTACACTTGTGAAAATTGTAATGCCTCGTTCTTGCTCCTCATCATCTGAATCGGTCATTTGAAGTTGTCCTGCATCTTCAGGTCTCATCAGTCCAGCTCTACGTAATAAGTAATCTGTAGCTGTAGTTTTGCCATGATCAATATGAGCTGTGATGCTGAAAATCCTTTTTTTTTCGTATGAACCAGATGTAACCAGTTTAGCGATTTCGTCTGGGTTTTTTACTTTAACCATAAATGTTTCACTTAGTATAAATTTTAAATATCATCATAATATAATTAAAGAAAGGAATACGGGAAATCATAAAAATTTTATGAGTTATTGAAAAATAATCTATAACGTTAAAATAATACTCTTATTAGACTTTTTTATTTATAAAAATCGAATTAATGATAAGATACTATCCTTTTAATTATCTCTAAAATTTTGGTTTTAGTTAGTTAAAATCTATTTCATTTTTAAATCGATTTAATTCTCTTAATTATCGATTCCATGATTAGAAAGTTCATCTTTAGTGATATAAAAATCGATTTGTTTAAAGTTTACTTTAGGATGTCTCATTTCTACAATTTTATGTTGACCTTTAATATATTGTACTTTTATGCGAGTAAAATTAGCATGAGTCAGATAATTAGGTAGAAGGTTTTTTGGCATATAAGTACTGGTATAGACAATTGAAAGAGAAGGGAATCGTTCTATAAGGTAAATAAGAGTATTATATAGTTTTACAAGACTGGATTCATTAATTATTTTTTCATTTATCATTTTAATTAAAGGCCAAGTTAAAGAGTCAATGATAATCAATTTAACGTGCTGGTTTTGAACTATATCTCCTATAATATCAAAAAGATCTAATAAACGAGCTTCATTAATTAGTCTAAATAATAGAATTTTATTTAAGATGGGTTTATGATCAATTCCTTTAGATTCACATAACTGAATAATTCTTTCAGGAGAAAAATCTCCATTAGTATCAATATGAAGAATCGCTCCATCTAAGCCCCCTTTCTCTTTTGGAAGATAAGAATTCACAATTATTTGATGTATAATTTGAGTCTTTCCCGTATAGCTAGGATCAAAAATCTCTGTAATTCTTCCTGGATGAATTCCTCCATCTAAGAGACAATCTAATTCTTCATATCCCGTGTGTAATGATATCATAATTAATGTATATTAATATGTAGATCTCCATAAATAGTTTTAGAACTAAGAGTATGTATAGACTCTTAGACATTTCTTGGACTCTTCAACTTTTATTTTTAGCAATTAACGGGTATACCATTAAAATAATTACTAATTGTTAAAACTTATAGAAGTAGAAAAAATGAATCTAAAATTGACTTAATTTAATAAGAAATGATAAACCGATGGTCTTTTACTATTTTTTACCGTGATATTGAAAATAATAACTCAGGTGATTAATAAAAAGGAATTTGAGGATTTATAGAAATTTTTATAAAGTTCCACGATAAATTTCTATGAATAATATTTTATGATAGGTACAAATTTATAATATTTAACTCCATTAAGATATTAAAAACTAAATATGAGTACTTAATTGGTTTTTTAATTGAGCGACTATTTTATTATCCATTTATTAACAACAATTGTCATAATTTTAGCTACTTTTACTCTTGCTAGTGTATGTTTTAGAAGGAAGGAATTATTCTCATGGCTTTTAGCTTATATTGCAGCTTCTGTATCAGAAGTTTTTAGATTATTGTCTCAAGTACGTTATGATTCTTTAGAATTAATTTCTATCACATTTTCAGCTTTAACTGTTCTAATATTCATAATTGCTATTGCTAAAGAATATTACCAGACATTTTCAAAAAAATCAAAAAAAATTGCAATTAGTCTGATATTGTTCGTAAATATTCAAGTATTTACTAGTTTAGTACTTCAATTATTAATTGCTCTTTTCTTATTTATAGCATTGTTCCTTAGCGTAAAAATATATTTTAAAAAAAGAACACCCTTACATGCATTTATGAGTTTCATTTTAATAACAGGGTTTTTGCAATTGATTGCAAGCATTTTAAGAGATCTAGGATTTCCTGGGGGGAATGATTTTCTAGAATTCTCAAGAGTGATGATGGCTACAATGATGCTTATAACTGGAGTTATTGCTATTATTGAAGATTTAATTCTTAGATCAGAAAGTAAATATCGAATATCCTATAATAGAGCGGAATTTTACAAGGATCTATTTGTCCACGATATCAACAACATATTACAAAATTTGCAATTTTCTTTAGAAATAATTTCTCATAATTTAGAAAGTTATGATATAAAGGGAGATTTAGATGAGTTGATGAATATTGCTGTTAGTCAAGTAAAACGAGGAGCAGAATTAGGTCAAAACGTAAAAATTCTCTCTGATTTAGAGAGGGGAAAAGTCCGAATCATATCAATAAAACTGTATGATATTTTGGATCATGTTATCAATGAAATTAAAGAAAAATTCAATGAAAATCAAATTAAGATTGAATTGGTTGGTAAAAGAGAGGAAATTTTTGTCAATGCTAATAATTTATTATTAAATGCATTTCGAATAATAATAAATAATTCAGTTAGATATAATAATAATTCTATAAAAGAAATTATAATTAAAGTTTCTAAAGAGAAAAAAGATAGTAATTCTAATATTAAAATAGAGTTCATAGATAATGGTGTAGGAATACCAGATTCTATGAAAAAGAATCTCTTTCAACCAATTTATGAGAAGCCAAAAGATTTCAAGAGAATTGGATTAGGATTATTACTTGTAAATGAAGTAATAAAAAGTTTTTCTGGTAAAATATGGATTGAAGATAAGGTTTCAGGTGATCATACAAAAGGCACTAATATTATAATTTTATTTCCTGAATCTCATTAAATTTTAGAGATAAAAAAGTAGAATTTTATTGATTTTTAAAAGAATTGAAGAATGAAATAGAAAGATTCTTTAAGTCAATATTGATAGCAGGAAGATTTAAATAAAAAGAATATAATACTACTTCTGATAAAATGAGATCATCCAAAATAAGGATTTTTCTATTAATTATTTCCTTTATTTTAATATCCTGTAATGAAGTATATACAAAAGATTCCCTCGCAGATCCATTATCTCCTTATATAACATCTTCTAGTGGACTGATAACGCCAGAAAATGGTACTTATTCTATGCCCAATGCAAACGTTTTAGTTGAAGTTGATGCGACTCATCCTAGTAGTCATTTTGATATCTATTTTAATGGTAATTATACGATATTTAATCCTTATAATAGCAAGAATGTAACTATACTTGCCCCATTTTCACCAGGCATGTTAGGAATAAATGATACAACCTATTATGAAATTCTTCATAATTATAAATATCCTGATTGGATACCAATAGAAATTTCTGAATTGAATTTTAATGGAAAAATCATGGTCAATAATAGTGCTATTCCATATAAGATCATGTTTGGGGGATCAATTTATCTAATATGCAATGTTACCCTTCCGAAGAATGATTCTTTAGTTTTGGAATACAGTTTTAATACATATCTAGTAACTCCACCAATATTAAGTTCAAATTATTATGAGATCGATTTTGAGTATTACGTGGGTACATCTCGGACATGGAACGGAAATATAACAGAAATGGTTGAATTTAGAGTTAAAGGTTATCAACCAGATAGGGTTTATAGTGTAGAAAAACCCGGAAATGATGTAATTATTAATGGCAAAAATTGTACAATTTCAAATATCAATGGTGGAAAAAGTTATTTATGGGAATGGAATAATGTAAGAATTTATGAAGATTATGTTTCTTTAAGTTATGATATCATGAGTGGTTTCAAAGATAATACAATTTCCTTTGGAAAATATTTTATGTTATTTACACTAATTGGAATCGCTTTAATGATGGCTTTTCAGATACTTAGACTAAATCTGAATAAAAAGAATTTGAGCTAAATTTATTTTTATAAAATCATAAATATAAAGGAAGAATTATATTTTTCAAGAGATATATTGCTTTTTTTCCAGAAGATTTTATAGCATAATATGCGGGTGACAGATTTACAGTTCTAAAATTCTCAGGAATTTTATTTTTAACAGAATCTTTTAAAAAAACTAAGAATTCATTGAAATCTCTTATAGTTTTTACCCATAAATAACCATCCTTTTCAAAATAATTCGGATTCTTTCTTTTAAAATTATTAACATGCCTTTCTTCTGTAATTGGGGGTCCTTTTCGAATATAGGATTCAGAAATTTTAGGGTTATTACAAAAAATAGCTAAGTTATACTCATTCTTCTCTTCTTCGAAATAGACTTCAAATATGATTTTTCCAAAACGTTCAACATGAGAAAATTCTTTTTCTCCATTAGCTTTAATTTTTTCTCCCAGAGAATATAACTTATCTCTATTAATGGTATAATGGATTTCAAAAGTAGTATTTTGAAATTCTATAATAAATATTTTTGATAAGAGAGAATCATCTTTTTTTGATAAATCTACTTCTGGGATTGGTCTAATTCTAAAGAATTTTGGACTTGGATTTCTCAGGAATTCACTTACTCTTTTATTACAATATTTATATGCTCTTTCAGAGATTGCAGAAGCAACATTTCGATTTTTGTCAATTGGATCGATGATAATTAGATAATCTTTTTGAAAATGGATAATTTTATTTAATTCTTCTTCATTTCTCTTATAGAAATCAAGTGCGATTTTATCTAACTTATGGAAATTCTTGAATAGATTAATAAGATTATTAAAATAATAGATTAATAACTCCGCACTATAACCAATAAATCCTACTTTTCCTATAGCACTTTTATCACCATAACTATAGCAAGATTTAAAGAATTGCTTTAAAAGTCTAACATCATTTTTTTGTTCAGAAGTTAATTCATCTCTTATAAAACAACCATGCCAAGGAGATCTATCAACTGCTGTAATAGGTCCATTATTCTTAATATATTCTAAATCTAAGTCAAAATACAAAACGATATCAATCTTTATTTTTATATCTTTTAGGGTGTAATCTACTGTAACATATGGATGCTCTGCATATAATAAGCGAGGATTATTAAATTCATTTAAAGTTAAACTTGGTAGTATCCAATTATTACATAATGCTAAAAAATCTTTTTTAGAATACTTTTTTAGTTTACTTTTACTTAAACCTTGATATTTAGGTTTAAATTGAGTATAATCTAAACCTATAAAAAGATCAATATCAAAATCATTTTTTAATTGAGTTTGCTTGATACCGGTTGAGCCTTGAGGTTCTATTTTTGTATAATATATTTGTAATTCTTTTGCTTCCTTATCCAATAATTTACGTAATTTTCCTATAACATTTTCTATTTTAGCAATTTCTTTTTGGGTAGGGGTTATTTCATTGAGAATTTCATCAAATATGTCATTAATTGAGGACATTTAGTTAATTACATCCCCCACCATGGATGATTGACCTTACGCATTAAAAGGATGAATTCTCTTAAAGCTTGTTTTTGATCTGTGGTTAATTCATCAATAAATTTTCCCATTAATTGTCTAACATGAGATTCTGGGATGTTAACAAATAATGTTTCATCCTTTTCAAGATCTCGCCCAATTTCAATACCTCGAATAGAAATCGCAACCTCTGAATCCTTCGGAGCTTTTTCGAGTGTTTGTCCTTTATCTTGAATTTGATGAATTCTCCTAGCTCTTTTACCTTTATCAGTAATTAACTGGACTTTTGGGTATAAAGTCCCAGCTTCTACATAAACACCAAAAACAGCGGGATCTGAATTTCTAAATATAAATTCAGGAAGCATTTTAATTTTAGCAGGCAAGATGAGTTCACTTAAACCTTTTGCAGTGTCTTCAGCTTTTCTTATTTCTGCATATTCTATATATTCTTCTAATAGGCGATATATAACATTATTCGTGAAGATCCGTATATTATCTTTAATGGCTTGTTCATTAGCTTCAGGTAATATTGGAACATTAAATCCCAAAACTGTTGCAGAATATGGATCTAATTCTTTGACTATATTTGCATTAATGATGTCTTCTTTTTTAATTGGTCCTACATCAGCAATGCTTATCTTCACTCCATTTTTTGTAAAATGATTTTCCAATGCTTCAAGTGAACCCAAAGTATCAGCTTTTAAAACCACTCCTGCTTTATCAGTTTTTATCCTAATACTTTCCACTTCAGACTCTATTTCTTTATATATAGTTTCCTCTTCGGAAGAATCTTTTATACCTCTAAATGGAGAGCCTGCTACAACATCATCGATATTTGGGGAAAGGATTTTAATACCAGCTGCTGCACTAATAAAGTCAACAGAATCAAATTTTTGTCTTGGATCTCGAATTTCATCTAAAGGTTTTGGAGTTAATAAAGCTCTTACTTTAGATTTAATGGGTTTTTCTAATCCCCCAACAATAAATTCATCTCCTTTATTAATAATACCATCATAAATAAGAACATCCATTGTTTTTCCTTGACCTTTCTCTTTTTTAACTTCTAATACAACTCCTTTAGCTGATCCTTCAGAAAATTGGAGATTTGCAGTTAGATATTGTTGTACTAACCCCATTAAAATCATTAAAAGCGTCGAAATACCTTCTCCAGTTTTTCCACTTGTAGGTACAATCGCTATTTTCTTAGTAAAATCTTTTATTTTATCATAGCGATCTATTCCCTTAAATCCCTCCTCTAAGAAATTACCTATAATACCTAAAATTTTCTCATCCAAAAAGTCTTTTACATGTGGTTTTTGAGAGTTATAGGTATCGAGAAAATCAGCATCCTTTTTTGACTTCCATCCAGATATTCTATCTATTTTATTAGCAGCAATAACAAAAGGTGTTTTTCTCTCTCTTAAAATCCGTACTGATTCCCATGTTATTGGCATTGTTCCAGCAGTAACATCTATAACTAAAATTGCAATATCTGCAACAGCACCTCCTCTTCTTCGTAGATTTAGAAAGGCGGCATGCCCTGGTGTATCTACAACTAATATTCCTGGAAGATTAATTTCTTTTTCAGCAAATTCTTGTTTTGATTTTCTTAAAAATTCTTTTATATCTTCTGTTGGAAAATATGAAGCGCCAATATGTTGTGTAATTCCTGCTGCTTCTCTTTGTTGAACCATAGTACCTCTGATATAATCTAGTATAGTAGTTTTTCCATGATCAATATGACCAAGAATACAAACAATCGGAGCTCTAATTATCTTATTATTAGCTTCTGTCATTTTCTGCCACGAATCTCAAACAATATATTTATAATAATTTAACAATACTTACAGTATAAATTAATTTACCATAGGTTTAGAATTTTGCTTTAAGCCTTAAAAAGATTTTTAAGGAAAAATCTTAAGTCATTAAGATTTCAGATATGGTTTTAAATATTGAGCAGTATACGACTTATTATTCTTAATTATATTCTCAGGATAGCCTTGAGCTACAATATTGCCTCCTTTTTCACCACCTTCTGGACCAAGATCAATAATATAATCAACAGACTTTACAATATCCATATTATGTTCAATAATGATTACAGTATTTCCTATATCAACTAACTTTTGAAGTACTTTTAATAAATAATTAATATCAAAAGAACTGAGACCAGTTGTTGGCTCATCTAAAATATACAATGTGTTTCCAGTACTCATTTTTCTCAATTCTCTCGCAATTTTTAATCTTTGTGATTCACCACCACTAAGTGTTGTCGAAGATTGACCTAATTCTAAGTAACCTAATCCAACGTCTACTACAGTTTTAATCGTTCTCCTTAAATTCGGAAAACTTTCAAAGAATTCTAAAGCTTGATGAAAAGTCATCTTTAATACATCAAAGATTGATTTTCCGCGATATTTTATGTCTAATGTTTCAGCATTATATCTTTTACCTTTACATAAATCACATTTGATATACACATCAGGTAGGAAATACATTTCTTTCAAAATATAGCCTGTACCCTTACACTTTTTACAATGTCCATCCTTTGTATTGAAACTAAATCTTCCCTTCTTATAACCTCTTTCTCTAGATTCTGGCAAACCAGCAAAAATTTCTCTAATATAATCTAATGCTTTTGTATAAGTAGCAGGTACTGATCTTGGAGTTCTTCCTATGGGAGATTGGTCAATATTTATAATTTTATCTATTTTTTCATATCCTATTATTTTATCAAATTTTCCTTGATTTAGTTTAGAACTTCGAGTGTTTATTATATTATGAAGCCCTTTATATAGACAATCAATAATAAGACTTGTTTTTCCCGCTCCAGAAACTCCAGTAATACAAGTAAATATTCCTAAAGGAATTTTTACATTAATACCTTTTAAATTATTTTCTTTGGCTCCTTTTATTTCAATAATGTCTTGATTAATTTCACGTCTAACCTCTGGAATTTCAATTCTCTTTTTCCCTGACAAATATTCTCCCGTTAAACTATCTGAATTAACTATGGTTTCTATAGGGCCTTCAGCTACTATTTCGCCCCCTCTTTCACCCGCTAATGGCCCTAAATCAATTATGTGATCTGCACTACGTATTATTGCCTCATCATGTTCCACCACTATAACTGTATTTCCTAAATCTCTTAATTTTTTTAGCATTTTAATGAGACGTGAGATATCTCTTTGATGTAATCCTATACTTGGTTCATCTAATACATATAGAACCCCTACTAAGCTAGAACCTAATTGAGTCGCCAATCTTATCCTTTCAGCTTCCCCTACAGATAGTGTATCTGAACGACGGTTTAGAGTTATGTAGTCTAACCCCACATTTTCAAGAAAAGATAGTCTATCTAATATTTCTTTTAATACTTCTTTAACTATTATCCTTTCAGTTTCATTTAATTGTAATTCATTGAAGAATTTTAAGGATTCCTTTACAGCTAGGTTAGATAAATCAGCAATATTAAGATTCTTGATCGTTATAGCCAAACTCTCAGGTTTTAACCTTTTACCTTTGCATTGAGGACAATCTATCCTCTTCATAAAACTTTCATAGACATCACGAGCCCATTCTGAACGGGTTTCCATATATCTTCTGTGAAGAATTGGAATTATTCCCTCAAATGGTCTTACAACTTGCCAGGAAGATTTAAATTCTCCATTATTATTTTTAAATTCAGTATTATCACTTACAAAATGAAAATCAATTGATTCATTTTCTGTTCCAAACAAAACTTTATGGAGTTTTTTTGAATCAATATCTTTAATTGGAGTATGCTTAGTATCGAATCCATAGTGTTTCGCAACTTGTACTATAGTTTGCCAAGAATATCCATTTTCAGATCCAAAACCAGGAATATCTCTAATCGGAGTCTCTTGTAGTGGAACATCTAAGTCATTTCCTAATAATAAACCATAGTCAAATTCCATAACATTACCTAAACCACTACAATATTTACAACTTCCGTGAGGGATATTAAAAGAAAACATTTTATGGTCTATTGGAGGAAATGAAATTCCACAATCAATACAAGCAAGATGTTCAGAATAAATTTGTTCCATTTTTCCCACAATTTCAACAATTACTAAGCCTTCTGATAGTTCTAATGCTGTTTCAATAGAATCAGCTAGTCTTGTTCTGATATCTTTTCGCATTACTAATCTGTCAATAATAACATTTATATTGTGCTTAACATTCTTTTCCATAGAGATATCTTCATCCAATGTATATTGTATCCCATCAATTTCTACTCTAACATATCCTTGCTTTTTTAAATCTTGTAAAAGATCTTTGTATTCTCCTTTTCTATCTCTAATAACTGGAGATTTAACAATAAATTTTTGATTTTCTTCTATCGTTCCTAAGATTTGTTGAATAATTTGCTGTGGTGTTTGGGGTTTTATTTCTTTTCCACAATTCGGACAATGAGGGATACCAATATTAGCATATAGTAATCTATAATAATCATAGATTTCAGTAACTGTCCCAACTGTACTTCGTGGATTTTTCGAGAGTGATTTTTGCTCAATTGCAATTGCTGGAGATAATCCTTCTATTGAATCTACATCGGGTTTATCCATCTCTCCTAAGAATTGCCTAGCGTAACTTGATAATGACTCTAAGAATCTTCTTTGTCCTTCTGCATATAATGTATTCATTGCGAGGGAACTTTTTCCGCTCCCACTAATGCCAGTTACCACCACAAGCTTATTACGTGGTATTTTTACATCTATATCTTTTAAATTGTTCTCTCTGGCACCTTTAATGACAATAAAATCATTCATATTCTGCTATTTCTTTTTAATTCCGGAAATCAAAAAAATTTTTCTACGATATTATAAAACCTTATACTGATATAAACAATTAAAAAAAAAATACAGAATCGGAGTAAGTAATTTATGAATTTTTAATCTTAATCCTAAAACTGCGAAAAAATTGTCTGTATAAAAAAATAAAAATAATAAATAGTAATTTTATAATTCGTTAAATACCGTACGGGTTATGATGTCATTTTGAAGACTCCTACCAATTTCTATAAAACGTGCAGAATAACCTGTTACCTTAACTGATAAGTCAGAATATTTTTCGGGATGAGCTTGTGCGTCTCTTAATGTTTCTGAACTTACAGGATTAATCTGAAGTTCCCTTCCTCCTAATTCTAAATAAGCTTCTACAATAGAAGTTAATTTATCTAAGCCCTCATCTGTTTCTAATAAACTAGGATTGATTCTTATGTTCATTGATGCTCCACCGGTTAGAAGAGCATCTTTTGTTGCTAGAGCTACTGATCGGAGCGTCATAGTAAGCCCATTTTTCTCTGTTCCATTTGCAGGAGATATGCCATTAGAAACAGCTTCACCAGATAATCTTCCATCGGGAGTCGCTCCTAACATTTTACCCTCAAGAATATTAAGTCCTGAAGATACAAAATATGTGCGATAAATACCAGCACCACCTCTAGCAGGATATTTTCTCACAATATCACATAAAGTATTCGCAACCCATATTGCAAGTTCGTCTGTCCGTTCATCACCATTACCGTATTTTGGAGCCTTATTTCTTAAAAGTTCTTTAAGTTTATCTGCTCCCTTGAAATTATTATTAAGATGCGTAACTAATTCTTCCATTGTTAATAATTTTTCTTCGAATACTGCCCAGCGAATTGCTGCTAATGAATTGGTTACGGTTCCTAATGCTTGACAACCAATAGGATTGTTATTATAGCGCGCTCCATTTCGAGTTACATCTTTTCCACTCTCTAAACATCCCTCTATTGTAGATGAAAGCAAAGGGGAAGGAAAAAATTCTGCAAAGGCTTGATCTTTTAACTCTGCCTTTTTCACAACTAAATCTACTCCAAAGGAAAGCTGATCTACAAAAGCTTTTTTCACATCTTCGAAAGTTTTAAAAGTTTTTGGATCAGGCGTTTTTGCTCCAAATTGACGGTTACCTGCTATAAGAATTCGTCCTTCATTTAAAGCCATATGTAAAACGACTGACAATCGAACACCATTACCTGCAGTGTATGAAAAATCAAAACCTGTACCATGAGGTTCTACACACCCTACGAGTGAGTAATCTCGGGCATGTTCTAGTGAATAACCATCTTCTTGAAGCTGTGGTACTAAGATTTCATCATTATGAATGCCCATTCCGCCGGTATATCTAAAAGCTTCAATAGTTCTTTTCACAAAATCGCGGGGTGTGTTGGAAGAAATCCGTATCGATATTGTATTCAATAAACTTTTTACATTTGCAACAGCTTCAAGAAACATATATGATATATCATTTGTGGCGTCATTTCCATCCTTATCTAATCCCCCAATCGTAATATTGTTCTGTCCTGCTATAACGACTGAAGCAAGTTTCACTAAATATTCCTCAATTGACTCTAAAGCCTCTTCGTAAGTAATGCGTCCTTCAGCTAAATCAACTACATAATAAGGATAAAGATATTGGTCTACTCGACCTTGAGAAAAAATATTGCCATCACCATAGCTCATTTCCATAACAACATTCGTCATCCATATTGATTGAAGTGCTTCCATGAATGTTCTTGGTGGGAGGGCAGGTACTTGTCTTGTACGTTCAGCAATTTCTAAAAGTTCTGCCTTTCTTGTTTCTGATGCGGTTTCAGCCAATTCCATTGCGAGATCTGCATATCGATTGGAGTAATCACAAACAGCTTTAGAAGTAACCAGAATTGATTCATAAAAAGTCTTGCGATTTTCGTAATCCTTATCAGTTTCTTTAATTTTTTTAAGTTCTTCAGTAGCTTTCTTTTCTATTCCTTTAAATCCTATTCTAAGAACTCGTTTATAACCTGGAATTGTATGACCTTGCATATTGGCATAAAATGGATTAATCCAACTTATAGCTCGTTCCATAGAACTCTTTTTCTCCTTAAATAAGCCTGCTTCCTTCCAGAGTTCTTCTTTTCGATCAGCTAATGTCCTTCCTTTCCAGACGGGGATAATATCATTTTTCAATTCGTCAAGCTCTTGTTCTGTAAGAGGAACATAACGTCTAAGGATAGGATTATGTTTACGGAAATAATTTTTAGCTGCTTCATCTATTGAATCATCTAAGAGAAAATCATAACTTCGAACATGCCTTCCAAGTTCTATTTCAAAAGGATCAGCTCTTATTTTGCTGGATTTTACTCCTACAAGAAGCTCATCACTATCAATTCTTATAGGAAGACAGCATAAGAACTCTTCAAGTGCTTTGGCTTTTTTCATGTAGGGATGAGCATCTTCCATCTGTTTCCAAATCCTGGAATAACATCGGGCTCGTTCAAGATCATATTCGAAGGGTTGGGACAACATATTATCTCTAATTTTTCTAACCCTCTCTGATGGAATCCCTTGAAGAGGAGACATTTTGATATCTTGAACTACCATAATTCAATTATAGTTTTTTTATTATTTAAATTACACTGTTAATCTATTTATAATAACCGCTCCAATTAATGCCAGTTACAACTATAAGCTTATTACGTGGTATTTTTACATCAATATCTTTTAAATTATTCTCTTTAGCACCCTTAATGACAATGAATTCATTCATATTCTACTATATCTTTTTGATTCAGAAAGTCAAAAAAATTTTACTAAGATAATATAAAACCTTTTGATGATATTTGCAATAAAAAAATAATATTCAGAAGCAAGGTATTTAATTAATGAATTATTATCATTTTGTTTCTATAATATGTTATTAAAACTAACTGATTCCTAAAAACCTCATTTTTAACTGAGTTCTTTTTTAGATCCATTGTATTAAAGATAATTCTCTATTTATATTACAAATCTACAAAATATTAAACCATTAAAAAGGGAGCAATGAGTACTACAATAAGTAAAAAAAATAAATAATTTATAAGTTAAAATTCACTAAATCCTTTTTCTACAATTACTATTTTTCTATAGAGCTCTTAATCCAGCATCTAATTCATCAAGTTTTTCTGCTGGAAATTGACCAGGAGCCATTGATTCCGCAAATTGTTGAATTTGGCGCAATGAAAATCCCATCGCCATCTGCGCTTGAGGACTATTAAGAAGTTCTCCTAATTTTTCTCTAAGATAATTCCCCGAAACTTCATCTTCTAAAAGTTCGCTTAATGTCATATCAACATTATATTTATCTGGCATTGCTTTGCAACCTTCTTACCATTTTATTCAGAAATAATTCATTACTGAACTAACTAATAATGAAAGTTAATTTCCAAAATGTATTTTTAGTTATTATTTAAGTTATTTTTATGGTTAATTAAAATAACCTTATAGGAAGAATAATTTCTAGTTCCAATATAAATTTTTTGAGTTAATTAACACTCGATTATCGCATTTATTTAATGAAGAATAAGTTCTTTTTTGTATTGAATATCTTAGTTTTTATTTTTTTCATTTTTTTAGCAAAGTTTTAGGTATAGAATTTAAGAATTTATTCACGCTTGTAATTTATATGTTTGCTTAAATTCTTTTATTTTATCTCGTAGATAAGCAGCATCCTCAAATCTTAGTTCTTTTGCTGCCATGAACATTTTATCCTCAAGATATTGAATAGCAACTTCAATATCTCCTTGTTTTTCTAATTCTTTTATTTTATCTTTTACATTTTGCTTTAACCTTTTAACTTCCCTTTCGTTAAATTCTTGTTCTTCGGAGAGAGATTTTAAAATATTCTTTTTAATTGTTTGAGGTGTAATATTATGTTCTTCATTATACTTTACCTGTTTATTTCTTCTTCTATCTGTTTCATCGATAGCTGCTTTCATTGCAGGTGAAATTCTATCCCCATATAATATAGCTTTCCCTTCAACATTTCTAGACGCCCTTCCAATAGTCTGTATTAAAGAACGTGTATCACGTAAAAATCCTAATTTATCAGCGTCTAAAATAGCGACTAATTGGACTTCAGGGAGATCTAAACCTTCTCTTAAAAGATTGATACCTACTAAAACATCAAAAGTCCCATCTCTTAATTGACGTAAGATTTCAAATCTCTCAACAGTATCTACTTCCGAGTGTAAATAGGTTATTTTCAAACCTAATTCATTGTAATATTCAGCAATATCTTCTGCCATTCGTTTCGTGAGAGTTGTTATTAAAATCCTACCATTTTTTTGTATTACTTTTCGAATTTCTCCTAATAAATCGTCAATTTGATTTTCAGCCGGTCTAATTTCTACCATCGGATCCACAAGACCAGTTGGTCGAATTATTTGTTCGGCATACACTCCTTCGCTTTTTTCCAATTCATATTCTCCAGGAGTTGCACTCATAAAAATTATATGCTTTATTTTACTCTCCCATTCCTCAAATGTGAGGGGCCTATTATCATATGCACTTGG
>JAHPZJ010000026.1:0-1570 GCA_019058245.1 Promethearchaeota archaeon | reverse complement strand
ATTCGTTGTGCTTCAGCATACTTTTTCTGACTTTTAAAATATTCAATTCGTTCCTCCAATTCTAGTTTTATTAACTCTAAAGCTCTAATTTTATTTTCATCTGGAATGATAAAATGGGTAGCAGGGAATATTCTATAATTTGGTACTTTATTTATTGGGTTATTAGATATTGGATGAATTTCAGTTATAGATTCAATTTCATCTCCAAATAACGAAACTCTTAAACCATTATTTAGATATGCGGGATAAATGTCAATTATATCTCCTTTTACTCGCACATTTCCCGGTTTAAATTCAATCTCATTTCGTTCATAATTCATTTTTATTAGTTGTTTCAACATCTCAGATCTTTTTATCACCATACCTGTTTCTATATAAAGTGATATTTTTTCCCAGAGATCTGGATTTCCTAAACCATAAATGCAGGAAACGGTTGCTACAATAATTACATCCTTTCGAGTTCTTATTGCGTGTGCTGCTGCTAATCTCAACCGTTCAATTTCTTCATTTACACTAAAATCTTTTTCGATATATAACCCAGTTACGGGCATATAAGCCTCAGGTTGATAATAATCATAGTAACTTACAAAATAATGGACTGCATTTTCAGGAAACAGATCTTTTAGTTCATTATACAATTGCGCAGCTAGTGTTTTATTAGGTGCCATAACTAACGTAGGTTTTTGAATTTCCTGAATTATATTAGCGACAGTGAATGTTTTGCCTGTACCAGTTGCTCCTAATAAAGTTTGGAATCTTTTTTCACTTTCAATTCCTGTTTTGAGAGATTTTATGGCAGATGGCTGATCACCCATTGGTTTGAAATCAGAATGAATTTTGAAACTTACTTTCATCATGTTATTTGAAGAATTAGTAAGATGATTTAATATAAAACAAAATTAAATATAATGATTATAAGACTTTAGAAATACTAATGAACAATTGCATTTGATTTTTACTAAAAGGATAATAGTGTTAATAAATATAAAGGAGTGCTATTCTACAATTACTTCATGAGTGTCTTCAGCTCCTTCTTGAGTATGAACCAATATTTCTATTCTATCATCAACGATATATGGAAGATCAACCATATCAATTGTCAATGTGGAAGAGTCTCCTGCCCCAATTTCTATAGACTCTACATTGAAGGCATCCAAGGAGTAATATGTATTATTAAGGTAAACAGAATCGAGAGTTACACTTAATAAACCTTCATTTTTAACTAAAATCGTCAAGTCTCCAGAAATATCTGCTGATGTTCCACCATTATCAATAACAATGTTATAATAAGTGGGATCCGTATAAGCATATAATGTTTCGATTAATTCGAATGAAGAATTCGTCGTTATCCTTACAATACATTCATCTGAGTCATTTATCTTTAGGTTTGGGATATCAAATGAAACTATCGTGCATTCTTGTAGATCTAAAGATGAATCTCCATATAAGTAATTTATATTGTTTACCCATTCATCATTTACAGATATATTTGTAAGACTTATAGGTGCATTTCCTGTATTTTTAATAACTAATTTTCCTGTTTCATTTGAATATATATAAGATACATTAG
>JAHPZJ010000025.1 GCA_019058245.1 Promethearchaeota archaeon | reverse complement strand
TTAGAGATGATGTTTTTAGGTTTATAATTTAATAGATTTTTAATAGAAACTCCAAATCTCTCTTCATTAACATCAGCAGCATCAATATATATCGTATCAGGTTTTAATTTGTTTATAATTTCTGCCATTTTTAATTCTTCTAGTCGATTCAATGAAATTTTTTTAATTTCCCTCGCATCAATTTCAAGAGCGCTTATCTCAATAATATTATATGAATAACAGTTTCTTTTCAAAATTTCCGCTAAACTTTTTCTCTTTTGAGGAGATAACTTTTTTGAATCTTTAACTCCTATTTCTGAAAGGAAATCTAAATTTGATTTAATAAAACAAATACCACATATAACCATAGGACCTAAGACAGAGCCTTTTAATATAAAATTCGAAGCGAATTAAATTCTACCAGCCTCGTCTATCCCACAAATTAATTCCAAATTATCCTCATGAATCTTGGATGAGTTCAATGAATTCTTCTTCATCATCTACTTTTTCTAAATTTCCAATTTTAACAATAGGTATTTTTTCTTTACGGAATTTTTCAGGTATTTTTATTCCATTATTTATAATAAATAATGATTTTTTGTGGAATAATTTTGTAAACATTTTTAGGCATTTAAAGCTCATTTCATTAATTTTTCCTTGTTCTTCAGTTATACCAGAAAAGAGAGGATAAAATCCTTCGGATTCTTTCTTATCAGAAATAGAATATAAAGATAATTTGAAGGGAATTGAACCTTTTTTATACCAATAAGAAGAAACTCCGATATCTTTAATAATCTCTTGAACATGAGTTTCAAACTCAGTCAGTTCCTCTCCTTCGAAAAGTTCGAAATTTTTTATTTCAACTTTAATTGGCCATTCGAATATATTGATTTTTCTAAAAAGTTTATCATTTTCCAATAGTTCAAGTATTTTTTTAGCAATTTTCTCTGAAGGTCGCATAGATTCATTTTCATAAGCACATAAAGTCCTTTTGGTTACACCTAATTTATCAGATAATTCCTTTCTTGATAATAAATGATCTTCTCTTAAAGCTTTCATTAATAATCCATCTAAAAATACTACTCCACCACCTCGTCTAGCTAAAATATGGGGATAATTGCTATTAAGAATATTTTCAAATGTATTAAGTGTTATAAACGGTAAATCTTCTCTTAAATAAATTGTGTTGTCTTCTAATTTTTGGTATCTATTCCTAATTCCAATTAATAAAGGCTTTGATTTAAGAATTGTAGATAACGATTTAATATCTCGTACGATATTTGGATTTAAATTATCAATATTAGGAATAACTTTTACACTAAATACTAAATCATTCTTTTTAACTAATAGATCAAAGCAAAATTTATTCTTTTTTGCCGCAAAATTACCCAGAGCCAATGTTTCGTAATTAGCCTTTTGTAATAAAACGTTTAGCTTTTCAATTATCTCTTCAATCATTAAATCTACTCTTTAAAACACAATATTATATAAAAAAATTATTCTTTTTTTTTTTTGTTATTTCTTATTATTTATTTTTAGAAGATCGGAATCAGTAATTATTCCAATATAATTATTATTTTCTCTTACCAGCACAGCAGGATACTGCAAAAGGAGATTTGATATATCTTTTGCATTCCAATTTCTATTAATTTCAGGAAAGGGTAATTCTTTTATAAGAGACACATCCATTTTAATAATCTCAGGATTATCCGTTATGGATTTCTGTACTTTTTTAGAGGTGATACTTCCTAAATTTATATTATTTTCTATTATTGGTAGTTGAGAAATTTCATACTTGTTCATTAAATCAACTGCTTCTCTTAAAGTTGTGCTAAGCTTTATAGATTGGAGATCTGAACTCATAATATTAGAGGCATGTTTTTTTGATTTTTCTCTTATCTTACGTTCATTCTCTAAATATTCATAAATCTTTTTTAATTTGGAATAAGGAGGATCTACTTCACCACTTTCTATTCTTGAGATTATGGATTGTGAGAGCTCTAATTTTTCTCCTAAAGCTTTTTGACTGATATTTAATTTTTTGCGTAAACGCCTAATATCATTTAATGATGGTAATATTTGCATTATCTAATAGAAGAATTATATGAATCTTATGCATATTAGAAGAATAAAAAATTTAAAAAGTTATATATTATCATCAACTAAAAAATGTATTGATTGCATTTTTCAATTAATAAGGAATTTAACTGATAATAAATTTAAAAATATATTTAAAAGAACTATGTAAATGATTAACAAGTTGGTTAAGTGAAATGTTGAAAATTACTCGTGCTAACTTTTTACCAATTGAAAAAAGTGAATTCCCAGAGTTAGTTGAAAGGAAAGGAATTGGACATCCTGACACTGTTTGTGATGCTGTCGCTGATGCTTGTTCTAGGGCATTATGTGTGTATTATCTTGAGAATTTTGGTAGAGTTTATCACCATAACGTAGATAAGGCAGCATTAGTTGGAGGTACTGCAAGACCGGAATTTGGTGGAGGTCAGATTATCCAACCACAATATTTTCTCATTGTTGGACGAGCTATAAATCAGATCCTTACAGAATGTGGCGATGGTACAAGTAAACTTGAATATATTCCTATTCCAACCATTTGTATAGAAACACAACGAAAGGTTCTCTCCGATATTTTTAGAAACCTTGATTTGAATAAAGATATCCAGTTTGATTATGCTGTTCGACCAGGATCAATAGATTTAACAGGAGTTTTTGATCAATCACATCATACTGAAGAAGTCCCACTTGCAAATGATACGAGTTTCGGAGTAGGATATGCTCCATATTCTGATGTAGAAAAAATAGCTTTAGAAGCAGAGATGTTAATTAATTCAGATAAATTCAAGGATAAATGTAAGGCTTCAGGGGAAGACATAAAGGTAATGGTAGAGAGGGTTGGAAATGAAGTAGGTATTACAATTGCTGCAGCAATGGTAAGTAAATATATTAATGACGTTAGTGAATATATTAGCTATACAACTCAAATAAAAGAAGCAGTCTTAGATTTAGCGGCAGATATTATCCCAGAACGAGATGTATCGTGTCAAGTAAATGTTGGTGATAATATAGAAAAAGGAATAATGTACATGACTATTACTGGGACATCTGCCGAAGCGGGTGATGATGGAGAAGTGGGTCGTGGAAATAGAGCTAATGGTCTTATCACACCCTGCAGAACAATGAGTTTAGAAGCGGTTTGCGGAAAAAATCCAATAAATCATGTAGGGAAATTATATAATGTTTTAAGTACAGAAATAGCAAGAGATATTATTAAAAGAGGTCAAGGAGATATAATAGAAGCTCATGTTAAATTATTATCTCAAATAGGACGCCCAATAACAGACCCTTGGGTTAATTCAATTGAATTAATCCCTGCAGACAACGTTAATTTTGATTCAATAAAGAAAATAGCGGAAGAAGTTTCAGCTGAAAAACTGAATAAAGAAAATTTCATTGATTTAAGAAAGAGACTTATTTCAGGAAATGTTCAAGTCTTTTAAATAATCATTGTGGATAAACAAATTTTTATTTTTTTCTCTTTTTTAATTATTAGGTTATATTTATAAATAACGAATAAATAATTGAACATCTTAAATCTTCATAATAATAAACCGATAAATATATTTTGTGAGAATGAATGGGATTAGACAAATGGATCAAACCAGAAGATAAGGAGAAAAAGCAAAAGAAAAAGGTTAAAGCTCCCGATCAAAAATCAAAAAATCAAATTGAAGATATGCAAAAGATATCTGATGAAAAACCTATAACCAAGTTGAACAAATATATTCTTATTTGTCCAAATTCAAAATGCAAATATCAAAAAACAATAATGAAAAAAGAACTTTCTGATAATGATCTCATTTGTCCAAGATGTAATAAAAAGATGAAGCCTAAGGTAAAGTAAATGTAGTACCAGAACCAAAACGTTTATTGATATTAATCATATCTGTTGATAAATTTTTTAAATCGAATTGAGATTCACAATTAGGACATGTATTTGGTTTTTTAGAATATTTTAAGATAAAGTAAATAATAAAGCCCAAACCTAAAGTTAAGATTACCATAAAACATAAAACTTCATGATAAACATGGTCAAAATTCTTTCTGCGTAGAGTGACGATTTCTTCACAGGTAGGGCAATATACCTTATGAGTCATATTATATTATCCTAAAAACTATAGATAATATTTAAAATTAGTATTTGGAGCTTTATTTATTTTTTGGTTGATTAATCAATTTGATATTGATTTAGATATAATATTAGCCGATTAAATGAAATATAGCAATTTCACTTAGGAATAATAAGAAATTATTAAAATTATTATTTAAATCCTCTAAAAGCTGGTTTACTTTCATCTTCGGGCTTTTTATTTTTTTTTTCTCCAGATGATAATAAACCCCATGTACTATTGACCCCTATGTCTTTTAATTTCTTGCGTTCCTCATCCAATGACATTTCATCATTATTTTCATCTTCACTCATATCATAGACCTACAAAATCTTTAACTCTAATTAAAAAGTAAACTTCAGCTTAATATATTTTTCTTAATTTAACATTAATAAGTATGAGAAAAGAAAAATAAAGAACTTAAGAATACTATTCAATAATAATATTCTCAATAAAATTTTAAATCTTCAATATTATAATTTATTTAAAAATAAACTATTGAAATTTTAAGACTAGGTAATAATCATGGTAAATTGCGCTCATTGTGGAGATGAAATAATTGGAGAACCCTTTTATTGTAATGAATGCGGGTATAGTTATTGTTTACGGCATAAAGAACCAGAAAATCATGATTGTAGTATTGTAAGAGGATCTACTAGTTTCCAACAAACTCCAACTATGACTTCTTCTTATAATCAACCAACAGAAACAGTTCCTATCTCTCAAGAGCAATCATATCAACAATCAACTACTTCAGGGGTTGTTCGAGGAACTACAGATGGAACATATACTTGGTATCGCCAAGAGAGTCAAATTCCTGTAGATGCATTTGATCCTGATTCTGGAATTAATTTTAAAGGTATTTTATTGCCTCATAAATCAGAATTATTTCATTTTATAATCGGCGTATCACTAATATTTCTTATTGGTATTATAACTTTCATTCCAAATTTAATAACTCTTAAAGGATATGAATGGACAATTTTTATGTTAGCTGGTTTTTATGCCACAGCTTTTCTTTTTCATGAGTTAGGACATAGACAAGTAGCAAAACATTTTAATCTTCAAACAAAATTTAGATTATTGACCTATGGAATGATGTTAACGGTAATTGGTGTTGTGATGAATATTTATTCATTGATCTCTGGTGGAAATAGCTTTCCTTCCTTAGCATTACCTGGTGCAGTTGTTGTCTTAGGTTTAAGTACAATTAACAGAACCACGGGATTATGTAAAGCGGCAGGACCAACAATTAACCTCGTATATGGTAGTATACTTCTTGTAATTTCTTTTATAATTCCAGATTATCCCCTTAATCAATTGATATGTTTAGCAGCAAACTTAAATTTCATGCTTGGCACCTTTAATATGATTCCTATAGGGATTTTAGATGGACAAAACATTTGGAGATGGAATAAAAAAGTATATCTTGGACTATGTGGCTCATTGTTAATCCTTTTAATAACGACATACGCTCTGATCTATGCTCCACCTGCTATAAATCCATATATTTGATAATAATCTTTAATAAATCTTAAATTTTAGGAGAGTTTTCTATTTTAAATGCTTAATTTTAAAATTTTTTTGTTAGATTAAAAAGGAATTAATTAAATAAAAAGTAAAAATTATCAAGGATCATAATTATTCATTATTATTGGTTTCAATTCTTTGATTAAGGTATTGAAATAATTTTTTGTTTTCTTGGTGAATTAGACTGACATATTGTGAATTTTGTGGAGATCCGATCAGTTATTTGCCATTTACATGTAAATATTGTGGAGGAACCTATTGCAAAAGACATCGATTACCAGAAAATCATGAGTGTACATTTGAATTAAAACATGTGCCTGTTGTTCCTATAAGCCCAAGAGAGTCTCAACAGGGATACCAGAAAGCAATTGCAAAAAAACAAGAATCAAAACTTTATTTAGATAAAGGTCCAAAAACCTTAAAGAAATATTTAAGGAGACAAGATAAACAAAGAGAAAGAACGTTAAGGAGTTATCAGACATCTTATAAAAGACCTTCCCAATATCAAGGTTCTAAGATTTTATTTGTTTTAATTATAATATTCTCCATAACAGCTTTAATTTTTATCTATAACAATATTCCAGAATTTTTCTATTTAAGTTTACATGGATTAATATATGAATTTACATATCATACTATTTTTACTAGCCTTTTTATTTGTTCTGGGGACTTAATTAGTTTATTTTTCTTATTTATCATGTTATTTTTTTTATATTTTATGACTCGAAATATTGAAATGAGTTTTGGAACAAACTTTTTAATAAAATTGTATGTAACTTGCTGTTTATTTACTGCTTTATTCTATGTTTTATTGAGACTCTCTCTAATATCAATATATCCATTAAATGACCTTCCCATCTATACTGGTTTAGCTTGGGGAGGCATTTTAGGATTGATATCCTATTCAATATTTCCAATTATGAATAAAAAAATTACGGGGCTTATGTATTTTCTTCCAGTTAGAATGAATGGAAAAGCTTTTCTATTAATTATCATACTACTTCGAGTACTCCCCGTTTTATTATTTGTTTGGTATGATCTTTCTTCTATTATTATTTATTTACCTGATTTGGGAGGGATCTTAGGAGCTTATATTGTATTTAAGTATCAATTTTCCAAAAGATAGAACCTGAAACATAAATTTCATTCAAATTCACAAAAATTATCAAGGTGTAAATCTTTATTTTTATATTCTATCAAATTTAAAAGAGTAATTGAAAAAATAAGATGTCCGATAAAAAAATTTCTCGAGTTATTGAGTTAAATGAAGATTTAATAGGAAATAATGATAAATTGGCCGAGCAGAATGATCAGATATTGAAACAAAAAAAGATAAGAGCATTTGATTTTGTAGGAGCAATAGGTGCAGGTAAAACAGCAATTATTGAGAAGATTGTAGAAAGAATTACTAAGGACTACAGAATTTTAGTTATTAATGGTGATGTTGCTACTCGGATAGATGCTGATAGGATTGAACAGCATGGAGTTAAGACAATTCAGATAAACACTGGTCGAGAATGTGCCTTAAATTCATATCATATATCCCAAGTATTAAAAAATTATGTTTTAGATGAGGTTGATATTCTTTTCATAGAAAATGTGGGAAATATGATATGTCCTTCTGATTTTATTTTGGGTACCGAGAAACGAATAGTAATCGTATCAATTACTGAGGGGGAATGGGTAATTGAAAAACATCCGATGCTCTTTAAAATGTCAGATATAGCTGTGATTAATAAAATTGATTTGATGGATGTAATGGATATAAATCTTGAGAAAATGGTTAATGATGCTAAAAGAATTAATCCTAACCTTAAGATTATTAAAACAAGTGCTACATCCGGAGAAAATATCTCTAAACTTATATATTGTATTTTAGATTAGTTAGACCATTAAAACAGGTAAAATTATACTTATTTTATTTCAAATACTAATATCAACGATATTTTGTTGTAGTATTTGCGGCATTAGTCCGAATGCCTCTATCCCATCCACCGAAATGGCATTTGGGAATGCTTTTTTCATGATATTATATGCTCCATTCACATCAGCATTGAGTGCAATACCTTTGGAGGTTTTGAACAGCCCTCTGGAAATTCTTTCTCCTGCATAGGTCGTATGTTTTCCAATTGGTTCATTATCTAAGAAAGAACATTTAGATGTGTGATATTCATTAACTCTTAGGACATTTATTCCTTTCAATTTCGCTTTATATTCGATTTGTTGTACTAATTTCAAGAAAGGGATTTGTACAAATTTCTGATTATTTCTTTTTCCTATGTTGATCTTTTGTTTCCATCCGTAATTGTATCCTATGACAATTGTTCCAATGTTATGTAAAGTACAATATTCAATTACATTCTTAGAGATTCGATGAAAAAATGTAATAAGTTTATTATTTCGAGTTAAATGGAGTTTTTGAATCCTTTTTGTATCGGTGAAATTACCTTTTTTATTTTCGATACTTCTATAGTATGCCACTTGCTTGTTATAATATTGATTTATGGATTTTATCATCCCCCCCTTAATAATAAAAGGTTGACATCCATTATTATTTACTGCAGTTATGAGATTATTTAATCCTAAATCAATACTTAACACATGACCTTTTTCTAATTTTAAATCCTTCAGTTCTTTTTCATATACAAGTTCAATTTTATATTTTACGCCTAAAGGGATCATTCTCACTTCTTTTAATCTTTCGGTGATTCTTGTTTTAATTGGTTCAAGATTGACCCTTCTTGGAAAATATAAATATCCATTCTTAATTTTACATTGCTGATTGGTAAAAATTACTACAAACTCTCCATTTTTCTTCTTATATTGTGGGATTTTGGGTTTTTTTTTGAATTTCTTAAAATTTGTTTTATATTCTTCTAATCCTCTGAAATAAGACTTCCAATCTCTAGTCACGTATTTGAGAATTTGTTGTGATGTTTGAGAAGGTAAAATTAGATATTCATGTTTATTTTTTAGAATGAAATCTAAATCATAATATGATAAGAGAGTATCGAGATTAAAGAAGTGTTGTCTAACATACCAATTAGCTAAATTGTAAAGATTCTTTGCTAAATGACATAATCTTGATAACTCTACTGAATAGTTTATTTGGATAACTTCAGTAAGTTTCACGTTAATATTATTACAAATCACTACTATTTAATAAGACACAGTGTTCAAAATAACTAATCTTTCCAATAATAATATCAAATGAATAGAAAAGATATAGTTTTTATAAAAAATACTTCCTATATTAAGTATAAAAGCAAAAATAAATTAAATTATGTACAAATGAATTATCTGATGGATCATGTCATTAAGACAATTTAATATGGAGTTAGGATTATTAATTGATAAAATTGTTAAAGTGTATCTAGATAAGGACAAATTCTTTGTTGGTCAATTAAAAGGAGTTTCTGAAGATTCGAATTTGATTTTAATAAATGCGAAAAATGAGAAAAATAAATCATTTCCAAAACTCTTTATCAGAAGCTCATTCTACAACTTTGTGAGTTTAGAAGAAGAACCTTTTCCGATGAAAGCTTTAGCAGATAGAATCGCAACCATATTTTCTAAAGGTCATGTAAATTATATTGAAGATCAAAATATTATCTCAATATTGAATGGAAAAATAATTGTTGATGAAAATGAAGTAAGAGGGACAGGCCCTTCAGCAGATCGCGTAAAAAAAATTGTTGACCAATTTAAAATGGATTTAGAAAATCCAATTGAAGAATAAATTTTTTTTATTTTTTTTAAACATTAAGATTTCATTTGTTTCCAAATAAATTAAGTAAATTTTGCAATTTTAAATCTTTAATGACATTTTTCATTATTGCTTTACCTAATGGAGTTACTTTAATTATTCCCAAATCTTCAAAAGTCCTTAAGTAATCGTTATTAATTAAAAATTGAACATCAGATGCCCATAGTTCATCAAAAATTTCTTTTAAATCCTTGATCTTAATATTTTCATCAACTTCCTTACTTAATGCTATTATTAAGGCCAAAACACCATATTGTGAAGGTGTGATATTATCATCTTTTCCTTCTGATGTTAGAATGTAATATTGCTGTTCGAGGAATTTTGTTTTAATAAGTTCAAAACCTACGTTTTTCAAATTTAGATAAACATCACTCATAATTTGTTCAAAATCAAGATCTCTACTCAAATTTCTAAGATCTTCTTCTCTAATGACCTTTTGTGGATTTGTTAAAATAATTTTTGTAATGTTTTTAACAATTTCATTTATATTGTTCATTTCTATTGACAATAAAATCAAATCTCTTGTATTGTTTTTATTTTTAAATTTTTTATTTCTTTTTTTAATTCTAAGTTTGATAAAATAAAGACTAAATTAAATCCTAAAAGAATATCATCCTTTTCAAAAAGTGGTAAAATTTTTCTAATTGTTCTATATATAGACCCCGCTTTATTATATTTGGTTAATATTGAAACATTTGAAATAATAATATTTTTACTTTTGGTATGAAGTTTAATTGATATATAGAATACAATAATGAAAAAGACCTTTTCTGGAGTGGTCAATCCATCGAAATTCACCTGTTTATTATCTCTCCTAATGAATTTTGTATTAATAAAAAATTTATTATTATTGTCATTTAAAGCCAATCTAAATTGAGCAATTAAATTAACTTCTGATAAGAATTTATTTATCAAAAATTCTATTTCGCTAATAATGTTTTCCAAATTAGTAAATTGGTCAATGCATTTGATTGTTTCGTTTTCGTTTACTGTTATAGTAAGTTCTGATTTATGTTTATTAATGTATTCTTCCAATTCTTTTAGATTTTGAATGATATTTGATATAGCAGAAGCATTCTGAGAATTAGAGTCCTTTTTTGGAATAAAAATTTGAGCCAATTCTCTATCTATTTTTTCTATTTCATCCTTAATAACTTGTGAGGGTTTTAATGATTTTAAATCTACTAGTTCAAGATCCTCAATGAACGTATCTTTACTATCACTAATTTCTTTTTTTAATTCAATTTGAATTTCATTTATTCTATTTTCTTCGTTATTGATAATTTCTAAAGTATTTTCATAATCACTTTTATAACTTTCAAAGATGGGATTTAAATCTTTGAGTTTAAGTTCATTTTCAGTTTTCTTTGATTTACTTTCGTTAATCTTATATTGAATATCTTTTGCTTTTAATTGAAAATTTTTTATTTTTTGGGCATTTGTTAGATTATTTTTAGTGTTTTTACCAGTAAATTTAGATTCTTCTTTTATTTCTGGAGTATTTTCTGACATTGACCGTGTAATTCTGTTAATTTGATTGAAACATTGCTTTTTTTTGTTAGTTAATTTTTGAATTTTTATATTCAATTCTTCAACTTTATTTTTAACCTGATCAACTTGGTTTTTCCGTTGGAGGTAATCTTCCTCCAGAAATTTTAATTTGGCTTTATTATTTTTTAAGGAATCAATTAATTTTTTCAATAAATCTGAAAGAGCTGTTTTATTCCTTGATTCATTATAAAATTCTGATAATTTTAATTCTTTTAATAATAGATTTTTTCTTTTTGAAAGAGTGTAAAATCTAAGAATTAAATTTAAATTATTTATAATTTCATTGAGTTGAGAAGAAAGAGTTATATTTTTAGATAAAACATTATTATATTCATGAATATATTCTATAAGTCTTAACGCATCTTTTAATTTATCATATCCTTGAGCTTCTTCATTTAAAAGACCAATGAGTTTTTCAATAGAGATTATATTCATATTTTCAGAAATTTCAATAAATGTTTCACTTTTAAATTTATTCAATAAATTCTTCTTGATTTTTCCATGAATCAATGTGAACCTATCTTGAATTGGAATTTCGGTTGAACCAATGGAAATATTTAAAATGTTTTTAAGAATTTAAAAAACCTTTTTTATTTTAATTAAAGATTTTCAAAATGGTCTTTATATTCCTTATATTCCTTTTCTTTTCTCTTCTTTCTTTTTCTTATTATATCAATAGGATCTATGTCATCATCTTTTTGAATCATATATTTTTCATCAAAATTTTTTTTAAATTGAGATTTAAATTTTTTAATTTTTTCAGAAACTTCTTCACTTAATTCGATTTCTTTTTCCAGATTTTTTCCTTTAGAAACATCGGTTAATTTTTCTCTACTTTTTTTCCTTCTTATTCTCTCGAATTCACTTTCTGAAAGATTTAAATAAGCCTCATAAGATTTTTTTTGTTCTTTTTGTTTTTTTTTTAGTTTTTCTAATTCTTCTCTCTCTTCTATTTGTTTTCTTATTTCTTCTTTCGATTCTAACTCTTTTTGTGAAAGTTTACTTTCAATAATTTGTAAAAAGTCTTTGAATGTTGAATTAAGATTGTTTTTAAAATATTCTTTATAATCACTAATTAGAATTGGATCTGTATGATTAGGAATTTTACTTATTTCTATGTCAAGTCTTTCTTGTAATAGTTCTTGAAAATAATGTTCTATTTGTTTTACTGATTTAAGAAAAATAGTATTATACTTCAATGAATCTAAAAGCTGTAACCATTGTGAAATTTCAATTGAAGGAATAAAAGAAACATTATCGAGAATTTTACTAATTCTTTTTTCTTCAATAAAAGATAATCCAATAAGTTTTATATTTTCTTCTGTTAAAGTAAGTATTTTTAATTTGTTTTTAAAATTTTCTTTATATTTTTTAATCAAGCGTTCTTGAAAATCCAAGAATTTATTTAAATTTGATTTTGAAACTGAATTCAATTTATCATTAACACTTTTTAATAGTTCTTGTACTGTTTCTATTTGAGAAAATAATTTCTCATCCTCAAATTCGTCTTCAATGATATGAATATTATCTGTTACATTTTTAGAAGAATTGATTATTTGATTAACTTTTATCTGAAGTTCCTCAATTGGGATTGTTACTTCTTTAATCTTATCCAGATCAAATATTTGGTTTTTATTCATCATAATTATTAATTTAATTCTATTCTAATCGTTCTTTATTTGTTATCTTTAAATTTCAGGAGGACCAGATATGCTCTTTTTATCCCTAAGAGGTCTACTTATACGATTTTTTTTTGGGAGTGAATCACTTAAAATATCTTGTCTATCAACATGAATAGCTGTGCCACCAACTAACTTTAAGGAATTATAAAAAAGTTCATATGTCAAAAGTTCTGTATTAATAGCTTTTAATATTGCTACTCTTGTTCCTCTTTCAATATCCGACCCAGAATATCCATATGTTAATGCCAAAAGACCTTCTACTTTATTTTTTTTACGAAACTCTGTCCATAAGATGTTATTATCAAATTCAGATACTTTATATCCTAATTTAGCTTCTAATTCTTTAGAAATTACTAGAACTTCTTCATATTCATTGTTTAAATTAGAATAAATTGAATCATCAATTCCAATTTTTGCTTTTTTCAGTTTATTCATAAATGATTCAATAATTTTTTTTCTTAGTTGGAATTCTGGGAAATCAAACTTAAAATGAAATGTAAAACGACGCCAAATTGCCGAATCTAATTGATGTTGATGATTAGTCGCTCCAAAAATTGCAAGAGGGACTCCTTCATAATTAGTTTTATCTATAACTTGTAGAAAAGAAATTACTGCGCGTTTGATTTCTCCTACTTCGTGAATATTTGATCTCTCAGAGCCAATTGCGTCAATTTCATCAAAAAATAATACAAAGGCCCCTCGTTCTTTAGCGATTTCAGCTGCAAGTTCAATAACTCCACGGATGTTTTTAATAGTGTCTCCAAGTAAAGGTGATACAAGCCTATCAGATTCTACTACACACATAGGAATATTATGTTCTTTAGCAAAACCTCTTGTTAAAGAAGTTTTTCCTGTTCCGGGAGGACCATATAGAAGCACAGTTAGATTTGGAGCTAACTTAGTATATTTTAATCTTTCAGTAAATTCATTATATTTTTTTAACGCTTTAAAAAAATCACTTAAGATTTCTTTTTTGGTTTCATTTCCTAAAATATCATCTACTGTTTCTTTAATATCTGAAGGAAAATAGACCGCACCATATTTTCCGAGTCGTTCTTTTATAACATCATCGGAAAATACAATTTTTTCTTCTTTTTCAGTTTTTTGTTTACTCATTATACTCTAATTTTTTTTCGATTAATTTTTTTTATTATTTTCATCAATATTTTTACAATAATTAGCTGTTTCATTAATTAAATCTTTTAAATTATCAATTTGAGATCCAATAAAATTAAAAATTTCTTTCCGATATTGGACGGAATCTCGAATCTTCATCTTGTCTAGTCCCAAATAATTCGGAAAACATATAAGTTTCATTAAATAAGGCAGTACTTTTTCATTTGTCTGCAAATCTTTAAAAATAGCATAGAAGATGTTTTCATCAGATAATTTCCATTTTAAAATACTCATATAAATCAAGAATGCAAAATTCATTGAAATCCAATTAACTAATTCTTTTGAGAGAAAACCTCGTCTTTGAGAAGCAAAAGCTAAATAATATAATATCATAGTTTCATTGCTAAATTGTGGATAATATCTCAAAATTCCATCTGATTGTTTGTTTTCACGTAAAAAATTGTTTTCTAAGAGCAATTCAACAAAATCTTCCTCTGGAGCTAAAAAAATTTCATCAAGCAGGCGTAATCCAATACGTTCAGCAATTTTTTCTATAGACTCTTCTTCTGGATTTGCTATAGAATCTACATAAGGAAGAAATATATCATTCTTTAAAATTATTGGAAGTTCACAGTTTTCTCTTTCGGGAAATTCTCCAAAATTAGGATCTAAATTATAAAGAGATGTTATATTATTAATTATTTGATATATTTTCGGAGATATCCCTGGAATTTCAAAATAATCGGGATTTTCTAATTTTTCCCGATAAAATGTATGAGGTTGTAATATATGTCGTTGACATTCATAAAAATCGATAGATTCCTGTATTAATTTATTATAAATAATTTTAAGATTTGCTCCTCTTGGAAATAATTTACTTTCAATAAATTTTACAAGTTGGTATAAGTAGGTATTCTCTAAATTAAGCTCATCTGGATTCGTAATATGACGCAATACATTTAAAGCATCAACAGATTCATGAAGAAAATCTAAAATGTAATCTTTAATATCTATTATAGGAATATTCTCTCTATATTTAATTATAAAGTCTTTAATAATGTCATAAACATTTGATCTATACATAGCGGAAAATTCTGAAAGAGCCCTAACCTTACGTATATTTCTTTTTTCTTCTTCTTGACGAATTTTATCTAAAACTTCTGTATCTAATAATAAATCTGCATCTAAATTTATAATAATTCTTCTTGTTTCTCTAAGGATAGGACGCATGTGACTGATAAAGGTCAGATATCTTGGTAAAATATCTGTCCATTTCTCTCTTTTTCTTCCTGATTTTACAGTCCTCGTAGATTTTTTTTTATAGCTCATTTTTTTGTTAATAATTTATTTTTTTTTATTGTTCATCATAACCTACTAGAATTTCAGTAAATATATTAGATATTTCAATAAATATGGGAATCTCAACTCGACATAAATTCCCTAGAATCCATTTATTCACATCCTTGAGAAGAAATCTTATTTGAGTATGAATCTTCTTATTAATTTCTGAATCTATTATTTTTGAGAGCCATAATCCTCCTCCTATTCGATATGCAATGATTTTGATGAGTGGTTCAAATAGAGGTTCTAAAACCTGTTTCATCATCCAAGATTTCGGAATTATACTCATATTTTTTTCATCGAAATTTGGATCGTTTAAAACAGGATTAGTTTCATCTGCTCTTAATTTTGGCATGAAACTTAGTAATAAGATTAATGCAAAAATTGCGGATATTCCATTAATTGTATAAGAACCACCAATTTTTTCAATATTATCTCTATTTATAGCAATATTTGCCAAAAACATACATATAAAAACATTTCTATCAAAATTTTCAGAAACATAGGCATATCCTAGTTTTTCATCAATTATTAAATACTTCTCTTCAAGAATTTTTATGATTTCATCTGGAAATGTGTAAAAAGTATAAATTTTTTCTTCACTCCTTCTCACATCTTTTTCAATTACCAGTTCTTTGGATACAAGACCAAACATATTAACAAGCTCTTCAAGTTGTTTTTTTACATAGTGACGTGGTTTATTTGGATCGCCAAACATGGCAAAAAATTGATGATCAACGATATGAAAATCATTTCTCTTACTAAAGGCCTCAACAATTCTATCTATTATCGGTCCTTGACTTCCTGATGCTATTGCTTTCGCTTTAGAAGTTATAAAACCATTTAATAATTCATTAATTATAAAATCTTGCTCATGTGTTCTAGATTTTAATATTTTTTCAAAAGCTTCTGAGAAATTAGTGCTATTAGGAAAAAAAGCATTTTGAATTTTATCATTAATAGATTTTAAAAATATTTCTCCATTATTCTTTGGGAAATGAAGCTTCATATTATTTAATCTTTGAATCAAGGCTTCTTTTGCCCCTGGAATGTTCTCTACATCTCTTTTTTGTAATTCTTCAATTGCTTTTTCAAGCCCATCTTGAAAGATTTTTAATAACTCTTTCCATGTAGTATCTTGAATTTCTGACAATTTCTTCCCTTAGCTTCTAAATTAATTTTAATTAATTTTCCAATCTAATTCAATTAATATATTCTTTAAAGCATTAATTAGAGGTTTAACTAAGTTTCTCTCATAAAGATTTGGAGATGAAACACCCTTTTGAGCTTTCCACCCCATCTGAGTACCATTTCCCATTTCTCTCTGTCCAAATTTTAAAATATTACTTAAATCTCTTATCCACCAATAGAATCTTAACCATTTTTTATTTGGATTATCTTTCGAAAAAATTACTGCTAATGCTTTCCATTCACCCATCAACCATTTAAGAGTTATTCCACTCACTGGCAAATAATAATTTATTGGAAAATTAGCATGAAATCGTAGATCAAGGTCACCCGGAGCAATATTGAATATCGGTTGGTTATAACCTTCTAAAATAACGATTTCACCACAATGTTGACATTCATAATGTGATTTCATTTTATCCATCTTTTTCTGACATTTAGGACATGTTTTATTTTCAAGAATTCTATATTTTATAATCTCCAAATTCTTTTCCTTTTGCAAGTCCTCTTCTGTTTTGGGTTCTTGTTTCCCAAATTTACCTTTCCAATTCCAAATATCATCAAAAGATTCATCTACTCTCTCTAAAGCAATGATAAGATTATTTAATACATATTTATCATAAATTTTAAACATTCCCGCATGTTGGTAATTTTTCCACCAAGATAATCTCACATATTTCTCATCCTTTAAATATGCACTATGACAAATTAGTACTGCGAATAGTCTATTACTGGTCTTATTGATAGTAATTCCTTTTTCACAGATTTCATATTGTTTATTCAAACTTACATTTTTATGAAAATATTCACCATCTTGAAAAACACTGCCTTCAATTGCTTTTTTCTCCTTTGTTTGTAGTTCCTTATCTTTTTGTTTAATTATTTTTTTGCATTGGGGACACTGAAAAATACCCTCTACTAATGGTTGCATTTGTATATTACATGCAGGGCATTTCATTTTTAATCTTCACTACTCATTATTATTAACCTTTCATAGTCTAAATTTAATAATTTTAATTCCTTCTCCGTTATTTCAGAAATATCTTCATTAATTTTAATTAATTCTTTTCGATATTCTATTAATAAATTTTGAATTGTATCCACGATGTTTTCTTCATTAAAAGAAATTTTTTCAATAAATTCTAAATATCTATATTTTTTATTCTTACCTGAATAGAATTTCTTTAACTCTATTAATTTTTTATCTAATCTTTCTATTTTGTTTCTAATTGTTAGTAATGATAATAGTTGAGAATTCCATTTTTGAAATATACTATCGTTTTTGTTTAATTTCTCGAAAATAAACTTATCTGAAAGTTCTATTTTTTCATCCTTGAGGTATTGTATGATATCTTTATTTTCTTCTAATGCTTTTGTTATTTTTTTCATTACTGGTTTTGTATTTAATGTAGGGTCGAATATTTTTATATATTTGCTAATCTTTTCTTGAATTTCATTAAATCTTTGATAAAATCCTTCAATTGTAACTTCAATTTTAATAGCTTGATAAATATTCCCATATTGATCTAATATGATGTATAAATCATCAGATAAGGTGTAATCATGTTCACCAATCCCATAAATTAATGGATGAATTATATTACTCTTCTCACATCGAACACCTTTTAATCTCGTAAGTGCTAAATTAAAATTCCTTCTTGTCAGGAATTTAAATTTCTTATTTATTATTAAATAGAGTGTATCATCGGGAACAGAAATTGTATCATTCTCAATGGTTATAGTTTCTTCTCCCAACTTTAGAATAAAATCATCGTCCTTTTGTTGGAATTCTCTCATACTTCTAATATTTTTAATTAAACCTAAATCAATATAATTTTCGATAAATTCTTCATCCCAAAAATTTATTACGTTTTTTTTATATATTTCATCTAATACCAACACTCTCTCATATGACTCTCTGATACTTTCGTTAGTTAAATCTTTGAATAAATCATTTCTGATGACATACAAAAACAGAATGATATATTTCATATCTACATTATCAAGAATGTTATCGATTAAATTCTTATCTTGTTCTAATGTTAAATTTTTGTGTTCCACGCCTAAAATCCACTCCTTATAATTAAAACTGCTAAAACATTTCAGTGAAAAAGAGTAAATAAAATAATAAAACATTCCTAAAAAATTTTACTAATTCCCTAAAAACTTCTAACATAAAAGCAAAAATATTTTAGGTTTCCTTATCTTTATTCTAATTGAATAAAGATCTATTTTTTTAGATATTAGTAGTGATAATAATGGGAAGAAGAAAGCGTAAACAAGTATCACCGAAACGAGTAAAGAGAGTGCCTAAAATTTTCACCTGCCCAGAATGAGTAGATTGGATTCCGATCTTTCCTCGAATGCGGTGAAAAAAGTGTTAAGGTTACTGATATAAAGAAGAAAGGTGCTTTTGCTACAGTGAAATGTGGAAATTGTGGATTAACAAAAGAAGTATTAGTAAATTCTATTTCAGAACCTGTAGATGCATTCGGAGATTTTATTGATGTTTATTATGCTGATCAAGAATTGCAAAGATTAGAGAAAAGAATAAAAAAATTAAAAGATGATCACGAATGGGGTGAATTAGCATTAGCTTATTCAATTTTATCAGATCTTTGTAAAACTAAAGCTGCTGTACTATTAGAAGAAGAAGATGTTAATTTAGATGAGGTTAACGACTGGAAAATAAAAAGCGAAAAATATAAGAGTTTGGAAAAGGATACAGTTTTAAAATTAGATACCGAAGAATTAGAACGAGGAGTTCGTACAGATGAGGAATCCTTGTTTACTGAAAGTGAGACCAAGATAAAAAAGGAACGTAAAATCGACGACATTTTTGATGATCCTGGATTTTTGGAATTTTAATACTCAGTAAACTTCAATTATTATTTTGTTCAATTATTTGTGTTTTTAATTTTGAAGGAATATATTTCCAGATTGGTAATTTCAGAAGATAATTAAAAAATTCTCTCCGATTCATTTCTTTCTTAATTATGAGATAACTCCAGTTATGAAAAGCTAGTCTATTAAATATTTTCATTAAATTAGTACCAAAAAGATTATACTTTGACGATAAAAAACGAGCAAAATATGTTCCAAGTCTTTTGGTTTGTGGTATCAACTCTGGATAGACTGATTTAAATAAAGGTCTATTAAATATCTCATATATAGCTAAAATAGGAAGAATTTTGTCCAAAAGTTCATTAATTTTAACTTCATAATTCCTATCATTTATACTAAACGTAGATAATGTATTTAATTCATTCATAGCAAATCTAAAATGATTATCTTTGAATGTTATCCACATTTTGGTAATAATGTTTTGTAATTTCTCAAGTTCACCTATAACTTCTACTTCCTCAAAATTAAAGTTATGTGTCCGTTCATAATTTTTAATGAATGTCAAGATTTTTGAATCACCTGATTCTTTTTTAGGCATATCAAATTCTTCTCTTTTTTTGGGTGATTTTTTAGAAAGATCCTGACGTTCTTCAGGAAAATGAATTACATGCATATAGAGTGGTGTGGTAAATAAGATTTCTCTAATTTTTTCTAATAGTGTTTTATAGTGGCTATAAATGTCAATAATTGGATATTTTTTTGAGAGTTTTCTGGACATTCTCGCAATTTTTTTCGCAAAATGCTTCGATTGTTCCGTCCATAATTTGACTTTTTCTTTCTTCTTTAATTTACTTATAAGATTATTCCTCAGTTCTCTATAGTGATTTATTTTTTTGATTAACTCTTTATTTACTTCTAAGAGTGTTTTAACGTAAAAATTGAAATCAACCGAATAATTTTTTACAATAAATTCATGAGTCATTAGAGGAACCGATAAAACTTTATTTGAATTGTCTCTTTCAATTCTAATAGCATGATCTCCAATAGAATAATAAAAAGTAGAATTTGAAAGGACATCGTTTAAGGAAGAAAATTTACCTAAATCTTTTGCTTCATTTTTAAAATATCCATGTAAAATTGTATCAATTCCTTTAAAGATATTATTTGTAAATTCGGATATTATAACTGATTCATATTCACCTGGATGATGTCTTTTAGATTTTAAAAGTTTATTCCCAAGCATAATAGCTTGATTTGCTCGATGGCAAACAGTATAACTCCATTTTAATAATGGATCTAAAATACGAGCTAACTTGAACTTATAGGAGTAGAATTCTGGCCCAAAATATATGGGAAAACCGAAGCCACGAGAAGTAGAATAAATAAATTGAAAAAGATTCCTTACTTTTTCACCTTTAAATAATCCGGGAAATTGAAATTGAAGGGCAATTCGAGGATAAAGAGCTTTAATACCTAAATGCATCCATGATTCAAATAGGATAATGATATCGGGAAATTTAAAAGAATCTTCTTTTTTTAAAAAATCTTTACTCAATATATTTAAGGCAATTGGTAAGGAATGAAGCCAATATTCATTATTATTATTCTTTTTTATTTCTTCTTTAAACTTTCTTAGTATCAATGGTTTTACTCGATTTTGGAGCTCTATTTTTCTTTTATAAAAATTATTCATTACTCTTAAAAAAGAAGTCATTTCGAGTATCTGTCTTTGCAAGTCATGGCATACTCTAACACTTGCAATTTTTATCGATAACTCTTTTGAAGGTTCCAATTACCTTAACCTATTTACTTTAAACTTGGGATTTAGTAAGGTAGGTTTCTAAAATTTTTAATTTTAATTGAAATTTTTTCAGAAAATCTGATGTTGAAATTAATTATAATTAAATTTCAAATTAAACTAGGTATCATAAGAGAGTTTTTCAACTAGAAAAAAGATTAATTATATTTGTTGTTTGATAATATTATTTAGTCAGATTGACTTTTTCTCTTAGCAAACAACTGTTTTAGTTCTCCCATTATAGCCCCTCTAAGCGAAACTGGACTAGCTGGACGACTAGGACCTTGGGGACCACCTGGGGGGCCACCTGGAGGACCACCCGGGGGACCGCCTGGAGGACCACCCGGTGTAGGTGGTGGAGGTCCTGGTGGGCTACCTGATGGACCACCTGGAGCACGTGTAGCTGGAGCGGGTGCTCCTGGAGCCGTTCCTGATCTAGATTGTAGAGATGTAATTTGGTTATTTAAAGAATTTATTTGATTTTGTAAATTCGAAACCTTATCGTTTACAGAACCAATAGATTGATCTACTAAATCTGGTATACGTAGAACAATTGACATTATCTTTTCAATGATATCGCCAAATGCATTTAGCTTTTCTTCCAAAGGCGCTTTTCGAGTGCTATCTAAGAAACTTGCAAATTCTTCGGCACACATTTTAATTCTTTATATTACATATTTTTTATTTTTACTAATAATTTAATGGATTTTAATTTAATAAATTTAAGTTTAAGCTCAGTTTTTTTTAAAAAATATAAAAAAAGTGTGATTTTTTTTCTAATTTAATTCTGTTACAGTATCTTTTAATTTAATCCATAGTGCGTTAATCTCATCTCTTACTTCAGTGAACTGATATATTTTTTTTAATAGTATATCTCGTGCTCTATCAAATTCTCTTTGAACATCATTCAGTTGTTGGTCAAGGATATTTAATTTATCTCCATCGATTAATTTATTTTTCGCCTTTTCAACATCTAGAGCTTTTCTAATCACAGTAGATCTTCTACTTGCAACACTATCCAAAGCATCTGCAAATTCAACTTTTTTTTGAACTAAATACTCCTTTTGTGCTGCAATATCTTTAATTGCATTAAGATATGTATTATTAGCTTTAATGAAATCGTCATTTTTTTCGATTATTTCTTTGAATAACTTTACCTCTTCATCTTTAATATTGGATCTATGTTCTCGAGCAAGAGTTTCCATTTGTTTTAATACATCTCTAAAAGTTCGATTTACCATATCTCTAGTAATATTCGTTCGAGTTAGGTTCTCTGCATATCTTTTTTGGGAATCTATAAGTGCGCTCTGCCTTTTAGCTAATTTTTTAAATTGGGAGACTAGTTCCTTCTCAGTCCTTGCAAGCTCAATTTCATCTTCATGTGTAATTATGGGACTCATTTTAATTCATACTCTAAAACTATGTACTATTTCTATAAATTTCTAAAATGTTTTACTTATTTTGATTAATATAATATTTTTATTATTTAAGTTTATATTGAAAAAGATGCTGTTAGAATATTATCTTTATAATTGGCTTTAATAATTTTAGTTTCAATATAATTACCAATCAGATGTTCAGGGTGCAGAATAGGTTTATTTAAAAGTACTTTTATACCAAAGTTATCATTTAATTTCCCAATAAATTCTCTTTTCCATCGACCTTTAGAAATAATTTTTAATCTGACATGATCATTTTTCTGTATATTCAGACTGGCACCTATTTCCCGTTTATGGATTCCGAAATCTCGTGGACCTAATTTTAGTTTAATTCCAAACTTTTTTTCCATTACAGATAGTTGCTTGTAAAAATAATCCCAGCTTTTTGGTCTTATTTTTTTTAATCTACGTCCAGTCTTATAAATCAAATATTTTTGAATTCCAATTTGAATTTCTTTTTGGGAGAATCCTTTATTTCTTAGATTTAGAACAAATTTAATTATATCTTCAATATCCTTATCGTTTTCTCCAGGAAACCACACAGGGGCGATCAATACGTCAATTTGTGTTTTTAGTAACAATAAGATGCTCTTTAAGAGGCTCTTTACGTTATACTTCTCACAATTACTTAAAAACATAGCTTTTTTTTGATTTAGTGAATTTAAACTAATATTAATTCTTGTTACTTTATATTTTTCTAATTTTTTTATTATTTCTTCATTAAGTAATAATCCATTGGTCTGCAGAGAGATTACTTCTACTCCTTCGATATTCCATAATTCTTTTATTAAATCAATTAATCCTGGATATAACAAAATTTCCCCATATGGAGCAAAATGAATTTCAATCTTATAATTTCCTTTTATTTTAATAATATCTTTTATTTTACTGAGTAAAAAGTTTGGATCGACGATAAAATTAGTAGTATAATCTCCAGCACTTACAAAACAATATTTGCAATTCAAGTTGCATAAAGTTAAAGGTTTCACTTCAATAACATTAGTACCTCTATCAATTACACCAATGAAATCTACACCAGATAATGGAATTTCTGATTTCTCATTCACATAAATTATTTCAGAGGTCATTTTTTTTATTAAAGTTTATATCGTAAAATTCCAATTATAGAACCTAGGTTTACTAATTGCTCCCCAGTTATATTTTCAGTGCTCATCATACTAATTTCCCCACCACTATTTTTAACATTGTTTATAATTTCTTCTATTTTTAATTTATCTTTTTTAGAGGAACCTCTAATTAAAATGTCTGCTATCATTAACTGTTTAATTGCACCTTTTTCAGAGGCTTTAGACACTTCTTCAAGTCCGATAACTATGAGATCGGCATCCTTTACAAATTGTGTCATAATATTTTCAATTTTTTCTGTTTCTTGCAGGACTTTAATTTTTTTTTTTAACTTTTCCAATTTATTTGATTTTAAAGTCTCTCTAATAGCACTCTCTGTCCCAGAACTTGCTTGACAAGTTTCTATTGTTCCCTTAAAGGTCATCTCTGGATCTTTTTGAAAATATTGTAAGAAATTATCTTTAGTATTACCTGGTCCACACAATATAATTAAATCGATTTCTGAATTTTTAGTCTTTTCAATCATAACATTTTTTATTTCACTAAAAAACTCCTCTAACGCCTTATTGCGATAGGTCTGTTTATATCTTTTACCAGGGATGTTTTTTCTGATCGTAGCAATTCTATTATGACTGAAATTGGTAATAAGTGCTATTGTTGCTAATCCTGTTTCGATTGCGCATACTAGAATTATGAAGTTAGATTCAAATTTTGAAGTCTCTTTTAGTCGATTAATTTCATTATTTAACCAATATTCCTTAATAATTGTTATTTTTTGTGGTATTTCAACATTAAAAGTGTGATATGACCCAAAACTGACAAAATCGTCTGGACCCTCAAGAATTTTGCCCTTAATTCTCAATCGATTTGAAAATTCATGAAAGGAGACATCCTCAACTTTTAGTTTTAATCTCATTCGTTTTCGTTCACCCTTGGTACCTTCTCTAAGAACGACTCTTCTCTGAGTTAAAGCACTAACTTCATCATTTTTATCAATAATATTATACAGAGACCATAAATCGTATAGATTTTCAACCTGTACTTTTACTTTTCCAAGTTTTAGATCAAGATTTAGAATTTTCAAATCTTTAGACTTTATCTTAAAAAGTTATGTATTAAATAAAACTAATCTAAAATTAAAGAAAAGCTTAATTTAATCTAGTATAATAAAAATTATTTTTTAATAATAAAATAAATAAAAAAGATAAAAATTAACTCTTTTAGATATACTGTTTTTTCATTTTTCTCCTAGAGCTTCTTTAACTTTTTCTAGCTCTTCCATACGTTTCTTTTTTTCTTCTTCACGTCTCTTTAACTCTTCTTCATCAACTTTTTGAAGTGTTACACCCTTTTTAATTTCTTCTTGAAGTTCTTTATCTACTGGAGCCAATTTTAATAAACACCTTCTATTTTAAATTCATTAAAAATAATTAATTTAATATTTACACATATTATAATAGAATTTATTTATAAGTTTTAGTTAATCGAGAGTTAATTTCAAGTTCCATTAAATAAGCACTTTCTCCAGATTGATAATAATTCTCTAAAATTGTTGGATTTCTTTTGAAATTGAATTTTTCATACAGACAAATAGCAATGGAATTACTTAATTGAACATTTAAGGTAATTTTTTTGATATTATTTAATTTTTTTATCTTTTCTATAGTATATTGTAGAAGGTATGACCCATATCCCTTATTTTGAAATTTGGGATCAATAAGAAAGTTAATAATACTAACATTTTTGTTTTGATCTTTTAAAGCAATAATAAAACCAATTATCTTATTCTTTACTTTAGAAATTTCCAGTTTTAAAAAGAATAAGTTTTTCATAATTAATTTCTCAATTAATTCTTTCGAAAATGCATTCTCCTTAAAAATTTTCTTTTCGAGAGTTGTTATTTTGTTTAAATCTTTGGTAAGAACCTTTTTAACTTCTATCAAAGCCATACTCTTCTTTAAATAATTTAATAGGGGTTTTTTCTGTTATTTGTTGGTATTTTAAATGCCTAAAAGGTGTAATCTCAACAATAAAACCTTTTAAGTTATAATTTTCTAGAAGTGATAAAAATTCTTCTTTAATTGATATATAAAAGGGAAGTTTAATATTAATTCTATTATACGAAATCAATTTATCTTGAATTTTTAGCTTATTCAATAGAATTTTATACAATTCATCTAATTCTTTTTGATTGCCCTCTATTTGTCCATAAATTATAAGCCCCTCTTCATTAATTACTTCATAAGCTAGCCTGATGTTTTTGGCTCTTCTAATATATCGGTTTTTTAATTGAAAATAGTCTTTTGCTCTTATAGTACAAAAATGCATCTTTAGAGATACTTTAGACCCGATGCTTCTTATTAAATTAAGTCCCGTTTCCTTACTATCAACAACCGTGGCAATTGTTCCTTTTTTCAATTGAAAGCCTCGTTCTTTTAATGATTCACTATTTGGAAAACAATATTCAAATTCATTTAAATTAATAAAATCTACTCCAATTGTATTTAAATAGAGGATTAATTGTTCGAGTTCTTTTAATTTCTCATTTTCAGGGATAACGGGTACTTCTACTCCAACTGCCATATGCTTATTTAGAGCTTTCTCTATATTAGCCCATTCTTCTTTAGAAGGATGAAATCGTATTTCATCCAAACCAGCTATAGATAATTTTTCAGCTTTTTCTTCACTAAAATTAATGCCATTTGTATAAAGGTGAATGTGAAACTTTTTTCCTTTTTTATTTTTAGTATATTTGATATAATCAATTGTTCTTTCAAAGTTTAAATCTGAAAGCGTTTCCCCGCCAGTAATGCTCATTCCTTGAGCATTAATCATATTTATTTCTTTAATTAGTTCTTCTTTAGATGTAATCTCAATTTCATTTGCATAGGTTTGATTATTATCTCTCCTTTCTTCCGAAATTGGACAATACCAAGAACAATGGTCTGGTTTTTGACATATACCATTTAGAAATAATACTACCTTACTCCCTTTTAGACAATACTTACACCCTTTTGGTATATCCCTACTTTTTATAAAATAAGTGTCTCCTTCCGATTTAGTTAAAGATATCTTTTTCATATTTTAAATAATTTTTTTCTCACAATAGATTTTTTATGTGCTAAATTTTTTAAAGCTTCTTCAGTGGTTTCATTAATTTGAAGTTGTTTTTTTAAAAATACTCCAGTTTTTCCATACTTTTCTCTTCTCAATAACACTTTTTTACGCTCTTTTAATGTATCAATACTAATACCTACTTCTTTTGCTGCTCTCAGTTCGTTGCCTATAATTGAGATTTCTTCGTGACCTTCAGGGTTAGGTTTGATTAGAACCAGTCTTTTATCAATACCCGCCACTCTTAAATCTGAATTAAGTTGACTTAAGTTGATTTTTCCACCAAAATCATAAAATTCTAAAATATTTTTATCTAATTTTGATAATGGTATAGTTATACTTTCTAATTCGCTTAAATAAATGTAAAGTTTTATTGAATCTAAGGGAGTTGCCATAATAATTTCTCTAAAATAATTTTTATAACCATGTTTATTTAAAATAAACTCAATCTGAAATGAGGGAACTTGGTTAAGAAATATAATATCAATATCACTATTTTCATGGATATTGCCACGTGCAATACTTCCATAAATAAATGGATTGAATCCTTCTTTTGTGAACATTTTTAATAATTCAATAGCTCTCACTCTTTTGTTTTTTAAGAGTGTCCAATCTTCTTCAGAATATATTATAAATCCATGATGATCTCTTAAAATTCTCTCTTTTTTCATCAGAAAAATTTAGGTATTTAATTTTACTAATTTATTTTCAATAATATTAATAATGGTTCCTAATACAATAGTTTCATAATATTTGAAAGATTTTTTAGCCTTTTCAAGGATTATAACTTTTAGTTCTGATAATTTTTGAGAGGAAATATTAGTTTGTAGAAATTTTAAGTTTTTATTAGAAAATATAAAGAAAGAATATTTGCTAAAAATAGTATACAAATGAATATTTGCATGTTTATTCTTATTAATTTCAGTAAAATTTTTCAGATTTTCTGAATCTATTTTTGGATTAATTAAAATTAGACCTTTATTTTTACTATCTGTTAAAATCGCTTTATAAAGAAGAACTGATGCTGAATGGCTTAATGATATATAATTTTGATTTATTATTAATCCCCTTTTTTCATACGCGTCCAAAATTATCGAAATGATAGATTTTAACTCACTAATTACGATATTTGTGTAATTATTTTTATTCAGATAATTTCTAATTTTAAAATTTGCTAAAACAATGTTGAAACCATTACTCCCTAGAGCTTCAGCTAAAATTTTTAAGAATCTCCTACTATGATGTGTTCTCAAAATTATAATAGTTGGATTTTTACTAGCTTTTTCTTGTAAAGAAGAATTTTTTATTAAAACCACTTTTTTTATACGAATATATTTATTTCCAACAAGATTTTGAAGATTTGAAATAAAAAATGTATCCATAGACATATTAGTAAAGGATGAACGCCATCGATGAGTTGATTTAAAAATCTTTACACTAACTAAGAGTAGAATCAATAGAATTATTATAATTGTATCAACAAAGATCCAATCGATTTGAAAAATATCATGTAGCATAATTATATAATAGATATTTCTTAGTTATTCAACCATTTCTTTAATCCAATTTAAATATGTGTCTGATCCAGTTTCAATTTTAAGGCCTATACACTCTGGTTCTGTATAGGAATGGATTTCCTTTACTTTTTTAATAATTTTGGTGTTATTTTCTTCTGTGGTTTTGATAATTAATAAATGTTCATTATCTTCTTCAATCTTACCTCTCCATCTATAAACTGAAAGGATATTTTGAATAATATTTACACATGCTGCGAGTTTATTTTCTACTAAAATTTTAGCTATTTTTTGACCTTCTTCAATATTAGGTACAGTTACAAAAAAAATGTAGTAATTCATATTACTCAAATTTTTATTATATGTAATTCTGTTTAATGAAATACTCAATATCAACTTTTTTAAGATTTTCTAATTTATTTGGGCTTTAAGAGTCTAAATGTATGTTATCGATAATTATTATTGAAGTCTAATTATCTCTGTTTTTATATTCTTTTATTTATAATTAAAATGTAAGAATTATAAGGAATATTATAAATGAAAAAGAATCGATTGAGATATTCAAATGAGAAATGTTAAAATAATCTTGTATTTTCGAGTTTTGTGTTTTGTTTCATTTTAATAATTACTTTTAATTCATTTCCAACTCTAATTATATGATAATGGTTATTTCTTAAAACATTTACTTTCTCTTTATCGAAGATTTAGTGATATTTCAGAAAATTAAGTATCTCTTTTACTAAAAGTATCAAAAATACCTTTCAGCTCTTCTCGAGCCAAAATATTTTCATCATTAATTACTCCAAGAAATTTTTTATCAAAATCTAAATGACATTTGTAACAAGAGATAAAATTATCAAATTCTAATATATCTTCACTTTCACAGCGGGGACATTTATATTTCTCTATCCTTTTAAACAAATTTTCACCATGATTTTATAAAATGAATAATAGAGGGAACTACAATTTATAACACAAAAATTACTATTATTTTATTTTTATATAAGGAGATTTTTTAATAATTGATTAAAAAGTAATTTATTTTTTAGAAATTTATGTCTTTTGTCCTAATACTTGTCCTAACTAGTTAATTTTAAATTTTTAAAAATAAGTTGTAGTAATATGGCTGAAATGAATATCATTCCTAATAAAATACCCATTCAAATTTGGGAAATTAAACAATATGAAGATATCATTCTTTATGCATTAAGCGTTTATGGTCCGATGAGACGTGAAGAATTCATAAATAGTTCCGAGAAAGGTATAACAAATAGAATGAATAAAAATACTTTCCATAAGTGGGCTAAAAAATTAAAAAACAAAAATTGTATTAACGTCTCACGTGATCAAAAGAATAGTATTTATTCAATCTCAAGTTTAGGAGTAAAAGAGTTATTAAAACGACTTAAATCTTATAGATTAGGCATTAAGACTATACTAGATTTAGAGCAAAAAGCATTTTCCAAAAATTTTAATCAAATTTCTCACCTATTTAATTCTTTTAATATAAAAGATGAAAATATTATAATTGAATTTCTCAAACTAAAAAATGAATTAACAACTGATGAATTAAAGTCGCTGTCTGAAGATAAATTAAATATTTCAATTCTATACTTAGCTTTAAACCATGTTAAATTTTTTGATAAAACCTCTAATATTTCAATTTCATTGGATGATTTCATCAAGAAATATGGGAAGAGTAAGTTAACAAAAACGGAATTAAAATGGTTTTTACACAAGGTTATTGAAAAAGATGCTTGTTATATAACAATTTATGAATTAAAATCATCAAATAACGAATTTTGTGTTTATTTTAGATCCACAGATGAATATGGAACTATTTTTAAAGGTGTTATACAATCTATTCTAAGAGATCATTATTATTTAGGATTTGTAAATTCTTATGATTTTAAGGAAATCATTATAAATGATATATGTGAAGAAGTATTATTTGAATTAATTAAAAAATATAATCTCTTTCATGAGGATCTAGAACCACCTCTTTATAACTTAATAAGAAATTATTTAATAAATATCTTTAAAGACTTTAAGAAAAAATATTTTGTAAATTACCTAAATCTGAAAGAAATTCCCTCTTTAATCTTAACTTCCGATATCTACATTTTTGAACGTTTAGAATATTTACAAAAAAGAGCCTTACTATATCTTAAAGAAGCTAGTAAAGAACTACCACCCCCCAAACATCAGGAAACAGTAAATAATGCTTTAGAATATGTTGGTAAAGCAATTAAGATGGATACTAAAAATTCTTTAAATTATGCCATTAAAACACAAATCTTACAATTTAAAGGCGAATATCATGAAGCTTTAAGAACAATCAAGAAAGCTATTGAAATGGCCCCAAATGTATCAAATTATTACTTAAATTTAGCAAATATTTTAATTTGGATGAATAAATTTGAAGAAGCAATAGAAGCATTAAATAGAGCAATTGAATTAGAACCAAATAATTCAGAATACTATTCACAATTAGCCTCAATTTATTGTTTCATAGATCAATATGAAAAAGCTTTAGAAGTATTAGATACTGCTATCAAAATTGATCCAAACTTATTAAAATTTTACCTACAAAAAGCACGATATCTTGCATTCTATTTAAAAAAAAATAAGGATGCTTTAAGAGTTTTAGAAGATATTATCAATCCAGAATTGAAAAAAGAATCATTATTTGAAATATATTCAGAACAAGCAGAAATATTATTCAATATGAAAAAAAATGATGCTGCTCTTGAATTAATAAAAAAAGCACGGAAAATTTATCCAAATAAGGTAATATATCCAAATATTCATTAATATTATTTTGAGAATCTCTTTATTTTTTTTTTTTTTGTATAATCTCAATATAAGTAGGATTTATGAGCGAACAAAATACTTCGTGGGAAGTTAAATGGATGTATTTAATAGAGCGTCTCAAAGTGTTAATTGCATAAGAAGGTCAAGAAATAGTGGTGCTTAATGTGAATGTAATGCGGGATTCTGAAAAACAATATAACAAATATATGAACGTGGTTGAATCGATGAAAAATCAATTGAATATTGTAGTAACAACAGGCTTTGTTTGTGAGCAAAGAATTTTTTGGCCATACCAAGATGTTCAATTCTATATAAAAGAAGGAGAAGAGAAAATTCAATGTACTGGAAATTATGAAATGATTCAAAAAATTATTAATTAAATTTTTTTTTTGTTTCTTTAATCAAAATAGTAAATCCGCTGTGTTTTGAAGACATGTAATTTTATAACTCTTGAGAATTCATTGTTCATTTGATCCAGATATTTTTTTTTAAGGGAGAAAAATTTTTTCAAAAAAACTTTCATTGAAATCGGATGCTGAATTTACTGTTCTAACTCAATATTATAATAAATTTACTTTTGTGTCAAGTAAGATTTAAATATGAAAATGATCATATTGATCATAATGATCATAATTATAGTAATAATGGATATTTAAAATGACGGATGAAAAAAAAGAGAAATTTATTAAAGTAATGGTATCCGAAAGGCTTTACAAAAAAATAGACAGATATTCACACTTACAACTGCAAACTAAGTCTGAATTTATTAGGTCTGCAGTAAGGAAAAGGATTGCTGATATTAATCGATCAATCTATCCAAATAAATCAGATCCATCATTTAAAAAGTTAAATAGACATGAAATTTTAAAAGAACTGAAAAATACACACTCCGCTCATAAAAAAGGAGAATATTTAACAACACCAAGTAATGAAGAACTGCTAGAACGAGAGAAATTACTTGAAGAAAGAAAAAAGGAATTAGAAAAAGAATTAGATACTATTGAAAAGGCATTGAGAAGGTAATAATTAGGCTATCTTTATAAGCTATTTATATGTTTTAAATTCTTAAATTTTATAATTCTTATGATTTAATTACCAAAAAAAGTAAAATATTGAAGAACATTCTCTATTTTTTTCATCTCATTTTTTACATGAAATTTTCATTGAAATCAAACGCTGAATTTACCTTTCCTGAAAGTTGTAGGTCCTATATCCCCTCAAGATTTAATAGGTTTAGCAATATAAAATAAAGATTAAAGCAATCTTAACAATATTCTCTATAAAGATTCAATAAGACTTGTTTACTCATATTTTAAGATAATCTATTATGCCTTTAGATAGTATAAATAATCTTAAAAAGTCTAATTAAAAATAAAATTTGCAAATTTTTTCATAAATAAATTATTATATTTCAAAAATTTAGTGACGTTAAATGAATAATAAAAAATTAAAAATCACACTTCCTAAAGGAAGCCTTCATGATGAGGTTGCCTCCTTTTTTGAAAGAGCTGGATTAAAGCTAACATTTTCTTCAAAAAGAGATTATAGACCATCTGTAAAAGATTCAGAAATTTATATTAAATTATTACGTCCTCAAGAAATTCCTAATTATTTAATTGGTGAAAATGAATTTGATTTAGGAATATCAGGTAAAGATTGGGTTAAAGAAACTAACGCCGATGTGGAAGTATTACTAGATTTAGAAATAGGTGGTGTTTCAATTGTGTTTTGTATTCCTAATGATTGGGAACACATCAATTCTTTAGATGACGTACTCCAAAAATTCTATGACGATAAGAAGGTTCTAAGAATTTCAACTGAATATCTAACTCTTTCTTTAGATTACATTAAGAATAATAAAACATATAAGAAACTTTATGGTGATGTTAATCCTCTTATAATTACTCCTTGGAGAAAATGGGGAAAAAATGATAAAATTAAGATATTTTTATCATTTGGAGCAACTGAAGCCAAACCTCCAGAAGAAGTAGATGTTATAATTGATAACACCGCTACAGGATCAACTATTAAAGCTAATAATCTAAAAATTATTGATGTTATTGATACCTCTACTGCTGTTCTAATAGCAAACAAAAATGCCTTGAAAGATGAATGGAAAAGAGAGAAAATTAAAGATATTTTGGTTTTATTAAAAGGTGTTATAAAAGCTTCAAAATCTCTTCATGTATTTTTAAATGTCAGAGAAGAGAACTTAGATAAAATATTAAAAACGCTTCCCGCATTAAAGCGTCCTACAATTTCTAAATTAGCTGGGGCAGATTCTGAAGGATGGTACGCCATAAATACTATAATAAAAAAATCGGAGTTTTTAAGTATAATTTCAATCTTAAGAAAATATGCTCAAGGTCTTGTTGTACATGAACCTCGCCAGATACTCCCTTTAGAAGAAATCAAAAATATGCATAAAGACTAATTATCAATAGAGGAGAAAAGAAAAAACCTCATTTAGTACATTCTATACCCTTCTTAAAGCTTGTATTGGGATTCTATTTCAATTCACAATTAATGGACTCCCGTTCTTTAATCAATTATTTTTGAGAAGACTATATCAATTACCAAAATATCAAATTAGAAAAAAAAATGTCAAATATAAACATAGGTATTAATAAAGAATTCCATGATTTTGGAAAATATATTCAAGTTGTGGCAATTTTAACCATTGTAAGCATTATCACAGGAATGGCTGGTTTTGTTGCAATGATTCTTATTTTTGTTGCAATAAAAAGTCTTAAAAGAGCAAATTATGCCTTAAATAACCCGTTGTTACATAATTTTCGCTCAAAATATATCAAGGGTTTTATATCAAGAATATGTGGTATGGTTGTCTTGATTATCGGAGGCGTTAACATAGCTTTACTTTTCTTTATCTCTTCCTCATTACCTATCTATATCTCGCTCTCTGTACCTATAATTCTTATGATTTCGGGTATAGTGTTCATATATGTAGGCGTGGCAGCTGAAATGAAAGCATGGAAAAATCTGAAATTATTTTTTGAGAATAACTTTAAGATGTTTCCAGCTAATATATCTGAAGAAGCAATTATGGGGTGCGATAAACTAAAAAAAGGTACACTCTTAAGTTCATTATGGTTTTTAATTGTACCAGCAATCATCGGATTTATCTATCAAATTAAAGGATATTTTAATCTAGCGATATTAAACAAATTATCGACTATTGACACTCCAGAACTTTCAGAACTGCAAGCAAATTTACATGATCCTCAACAAATAATAAACCCTGAAAGAAAAATTAATTTTTGCCCAAATTGTGGAGCCAAAGTATCTGAACTAGCAAAGTTCTGTGCTTTATGTGGTTCAGAAATTAGATAATATTATTTTTTTTTTCTTTTTTATAATAATTACAAAATTACTTTTCAACTATTCAATTATTTGATTTAATTTAATTATAATACTAATATACAAAAAAAACTTCAAAATCATTCCAATCCCTTTTATATTTTAGAGTCAATTTACTAATAATATTAAATTATCAAAAAATAAAGGAAAACCCTGCCATACTAAGTGAAACTGTGAAAAAATACTACAATCAACATTATTATTCTTCACCATAATATGGTGAATAGTGAAAAAAAAAGCGGGTTAAACGACCATATTCCAACAACTTTAGATGAAGTAATTATAAATATACGGAGTATTACTATAAATTATAAAGAATATATATTTTTAATATAACTAAAATAAAATTTTTAAAATACATAAAATGTAAATCGTGTGTTTAAATGTGTGAATATATTTATCCAATTTCCCAATTAAGTCAAGGAGGTAAATGAATCTGCTCCATAATGTCTACTTAATCCATCAGAATACGGGAATCTGCTTAATCCATCGTAAATATGGGAGTATCGAGTTTAATCAGGATTTAGTAAGCGGTTTTTTAACAGCACTTAAAGATTTTTCTGTAGAGTTCTCAAAAGGAAGTGGAGAACTTAAAGTAATAGATATGCAAGTATTTTATTTACTTTTAGTCTTTAAGGAGGGAGTGCTAATAACCGCCGCTGCTGATAAAAATGACGATGCTAAAATTACGCATAAAGCCCTGACAGATATTATAGATCAATTTGTCGAGGAGTTTGGAGATAAGCTCGAAGCGTGGTCTGGAGATGTTCGTATTTTTCGCGATTTTGATAAGGTGATTGATGAGATTTTAGAGGTTGGTAAACTAGCCGAGATCCAGCTGAAGTTACCAATTTTAAAGATATTCAAGAAGGATTTTCAAAAAACCCAGAAACAGATATCAAAGAAGGGCTTGATACTGTCTGAGGATGATTTACGTGTGGTAAGAGATCAGAAGCCAGAATGGACGTTAAAAAGATTGCCAACTCAGGTGATAACGCAAGGTATTTTGGATAAGAAAGAGTTCAAGATCGCGCATTTAGCAGATGGTTTTCACACAATATCGGAGATTGCGGAGGAATCAGGACAGCCAGAGACAGAGATTCAGCGAATAATTGGCGCTTTAGACAATTTAGGCTTAGTTTCTTATATAGAAATTAAATAAAGGTTTATATTCATTATTTTTTGCTTTTTTTATTTATTATCATAATTCTTTAAATCCTATAGGATTAAATGAAAATCTTTTTGAAAACTGTTTTCTTAATAAATTTAAGATGAATGTAAATAAAATAGCAGACAATATCTACGAGATTCCTCCAAAGACGTTGATGGCAAGGACTAAAGGGATAATTGAGAAATTTGAGATGAGGGTTCCGGTGAAGATTTATGCGAATGAATATATATTAGAAAAGATTCGATTAGATCGTACAATAGATCAAATTTGCAATGTAGCGTGTTTACCAGGGATAGAGAAGCATGCGATTGCTCTTTCGGATGCTCACCAGGGATATGGATTTTGTATTGGAGGTGTTGCAGGGACAGATGCAGAGAGTGGGATGATTTCTCCAGGTGGAGTAGGATATGATATAAATTGTGGGGTTCGTCTGCTTCGATCGAATTTAACCCTTAGCGATGTTAAGGGTGTGCTGCCAACTCTCTTGGATAGTATTTTTAACAATATCCCTTCAGGATTAGGTTCAAAAGGTAAGCTAAATATAAGTTTTTCAGATTTAGATGATGTTCTAAACAATGGTGTGAATTGGGCAATAGAAAATGACTATGCTATTGAAGAGGATCTTACACATTTAGAGGAGAATGGATGTTTAAAAGATGCTGATGCGAGTTTAGTTTCCCAAAAAGCAAAACAGCGAGCTATTAAACAACTAGGATCGTTAGGGAGTGGGAATCATTTTTTGGAAATTCAGAAAGTTGATAAAATTTACAATGAGACTATTGCAAAAGCTTTAGGTATAAATAGAAAGGATCAAATTACAGTTATGGTACATACAGGGAGTAGAGCTCTTGGACATCAAGTGTGTACTGATTCATTACGCAATATCGAACAAGCGATGAAGAAATATGATATTAAGGTACCAGATAGAGAGTTAGCTTGTGTACCGGCTGACACACCAGAAGCCCAGAATTATTTGAAACAAATGGGTTGTGCTGCAAATTTTGGGTTCACAAATCGTCAACTTATTACTCACTGGTTAAGAGAATCCTTTCAAAATACATTTAAAAAGGATTTTGATGATTTAGATATGCATTTAATTTATGGAGTTTGCCATAATATATTAAAAATAGAGGAGCATGAAGTAAATGGTAAGAAAATGAAATTGAATGTTCATAGAAAAGGTGCAACAAGAGCTTTTCCTCCTGAACATCCAGCTTTGCCAAATGATTATAAATCAATAGGACAGCCAGCTTTAATTCCAGGAACTATGGGTTCTGCTTCTTATTTATGTGTTGGTAAACCAAAGGCCATGGATCTTTCTTTTGGTTCGACAGCTCATGGTTCAGGAAGGGTAATGTCAAGATCAAAAGCAACAAAGAAGTACTGGGGAGAACGTGTTAAAGAGGATTTAAGCAAAAAAGGTATCATAATTCGAGCTGCTGCGATGAAAGTTATTGCTGAAGAGGCTCCTGGTGCTTATAAGGATATAGATCAAGTTGTTCAAGTTAGCCATGATCTTGGAATTGTTGAAAAAGTAGTGAGATTTGTTCCTATTGGTGTAGTGAAAGGTTAAATTAACTTTTATAACCTTTTTATTTTATTTAAATTATTGAAATAGCGTATCTTATTCATTTATTATATTAGATATCAAAAACAATATTAATTTTAACTTGATCCTTTTTTTCTTCTATATTCATAAAAGAATAAGTGATAGCCTTTACCTCACAACCTATTTCATGTTTTTTTTTATCAAACATTTCTCCTTTAATTTTTGCGACTAATTGAAATTTTTTTTGACCTTTTTCTATTTTGTGGACTTTTATATCATTAAAAACTAACTGTTCTACATCAAATATATAGAGAAATTCTGATAGAAAATCAAAAAGTAGAGCTTCTTTATCCTCTGCTTCAATTTTAATGGTTTTGTGATTAACAGGAGATATTAATTTTAAATTTGGAGTTATTGTTTCCATTAAGCTATATGCAGTTTGTTCAAAAGCTTCTTCTAAACTTGTACCCCAACTTTCGACTGAAACATCAGCAGTGTGATCAAGGAATCTATACCCAAATTTTTTCATATTTAGATACTCCTAATGAGGATTTTTTTTTGTATATTATAAAATATATTTTATATCAATTATGTAAGTATATAAAATTCTTAGTACTTTAAATTGATAATAGAAAAAATCAAAGTATGTTCTACACGATAGCGGAAGATTTGATTTTATATCAAATGTTATCATTTATAAAAAAATATTCAAATTTCGAATTGAAATTACGTGAATATTTCGCACAAAAAACAGAAGGAATCTATCCAGAATTTATTTTGGTAATTAATCAGTATATCTTCTTTTTTGTTAAAAAAAACGATTACTTTAGCTCTCAAATGCATTTAAATTCAATGAGAAGGCAAATTGCTGGAAGAAAGATAATTATTATAAGAATAGAGAATACTCTTATTAATCTTCTTTTTAGTTTTTTTCCTGATTTAAATATTAAAGATATAAAAATTGAGGTTAATGATATAACGGATTCAAGGGAAATATCTATTTATTTTCAATTTTATAATGAAAGAGGAATTGCTATCGGTCGTAATGGGGATTATATTAGAGCCGTAAATTATATTTTTGAAAAATATGTCGTATTTGAAAATAATAGTACCCCTTTGCAAATAAAATGTAAGTTCAAGCAATAGGTTCAATTTCTACATCTTTACCAAGGTACATCTTTTAATCCGATGACGTATGCGACTGTATTTGCTATAACACTAACCGCTGGGGTTAAAATAATCAAAAAAGTAACGATAAAAATATCAGGAAGTAAAAAGGTATTCGGAAGGATAAATCCTGGGATTGAAACAAATAATAAAGCTACTATTGCGAAATCTAATTGATCTATAACCCAAAAAGGGGCTCCACTTTTTATATCAAATCTCCTCTTTAGAAATGAACCAATCAAATCTCCTATTACAGCTCCATATGATGCTAGTACGATTCTTATAATTAAAACAAGAAAGTTTATTGGAAATTGTCCACCGATAAAATAGTATTGAAAAATCTCGATGTTATTATAAATCGAATATTGATCTCGAGCAATACCATCACTTATTAAATCATTTATTGGTACCCAAAATATGATAAAAAGAATGAAAATGAAAAGAGATATTGGAATTCCGATATACAGTGGTCCTTTTAATCCATTCCAAGTTTTATGATCCCCTAAAATTCTCCTACCATCTCGAAAATTTTTACCCCCATCAATTGGTTTACCTCCGCCTGTAATAACCATTGAAGCATTTGAAATATATGCGGGAACAATCAATAAGAGACTAAATATTAATAGAGCAATCCAATCTGCCCAATTGAATATAAAAGTTATTACCAAAAAGCTAGTCAAAATCAGACATGCGAATGTTATTGCTAAAATAAAAGCTATTCTTTTATTATTTTTTTCTATAATTGTCAATTTGTTTTCAGTTGGTAACGGTATAATTTCCTATAGATTAAGAAAAAATAATAATTAAACAAGTAGTTAATTAAATTAAACTTTTTTTAATTGAAAAATCAATATATTAATAGGGATTTAATAAATATTGCTTGATAAATAACATTCTTTTAAAATACCGACAATAATAATATAAATTATTGAAAAGGTTCGTCTAATTTATGTATTAAAGCTTTAACATTTTTTAGATTAATAATTAATTTTAAATATGCAATTGAGATACAGTATATATTCGAAAATTTCGAGAGTAAATATATCTACTAATAAAATAATGGTGCTATAATTGTTGAAGAATCAAAATAATAATTATCAATTTAATATCGAGAAATTTTACAAAAACTATCTCAAAGGACCAAGAATTTTTAATAATAGAGATGCTTTAGAATCTTCATATATTCCCGAAGATCTACCTCATCGTGATTCTCAGATAAAGAATATTGCCGAAAAAACAGCATGTGCTTTATTAGGCGATACTCCACCAAGTTTTCTATGTTATGGAATGACAGGTACGGGGAAAACAGCAACTATAAGATATGTGAGTCAAAAATTAGCTCAACAAAGTTCAAGAATTAAACCATGGTGGATTTATATTAACTGTAATGTAGTGTCAACTCCATATCGTATTTTAGCTCATATCTATAATACAATATCGAGAAGCGAGAAGATTCCACCTACAGGTTTGCCTAAAGATATTATATTTAAAAAATTGCTAGGATTATTAGATTCTAAAGTTGGCAATTCAATTTGTTTTTTAGTTTTGGATGAAATAGATATATTGGTAGGTAAAAAAGGGGGAAATGAAATCTTATATGACTTGACTAGATTAAATGAGAATTTAGATAACTGCAAAACCAGTATAATAGGAATTTCAAATAAATTGAAATTTCGAGAGACTTTGGATCCAAGAATAATATCAAGTTTGGGAGAAGAACATATAGTATTTCCTTCCTATGATGCTAGTGAATTAAGAGATATTTTAACTGAAAGGGCTAAAATTGCTTTTCAAGAAGGTGTTTTAAAGGAGGAGGTCATTCCATTATGCGCTGCTCTTGCTGCTAAGGAACATGGAGATGCTCGAAAAGCACTTCAATTGTTAAGAAAGGCAGGTGAATTAGCTGAAAGAGCTCAAAATAAACAAGTAACAGCTAAGCATGTAGAGAACGCCCAAGGAGATTTAGAAAACGATTACATCATTGAATATATAAAAGGTATGCCATTTCAGGCACAATTGGTTTTGACATCCCTTTATTTAATATTAAAGTTTAGTCCTGAACACATTATCATTTCTGGTGATATATATGATGTGTATTCAGAAATAAGAGGATTATTACCTGGAATTAGGCAACTAACTAAAAGAAGAATAAGTGATTATATCAATGAATTAACGTTAGCAGGAATAATCTCTGCTGAGGTTAAATCTATGGGACATTATGGAAGAACCAAGATTATTAAATTAGATATTGAAATTGAGCTTCTTGAAAAATGCCTATTGGAAATAGATAAAATTAAAATTATCTTGAATCATAAACCAGTTTTAATTCAATCAGACAAGATTAAATTAAAAAATAATATATTCAAGAAGTTAGTTTAAGCAGAAAAATCCCATTTATCTATATTTTCTGCAATATTGTTAAGAAAGAATTCTGCGGTATTCTTATTTTTATTTTTTAATAATAAAAACAATTTTGTTATATGTTTACAAAATTTTTTGTTATCGGCTCTTCTTGTCTCAAAATCGTGGCAGTTATGCGTTAGAGTTTTGTTATTAGTATTTATTTCTATTATGTATGGTTCTTCCTTTGAACCTTTGACTTTTGATTTAATAATGCCTTTTGTACTATCATATTCTAATTCTTCAAATGCGGCATCAGATATAGAGACAGATCTATTCAAGGTTCCTTTATCGGTGAATCTATTGATTAAAACATTGAAGTTCGTAGTTTTTTTGTTATCAATATTATCCTGTAATTGAATAATTTCCTTAGTGGCACTTATTTTTTGTAAAATTGAATTTTTCCTTTTTATTTGCCATGTTTGCAACTTTTGGCTCAAATTTTTTGATAATTTAAGATATTTATCGTTATCTTTTTCAAGCAGTTTATTTTGGATGCATGCTTCAATGAATTCAATTGCTTCATCAGGAGTATAAAGGAATAAATCAAATGAAATTTTATATAACAAATCATTTTGTGAGATGCTTGGAAGATCAATTATTTTCCAAATATACAGGAGCATTTCTGAATTATCATTACGAGGAATTGAAAACTTCATAATGTCTTTATTGTTCATTTAAATATTTAAGATGAATAATTAAATATTACTTTTTAAGTCTAATTGTGTTCCTTTTAGAGTATCTAAATCAATTATTGATAAAATTCCCGGCGTAGGTTTAATACCTAAAGAGTTCATAAAATCTGTCTGACTTTGGAAACATCCTGAATTTGCTAACAAAATATTACTATATGATCCCATACCATTTATATGTATATGACCTGTATGAAAAACATCAGGGATCTTATCTATTACGAGCCAATCTCTATCTAGAGGGGCTATTTGTGTTTTTTTCCCATAGATTGGAGCCAAATGCCGACATACTAATAACTCTTTCATTGTTTCTACTGGTTTATTGTTTTCCAAACCAGGAATTAGCATATTTAGATCGAGCATACTATCACCATGAAAAACTAATGTATTAACGTTGTGCGTTTGAATCATGGAGGGATTCCCTACACAAATAACTTCCTGATTTAAAAGATCAATGGAATATTTCTTTGGAACTGATGGTCTTGGAATTGCATTTCTTACAGGTTCATGATTTCCTGAACTATAAAATATTTTGATGTGATCAGGGATTCCTGAAATAATTTTTGCTGCTTCTTTGAATTGGTCATATATATCAGATATGATAAGATCACTTTTTTGGGTTGGATATACACCAATTCCATCAACAAGATCACCATTAATTACTATATATTTAATTCTACCTGCTCTTTCTCTCTGATGTTGGTTTCCTATTTTCCCATTTAGAAAATTAATAAATCGATTCCATAATTTTTCTTCAAATTCTTTGCTCCCAATGTGAGTATCTGAAATTAAAACAATAGATAATGGATCTAACGCCTTATTTGGTTCATAATTTTTTGGAATATCAATTTTAGAGATATAGTTGCAGTAAATGATTCCACTCCTTCCCCTTTCGCTAGGATTGTAAGTTCCTTCAATATAAACCATTTGATCATTAATTATTTTATTAGTCAATTGTATATTTTCTTGATTCTCTGAGTCCTTTCGTACTATAACATTAACTGAACCCGTCAAATCTTCAATTGTAAGAAAACAATTTTGATTTTTAGTCTCCCGAATTTCATTAACCAACCCGATCACAGAAACTTCTACTTTATTAGTTAACCTTAAGATATTATTTATATTATTTGCAGAAAGAACCTCTGGTTTTTTTCTCATTAAATTCCGAAGTCGTTTAAACTTGTCAAGGGTTAGATTATAAAAATCTTCATAATCTCCATTTGTGTATAGTTTACCTGTAGGATCTTTTAAAATCTTAAAATTAGAATCATACTCTTTTGCTATTGGTTTAAATTTAAGAGTCGATTTTGATCCTTCAAAAGTTCTTACTTTAGAATTAGTCTTTATTGGGAATAGTGGTGTTTTCATTTGAGATTTTTTTAAGATTAAAGAATCTTCTTGATTTTCTAATTGATTTTCAAGTTGAGTTATATCAGTGGAATTTGTAATAATTTTCGGTTTTGATTTTGCAGGGTTTATTACTTTCGGCGAATCTGTTAATTTAGCACTTTCAACCGATTCTTCTTTATCCTGTAAAATTTTTGAATCAATTTTTTTGAGGAACACTTTTTGTAATTCGTTTTGCAATTCCTCATCTGTTATTTTTTGTAAAACATCCAGAGTAAGATGGCTATTAAAATCGGGCAAAAAACTAATATTTTTAATAATAAATTTAATCTTCTTTAAAGGATCCTCTAGATTTTGAAGAAAATCCATAATTGAAGGAGTTACATTAATACCAGAATTAACCAATTCTTGGATAAGAATAATTTTTTCGTTTAAATTATCGGTTTTCAATATCCTACCATCTGAAATGCAATTATAATAAGTATTGAAAAATTAAATTAAATCATTTATTATTAACAAAAAAACATTTTTTATTTATATGAAGACACTGTAGAAAATTAGCATTCTCTTAAAATTTATTAATAAAATAGCTGATTAATAATTCAATTTAATTTTAATCAGAAAATAAGTATATTAACTCAAAGCGTCATTATTTTAATTCTTCTCAAGTTCAAAAGGTGAAATTTCTTTGCATGATATGAGCAAAACGATGGAATTATACTTTAATCAAATTCAAAAACAAGTAGATAAGTGCTATTCAATTGCAGAAAGAGCACGACAAAAAGGATTAGATCCTGAATTAGAAGTGGAATCCCCTCAAGCAAAAGATTTAGCAGGAAGGGTAGAGAAATTGGTAGGGCCAAAAGGAGTGGCAGAATTAATAAGGGAGTTAAAAAAGAAGGACTTAACTGAAGATGAACTAATTTTTAAAGTAGTTACTGATATTTTAGATAGAAAAATTGGAAGTATTGATACATTAGAGGCGCGAGTGGATAGAGCTATTAGAGTAGGTTTAGCAATTAAAACTATGGGGGTTGTAAGTGCACCACTAGAAGGTATTTCTAAAATTTTAATTCGAGAAGATAATTTAGGAAAAAAATATTTATCATTATACTTTGCGGGCCCCATTCGAGCTGCAGGAGGTACTACTACGGCTTTATGTGTATTAATTGCAGATTATGTAAGAAAAAAATCAAATCTTCCTAAATATAAAGCAACTGATGGGGAAATTGGTCGATACGTTGAAGAGGTAAAATTATATGATAGAAGAGTGCATTTGCAATACCCTTCATCTACTAAAGAGATTCGATATGCTGTCAGCAATTTACCTGTGGAAATAAATGGTGATTCAACTGAGGATGAAGAGGTTTCAGCTTTTAGAGATTTACCTAGGATTGAAACAAATAAAATAAGAGGTGGTGCTTGCTTAGTTTTAAATGATGGCATTTTACTTAAGGCACCAAAGTTACTAAAGATAGCTAAAGCTATGAACTTAGAAGGTTGGGATTGGTTGGCAGATTTAAAGAAAATTGCTCAACATCAAGAACCGAAAGAAAAAAGAAAGCAAAATGAGGAACGAATAGAATTAAAAATCACACCAAACTCGAAATATATTGCAGATATTATCGCAGGACGCCCTGTTTTTAGTCATCCCTCAAAAATAGGGGGTCATAGGATAAGATATGGGCGATCTAGAAATACTGGTTTAGCTGCAGGCGGAATGCATCCTGCTACGATGGCATTATTAGATGATTTTGTTGCAATTGGCACACAGTTGAGAATTGAACGTCCGGGTAAAAGTACTAGTATATGTCCAGTTAATAATATTGCTGGTCCAATTGTAAAACTGAAAAATGGGAATGTAATAAAAATCTCAAGTGTTAAAAAGGCCAAGACTTTTTTTTCAGAAATTGAAGAAGTATTATTTTTAGGTGATATACTATTTGGTTATGGAGAATTTACCGAAAATAATCATATATTAATACCTTCTGGGTATGTTGAAGAATGGTGGGCACTAGAATTGGAAAATTCTCTTAAAAATGAAGGAGATGTTGATGAGAGGTTAAAAAATTTTATTAAAAATCCTTTTAAAGTGATTCCTACAGCGCAAGAAGCTGTCCAGATTTCGAAAAAATATGATATTCCCTTACATCCTTTTTATCTAGATTTCTGGGGAAATTTGACAGTTACAGAGTTAATTACATTACGAACAGAATTTATAAAGAATTTTTCTGAATCAGAACAACTAATTGTTTTAAAAAATGAGGAATCGATTAAAAAAATTCTGGAAAAAGCATTTATTCCTCATAAAATAAAAAATAGTAAAATAGTTTTTAGTGAAAGTATGAATTTCATATATAAAACTATTTTTAATTTAAATGATAAAAAATGTAAGGAAATAGAAAGTGAGGATAATGTATTTTCTTATTTTAATAAGATTTCATTGATTAAAATTAAAAATAAGGCCCCATATTTTATGGGATCGAGAATGGGACGACCTGAAAAGGCAGAGAAAAAAAGTATGAAAGGTGTTCATGCCCTTTTTCCTTTGAGTAATGTTGTTGGGAGTACAAGATTATTTGAAAAGGCAATAGAATACACTGGTAAAAAAAAAGGTGATAATGAAACAGAATCCAAAAAAAAGAATTCGTTTAATATTAGTAGTAAAAAAAATGTTTTTGAAACGGGTAAAATTAGAATTGATGTATGCAGAAAAAAATGTTTAAATTGTGGAAGATCAAGTATTTTTAATATTTGTCCTAATTGTGGAATGCATACTGAATTACAAAAAATATGTTCACATTGTAAGACGCTATACCCTACTTATGAAATTACTTGTCCAAAATGCAACAATCGGCTGGAAACATCTAGTGAGGCAAAATTTAATATAAAGGAATATATTAGTCAAGTTTTAGAAAAACTTAAAATTCAATTACCCAAGAAATTAAAGGGAATAATTGGATTAACAAATGAGTATAAAGTTCCTGAGCCTATTGAAAAAGGTATTTTAAGGGCAAAAAATGATGTACTAGTTTACAAAACAGCAGAAATAAGATACGATGCTACTGATATACCTTTAACTCATTTTACACCTAAAGAAATCGGAACGTCCATTGACACCCTAAAAGATTTAGGATATGGAAATGATATTAAAGGAAATCCTCTCATAGATGATAATCAGATTTTAGAATTGAAAGTACAAGATATAATCCTTTCCGATGATTGCGCAGAATATTTTGTTAAAGTAGCTAATTTTCTGGATGATGAATTAACACTATTTTATCATATGGAACCTTTCTACAATATAATAGCTAGAGATAATTTAATTGGACATCTAGTTGTAGGTCTAGCACCACATACTAGTGCGGGAATAATAGGTAGAATAATAGGATCTACCCCAGCTCGATCTATTTATGCCCATCCTTTTTGGCATGCTGCAAAGAGAAGAAATTGCGACGGTGATGAAGATGGAGTAATGCTACTCTTAGATCCTTTATTGAATTTTTCAAGACATTATCTTCCAAGTAAAATTGGTGGTAGAATGGATGCTACTTTGGTAATTGGTACAAAGATTGACCCTAATGAGATAGACATCGAAGCACATAATATAGATACTTTACAAAAATATCCATTAGAATTTTATAAGGCTACAGAAAGATACTGTTCTCCTTCTGAAATTGAAAAGCTAATGAAGTTAGTGAAAAGCCATTTAGGAACACCCAATCAATATGAAAATATTTGGTATAATATACCTACCGATAATATAAATGAGGGACCAATAACTTCTGCTTATAAAACATATGAGACAATGGATGATAAAATTAATGCTCAACTTCACCTAGCAAGAATTATAAAAGCTGTGGACGCAAAAAATGTAGCAGAAAAGATATTAACCACTCATTTTAATCCTGATATACTGGGAAATTTAAGAAAATTCTCAGTTCAAAAATTTCGATGCGTTAAATGTAATGAAAAATATAGACGACCTCCGATTTCGAATGGGGGAAAATGTCCTAAATGTGGTAATCGAGTAATATTAACAGTTAATCGTGGAGGGATTGAAAAATATATACCTCGTGCCAAAGATTTATGCAAAAGTTTTAATTTAGATGATTATACAAAACAAAGGATGGAACTAATAGAGGAATATGTAGAAAGTTTGACAAATAATCCTAAATTAAAGCAGCATAAATTAGCTGATTTTTTTTAATTTGAGTGCCAATTTTTAATTACCTATTTACGTTTTCTATCGAATATTTATTACATTTATCACTTAATAATTGAAAATAATTTTGAACTTTATTTGAATGAAAAATTAAATAGATATTTTGATTAAATGGCTGATTTATTATTAGATGCAGGAGGTGGGATTTTCTATCGAATTCGTATAACTTACGTCGATTTTCGAACCCACGAAGACCTATGTCACTAGAGCCTCAGTCTCACCATAGACGTATAATCACGTAATATTCTAGCACCGTAGACCAAATTTCCATTCTAGTCTAATAGAGGCAATCTAGTAGAGTTCTAGATGATATATTCTAGAATCTTGGCTACCCCTGCTTGTTCCTTTAATATTTCCCTCTTATAATGATTCTATTAGAAAGGTTAATTGATAAATAGAAATTTTTACTATTTTAAAATTTTACTATCATTTAAATCCTGAGTGTATCATTCAATCTTTCTAATTATATCAATTTAATATATAATGATATAATGATATGTAAGTTTTTGTTTTTCAGCTGGAATATTATACAAGTTGAAATTAAGAAATAATTCAAACAAGGAAAAAATGATAATATTAATAGGAGGTTAAAAAAATATCATTCATTAATGAAAATCTTTCAATTCTAATTTGAGTTAGAAATTTGTCTTTATTTTCTATTGGAAATTTGATAACTATTTTAAAGACTCCGATATATAGATTATCATATAAAATTTTATCCTTTTTATTGAAATCTATGAAAGATTTTACAGATTCTTCTTCATCTTTGCTATTCTTTATATCGGGTAAATAAATATTTAAAACCTCTTCAAACGAACTAGATTCACTAATTAGATAATATTAGATATAATATTTAAATGTTTTGATATTAAACCGAATAATATTCAGTATGTTAAAAAAAAAAGAGTATTTAGGAATATAATTATATTCAATGTCTTTAATAGCGTTATAAGAAAGAAGATTGGAATGAAATTTATCTTAAAAAAATTTTAATTATAAAAAGAAGAGATTTAAATTTCCTAATTCATATTGAACTTTTAATTCGTGTTTTCTTGAGACTTATCTTTTTCTATAAATTTTAATAACAAACCTATTATATAAAAATATATTTAGGTTATTTTGTATTACACTTGCATAGAAATAAGAAAGGTTATCGAATCCATGTCAGTCGATAGAAAAAAACTTGAAGCATTGCTTAAATGGTATAAGCAGGAAATTGGAGAAAATTTGATCGCTACTCTTATAGTGAATAGAGAAGGTTTAGTAATGTCTGCTTTAAAAGGGGCTGAAGATACTGAGGTAGAGGAAGATGTTATAGGTGGAGTTAGTGCCTTAGTAGAACCTGTTTTAACTAGAATCACCGAAGAATTTAGTTCAGGTTCTTTTGGAACAGGAACTTTTGACACTGAAGATCAAAGATTCATTTTCTGCGAAGCTGGACCCGAAGCGATTTTTGTAACAGTCTTAACATCAGTTGCAATGGTGGATCCTGTTTTTCCTTATGCCTATCTAGCTGCTGAGAAAATTGCGAGAATATTTGATGGGAGAACAGTGAGTCCTGTAATACCAAAATTAGTCACTGAAAAAGAAACCAAAAATATTGAAAGAAAATTAGACACACTTCAAAAAATAAAGGTACAATCAGGAGAATATGCATTTAAACTCATCCTTGGTGGTGAAGGAGGAGTAGGAAAAACAAGCATGGTTCATCGTTTTGTTGAAGATTCGTTTCAAACTGACTACAAATCTACAATTGGAACATCTATAATGAAAAAGGAATGTGATTTTCAAGGATTAGAATCAAAAGTTCGCTTTGTTATTTGGGATTTGGCAGGCCAAGCACAATTCAAGCGTGTGAGACAAACTTACCTCTCAAATGCGGAAGCTGGAATTTTAGTATATGATGTAACTCGCAAAGATACATTTGAAAGTTTAGAAAATTGGTTTAAAGAAATTAGAAGTACTTCATCATCAATATCACTTATTCTCGTTGGAAACAAAATAGATTTGGAAGATAACCGTGTTGTTTCATCTAATGAAGGAGAATCCCTTGCAGAAAAATTAAATCTTTCCTATATTGAAACATCTGCTAAAACAGGAGAAAATATTAATGATGCATTTAAAATGCTGGCATTGCAAATGATAAAGCGATATGTTTTTACAGAAGAAGTATAATTTAAGCCTCTGGGGGGAATTGAACCCCCGATCTACAGATTACGAATCTTTAACCTTTTTATCGAAATGATATGAAATGTTGCTATACCACTAAGCCACAGAGGCAAAGAAATTTTTAATAATGCGATTCTAATCAAAAATCATAATAGTAATAAAATTTTAAATTTTATCTAATGAAAAATAATCTTCAGATAGGGGATTTAGGGGAAAAAAAGTTAATAGAAATCATAGAAGATTTAGTTTTAAAAAAAACTGGAAAAGAACTTTTAAAGGATGATTCTTTTTTCTTTGAATTTAAAGGAAAAAAATTTGATGGGAATATTATTTTTAATTCTGATATGCTTGTATCTACTACAGATGTACCATCTTTAATGAGTTCTTATCAAATTGGAAAAAAATCAGTTTTAATGAATATCAGTGATTTATTAGTTAAAGGTGTAAAACCTAGAGGTATAATTATTTCATTTGGTTTACCGAAGGAACTTAAAAAGACTGAATTTGTAGATGTCTTAAATGGCGTTATTGATAGTTGTATGAAATTCGATATGGATTATATTGGTGGAGATCTTAATGAAACTAAAGAATTAATAATAAATCCAACGGTATTTGGTTTTAAAAAACCTTCCTCTATTATTTACAGAAAAGGAATAAAAGTTGGAGATATTTTAATAGCTAATAATAAATTTGGTTTAACAGGAGTAGGATTCGATATCCTTATAAATAAAAAGGGAGATCTACATGATTTTCCAAAATATAAGAGATCCATAATGAGTATTTTAAAACCTGAGCTCACTGGAATTGAAGCCTTTATACTATCAGAAAGAAATTTAGCAACTTCAAGCATAGATTCTTCTGATGGATTATCAAAATCATTAGAGGATTTGATGCTTTCAAATCCAAATATAGGATTTGAACTGGATTTTAACGAAAATTTAATTGATAAGGAAGCAGTTCAATATTCCAATGAATTCAATGTTTCTTTAGAAGAGTTAGTTCTTAATGGGGGTGAAGAATTTATTCATATATTTACTTTAGATCCTAAAGATCTTAACAAGGCTCAAAACGAAATTCAATCGAAAAATGGGCATCTTTTTAGAATTGGAAAGATTATTTCCGAGGAAAATATCTTTATTATTAAGGAAAGTGAGAGAAAAGAAATTAAGAGTCATGGATTCGAACACTTTAGAGAAAAGGGTTAATTTTTGATATATTTCTATATGCTATTTAAAATTTAAAGGAAAGATACTCATTTAAATAAAATTTTTATATTATAATGGATTTATTCTTATGCAATTCACACCTAATTATAAATGAAAATCTTTATGGGCTATTGGCGCAGGCAGGTAGCGCAGCAGGCTTTTAACCTGACATTTATGGGAAGTTCTCCCTTAAAAAGAAAGGTCGGGGGTTCAATTCCCCTATAGCCCGTTATTCAGGTATATACGTTATATATAGATATTGTGTCCTTCAAATTTTATCATATCCCAAAATCCTCTTTCTAAAGATTTCCTGAATTTTAATATAAGAGTTAACAATATTTAAGAATATGATCTAAGGTTTTTGGTTTAATAATACTGATCAATTGATTCTCTGCAGAGAGGAAACTAATTTTTTACCTTTAGCAACGAAAAGGTAAAAAATTATTATCTAAAATAAAGGTAAAAAAATCCTTTCCATTAAGTAGATAAACGAAAAAAAAGGGCAGATTTATTATATATCATTCAATATTAAATGAAATAATTTTGAGATATATATTTAGTTCCATGATATTACAATTGTATTATTGATATTGGTTTTTTTGGAACTATTTATTTTTAATGATAAGAAGAGGAGATATATCTAAGATTTATAGTATAAAAATAAACATAATGTAAAGAAATGTTAGTACAATAATTACCACAGATTTTTTATTTCACTTATTTTAAAAGGGTGGGCAATATGAGAATTAAAACTTTAAATAATTTAGGAAATAAAATTAGTTAGTTAAAAAAAATAAAGATAAAAAGGAGGTTTTTATAAACATGGAATATGAACAAATAATTTTCCAATCCTCAGATGAGGTTGCAACAATCACTTTAAACAGACCAGAACATTTGAACGCTTATACTTGGCAAATGGGGATGGAGGTTTGGGATGCACTTATGAAAGTTGAAAATGATCCTAATTTACGGGTTACAATATTAACTGGTGCTGGAAGAGGATTTTGTGCTGGTGCTGATTTATCGAGTGGTGCTACGGCACTTGATGGTTCAAATAGGTCACGTGAGAGAGATGAAAGGGTCAGACGTGAAGGAAGTATGACTAGACGGTTTTTTTCGTTGATGAAGCCTGTAATAGTTGCAATTAATGGTCCTACTGTTGGGATTGGTGTCACATTTATTTTACCTTTTGATATAAGAATTGCTTCCGAGAGTGCACGTTTAGGAATTGTATTCAATCGACGTGGTTATTTACCTGAGATTTCATGTCCCTGGATTTTACCTCGTATAATTGGAATTAGTCGTGCTGCTGAATTAATGTATACTGGCAGAATCTTAAATGCTCAAGAATCTTTAGAGTACGGCCTTGTTAGTCGAGTAGTACCTGATGATAAATTAATGGATACCGCCCGAGAAATAGCTGATGAGATATTATTAAGTGCGCCTGTAAGTACATCTCTTACAAAGAGAATGCTTTATCAATTCCTTACCGAGACAGATATAGATAAGGTGGAGAGTATAAATCATAGATATTCAAGCTGGACAGGAAAGCAATCAGATGCACGTGAAGGAATAATGTCTTTTCTTCAAAAAAGAAGACCTAAATGGAATTTGAAAGTGCCAGGAGATTTACCCGATTTTTTTCCTATAGAGTGATATTAACGTTGGTATTAAATTGTCCAAAGGTAAATAATTCATTTAAATGTACAGACCATATATATATCAGCTTATTCCACTATAACTATTTTTAATACTAATAAATTATCTACATAAATTTTTTTTTTTTAATTGAATTTTAATTTATTTAACAGAAATAACCATAACATTCTAAATTAGGAAAGGTTTATGAGATCTCTCTTTTTATTATTAATTAAACATTCCCTTCTCTTCTCATTAGTATGGAAAATTTAGAATTCAAATTACCTTCTGACGAACCAGAACAATTATTGATTAAATCCGAAGATATTTCAGATCCAAATTATGGATGTGACCCCAAAAATAGAAGTATTGATACACTACTCCAATATGGGGTAATAAATCTTGATAAACCAAGTGGACCAACTAGTCACGAGGTAGTTTCATGGGTTCGTAAAATTTTGGGAATTTCAAATGCGGGTCATGGAGGAACCCTTGATCCAAAAGTAACTGGTGTGTTACCTTGTGCTCTTGGAAAAGCAACGAGAGTATTATCAGCACTATTAAATGCTGGAAAAGAATATGTAGGAGTTATGTATTTACACTCTCCAGAAAAAAGAAAAAGAATAGAAAAAATATTCAAATTATTCACTGGCAAGATATATCAAAGACCTCCAATAAAGTCATCTGTAGTTCGAAAATTAAGAATAAGAGAAATATATTATAGTGAAGTTATTGATGTTGATCATAGTCATATATTGTTTAGAGTTGGGTGTGAAGCAGGAACTTATATAAGAAAATATTGTTTTGACTTAGGAGAAGCTCTTTGTTCAGGAGCTCATATGCTTGAACTCAGAAGAACGAGAGTAGGAGATTTTAAAGAAAATGTTAATTTGATAACCCTACAAAATTTAAAAGATGCTCTAACAATTTATCATACAGAGGGCAATGATTACTATTTGAGAAAAATTGTATTTCCAATGGAAAAGATGGTCTCTCATCTACCCAAGATATATGTTAGAGATACAGCAGTTGATGCTTTATGTCATGGGGCGGGATTAGCTTCAGCAGGTATATGCTATATTGATGCTAGAATAAAACCAAATATGTTAATTGCATTTATGACATTGAAAAAAGAATTAATAGGATTTGGGAATACTTTAAAGGATGCCTTTCAAATTCTTAAAGCAAAATCTGGAATACTCGTAAAATCTAATAAAATTTTTATGGAAAGAGGAACATATCCGCGTTGGAATGAGAAAAAATAAGTAAGTTAAAGTATTTAAAATTTATATCATGGAAAGAAAAAGAAATCATTATTATAGTAAATTTCCTGAGGCAAATGTAAAAATTTACACTATATCGGAAAGTTTAAGAAGACATCTTTATATTTTTAAGACGATTCCAGGAGTTTTCTCTTATAATAAAATAGACTTAGGTACTAAGGTTTTTATAGAAAATATGGATATTCCTACAGAATCGAAAGTTCTACTTGATTTAGGATGTGGTTATGGTTCAATAGGAATTGTTTTGGGTTATGAATCTCCTCAAAGTTCAATATATCTCATAGATATCAACATGCGAGCAATATGGTGCACCAGGGAAAATGTTAAATTAAATCTTAAAAATGCAAAAAATCATATATTTATTTTATCAGGCAATTATTTTGAACCTCTTGAGAATAAAAATTTAAAATTTGATGGAATTTATATGAATCCTCCTTTACGTCAAGGAAGAAAAGAATTCCTAAAAATATTAGATATTATTCCAGAGTATCTAAATAGAAATGGTTCTTTTCAATTTGTAATAAAAAAAAAAATGGGAGCATTATTTACTAAAAAATTCTTTAAGGATACTTTTCCCGATGAAAATATCGAAATTTTATGTAAAAGAAGTGGTTATTGGGTTTTTAAATGTTTTCATTCGTCTTGATTCTGTAAAATCCTCGTTTTTCATAAGAAAAATGAGGAAAAAATGGAAAAATTTTTTAGACGGGTATCATTTCATTAATTATTATTTATTAGAAGAGTAGAGTTTTCCTTGAGTAAAAAGAAACGAATAGATGTTTTGCTCCATAAATTCGTCCCTAAACATGTCCTTTTAACTAAAGAAGAATCGCAAAATCTTTTAGAAAAATATCGAATTGATGTAAATGATTTACCACAAATGTTTGAAAAAGATCCAGTTGCGATTGCTATTGGAGCAAAAGAAGGAGATATTGTGAGAATAATTCGAGAATCTAATACAACTGTGAAATCCGCAGACTATTACCGTTATGTAAAAAAGGAAAAAGTTTAATATCATTTTTTATTAAAAAGAAAAAATATTATGGTTTTATGAATTTTGAGTTCAGAAAAATTATCAAATACTGATAAATGGATTATTCTAAAAAGTTTATTTGATGAAAAGGGCTTAGTACGTCAACATCTAGATTCATATAACAACTTTATAGAATATGAAATGCAAATAATTGTTGATGAATCAGGTGAAGTAATCCCTGATATTCCAGGTTTTAAAATAAAATTCGGAAAAATTAAAGTTGGAGTACCTAAGGTAAGAGAGGCAGATGGTGCTACTATGGAGATTACTCCAATAGAAGCAAGAATTAGAGAATTAAGTTATGCTGCAGATATTACTTTAGAAATGACTCCAATAACCATTGACGAGAGGACACAGAGAGAAGAAGCCGAAGAAACCTTAGATATATATATTGGGAAGATTCCAATAATGCTAAAGAGTTGTCGATGTCCTCTAGAAAGCCTTTCAGAACAAGAATTAATTAACAGGGGTGAAGATCCTTTAGACCCTGGAGGTTATTTCATAATAAATGGAACTGAAAGAGTTCTTGTTACTCAAGAAGATCTAGCCCCAAATAGAATACTGGCAGAGGAGGCAAGTAGAAGTTCTAGCGCAACTCATCAAGCAAAAGTATTTTCAACTAGAAGCGGATTTAGAGCACCTGTAACAATAGAAAGGAAGAAAGATGGCAATCTTAGAGTATCATTTCCTTCAGTTCCAGGAAAGATTCCTTTAGCGATATTGATGCGTTCGTTGGGATTACATTCAGATAGAGAGATTTTTGAAGCAATCTCTGAAAATGATGAAATTCAGAAAGAATTAATTCCAGTAATTGATGTTGCCTCTGAGATTCAAGTATTAAAAGATCCAGAGAAATCTCAGCAAAATGCACTTGATTATATAGGAAAAAGAGTCGCCATCGGTCAAACGAAAGATTACCGTATTAGAAGAGCTCTTCAAGTTTTAGATAGATATCTTTTACCTCACATAGGTAATGATGAAGAAGATAGAATTAAAAAAGCCTATTATTTAGGACAAATGGCACAAAAAGTTATGGAATTAGCATTAAATTTAAGAGAACCCGACGATAAGGATCATTATGCAAATAAAAGATTAAAGCTAGCTGGTGAATTATTCACATCTTTATTTAGAGTGGCATTTTTAAATTTAGTGAAAGATATTAAATATCAATTGGAAAGAACTGCTGTTCGAGGAAGAGCTCCAAATATTAAAACTGCTGTAAGAGCAGATGTCATTACAGAAAGAATTAGACATGCCTTAGCAACTGGAAATTGGGTTGGAGGTAAGGCAGGAGTAAGTCAACTTTTAAATAGAACTAATCATGTTGGAACTTTAAGTCATTTGAGAAGAGTTATATCGCCATTAAGTCGCAGTCAACCACACTTTGAGGCAAGAGATTTACATCCAACACAATGGGGAAAAATTTGTCCTGCTGAGACACCCGAAGGTCCTAATTGTGGTTTAGTCAAGAATCTTGGATTAGCATCAATAATATCTGTTGGAGCAGATGAGAGGATAATTGAAAACATACTAATTGATTTAGGAGTTATCCCCATAAATGAAGTCAAAAATGTAAAAGGAGATAAAGTAAAAGTTTTTCTGAACGGGAAATTAGTAGGAATACATCAACAATATAATCCATTCATCCGTCAATTAAGAGAAAAAAGAAGGAAAGGTGAAATTGGGCAACACGTAAATATTGGTTATTATAATGAATCAAAAGAGATTCAGATAAATTGTGATGCAGGTAGGGCAACTAGACCATTATTTGTCTTGAAGAATAAAAATTTACTTGTTTCAAAAGATGATATAGAAAAACTCAAACAGAATAAGTATATTTGGTCAGATTTGGTTCATAAAGGTGTAATTGAATATTTAGATGCTGAAGAAGAAGAAAATGCATATATTGCAATGTTTGAAGAAGATATAACCGAAGAGCATACTCATTTGGAAATATCACCTGCTGCAATTTTAGGAATCTGTGCTTCTATTATTCCTTTTCCAGAACATAATCAATCTCCGAGAAATACTTATGAAGCTGGAATGGTAAAGCAAGCATTAGGTTTATTTGCAGCAAACATGCATTTGAGATTAGACACAAGAGGCCACACGTTGCATTACCCTCAACAGCCTTTAGTGAAAACTAGTCCGATGGAGATCATAGGGATAAATAAGAGACCTTCGGGTCAAAACTTTATTATTGCTATGATGAGCTTCGAAGGATTTAACATTGAAGATGCTATTATTATAAATAAAGCTTCAATTGAGCGAGGCTTAGCGCGGAGTCACTTTTTTAGAACATATGATGCCGAAGAAAGAAAATACCCTGGTGGAGAAGTTGATAAATTTGAGATTCCAGAAAGAGGTGTTAGAGGATTTAAATCTGCAGAATCATACCGCCTTCTCTCAGACGTTGATGGAATAATAGAACCAGAAACACAGGTGAACGGAGGCGACGTACTTATAGGTCGAACATCTCCGCCTAGATTTATTAAATCCTATGAAGAATTTGAGCTTATGCAACCAAATAGGCGTGAAACTTCAAAAAATATGCGACATAATGAACAAGGAATTGTTGATACTGTAATTATATCAGAAACTGTTGATGGGAACAAATTAGTTAAAATAAAAGTGAGAGATTTAAGAATTCCTGAATTGGGCGATAAATTCTCATCTAGACATGGTCAAAAAGGAGTGTTAGGGTTGGTTGTTGAACAAGCTGATATGCCTTTTACTGCTTTAGGTGTTATTCCAGATATTATAGTAAATCCTCATGCAATGCCATCAAGAATGACTTTAGGGCAACTATTTGAAGGTATTAGTGGAAAGATAGCCTGTACAACAGGTAAGTTGGGTGATGCTACTGCGTTCGAATGGACAGATATAACAAAACTTCAAGAGCAACTAGTAGAAGCTGGTTTTGAATTTAATGGAAGAGAGGTAATGTATAATGGTATTACGGGAGATAAGTATGAAGCAGGGATATATTGTGCTCCAATATATTATCAAAAATTATATCATTTGGTAGCGGATAAACTCCACGCAAGAGCTAGGGGGCCTGTTCAAATTTTAACACGACAACCTACAGAGGGTCGTGCTCGTGAAGGGGGTTTAAGGTTTGGAGAGATGGAGAGGGATTGTTTAGTTGGTCATGGCTCAGCCTTATTGTTAAAAGAAAGATTATTAGATGAATCTGATAGGACTGTTATTTTAGTATGTGAAAAATGTGGTCTCTTAGCAGTTTATGACAGAAATAGAGATAAGCGATATTGTCCCGTGTGTGGTGAAGGAACCATTATTTCAAAAGTAGTTTGTTCCTATGCGTTTAAATTACTTTTACAAGAAATGATGAGTTTAGGACTTGCTCCAAGATTAAAATTAAAAGAAAGGATATAACCTGATACTTTTTTTGATCTTTTATATAAATCTATTTTTTAACTATCTCTATTTATCTTTAATGAATTAGAATTTAGCAAATAATTTCATAATTAATAAATAAAAAAAAATAGCTTTATTATATATTTTATTTCTGATATTAATCATAATGTAAATCCAAGAAAGCTAGCAAGTCCTGGTATCAATGTATAAAGAAGGAATAAAACAAATAATGTTAGCAAAGATATCCATAAAGCTTGATCCCAAGGAACGTCCAAAATAAATTTTACTAATACCAGTACTATTAAAAAACCAATAATAGGTACCAATAATGCTAGATAATTACCATCACTCCAAGGAATTTCGCCAAAAACAGCAAATATTGAACTAATTGCGCCTAAAACTATGGGTATTACAAGGACACAAATAAATGCTAAAAGAATTATTAAAAATTTTTTGTCCGAAGCTTTTGTTTTTGATACAATCAGTATAACCGCAATGTAAAGAATTAGTGTAACAATTATAGTTGCTAAAATAAGCCATAATACAAACTGAAGAGTAGGGTCCATTTGAAATAACATTTTAACTTCTCTTTTTTTTTTAAATAGCTTGAAGAAATATTATTAATTAAATGAAAACTTTTCTTCTTTTTTAAATATTAACAAAAGAAATTATAAATCAGACTAAATTGTTAGATAAGTTCAATTTCATAAAAAATCGAATTTTATTCATAATATAACTAATTATTTAAATTATAGTCCCTCTGAAAGTAAGAAAAAGTGAAATGCAAATCCTAGGAATATTGAGCTTATTACTATACTAATTATTGAAAGTCGAATAGATACTTCTCTTCCATATTTAGTGTATAGTACTAAAATTACTAAAGATATTAACCCTATAATTAGAAATATCCACGCAAAAACCCATAGTGATAAAGAAGGAATAGCAACCATATCAAATTAAAATAATTTTTTTTGTGTTCTGTATCTTAAGATATATTTTATATTTTTTTAATTTAATTAATAAATAAAATTTAAAATTATAATCTTTTGATATTTAATAAAGAGAACAAGAATTAAATTAAAAGAAAAATAAGGAAAGAAAAAAGATGCATTTTTTAAAATTTATTGTTGATACTCCAATTTTAGATGATCCCGCACAAAAGCATAAAAATGTACACCGTCATTTTTACAGATATTCTAAGGGTGATTTTATAGGGCCAGCGTTGAAAATTTCTCAAACCAAGACAAAGTTAACTCTTAAAGGGAGTCATGAATATGAGGATTTAATTTTAGAGATAGTTACAAATGGAATTTCAAGCCCTAAAGAAGCTTTTGAAATTAAAGGTAAACTAATCTCAGGTTCGGATATTAGTGAAATGATTAATAAATTAGGATTTAATTGGAATCTTAAAAAATCAACTGGGCAGACTAAAAATTATAGTGTGGACATAATAGATAATAGTAATAAGAACTTATTGTTAGAAAGTATTGAAGCCTTCCGTAAAAATAGTTATTTCTTAATATCATTTAATATAAATCCGAATTGTAAGGTTACTACCAAAAAAAAGGTACCTCAACCTTCTAAAAAGAAGGTAGAAGATGATGATGTGAATAAAAGGATTCAATTTTGTATGGGATATATTAGTAACACTGAAAGAAATTATAATTACATAATAGAAAACGCATTACCAGATTTTCAATCAGAACTCCCCACAAAGTGGAAATCTCTAACTATTTTTAATAATTATAAAATTTCTGAAATTGAGCTGCCGAAAAATATAAATAATTCAAAATTATTACGGATATTGGCAATTAGAAAAGGTAAATTAATTAGAACTCTTGATATAGATGGTGAGATTATAGAAAAGCAGTATTCTATAGTAGTATAAGGAATAAATTTATTTTTTAAATCAAAAAATTTCAAAAAAATTTAATTTTTATAAAAACTAATTATATTTCATGCAAATACTAATTTTTAAGTGAGGTAAAGTCATATTAACAAATTAAATCCCTTCTTAGAATCTTTTCTATATATTATTGGGGGCGAGATTGCAATATATGTTGGAATTGAACTTATGAAATCTGAATCTGAAGATATAACTGATGAGGATATAACTGAAAACATAAAAGAAAGCATTCAAGGTACTGAAATTGATTTTGAGCCTGATGATTCTGAAATATTAAAATTAAATACTGTGCGTAAAACACTTTATAAATTATACTCTGAAAAGTTGGCACAATTTAGACGTATAAGAGATAAATCAACGGGATGGTTTATATATTATTGGTGGCATGAATTTGACCTGATTGAAGAAATTCTTCAAGAAAAAAAGAGCTTAATTGAAGGCAAATTGCGAGATAGATTGCAATTTGAACAGAATAATTATTTTTTTATATGTAAAAATTGTCAGGAATCAATTATTAAATACAATTTTGATGAAGCATTTGAACTTAATTTTAGATGCCCTAATTGTGGAAGCCCTCTTGAAGCTCAAGATAACCAAGATATAATTATATTCTTAAGGAATAGAATAGCCTTGGTTCAAAATGTTAAAATATCAATTGATTAAAATCTTGATTGAGAACTAGCTAATATTTCGATTAATTCATACTTTTTCAATATCTGAATAATCAGATATAATTTTTTAAAAGAGAAATGATAAATACAAAAAGAGTTAGAATTGGAACTTGTACAAAAGATTGCTATGGCTCATGTGTATTTAAAGGAATTTGGGATGATGAGGCTTTAGAGCATAAATTGCAATCAACTCATCCTTTAAAAGAACATCCGTTTACAAATGGGTTTTTTTGTCCCAAATATAGGAACAGGGAAAATTTATTATATCATCCAAAAAGAGTAAAAACTCCATTAATTAGGAAAGGGGAAAAACCTGAAAATAATTTTGAGAAAACTACTTTAGAGAAAGTATTCGAAATTATTTCAGAAAAAATAAGTGATATTCAAGTAAGAGGTGAATCTTCCTCTATTTTAGGGGCTTTTTATGCTGGAAATAGTGGTCTTATATCTCAATATGCTCCATTAAGATTTTTCAGGAAAATTGGAGCTACAATCACAAATGGTGGAATCTGTAATGAAGGAGGTTGTGCTGGGTTAACAGAATTATTTGGTACTTATTCTACTACAAATCCATTTCAACTTATAGATCCCTCTACAAGATTAATAGTTATTTGGGGTAGTAATCTTTCAGAAACTAATAACCATGCATATTTTTTAGTAAAGCAAGCTTTGAAAAGAGGGACCAAGATAGTGGTAATTGATTCAAGACGCACAGTATTAGCTAAAAAAGCTGATCTTTTTTTACATATCTTCCCTGGTACTGACCATTTCTTAGTTAAAATAATTCTTAATGAATTAATTGCTAATAATATATATGATGGAAAATTTTTGAAAAGTTATGTTGATTCTTATTCATCGCTTTTTTCAGAAGTAGCAAAAATCGAGAAAGAGAAACTTTTGGAGCAAATTGGAATTAAGAATCAAATTGTTCAGAATTTTATTAATTTTTTAATTAAATTCAAACACCATACTCTGTTTAATATTGGATATGGAGTTCAGAAAAACTTCAATGGAGGCAGGATAGTGAAATGCATTGCATTAGTTCAAATTTTGCTTGGAAATTTAGGAAAAGCTGGTACAGGTTTAATTTATTCTCAGAGCGATTTTTTAAAGCCACTTCTCCAACCTCTACAAGATTATATAACTAATATTAAAGAAAGACCAAAAATGAATGAGATTCCTATAATAGAACTGAGTTCTGCTTTACTATCTAAGAATTATAGGATGCTTTTTATATATAATTTCAATCCCGCAAGTTCACTTCCTAATCAAGACTTATTAAGAAAATTATTATTGACTAAAGATTTATTTATAATTGTTTTAGATATGTTCTTAAATGAAACCACAAAATATGCAGATATCGTTATTCCAGCAAAATTTGATTTAGAGACAAATGATATAATATCCCCTTTTTATATTCCAAGTCTATCAATAAATATAGGGGGTCCATGTCCGTATCAAAATTGTATATCTAATTATGAGTTTTTTCAACATTTAGCTTTAAAAATAGGCTATAATAATATATTTCAAGAATCACAAGAGACTATTTTTAATAATTGTATAGAAATGTTACCAAAAAATATTCAAGAATCAATAACTACAGTAGGCTATTATTTACTATATAATATGGATTCTATTCCTTTTGAAAATTTAGAATTTCCTACTTCAAATAATCGTATTCAAGCTAAGGGCCCTCATTTTAATTTTGGAGAGAATGAATTTATGGGTAGAATCTCTAAAAAGATTAATGAGTTTATACTTATTTCACCTTCCCATTTATATCTTTTACATTCTCAATTAGGACAGGTTCACTTTAAATATATTGATGAATTTAGTAAAATTTTTTTGACCCCAGAAGATATTGAATCATTAGAACTCAATAAGGGTAATAAAGTAATTGTTTCTAATGAGTATTATAGGGGAGTGTATATTTTAGAAGAATCAAATATATTAAAAAGTGGGACAGCACTAATATATTCTGGCTTATCATCTATTTTAGAAGAAAAGACAAATGTAAATCATTTTACCCCAAGCAAACCAGAAGAATTAGGATATTCAGGGGCATATAATTCTACTTTAGTGAAAATTACCAAATTTGAATCTAAGTAATCATACAAAGTTAAGGGTATCATTTATTTCTTTTTCTTAATAAAAGCAATGTCACCAAGAGATGTTCCACTAGATTTTTTCAAATACTTACCACTCTCAATAGTTCCTTCAATCTCGTCAGCTTTTTTAATGATTTTGATTTTATAAACTTCTTCTATTTTCTTTGCTAATTTAATAGTTGGTTTTACTTTTCCAGCCTCAATTCTTCTAAGTAATGAAGGTTTTTCATTCAATTTCTGGGCGAATTGATCTTGATTAAGTCCTAAAGAATTTCTAACATTTCTTATTTTTTTAGCATAATCTTGAATTATTTCAAAGGCTTCAATATTAGGCTTTTTTATAGTTTGTCGTTTAGCAGAACTTTTCATATCATGGGGGAAAGATTTTTTTGCATATTTACTTGTAGGAGGTTTTTGAATTTTTATACCATGTTGAGCGCAATTATGACAAACTGTAATTTTCGCTCCTTCTAATAGAACTTTTTGCCCCTTACCCCAAATAATACTACCACATATAGGACATTCTTTATCAATTTTATTATATTGAGGTTCTGGCATTGTTCTATCCTAACACAGAATAATTAAAGATATGCTGTATATTAATAGAATTTGATTGAAAACTCTTATAATTTATGGTTAATTAGGATTATATTTTATAATCTATAAATTTTTTAAAAATTGACACTATTAAGTAATAGTATAGAAGAAACCTTAAATTTAAATGATTAAAAGATTATTAATAAATTAACGTAATTTCTTAAAAATGTAATTAAAAGAAAGAAAAGAAGGGGTATACTTTTTTTGACTACGACTAAAGAAAAGAAAAAAAAAGAAGAAAGTAAAGATGGAGAATATCTCATTACCTATACTAGGCATCTGGAGAAACGACTCCGAAACTTAGAAACAGAAAAACAATTATTAGATGCTGAGCGATTGAGATTAGAACAAGAATTACACAGCCTTAGAAATGAAATCGATAGATTAAGAGAACCTCCATTAGTATCTGCAACAATTATAGACTTTCTCGATGATAAAGGAAGGGCAATTGTAAAAAGTTCCACGGGGCCAAGTTTTGTAGTTAATACTAGTAGAAAAGTAAAAAATGAAAAATTAGTGCCAGGTACTAGAGTTGCTTTAAATCAAAGAACATTCGCAATTATGGAAGTTTTGCCTACTAAATTAGATCCTTTTGTTAAAGGAATGGAAGTAATTGATTCTGTTCCGGATATATCATATGCTGATGTAGGTGGTTTAGAAGAACAAATGCAGGAAGTAAGAGAAACGGTAGAACTACCATTGAAAAAACCAGATTTATTTAAGAAAATCGGAATTGATCCTCCTAAGGGAGTTTTGTTATTTGGTCCCCCTGGTACAGGAAAAACACTATTAGCGAAGGCTGTAGCTCATGAAACTGAAGCAACATTTATAAGAATTATTGGATCTGAACTAGTTCAAAAGTTTATTGGTGAAGGTGCCCGATTAGTGCGAGAAATATTTAATTTAGCCAAAGAAAAAGCCCCTACCATATTATTTATTGATGAATTAGATGCAATTGGCTCTCAGAGACTAAAGATTGCGACATCTGGAGATAGAGAAGTTCAAAGAACTCTTATGCAATTATTAAGCGAATTAGACGGATTTGAACAAAGAGGAGATGTAAAAATCATTGGTGCAACAAATAGAGTAGATATTTTAGATCCAGCACTATTAAGACCTGGAAGATTTGATCGTATGATTGATTTTCCAATTCCAGATGATCAAGCTCGAGAAGCCATCTTAAAAATTCATTCTAGAAATTTAAATATTGAAGATTCATTAGATTTTAAACGACTAGTAAATCTCACAGAAGGGGCAACTGGAGCAGATATTAAAGCAATTTGTACAGAAGCAGGAATGTTTGCAATTCGAAAAGATGCTGATATGATTATTAATAAAGATTTTATTGATGCTGTTAATAAAGTAATGAATAAAGTCAAAGATCAATTGGTAGAATCCAGACTTTATTCCTAATAATCATTATCTATAAATTTTTTAAATTTTCTTACGTTTTTTAGATTAAATAACCTTATCATCAATTTTTATATGGAAACTAAATTATTATTAGGATTAAGACAAATAAAGGCAATTTCAGATTATCAATTCGGTGCAATAGTAACAGATATACTTCTGGATAATATAGATCATATCAAATTAGTAAGATCACCAAAAACAAATAAAATTAGATATATTTATTATAAAAATAATCTTTTACTCACTCTTAGACCAACAAATGGCTTTTTTACTCTTACTTTATATTCAGCTAATAAAATAATAACTAATATTAGTCCTCCAAAATTAAGGGTTATTGTATTGAATGAAATCTCAGAATATATTATGAAAGGAAGAAATGTTTTTTGTAGACATATTGTTGAAATCGATGAAAATTTAAGACCTTTTGATGAAGTTATTGTAGTAAATCAAAATGATGAGTTGTTGGGAATTGGTAAGTTAAAAATTCCTGTTTCTTATGCAAAATCATTCTCAAGGGGGATCGCAGTAGATATCAGAAAAGGAATCAATAAATCAAAAATTTAAATCTCAAATTATTATATATTCTAAGATATACATAGAATTTAAAGTGAAGAAAATTGGTAAAACTACCAAAAGAAATGCAAAATAAAGCAAAAAGTAAACCTAAACGTCCTCAACCTTCAGTTAAACGAGACGGACAGCAATTTGGTTCAAGACAAATGCGGAGAAGAATGGCACAACAAGGTATTGATATGGAACCCGTTGATGCTACTAGAGTTATTATAGAAAGCCCCGAAAAAACGATAATTATCGATCAACCAGAAATTTTTCTTATGAAGCAAGCAGGGCAGGAAATATATCAAGTAATTGGTCAAGCAGAAGAAGTATCTCCAGATTCCATCACTATCGAAAGTACAGAAGAAGCGATAGAACTTTCACCTGAAGAAGATTCTGAAATCAAAGTAATGATAACGGAAAATGATATAATGCTTGTAGCTACTCAAGCAAATGTGGATAAAAAGGAAGCAGAATCTGTTTTAAAAGATTGTAATGGAGATATAGCAAAAGCAATTTTATTTTTAAAGAATAGACCGTAAAATATCACCAAAGAATAAATAATAAAGATTAAGAATTATAAAGTTTTTAATATTCAAAAAGAAAATAATTATATGTTTTATGTCAAAAATTAGAAAAAAACGTATTGATAGAGTTTCAGAAATTTCAAAATTAGATTTAAAATTTCAAAAGATCATTCAGTTTTCTGGTTGGTTTTTCTTATTAATACTTGGGGGATTTATGGGAATTTGGATCCTTTTCGATTATATATTATCATTAATACAAATAGAATTAACAGCTATGACCTATGCCTTTATAATCTTTATAGGTACAAATTCAGCAGTTAGTTTTGCCTTTGCAGCAAAATTAAAAGAAAATAAGGAAAATAAACAAAAGTTCTTTCAAGATTGGATAGTAGGAGAATTTTTGTTCTGTCTATTTGCTATTTTTGCTGTTGCAGTATATCAATGGTAATAAAAAGATTAAACATATTTTCTCAACGAGTAGAATTAGATCTCTATTTATCTTTATAATCTTCTCTAGGAGGGTTGAAAACATCAATTACTTCTGCATAATCTAATACTTCTGCTCCATGTTTTTCATTAGAATTAAAAATATAACTGTCTCCCATTTTTGCAATGAATTCATCATTTTCTGTTATAAATTTAATTCTTCCTTTAATTATATATCCAATTTGATGCTCCTTATGATTATGCATTGGTATTACAGCATTTTTCTCAAGTATGAAATGACATAGCATTAGAGAATCATTATATAATAAAGTTCTACGAAAAACTCCGTTTAAAGCTTCTATAGGTTGAACATTTTCTTTACTATTAACATTTTTTACCATTTCTAAGGTTCACTTTAAATATTTAATTCCAATTTTTTATTTAAATATACTTGGTTTTATTTCTTATAAAATTTTTATTAGTAAAACCTAAGATAAAGTGAGAAAAGTTTCGACATAATTATGTATAATTTGCAATGAACGAATAAATAAATTAGAAATTGAAAAGCCTCCAAAAGATTAAGTGTTCAATCGTTATTTTTCTAGGCAAGTTTTAAAGTCGCAAATAAAGTGTTAATAAAATAACTTTAAATTGGAAAAATAAATAAATTTTTATATCAAAAGAGGTAAAATATTTACGTTAATAAATGTTTAATAAATCTCTGAAGTCAGTTTATGTTTCCGACAAAATTTTATAATCGGAATAGTTGTGTTATTTCATTTTTTTAGGATTAAATAATTAAAAAATAATAAAGGGGTTTTATTACTTTGGTATTGGTATCAGATTCTCAACCAAAAAAAGAAAATAAATCAGAAGATATAAATCGCAAATATTTAACTAAACTATTACCACAAGTTTTTAGAACAGAAGGTGATGTTGTCCCTTTTGATCTTACTAAAATTGAACAAAGCATAGCAAATGAGACAGGATTAGATCACAACTTAGCAGATAAGATTACTGAATTGGTTGTAAGAAGAATCATCTCTTCTGGAATAAAATTTTTATCAGGACCTCACATTAGAGAGATTGTGTGCTCAATCTTATCTGAACAACATTTTGAAGAAGAACGTAAATTGTATACTAGGATTGGAATGCCCTTAATGGATTATGAGGCAATTTTGGAATATGGAGTAGATGAAAATGCAAACCAAGATATGAATCCTGAAAGTATCCATCATTGGGCTGCAAATAGAATCTCCGATGAGTATGCTCTTCTAAGAATTTTAAATTCTGAAGAAGCTCACGCTCATTTATTTGGCGATATACACGTTCACATGTTAAGATATTTTGATTTAAGACCATTTTGTCAAGAATGGGACCCACGTATGATTTTAGAACATGGATTACCTCCAGTTGAGAGTTGGGCACATTGTAGTAAATCAGGACCAGCAGGTAGCTTGCGTGTAGCAGTTACTCATCTTGCCAAATGGTTAGGGATCATTCAAGGGGAATTTAGTGGAGGACAAGGTTACGATTATATAACTACATTTTTAGCCCCCTATGCCAGAGGAGTTTCAGATAGAGAAATTGAACAATCAATACAATGTTTGATTTTTGAAACAAATCAAATATTTGCAGCTAGGGGGGGACAAGTACCATTTACTTCTATTTCATGTACCCCAACTATACCTGATGGTTTATTAAGTATTCCTGCTGTTGGTCCACACGGAAAATTAGTTGGAAATTATGGAGATTATAAAGAAGAATGTCTTAAACTTTTTGATGCTTTAACAGATGTATATATTCAAGGAGATTATAATGGAAAACTTTTTGCATTTCCAAAACATGAGATTAAGATTAAAAAAGAATGGTTAAAAGAGTTTGAACCATCATATTTAAAATTAATGGAAGAAGTAGCAACAATGGGGACCCCCTACTTCCTTAATATGTGTCCAGATTGGATGCCAGATGAGATTCATAGCCAATGTTGCAGGAAATTTTTAAGTGGTAATCAAATTATAGAGCAATGCATTCTTGATCCTGAAAAAAGGAAAAATGCTAACGTCTGGGAAAACTATGTAACAATTGGTTCGCTACAAAGTGTTAGTTTAAATCTACCTCGTTATGCTTATAAATCTAAAAACGAAGATAATTATTTTATAATTTTGGATGATAAAATTGAGCTTTCTGCGAGAATTTTACGTAAAAAATGGGATTTAATGGAAAAAAGATTAAAGACAGGCCATTTGCCTCTATGCAGCGGCAAAATAAACAGCAGACCAATTTTTAATATAAAGGACCAGAATATTTCAATAGGATTTACTGGATTAAATGAAGCTGTGAAAAGTTTAAGTGGATTTGAACTACATGAAAATGATACAGCATACAATTTAGGAAAAAAAATATTAAATTATTTGGTCGCAAAATGTAATACTATGTCGGAAAGGGATAATAAATATTACTCCCTATGGGAGCAACCAGCAGAAAGTTCAAGTAGTAGATTTGCTCGATTAGATTTGAAACATTTTCCTAAAAAAGCTATTGTTCAATCATCTGGCAAATCTGCTTATTATACTAATTCTGGTCATTTACGATATGATGCTGAGATTCCATTATCAGTACGAATCAAAAAACAAGGTGATTTCCATCCAATTGTTAATGGTGGTGTAATTACACATATTTGGCTTGGAGAGCAAAAACCAGATATTTATGGCTTATGGGAACTTACAAAAAACATCTGTCTTAAAACAAACACCGCATATTTCGCGTATTCACCAGACTTTACTTATTGTCCTCATTGTAGAAAGATGTTCCGAGGGGGCAGTTTTACATGTCCCCAGTGTCATTCTGAAGATGTAAAAGTATATTCAAGAGTTACAGGTTATTATAGCGAAGTTAATAGGTATAATCCTGGGAAAAAAGCAGAGTGGGAAGCTCGTAAAAGAGAACATCTATTTAGCTTGTAAAATTGTAATTTCCACAAATAAATGAGAAAATTTCAATAGTTAACTAATGAATGAAAAATTGAAAGGCAAAAATTTTTTATAATTCCACATAATATTTCAAACAATTGTAATAAAATTAATACATTAACTATAATAGAAAATGTCTAAATTACCTACAGATATAAATCAGGAGCAACTTAAAGACTTTATAAAAAATACTAATCAGAAACCCTTTGTTATGCTTAACCTACTGAAGTTTAAAAAAGAGGGTGGTCGGGAGGATTATTTTCGTTACCTAAAGGAGTCATCACCCTTTGGCAAGAGTATCGGTGCATCAGTTGATTATTTTGGCATTCCAAAAGAATTACTGACCGGATCAGAAGATTGGGATCTTATAATGCTCGTCAGGTATCCATCACGCAAGGCATTCATCAAAATGATTAATAACCCGGATTATCTAAAGGTTCATGAGTGGCGTAAAAAAGGCGTGGAACGTGCTGTTCTGTATGCGACAGATCCGACCGAATTTAGGAGATAAATTTAACTGGTTTTTTTATAAATCCTTAAAATTTTTTTCTTTTCCCTTTTAAAATACTTTTTCAAATCGAATCTCATTAATAAATGAAATTTTGAATGATCTTATAAATTTCCTTCCAATTATAAACTCTAATTATATTTTGTTCACATAGCGAATCTTGATTCCAAGGTTGATTAAATAATAATAAATATCTACATTTTAGATTTTTTATGGGTTCTATTAAATTAGGATTATCATCAATATATATCTCAAATTCTTTTTTCAATTTCAAATCATAAGGTGTTTCTGGAACAATAATAATATCTTTATAATGAATATCTTGTTTTATATTGTTAAAATCTAACAACTTTTTTAAAGAATTTTGATATTTTGAATCTAGTGCCGATAGAATATACAGATCATGCTCATTATTTAATCTTCTCATATACATAGGAGCATCATCATCAATAAAAGGAATTCTCTCAGGATTGTTAAAAGTTTTATAGAAAAGCTTTAAAAATTTATCTGTAGTTAAATAAAAAATTCCCAATACCTGATATCTTTTTTAACATAGTTCGTTTTAAAATTATCATTATAAATTTCAATAAAAGTTGTTAAATTATCTAGTAATACACCAACTACATCAATAGCAATTTTCATTACAATTTATAATTCTTAGAATTTCATTATAACTTCAAAAGATTCTTAGAAGTAAAAGTGTGATGATTAATCAGTATTTAATGTATCCAATATTTAGCTATCAACGAGTTTTTCCCTTACCTCAGGTTTATTCTTCTATTCTTTAAATAATACCAAATAATATTATTAATATGACTAAAAATGAGTCAATTAAAGAACTTCAAGTTACTATAGATAATTGGATCCATGCTCATGGTGGATATTGGTCTCCGTTATCAATGATTTGCGCTATTATAGAGGAATTAGGAGAAGTTGCTAGAGAAGTGAATTCTTTAGAAGGCTTTAAACCTAAAAAATCTGAAGAACAAGAGTCACATTTGGGAGAGGAATTAGCAGATTTAATCTTTTCTATAATTTGCATTGCGAATAATTACAAAATTGATTTGGGGAAAGAATTAAAGAATACAATTATTAAATATTCTGAAAGAGATTCAAATCGTTTCCTTTAGTTCAAATTTTTTAAATACTAAAAAATTATGTTATTATTAGGAATGTGAATTTGTTTTAAAAGATTTTAATGGTTAAAAAGATTTTAGGTTATGAAATAATGGGTAAGAATAAATATTTACTATAAACTACGATGCTAAAAGAAGGATTAGAAAAACAAGAAATACTAAAAATATTAGAAAAGAAATTGGAGAAAGATTTTTCCTATAACTCTGGTTCAATTTTGGGATCTATGTGTACTGAACCTTTAGATTTTGGCGTTGAGGTTTATATGAAATATATCTCTAAAAATCTTGGAGATCCAGGACTATTTTTAGGAACTACCGCATTAGAAGAAGAATTAGTTTCTGAGATTGGAGAGTTATTTAATGGAAAAAATATTATCGGTTCTATTACCACTGGAGGCTCGGAAGCAAACCTAATAGCCATGAGAATTGCTAAAATATTAAAAAAGAACGTCACTAAGCCAGAAGTTGTGGTATCACGTTCTGCTCATATTTCTTTTGATAAAGCAGCCGATTTATTGGGGATTAAACTCAGAAAGGCAAATTTAAAGGATAATTTTGAGTTAGATTTAGCTCATTTTAAATCACTTATAAATAGTAATACTTGCGGAGTAGTAGGAGTTGCGGGAACAACATCTTTAGGATTAATTGATCCAATAGAAGAAATTGGGAGGTTTGTGGAGGATAAAGACATTTTTTTCCATGTTGATGCTGCATTTGGAGGTTTCGTATTACCATTTTTAAAAAAATTAAACTACAAAATCCCACAGTGGGATTTTTCAGTAAAAGCAGTTGATTCTATAACAGCGGATCCTCATAAAATGGGATTAGGAGTTATTCCATCTGGTGGATTCTTTTTAAGAGATTCTTCTATTTTACAAAAAACGGGATTTGAAATTCCTTATCTTGCTGGAGGGAATTTTAAGCATCTTCATATAGTGGGAACTAGACCTGGAGGAACAGTAGTATCATTTTGGGCGATAATGAAGTATTTGGGAATTAATGGTTTTAAACGGATTGTAAAAAAATGTATGGATAATACCGTATATTTAGCAGATCAAATCAATGAAATAAAAGGAATAAGGCTTACGACTAATCCAATTATAAATGTTGTAGGGATTACTACTGAAAATGGAGAAAGCGTTTGTAAAATTGATGATGAATTAAGAAAGCGAAATTATATGTTAGGAAAATTTGAAGAATTCAATTTAATTAGAGTTGTGATAATGCCACATGTTCAAAAAACTCATTTACAAACCTTTGTTGAAGACTTAAGTAAAATTGTAAAAAAATTAAAAATTTGATTGAAAAGATTCTTTATCCTACTATGTTTCTGACGAAACCAATGAGTTTCTCAATTTTTATTATGTGTTTCAACTGATTTGCAATATTTTTTTAGGTTTATGTTCTTTTGAGTATATTAAAATACTTTAACTTAATTTTTAGATATCTAAATTTGAATGGATTTTATATTAAACTTGCCATTTTTAATAATTCGCATAGGTAAAAAAATATATTTAAGGCGAATAATTAATTAATTATTAGTAAATTTTTTCGGGAGTTTAATTTCATAAATTTGGAATTAATGTTATGGGCAAAGAAAAAAAAGTATTAGGAATCAAGACAACAAGGTATTTTACAAAAAGTTGTTCTAAGTGTAGTTTTGAATACCCTAATTGGTTTACTAACTGCCCTAAATGTGGAGCTGCATGGGATGATAGTGAGGTAATAGCTACACGTAAAGAAGCTCATAAAAAAACTATAAAAATAGTTGTAAAAATTACTGAAGAGGATTTTAATAAATCAATTTCTTATGTTAATTTAATTTTTAGTGCTGATCAAGGGAAATCTTGGTATCAAATGGTAATGGAGGCTAAATTGGACTATTATATCGCTGAAATAATAGAGGTTCCAGTTGGTTCAGTTATAATTTATTATATTGAGGTTTATTTGGAAGATGGAGAAAAAGTTATAGAAAATAATGAGGGAAATTATTTCTTCTATAAAGTAGGTGTTCCAATTGGAGAATCTGAAAAAAAAACACAAGAACAAGAAAGTAAAGATTTGAATAAAATTATTAAAGAAACACCTATTAAACCTCAAAAATATCAAAAACCTTCTGTTGAAATTCCAAAACAAAAAATTTCTGTTACCCGAGAGATGTTTGAACAAACTACTACAGTTCCTCAAGAAGAGCTTAGAGTTCCTAAACAAATTGATTCCATTGGTAATAAATCGAATGATTCAACTATTTTTGGTAAACCACAAACAAAAATAGATCCTGATTTAAAAGTATGTAGTCATTGCAAATCTAAAATTAAAAAGATGTGGAGTACATGCCCAATTTGTGGAAAATCTCTTTAATCTGATTTTTTTTTAATCTTCAAAAATAAATAAATTTGCCCCTCAATAATACACTTCTTGTGAAAAATTTCAATTTAAAATAAATTAAATTTGATAATAATTTAATTACAATTTACTACCGCATTTGTTACAAAATGTATAATCAGAAGATAAAATTGCTCCACACTGTTTGCAAATAATAATTTCTTTTCCAGAGGATTTTGGGATGGATGGTTGATCTGGTACTGTTGTTTGAGTGGGTGCAAACGCAGTTTGTTTGCTTTCTAAATCTGATACATTTGGAATTATCCTTAATTTACTGGTTTCTTGAGATTGGGATTCTTTTTCTGCTCTAAATGGTACAAAACTTTCAACTGACGTTTTTTCCATATCATCTACTTTTTGAGATAATGTTTGAAATAGGGAGGGAGGGCTTGATGAAGCTTTTCCTGGAGATATTTGAGGTGAAACTGGAACTTTGGACTGTAATGATTCTACTTTTTCTTTTTTTTCCTTTTTAGGTTTTTCCTTTTTTTCCTTCTTTACTTGCTTCATTTCTTCTAAAAGTTTCTCATGTTTCTCTTTTTCTATTTGTTGTTTTTTCTCTTTTTCTTCTTTCTTTTTTTGTTTATCAAGTTTTTTCTTGTCTTTTTTCGAATAAATTGGTTCAGGTAAGTAATCCATTATAGATTCTGATTTGGTTGCAGTGCTTTCTACTGGTGGTAAACTTGAAAGAGATTCTTGAGGAGATTGAAATGATTCTGGAGCAGGAGCGGGCATAGGAATATTGTTTGTAAAAGGAATTGCTTTTGGTTTGTATGTTTCTTCTTTGCTAGAAATAGGATTTGTTTGAGAAGGAGAAATTAGTTGTTGTTCTGGTTTTTCTTGAGCTAATATCTCCTCAGGTGTCTTAAAATCGAACTGAGCAGTTTGTTTTGGTGAATCTTCAATCTTTGTTTCAGGTAAAGGAATTTCTGGTTCGAATTCTGGTTCGTATATAGGGGGAGGTTCTTGACTTTCAACGATAGCAGGTTCAGGAACAGGAGGGGCCTCAAATTCAAATTCAGGTTCAGGTTCAAATGCAGGGGTTGATTCATATGTATTGATAGATGTAGGCTCTGGAACAGGAGGAGCAGAATAATCAAATTCTGTTTTTAATTGCTCAGCAGGAATTGGATATGTTCCTATAGCAGTGGTTGGAATTTGTCCGGGACTAAATACAATCCCTCTAGAAATTAGTTGATCAGGCACTCCTGAACCAATCATTAAACACGCAAGGATATAAAAACAATCTCCAACACCTTCACCAGTTTTTGCTGAAGTTTCCATGTAGTATAAATTAAAATTCCTTGTGAAATTATTAATTTCTTCTAAAGATATTGTTCTTTGTTCAACTAAATCACTTTTGTTACCAACTAGTAATAGTGGAATTTCGGTTTTTACATTTGCTCTCACTTCTTCAATCCATTGAGGAAGATGTTCAAAACTGCTTATATTAGTCAGATCAAAAATTAATAACGCACCTAAAGAGCCTCTATAATACATAGGTCTAATTGAGCTGAAACGTTCCTGACCTCCAGTATCCCATATCTGAAGCTTTGCTCGAATAGGCCCTTCAATTGAATCGATGTTAATAGTTTTTACATGAAAATCTACTCCAATGGTCATTTTATAATCTTCTGTAAAAAATCCTTTGGAAAATCGAAGAGTTAGAGCCGTCTTACCAACCCCACCGTCACCAACTACGATCGATTTAAAGAGGTAATCATATTCTTCAGCCATTACTAGTTCCCATTTTCCGTTTCAAATAAATATATATCGATTAATTTTCTAAAATGTTGTAGCTATTATATTATATAACTATAATTACAAATTTATAATTTTATTTATAATAGTGTAATTCTGTTATTGTACGAATAACTATTTAAGATATTATTATAATTTATATTTTTGAATTAAAAAAATAAATTTAAATTTTAAATTAATCTACGAGCTTCTTCACGTAAATCAACATTTTCAACCCACTCATTAATTTCATTTAGTTCTTGTTGAGGAAATTCATATGAGTGTTCTTGATCTGGGTATAACCCGTTCAGTACTTCCTCTTTATAATCATTTAAGGCAAGTCTGATGGATTCACCAATATTACCAAAGTACTTTAAAAATTTAGGTTTAAAATCCGTAAAAATACCTAACATGTCGTGAATTACCAATATTTGCCCATCACAATATTTTCCAGCCCCGATACCTATAGTTGGAACATTAACGGTACTTGTTATTATTTTTGCTAGTTGCCAAGGAATACTTTCTAATACAATTGAAAAAACACCTGATTGCTCCAAATTTTGGGCATCCAAAATTAATTTCTTTGCTGCTTCTGTTGTCTTACCTTGAACTAAAAAACCTCCAAATTTATAGATAGCTTGGGGGGTTAGACCTATATGCCCCATAACCTGTATATCAGCATTGATCATTGCTTTAATTGTAGGACAGATCTCTGTTCCTCCTTCGACTTTAACGGCCTCAGCACCGCCTTCTTGAATAAAACGTCCAGCATTCTTAACAGCATCTGTTTGATCAATTTTATATGAAAGAAAAGGCATATCTCCAACAATTAATGCATTTGATACACCTCGACTAACAGCTTTAGTATGATGTAGCATTTCATCCATTGTAACAGATAAAGTATTCTTATATCCAAGCATTACCATTGAGAGTGAATCTCCTACAAGAATTAGATCAATATTAGATTGATCCACAATTTTTGCGAAACTGTAGTCATATGAAGTTATTGTTACTATTTTTTCACCTTTTTTTTTCTTCTCTAAAATATCTTTTATTGTTACTTTTTGTAGAGCCATAACTTAAAATAACTTATTAGTTTTGAAAAATTTTATGGAAACGTAATAAATTTTTATTGATGAATTCTAAAATTAACTCTTCATATAATGACTGTTTCCTCTGATTCATAGCAAGGTTTCCAATTTATTTAAGATAATATTAACATTGGTAATTCTAATTAGTTCGATTATTATTGATAAGACTTTTTAATCTTCATATATTAAACCTAATAATTCAAAAAAAAATAGAGGTTTATAAAGCCATGGTGGACCCGAAAGATATCGATTTCTATTCACTAGGATTCAATTTTATTGAAACCAAGACTATGTTTATGGCAAATCACAAGAATGGGAAGTGGGATGACGGAGAATTGATGCCATTTGGGAGTTTTGAGATATCTCCAGCATCTTGTGTATTAAATTATGGACAAGGTATTTTTGAAGGAATGAAAGCCTTAAAAGCTAAAAATGGAGAAATAACATTATTTAGACCTGAAAAAAATGCGAAGAGATTCAATTTAGGTGCTAAAAGGATGTTATTACCCGAATATGATGTAGATAAATTTATTAGTGCAATAAAAAGTGTTGTAAAGGAAAATAAAGATTACATTCCACCTTATGATAGTGGGGGTGCTTTATATATCCGACCAATATTATTTGGATATGGACCAGTTTTAGGAGTACATTCAGCAGATGAGTTTAAATTAATTATTTTTACAGTTCCAGTTGGTCCTTATTTTCCAGAGGGATTTAAAGGAATCAATTTAGAAATTTCAAAAGAATATATAAGAGCCGCTCCAGGGGGTACTGGTTCTGCTAAAACCATTTGTAATTATGCAGGAACAATGTTACCAGCAAAAGAATCTAAATTACGGGGGTTTTCCCAAATTCTTTATTTAGATGCAGTTCATAATGAATATATAGAGGAAGTTGGTGCTGCAAATTTTTTCGCAATGATTAATGGTAAATTAGCAACTCCAAGAAAATCCGGTACGATTTTAGAAGGAATTACAAGAGAATCAGTATTAGAAATAGCATCAAAAAAACTTGGGTTAGAGGTTGAGGAGAGAAATATTTCCTATAAAGAATTATACGAGGAAACCTGCACAGAAATGTTTTGTAGTGGTACAGCTGCTGTTATTACACCAATTGCATCAATTTCTTTAGAAGGTAAAAGTCGTATATTTAATAACCGAGAACCTGGTGAAGTAGCAACAAAAATATACGAATTGTTGACAGGGATTCAAAGATTAGATATTGAAGACGATTTTGGTTGGATTACAAAAGTCTAATTTTTTTATTTTTAATTTGAAATACTCTTCAATAAAGAATTAAAAGCCTCTTTGACATTATATCCCGTTTTTGATGAGATTTTTAAATAGCCTATTATATTGTTATATTTATTCATAATTTCTGAGACATAATTATCAAAAGCGTTACATTCATGAAAATTAATCATATCGTATTTTGATCCTAATAAAAAAGCTGAAATATTGCCCAATTCATTAAGTTTTCGTATCCATTTTTCAGCATTTTCAAGAGTATTAAAACGTGATAAGTCGAATAATATAAATGCTGCAATAGAACCATCAACGAAATCATTTATAAGTTGCTTAAATTGATCTTGACCTGCAAAATCCCACATTACGAAATTATACTCATTACCATTTACTGTGAGAATTTTTGAAAAAAAATCAACTCCCTTCGTTAATTCACAATTATTATCGAAATTATCATGAATCAGACGTTTGAGAAATGAAGTTTTCCCAACTCCACCATCACCAGAAACAATAAGTTTTACTGTTTTTTTCATAATAATATTATCTATTTTAATTCAAATATAAAAAAGTACCATAAATTCTGGTTTCTGGAATACTATAAAATAAAAAAATTTTACCACATATTTCCTCTTTTTTTACTTAAATGTAAAAGTTAAATAAACAAAAAATAAGGAAGAATCGCGATATTTTTCTTCACTCATTCGTTAATTCATTTCACTCTAAGACGTTGAGAACTTCCTGTAGATATAAAATTTCCTTGTTCATCCCATACTTTTGCTTTACAGAAAAAGATGTTCTTTCCGCTTTTTATACATTTTGCTATTGATTTTAAACGTCCCTTTGAAACTTTTCTCAAAAATTATATTTGTAAATCTATTGTAGTAGTATTTCCATTAGGAAGTATCAAGGAAAATGCTGCACATGCACAAGTTGAATCAATAAGTGAAGCTAAAACACCACCATGTATCATTCCAAATTGAGTTAATTCTTTTCTTATTTCCATTTCGAAATGGGCTCTTCCATTGGATATTTGTTGTATTTCAAAACCTAAAGTTGAATAATATAATATTTTATCGTAGAGTTGTTTTATTAAATCAATCATAATATCACTTTAGGTTCTTCAAAATCTAACCATATCTATTTATTGAATTTATATCTTCTTTAAAAAACATAAAAATATAACTAAAGACATACCTTTACATTTTGATGTTAGATTATACAATTAATTCATTCCTCAAACTAAGATTAGAAAATGGTAGAACAAACATTTATGTGAATAATAAGTTATTTATGCATTGTAAATACCTTTTATTGAGTTTACCTATAGAAAAAATTGAAAATTTAGAAGGCATTGATTCAATCGATGATTTTATAGAAAAAAATGATAACATTATTGAAATTGCTAATAATATTAATTTAAAAATTTCTCCAAAAACAATATTTTGGGCTCATTGTTCAAATCTTCAGGTATGGTATGAAAATGGCTATAATTCAGGTTTGATCCACAGTAATTTGGCGTTTCCTTTACTTAAAGAGTTAACTATGGCGGGTGACAAGCTAGCAGCATCAGTTTTTAAAGATCTACTAGCTAAAAGGTTTGAAAAGGGTAATTTAAAAGTAAAAAATTACATTTTGAAAAATGGCTATTTAAATTATTTGAATAAAGAAGAATTAAGTGTGTTATTAACTCAGGCTGAGTCGTACTTCATTAAGAGTGGTATTCTCGAACTTAAAAAAAAAATTAAATTCTCCCTTCTGAACTATAGAGAAATTAAAGAATTAATCGATCTTTTACTTTTCATCGATTTAAAATACAATCAGAAGTACATTTTTTCGATGCTCCATAAACTTAATAGAGAATTAAGGCCTAAATTTGCTCGTTTTTTAATCCTCCATCTAAATTATAAAGAATTTAATAATTATAAAATTGCTTATGGGAGATTTATCACTTATTTTGAAGAATTAATCGCATTTCTATATAATAATTACCCTGAAATTAGTGAATTTCTGAGGGTTATCGATTCTGGTTTTATAAATAGTAACCTTTCTTTAGATGATAGACGTTCTTATGGATTTGTTTCATATCTCTAAGAATTCAAAATTAATCATTATAAACACTTTTCGAGGATTCTAAAGATTTCTCAATATAGTAATAGCTATAAGCTTTTTTAAATCCCAGCTTTTTATACAGATCCATAGCTCCTTTATTCTCAATTTCAACTTGTAACCATATAGCTTCTACTCCATTTACTATAGCCCAATTATTTATAAGTTTGAAAAACATTGAAGTAGCAATTTCTTGTCGTTGAAAATCTGGATGTACTAGAACATCAGCTATATATAAAAATCCATGGGGATCTAATATTCCCATCAGAGTTCCTACTACTTTTTTTTTATATTCAGCTACGATAAAACATTTTATCGGAACTATAATTCTATTGGCTAATGCTTCTAAAACATTCTGGGCATATTGATCTCTTTTAGAATATTTTGCCAGAAAAGATGAGAATTTTGTAACTCTATTAGAATAAAAAAGATATGAAAATTTATCATTAATTGGCTTATTTCTTAATTTTTGAATAGATATAATCATTGTGTTTGTGATAGAACCTACTTGCTCATATCCATATTCTAATAATTTTAGATCTAAACCGGTTGGTTCAAAATATTCTGGAATTGTAAAAATTGTTGGTAAATTATAGGATCTATAAGCCTTTTCAACTAATTTTATATCTCTATCCAATTTATTTACGTTTCCCATGTAATTGAAAGGCAGAACAGAATTTGCTCGAGATGTGACTCCCTCAGTAAAACGTAATATCCAGCCATTTAAGAAATAATAATATTTAGCAGGCCAAGAATTCATCAAAATTTCTTGTAATTTCTTGAAATCTTTAGTTTTCATCATTCTTCTCTCATCCTTCTATTCTAATTCGATTTTTTTTTAACCATTTTATACCAAAATTTACCATTTCTCGTTGTGATAATAATCTAGCATCAGCTAATCCAACTTTACTAGGAGAATAATTAATTTTAGATTCGAAATCTATTCCCAATTGCTCAAAATCATCACTATTAATATTAAGTTCTCTCCATTCTACCCACTCTCTTTTGTTATCTATTAGAATTGCTGAACCATTTAATTTATAGTTCTTACCTGGAAAGTCACTTCGATATTCAGCAAGATGGAGAGAACTATTATTTTCATGGGAAACTCCTACTAATAAAATCTTTCCATTAAGCTGATAAATTCGAGCTAATGGAGAATTTTCACCTAGATCAGCTATTAAATCATGGTTTTTTATTATATATTCTGCATGTTTTCCCCAAGCTGCAAAAGAGGATACTGGATGACTACTACGGATTACAGTAGGCCAGTTTCTAAATATATCAACAATAATCCCCATTCCTCGCGTAGGTGTTATTTTTGGATGATAAGCGGGCATTTCATTACGAATAATGTTCCACCAACTTTCTGGGACAGGAGGATTTTCCCAATCAGAGGGATCGGTATTATCACCCGAAAATGTGGGCATTATCAAGGTTCCTTCTGATGTAAGAATTTCCATGAGTGCCTTTATAACTGTAACAGGACCTCCTACAGTCCATCCTATAGCACTTAATGAACTATGCATTATTATTATTTGTCCAGATCTAATACCAAGTAATTTAAAATCTTGTTTTAATGAAGTAACTGTATTGGGATGTTGGGTAGATTTTATTACATCTCTTTCAGATTTTTTATGATGGTCTGTTTCCATACTGGTAAGAAGAATAAAGAATTAAAAAAAATTTTTGAAAAAGTTATTTTTAATTTTTCGACAAAAATACTAAATTTTTACTCTGTTTTTCTTTAAAAATATCCAATTATTGATAAATACATGGTTGATAATCATAGTTATAGTTTTTTTGGTCAAAAAGTAGGATTAATTATTCAAAGTGCTACTAAAAATGATCCTTTTATGTTTTTTAGACTGATTAAAAGCAAAAATGATGGATCTTGGGAAAAGCCGAGTAGTGGAGAAGGTAAAATAATTAAATTCTCCTTAGAAGAATTAGTTTGGATTATTCGAGTACTCACAAAAGACGTAGATTCGTGGTCGAGTTATCATACCTTCAAGGATAATAAGACTCAGATCTCATTTAAATGGGAAAATGAAGAAAAGGAAAGACTTTGGGTTCATATCGGTTCTTATTCAAAGGTACTCGAGTATTCTCAATTCAAGATATTAGAAATGCTATTAAAACATATACTTAAAGAAAAAATAGAATTTGCTACAGTTCTCAATAGTTCAAAGAAAACTAGTACCAATAATTTAAGCAATATTATTGTACAGGAGGAAATCATCATGGATTCTATAGATAATGGTGAAATATTTAATAATTTTAAAGATCATATTGATAGAAAGTCAAATGAGATAAGAGATATAACTGGAGCTATTAAAGGAGAAACTGATAAAGCTTTGCTTATTCAGTTTGAAAATGAAGCAGAAGTTTGGATTCCAAAATCAAGAATTCATTCTGGATTTGATAATGTAATGAACCTTGTTCAAAAATTCTCCATTGATGGTTGGATTTTAAAGAAAAATAAAGTTGTTTCTTAACTCTTGATAATAATGACTAAATCTGGAGAATTTAATAGAGAAAAATATAAAGTTGTGATCTACCATGGACATATTCATATATTAGCTAATAAGGATGAATTAGAAGATCGAGTTAGTTCATATAATAGAAAATTCTTGAATTCTAATTTATTTCTCAAAAAAAAAGAACATAACTAATTAACATTATTAATTGAAAAATTGTCTTTTCCGGCGTATTCGAGTTGATTTTATTGAGATTAAATTATTGTAAGGAGAGTTTCTTATATTTATTTCAGAAATAAGGAATAACAATACTTCTGATGTTTATCAATACAGCTATTACAGAATGTTTCTCCACAGATTCCACAAACTATCTCTTCATTATTGGAGATATTCAAGTTGATTTCACATCGATTACAATGTTGGTATCTCTTAGAAAAAGAATTTTTGCTTTTTTGAAACTTTTTGTCTCTAAATTTTACTAAAAAAGATAACATCTTCTTAAAACATAATATATAATTACTTTATTTTTTAGTAAAGCTTTAAAAACTTCGAAAAAAAAAAATGACGAAATATTTAATCAAAAATAGGTTTTCTAAAGACTTCTAATTTTGAAAAGGAATAATTTATTGTAAATTTTTTTCCGCTCTAGCTAATTCTGCCTTTTTATTCATTATTGCTATGTAAGTTCCTGCTGTATTTTTTGGAGGAATGATTACTTTTTCTTTTTTAAGAAGTTTAATGGCATCAGATGTGCATGTTGGAATACATACACCACAACCAATACATCTGGCTTTATTTACAATAGCAATATTATTTTCCATATATATTGCATCCATATTACACCTATCTTTACATGTTTCACATCCTACACAGAGATCATCATCAATTGAAGCATAGAAATTAGTAGCAAAATATTGTGCTGGTTCTAATAATTTTTTTTGGTTAGAAAGTACCCCACAACAACAACCACAACAGGTACAGATGGCCATTGGTCTTTGAGAATTTCCTGGTTGCAATACTAAACCATCATCTTCGGCTTTTTTTAGGATTTTTAATGCTTCTTCTTTTGAAATTTCTCTGCCTAATCCTTTATTAATATATGTTTTTGCTGCGGTTCGAAAAGAAAAGCAAGATTCTCTGAGATTTGTCTTTTTACATGGATCTTTAATAAGATCATGTCCTTTTCTACAAATGCATTCTTGAACTGCGATTGGTTCCCCAATATTTTCAATCAAGGCTCTTAATTGGTCATAGGTCGAAATTTTTTGCTCAAATGCTATACTTTCTTCTATAGGTATTGTCCTAAATTGTGGTATTTTTGTCCTATTATACTCGTCTGTAAATGCTTCTTCTTGGTATTGCAATATATCTTTGAAAAAATCTACTGTGAGACGGTTTGCTTGGTATTCATAGAAACCAACTGCTAATGGAGCATTTGAATAATACCTTACAACCTTACCTTCTTCTTTGACTGAACCACAATGTATAAGCCCCATTTCATCCATCTTATCTAACTTATTTTCCAATTCTTCAATCATAAGACCACTACTTTTAACCTTTCTATATATTTTCTTTAAGGGTAAAGGTTGAAACCCTAACTTCATTGCTAATTCTGCTTGTTCTGGAGTAAAAAGATTTTTTAAAATTCGTAATTCTACACCAGATTCTGTAACAGGAAATCCAATTGGTAATTTGTCAAGATGTTCTTGCAATTTTCGGTAAATATTATTAGTATCTTTATTCATGAATACGAAAATTTTCAAATACTTATGAAGTTAATGATTTATTGTGAGGAATGCTGAATACTCCTTCACTGAATATCCTTTCATTGAATAATTCTTCACTAAATAATTCGAAAGGATTTCATAAATAATATATTTACAAGGGAGTATTCAATACATTCTATTTCTCTCATATATTTTCTTTTTTTTTATAAAAACAAACTTTAATTATTTCTTTTCAATTAAATATCCGAAATATGAAGAATAACACAACCAAAGTAACAATTATTTGGACAACGGATCGCGTTTATGGTGTAAATAAGTCTTTAGAATTATTAGGAATTAATCCAATCAAAGGCAAAAACGTGATTCTGAAACCTAATTTTAATACTGCAGATCCTCCTCCAGCTTCTAGCTCCATGGAAACAATAAAGGAACTTATTATCAAATTAAAAGTGATGGGTGCAAAATCTATTACAATCGCAGAAAGGAGTGGTCCAGTTAATACAGCTGAAACTTTTAAAAAAAAGGGTTTATACGAATTAGCCAAACAATTAGAATTTGAAATAATTGATTTAACTAAATTATCTAAAGAGAATTTTGTTTTGAAAAATCCTAAAGGAAATCATTGGAAAGAGGGTTTTCTTTTTCCTAAAATTTATGATGATGCTGAATGCATAGTCGAAACATGTTGTTTGAAGACTCATATGTATGGTGGACATTTTACAATTTCACTCAAGAATGCAGTTGCATTAGTACCTACAAAATTTATGGGCGAATTACATTCTTCTAAATATCAAAGGAAAATGATTGCAGAAATTAATTCTGTATATAAAGTTGATTTAATTATCGTGGATGGTCTTATTGCCTTTGTAGATCGCGGACCGATGGAGGGTACTCGAAAAGAAGCAAATGTCTTTATTGCTGGAACAGATAAAGTGGCTATTGATGCTATTGGGGTTGCCATTTTGCGAATTCTTGGAACAACCCAAGAAGTATCTAATGGCCCAGTTTTTGAACAAGAACAAATTAAACGAGCGATAGAATTAGGTATAGGAATAACTTCATCTGAGGAAATTGAATTCATAACAGATTCTGAGGAATCTAATAAACTACTAGAACAAATCAAAGAAAAACTAGAAGAATAAATCAGCTAATTTTAGAGCAAATAAATACAAAAAAAGATAAAAATCTTGTTTAATATTCCTTTTTAACTTTTTTATTCTCCAGACAGGGCTGCTTGTGCTTTTTCTAAATTATCTACTCCAAGAACTAGTCTATTATTTTCGGCAAAATAGATGAGATCAATATTAACACCAGCATTACCTATTTTACGTGCAACTTTCCCTCCTGTGCCAGGCTTTCCCACAATATGACCTATATCCAAAACGAGTACTTCGCGTACAGCCCGTACTTCAAATCCCGCATCTTCGAGAATCCACCTTGTTGTTACATCATCCTCTACTAAAATATGAACTAAAGCTTCATTTTTTAAAGGAAATCCACATAAACCTTCCATATTAATACCATTTTTACCTAATGTCTCCCCCATATCTGCCAGTGTACCTGGTTTGTTTTTCAAAACAATAGTTAAATCTTTCAATATCATAAATCCTCCAATAACTATTTATTTTGTTTATTAAATCAAAGGTTATTTTGTTATATCAAGATTTCTTTGCAATGTATAATTAGATTATTTCAATATTTAAACTTTCTTTTAAAATCATTCTTTTATAGAAGAAGAATATAACCTTTTCACATTTGATCTCAATATTTCAATATTTTCAAAATAAAACAAACTTTCTTCTTCCTTAAAAAAAGGTGTTAATAGGCCTCCTCTTTTAAGCACATCTGTAATTTCCGCATCTCTTAATACAAAGACTTTTGTTTTTTCAGAAAATTCTTTAAACGAGAGGATAATACCCATTTCAATCATATGACCTCCTTTATCGTGTTCTATAACCATTATTATCTCATTTGAAAATTTAGCAATAAGATCAAACTTTAGAATTAAATTCTCAAGGTGGGTTCGCCTGAATTCTTTTTCAAAGAATCCTAGATTATTCTCAATATCATTTACAATTTTTTGTATCTCTTGAAGTGTAGCAAAAGTTTCTTCATCATATGAACCACAAATGAAAATTTTGTTTTTCGTCAAGTCATATACTGAAAATATATTGGTAAATTCTTCAAGAAAGTCTTCCCATGCATGTTCGTGTATAACTTGCATCCTCTACTCCCTAAAAATATAAAGTAATATAGAAATTCGTTTATCTAATAAATTATTATATATCAATAATAATTGCCTCAATTAGTTTTGAGTTAAATTTAAATATTTGATTATACATATTTAGCATGGAACTAGATGAAAAATTAAATTTAAATTATGAGAGTGAAAAAGATTTGGAAACTCCTAAAAAATTGGAAAATATGAGAAAGGAATTGGAGATTATATCAGAAAAAACACGGTATAAAATATTACTAACATTATTAGCTAGTGATGATTCTCTTTCTTTCAGTCAATTAAGGGATTTTTTACCTTCCATTCCAGAGAATAACTTGAATTACCATCTCAAAATCCTTAAAGAAAATAATTTTATTAAAAATGAGAAAAGAATGGAATACAAACGCTCTGAACCTCGATCTTTTTATTCTCTTAGTAAAAAATCCATAAATCTTCTTGGAAATTTGGGATTAAATGCCGTAAAGGAAGAATTTCAAGCTCTATTTAAACAAATGACATAATTTTTTTTTTGAGAAATCTTTTAATAGATTTTGGGTAGACACATTTTTCGAATTCGCGAATACTTCTTGGATGGTTTTAAACTTTTTAAGCCGCTTTAAGGTAGAATATTGAGGGAATATTAATTTAATTTCATTTTTTTTAAATTTACTTAATAATTCTCTTGGAGACGCCCATACACCCTCTGTTAATTCATCATAGAATAAATTAATATTTTGATTTTGAGGAAATTTACATATAAAGAATTGAGTATCAAACCGAATAGGTGATATTGCTGGAGTGATAAACCGTCCGAAATAAATTAGATTATTTGCAGCATAATAAAGATTTTCGTTAGTTAAAATATCCGTCATAGTAATTTTTTTTGTTTGAAGGTTTCCCTGATATTTCTTTAACTTTGTGGTAATTTTTTCAATGTTCCTTATTGAATTTCCCTCTTTATTACCTGCGATTAAAATCCCCGTTTCTTCAAATAACTCTCGGATTGCTATTATCCACAAAATTGATGGATCTTCATAAACATCTCTTAATTTTTGGAGCACATTATCATCAATTCCGATTAGCCTACCTTTTGATTCTTGAGTTAGGTCTTGTTTATCAATCGCGCCACCAGGAAATACATGATGTTCACTCATAAATCTGGAATTTTTATGTCTTTTTACCATATACACTTCAAATTCAAAATCATCACCAGATTTTAATTTGGATACTCGCTCACGTAATAAAACTACGGTGGCAGCTATTTTAGGATCAACGGGCATAAATATTCATAGATATCTCTTATAGAAATTAATAGTATTTTATTACATATGAATCTTAAATTTTTAAACAATAAGCATAAATTGACAAATCAAAAAGAAAAAAAGCTTTACTTTAAATGTTTAAACTTCTCTATATATATGATCAAATTTTTATTGTTCTGCATACATTTATAATTCCTACACATTAAATCCGAACTAGATAATTACTTACCATGACGAATGAATCGTCTGATTAACAGCTTTGAGATAATAAATATTAAAACTTGTATTTAATTTTACCACAACATCAATTTTAAGACCAACTTCCCATTTTGGACCATCTCGAAAAACCATCTCATATATAGATCCATCTATACTAAATTCATCTGTGGCTAAGGTTGAATTTATTTTTGTTCCATTAAATATCCACAATCGTTCAACCTTGGTTGTTAAGGGAAATTGTTCTGTATTAGAAGCTTGAACTCTAATAATAGCAGCTAAGGGTTTTCCTCCAGGGGGAGAAATTGGCATGAAATCACGATTAAGGTATGTCCATAAAATATATGTAATATTTCCTTCATGAATCTCTTCTTGCGCTTTATATATGCCTGGTTCAACATAATAATCCCATTTAGGATTTGAATTAGAATCTTTAAGATTCACCATCAAAATTATAGCAACTGGAATTGTTATAAATGCTATGACACATATGATTAAAATAATAAAACCTAACTGCCTCTTTGAAAGCATAAACAATTGATTTTTTGAATTTATATATGAAAAATAGATTTTTTGTATTTTTAAATATTATCTCTAGATACAAATTCCCTTTAGAATATTGAAAAAAATAAAATCTTAACTCAAGAACATACTCCATCTCGTTTCGTCTGTCTCATTTCGTTTTTATTCTTATCATTGCTCCCAAACACAAACAAAAAATCCATAATCAATTTAACAGAAATTTTATAATCTTAAAATAATCCTTTATTTAATATACCTAGACGAATTTATCAAAATATTGAATTCATAATTGCGATGACTATATATCTCAAAATTGTATAATCTTATAGTTGTATTATTGTTTAAATTTAAATATAACATTGAGTTGAAATAAGTTATGAAATATACTTCTATCTTTGATGTAATTGGCCATATAATGGTTGGACCAAGTTCAAGCCATACTGCAGGAGCGTGTCAAATTGCGTATGTTGCACGGTTATTATTTGGAAAAAAGCCTAAAACTGTGAAAATAGGACTTCATGGTTCATTTGCAGAGACATATAAAGGTCATGGTACAGATATCGCAATTTTTGCTGGATTACTTGGATTTACACCCGAAGATGATATGATCAAAAACGCATTTGAAATTGCTGAAAAAGAGGGGCTCGATTATTCATTTGAACTTGTGGATTTAGGTGTGGATTACCATCCAAATTCAGTTAGCATAGATATGATTGATGGATCCGAAAAAATGAATGTAATAGGGGCTTCAATTGGAGGAGGCAACATAATAATCAATGAAATTGATGGCTTAGAAGCAGGATTTGGGGGGGAACCAAATACGCTAGTAATACTAAATCATGACAAGATTGGGGCACTTGCAAATATTGCAAATACACTTCAAAAATTTAAATTAAATATAGGATCGATGAAAATCTCCAGAAATTTGAAAAAAAAGATAGCTTTAACATGGCTTGAAGCAGATACAGCGATACCAGAAGATTTAATTGATGAATTAAAAAAATATCCAGAAATAATTTGGGTGAGGATAATCAATGTTTGAATCAATTTCTAATCTCCTCAATGAATCTAAAACAACAGGGATTCCATTACATGAATTAATAATAAACGATGAAATGGAATTTCACAATATTCCTAAGCAGATTATAATTGAAAAACTTAATAAATCTTTAGGTATAATGAAACTATCTCTTGAAAAAGCACTTGTAGAAGATTTTGAACTACCTATCAAAGAAGCAAGCCATCAGGCAAAAAGAATGCTTTCACCAGGAATTTTCTGTGGAAATAATTTAAAAGAAGCAGTGGGCTGGGCAATGGCTATCGGTGAATATAATAGTGGTATGGGTTTAATTGTTGCTTGTCCTACAGCAGGTTCTTCTGGAACCTTACCTGCTGTTCTTTTTAAAGCTAAAGAAATCCTTGATAAGTCGGATGAAGATATATTAAATGCTTTAGTCGTTGCTGCAGCAATAGGGGCAATTATTGGAAATAATGCAATGCTTTCAGGAAGTGAAGGAGGTTGTCAAGCTGAAATTGGAGTTGCATCTGCAATGGCGGCTGCTGCTATAACTTATATGGCTGGGGGAACCCATCTTCAGATAGACAATGCGATTGCATTAACATTAAAAAATTTATTAGGTCTTGTTTGTGATCCTGTTGCCGGATTAGTAATTTCACCATGTATTAAAAGGAATGCTATAGGGGTCGTTAACGCATTTTTAGCTGCTGAAATGGCATTATCAGGAGTTACATCTATTATCCCTGCAGATGAAGTTGTGGATGCGATGATGAAAGTTGGTCGTAAAATGCCCTATGAATTAAAAGAGACGGGAAAAGGTGGAATAGCAGCAACTAAAACAGGGAAAAGAATAAGAAAGAGCCTTTTTTCTGATATATTATAATATTTATAAAACTAATAGAGAGAAAATGACAAGCGAGAAACTAAATAGTGAATAATTAATTTTTTATATGGTTTTTAATCCATTCCTTCTCATCTCAAACCAACTATCACTAACTCGCTTCTTTTGTTATTTTTTAAAAAATCCATTAACTTTAAATAAGAAATTGGTTGAAAAATATACTATTGACAAAAATTAACAAAACTAATATGAAAAAAAATGATTCCATTAAGAAAAAAGAAATCAATTTTGTTTCTCCTAATTATTGCAATTTTAATTTCATCAAATGTAATATGCAGAAACATATCTGAAGAAAGATCTAAAGAAGCTCTAAATGAATTACCTATATTAACACCACGTATTTCCCCAGTTGAAGGATTAAATCACGATGATCATGCTGAATTGCACGGTTGGGCGGAACAATATGTTGATTGGAGTTTTTCAACTCTTCCATCTCAAGTGATTAACGTATGGGCTTTAACAGCGTTCGATTATTCATTATGGACTTCTGGGATGTCTGTTTCAGGTGATCTACTTTCAACTGCCTCAAGCGATTCCGGGAGGTATTATGTGCCATCTTCAGGAACTTGGTATATTGTTTTTTGGAATGATGAAATAGGGAGCCAATTTACCACTGTATCTCATGCTGCTACTTTTGTAGGAGATACTCGTCCACCATCAATTACTATTTATGAACCCTACTCGTCTACTAGTATTGACATTGGAGAAGTATTAACAATTGATTGGAGTAGTATTAATGCAGGAGGTTCGGTGAAGATTGAACTTTTTAAAGCAGATTCTTTAGTTACAACTATTACATCAAGCACGTCTAATGATGGTTATTATCAGTGGTCAATTCCTTTAAATACAACTATTGGAACTGATTATAGGGTGAAAATTTCTAGCTTATCTTCATCTGCATATGATTATAGTGATTATTTTGAAATTAGTGCTCTCCCTACTATCACGATTATTTCACCTCAAGCTAATGTTTCATTGTCTATGGGTTCGATGTATACAGTAAGATGGAATAATACTGAAGTTATTTGTCATATAAGCATCGATCTTTATCGAAATAATATTCTTATAATAAATGTTGAAGATGACTCTTTTAATTGCGGAGCCTATCCAGGGGATGATATATGGACTGTTCCTAGTGGGTTAACACCAGCAAAGGATTACTGTTTAAAGGTGTATAATCGTGATGATCCAGATACATATGCTTTTAGTGATTATTTTGAAATAACTGAAGCAAGAGGTATTACTATTACAGTCCCACACGGCGGGTCTCATTTTGCTCAAGGCTCTGAATACTTAATAGAATGGAACTCCTATGGACCAGTAGGAAATGTAAGGATCATGTTATATGAGAATATTGATCATGAAGATTATGTTTACGGACTTGATACTTATGTTCTTACTATTATAGATAATATTGAAAATAATGGTTCTTTCTCTTGGACTGTTCCTGAAGATTTACCTGATGGTAATAAATATTTTATCACAATTAACTCTATTGTAGACTCTGCATGTTCTGATTATTCACGACATTTTACCATTAGTCCCATAGACTCAAAAATTCCAGGATTTGAGTTGAACGTAATTTCAATTTTTGTATTAATCGCTGTTATTTACCTTAATTTAAAGATTAGAACAAAAATTAAATAAAAGGTTAAAATTATAAGATCATCATAAGGTTAAATTCCGGATTTGTTTGTAGAAATAATGAGAGAATTCCTATTGTCTAGTAAATCTTATAATTACTATTAAAATTTAAAAAAAAATCTTAGCTCAAGAACATACTCTATCTACTCCTTCTCATCTCAAACCATTCAATCTTTACCGCTCCAGACACGCTTCTCTTACCCTCATGCCCTAAGCCTAAGCTCGGACTAAGTGACTCCTTTTTCAACATTTTTGTTGTGAATCCAAGAAAAATTATAAATTTCTTGCCAAATAATCATAAAGATTATAGGATAATAATTATTAAATTCTAAAGAAAATACTCTACTATAAGAATTATTCAAAATTCTTTTATTCAGATATTTAATAATATCAAAATCTTGTGTTTATAATGAACAATCCTAATATGTATCTCCCACTAGATTTCAGCGATTTAAGGACAGCTATTCCAGAAAATGAAGAAATAATTTATAGCGGATACTGTAAATGTGAAAAAGCTGTACCATTAACAAATCAAATCATGTACTGGTATAGCCATTTTCTTGTAACACCTAAAGGGTTTGCTTTTTTCCTCACTCATAGGGATAATACCTCTGAAAAAGTTTATGTTCCATTAGATGAGATTGTTGTAACTCCAATAGTTGGAAGTTTGCGTATACCTAAATATTGTCGGATTCAAATCTCAATTCATCCTAATTTCAAGGATCCTATCGGATTAAATTCTAGAGGTTCCAAATTCATACCTTTTATGGCTGACCTTGTTATAAAATACTTAACAGAAAAAAAAGAATCTATCAAAGATTTGAATGATAAAAATAACCAAAAAAAAGTAAAAAAACTCAATAAATCTATAGCCAAGATGGAGAAATTAAAGAAAAAAAGGTTAATATATAATTGGTAAAATTTTTTATAGCTTTTCAACCGGTGCCTTACAATTTGGACATATATTTGGATTATTTATAAATGTTGCACCACAATTAGAACAAATAAATGACGGTTGTATAGATTTAAGTTTAGGTATTTTTGACACTTTTTTTTTTTTAAAAATATTTGGAACAAAACAAGAAAGAGAAAGCAATCCACAAAAGGATATTATAGCAAAAATCCCACCTAATGTTGGTTGCCCTATAAGTAAGAAAAGTCCATAAATACCAGAAGCTATAACAAGCACTATAACTATAATAGCAATATCCTTAGGACGATTATGTACCATATTTACTCACCAAGAGTGTTAATTGTAAACAGATTAAGTTTTTTTGTTGTTTGATTATTTTCTCTTATTATTGTTTTAGATACTAATAAATAAAAAATCTTTGAAAAAATAAAATAAATCCAAAAATTTTTGGGGTAATAGAGTTTTGAATAATAATCAGCAAATTTTGGGTAGTTACCAGTTCCCGTGATGGGCTTTAACTATTTCGGTATCTTATTT
>JAHPZJ010000024.1 GCA_019058245.1 Promethearchaeota archaeon | reverse complement strand
GAAAAATTTATATAATACCGATTTTGAAAGAGATTTTATATAAATTGATTAAATCCCTATACTTAATATAATAATAAAAAGTTACTATGGAATCGATACAGCTAGTTCTTCTTTTGAAAAACATCAAGATTTTTCTGAGAGGTTGATTATATGGATGAATTAAAATGTGAGGTATTAATTATTGGTAGTGGCCCTGCAGGGCTAAGTGCTGGTATTTATTGTGCTCGAGCAAATAGGGATGTCATAATTCTCGATGGAAAACAGTTATCTGGATTAGAAAAAGCTAAAGAAATTCAAAATTGGCCTGGAGAAATCGATATTAAAGGTAAAAATCTTTTGAAAAAGTTTAGAGTACATGCTGAAAGTTATTCTGAAAATATTAAGATTATTCAAGGTGATATAATTTCATTAATGCTTGGTATGGGTGCAAATGTAACAACAACAAGGACATCAACTATTTCTTCTGATGTTGTTATTATAGCAACAGGGGTAGGTACTCGAAAAGAAATTATTAAAGGAGAAAGCAATTTATTAGGATTTGGCGTTTCATATAGTGCATTAAATGATGGACCTTTGTATAAAGACAATAATGTCTATTTATATGGTAAAGACGAAGAAACGTTAGAGGAAGCCTTAACACTACAACAAATGGGTTGTATTGTTCATATAATTACCGATTTGGGGATTGAAGAGTTATCAGATAAAGCTTATGAAGTTAAAGAAAATGGAATTGAAATTTTTGAAAATATGGAAGTAATTGAAGCAATTTCGGATTCAGAAGGTATGATTCACAAGATTATATGCAAATCTACTCACCCTGAATCAGAAGAAAATGAAGAATTAAGAGAATTTGAATTAAAATGTTTATTTATTTTGTCCCATATATCCTCTAATTTCATTTTCAAAAAAGCAGGAGTAGAATTGGATGAAAGTGGGAATATTATAGTTGATGGAGAACAAAAGACAAATCTTAAAGGAGTTTATGCTGCTGGAGATTGTACCGGTGGTCTATTTCAAGTAGTATTTGCTACTGCAGAAGGCGCACGGGCAGCAATAAATGCCTGTAAATATCTTCGACAACTAAAGAAGGATTAAATTGTTCAAAAGGGGAATTGAAAAAAATATTAAAAAACTAAAAAGATTATAATTAAGTAAATTTGGTTAAGCAATAAAGATATGGAGATTAAAATTGTCTAATAAAAATGAAATAGAGCTTGCTATTATTGGTGGTGGACCTGCTGGTTTAACAGCAGCTATTTACGGTGGAAGGATGGGATTAAAAACTGCGCTCTTTGAGAGTAAGGGATTTGGAGGTTTAGCAGGAACCGCTCCTAAAATCGAAAACTATCCTGGTTTTGATAGTATTAATGGACTTGAACTAACAGAAAAAATGAGAAAACAGGCTGAAAATTGGGGCACATCTTTTTTCTTTAATGAAGTCTCAGCAATTAATCCAAAAGAAATGACAGTAACAACTTATGAAGGAGACACAAAAGCTAAAGCAATAATTATAGCAACTGGATCAAAGCATTTAACCCTTGGCTTATCTAATGAATTTGAATTAGTGGGTAATGGAATATCTTACTGTGCAACTTGTGACGGCCCATTATTTCGAGATCAAGTTGTTGCAACAGTTGGAGGTAGTAATGCTGCTGGTCTAGAAGTTATTTATCTTTCTGGTATTGCAAAAAAAGTATATCTTATTCATAGACGTCATTGTATGCGAGCAGAAGCGTGCATTGCAGATGAAGTTGATGAATTACCGAATGTTGAACCAATGTATAACTGTGTGGTTGAAGAAGCAATAACTAAAGACAACAAATTAGTTCAATTAAAAGTTAAAAATCTTGAAACAGGTGAAATTTCTAATATTGATGTAAAAGCTTTATTCATAGCAATAGGAGTTGAGCCACAGAGTGACTTAGCAAAAAAAGCAGGTGTCGAACTTGATGAAAATAATTGCATTAAAGTTAACAGAAATCAAGAAACTAATTTCCCAGGTATATATGCGGCGGGGGATGTTACTGGAGGAATCCGACAGGTAACAACTGCTACTGGTGAAGCCACGACAGCGGCAATGAATGCATATCTATATATAAAACAAGGTTGGTACGGACCAGAAGGACAATCAAAATAAATGCTTACATGAGATATATACCTCCATAATACACTATATTTTGTATTATCACGATGATTTCCATATAACATGGAAAACTACAAAATATCTAATTTTATTGAAGACTTCTTAGTCGCAAAAGAGGTTGAGGAAGGCTGCTCACCATCAACCATAAAAGCTTATCGTTATGATCTTCAAAAATTCATTGAACTTATAGGAGATCTCCAAATAAATTCGCCCTTTTTACGCCAAAAAATTCGGTTGTTTTTAAAAAAATTAAATGATATGAACTATACTAAGAAAGGTATTGGTAGAAAGATAGCATCATTACGTTCTTACTTTAAATTTTTAACTCTCAATGAGTTTATACCAAAAGATCCTATGAGTACAATTAGATCTCCAAAAATTAAACTTGAAGAAAGCCTACCTAAATTTCTAAAAATTTCTGACATAGAAGAGATTTTTATAAAACTCAAGAATCGACGATTATTCAACTCTCGAAAAAGTGAACGATATTATTTGATTGTTAGATTATTATATTCAACTATGGCGAGGGTGAGCGAATTATGTAATATAAAAATAAGGGACATAGATTTCGAAAGAGGTTATATTCAGCTTCGTGGGAAGGGAAATAAAGAGAGAATAGTCCCTGTTGATCAAAAAACTCTGGAAATATTTAAAGAGCATCTTAGAAACAGAATAAATTATGATTATGAAGATTATTTATTAGTAAATACAAGGAACCAAAAATTAAATCCACGAGTTGTGCAAACAGATATCAAAACAATTAAAGAAAAGTGTGGATTTTCTGAATCTAAAATAATCACACCTCATGTTTTTAGACATACAGGAGCGACTCATTTAAGACGTTCAGGAATGGATATTAGTGAATTACAAGATATTTTAGGACATTCAAGTCCAAACACAACACGAATTTATGCTAAAAATGACATAACAAAATTAAAAGAATCATACTCTCAGATGCATCCTTTAAATAATTTAGACAAATTATAGATTTTACTCTACTTCTTTAGTTATTACATTTATTAGAAATAAAAAATAATTTAATAAGTATAAGAAAATTTTAACTTAAATTGTTCTTTTATTACTTATACATCAAAATTATATAGTGAGTCTTCTCGATTTAACATGGATGAGGATGAGTTCAGAAAACAATTTCAGAAAAAATCTGTTTTTCGACAGGCAAGCTCTCTTGATTTAAGTTATGTACCAGAAAAATTATACTGTCGTGATGATGCTCTAAAAACATTAATATTTAATTATCGGAGGATCTTAGAGGAAAAGGAGCAGCCTTCCATAAATTGTTTAATTTTGGGAAAGGGTGGTGTCGGAAAAACCTGTACAGCTCGATTTTTTGGAAGAACATTTAGAACTATTGCAATTGAGAATGATGTTAATCTATTTATTGAATATTTTAATTGTATTAATTTTCGTTCTAAAAGTAAGATAATTAGAGAACTTCTTGCAAAATATCAACATGGTAGTGGAAGAGGTTTTAGTGATGACGAAGCATTGAAGCTCATTCTTTCACAACTTATCCGGGAGCAAGGTTATATGTTATTAATTATTGATGAGATTCACCTTTTGAAACCAGATGATGTATTAGCATTTTTAGATATTGCTGAGACTTTTGGTCATCAAAATGCAAAATTATCATTACTTTTAATTTCTAGAAGTAAAGATTGGATGACTATTGAAAATGAGAGGATTTTAAGTAGATTAAATGAAAAAATTCAACTTAAACCCTATGGATTTGACGAAGCAATGCAAATACTAAAATATCGTAGTGATCTTGCATTAAAAGAAGATGTTATTTCCCAAGAACTATTGTCAATGATATGCCAAATTACTGTCGAGCATAAAAATATGAGACATGGTATTGAAATATTAAGAAAAAGCGGATCATATTGCGATAAAGAAGAATTTAATAGTATTACTGCTGATATAGTTAGAGAAGCTTCGAATGATGTATATCCTACTTTTAGAAATGATATCATTGATGAATTAAAAGATCAAGAAATTTTTGCATTATATGGTATTGTTAGATCTTTATACGATAAAGATGATCCTTTTACATTAGTTGATGATGCGTTTGAAGAATATAATGCAATATGTGAAAATTATTCTGTAGAACCACATGTTAAAATGAGTTTTAGAAAATATGTGCGCCAACTTACTCAATTAAAAATTGTTAGTTCTAAAACAGTAAGAATTGAGGAAGCGACACGTGGAAGACATCTAGAAATTACTCTTTTAGACATCCCGGCAAAAAAACTAGCTGAGTTATTAGAAGATATTATAGAAAGAAAATTTAGGAGTTAATTCAAAATTTTAATATTTTAATCAATATGACTCTTTTTTTTTTATGTGATTTTATATAAAAATCACTTATAATATAGAAAATCCTTAATCTTTCTACTTTTAATAATGTTCTTTATCGGATTTTGAACTTGAGTACCATTCTAACCACTCTTTACGTCGATTTTTCTTTTGTTGTAAAGAATCATCATCTGTGATATTTTCACTTCTTACTTTTTGCCAATATCTATCTAATTCATGTCTAGTAAGCGACAATCCACATGATTGGCACACAACCTGTTTTATGGCTGAATGGTATTTCATAAATCCTCCACATTCGGGGCAGCGAGCCATTATAATATTATAATATTATTTATTTAGAGTCATAAATCTGCTTATATATTATATAGATAGAATTAATTAGTTTTAAAATATTTTGTGTCTAAAATTTGAAACTCTAATTATTTGTGTGAGTTGATCATAGCTTTTTTATTGTGAAAAAAAATGAAATCAGATGTATTTTATTTTACTGCTCGAACCCATTCTCACGATCAGAGTATGAGTAAATTTAAGGCTCCTTTAGCTTTGAAAAAGATTGGAATTGAACAAAGAATTAAAAATGGTGATAAAGTAGTAATTAAAACCCATTTTGGAGCATTAGAGAACATTAGATATCTCCGTCCAAGTTACATTCGATTTTTATGTGATTTCGTTAAAGAATTAGGAGCTATTCCCTCAGTTGCAGAATCTTGTGGATGGGGCGTTCCTGAAAGTGTTTCTGGAACACATACAGAATATAGTGGTAGAGCTACTGAAGAAGAATATCTAAAAGTTGCACTTCTCCATGGTTTTACAGAGGAAACTATGGGTGCTCCAATTCTAATGCTTGATGGAAAAACTGGAGAGGATATTGAAATTCAAAAAATTGATGGTAGGAGATTCAAAGAAGTCTTAGTAGCAGGACGTTTACGTGAGTTTGATTATTTAATATTAGCTACTCATTTTAAGGGCCATCCAAGTGGAGGTTTTGGTGGATCAATTAAAAATCTTGGAATTGGATGTGTGAGTAAGGGAGGTAAGGCAGAAGCGCATACAGGAAAAACATTTGAAATTGATTTTGAAAATTGTAATACTGAATGCAGAAATTGCATTAATATATGCCCAACAAAAGCTTTAGCTAAGGATCTTAATAATAAATTAGTTTTTGAAAAAGAAAAATGTAAATTTTGCTATATGTGTGCTTCAGTATGTAAAGATAAAGTAATCAATATTGGTACAGTTACGCGTGATGAGTTTACTGCACAAATGGTTGATAATGCAAAAGGAGTCGTTGAATATTTCGGAAAAGAAAAAATATTTTGCATTAATTATGCAATTGATATTACATATCAATGTGATTGTACAGGTGGTTCGGATGTTCCATTTGTTCCTGATATTGGAGTTTTAGCTTCCCTGGATCCCGTGGCATTAGATCAAGCTACTATAGATCTGATACATCAATCTTCAATTTCTCCTCATTCAGCTCTTTCTGATGTCAAGGATCTTCCGACTCAAGGTCCTTATGAGTGGTTTTCACACACGCCTCGTTTTGATCCAGAAAGTGGAGAAATGGATTTTAGCGGTAAAAAATCAAATCATTGGGAATTACAATTAAAATTAGCTGAAGAAATTGGCCTAGGAACAAGAAATTATAATTTAATTAAAGTAGAAATTCAATCAAAAAAATAATCTATTAATTATTACTTTTTTTCTATTGAATTTTTTTTTTAGATTAAAAATCATATAATGAAGGGGAATATGATTAAGAATTATTCTGGTGTTGCTGGTGTTGCTCGTTTTTTCATAAATATATAGACACCCGCTACTACTGCAACTCCTCCGATTATAGAAACGATAACAATAATTATTACTACACCTGGTTCTAATCCTCCGGATGGAATGACTTTTTTTACGGTAATCATTTCAGATGCTTCATTTCCCGCAAGATCTTTTGCATAAAAAGTAATATTTACATCTCCTTGAGATATGGCTGCGCATGCAGCTTGGTTGAGAGTTCCATTGTCTGTAATGGTATAAGTGGTTAATCCTTCATCATAAGGATCAGGATCTAAATCTGATTTATTTAAATAATTAGAAATAAATGGAACATAGTTGGATAACAAAATAATTGAGAAAATTGCTAAAGCTGTTAGTTTTAGTTTCACTTTTTTCATGCCTAAATATCCCAACCTTTCAACTACAAAATCAGCTGAATAAATTTAGGATATATAAACATATAAACATTTTACTAAGATTCTTCTTTTCAGTAAAAGGAGAATGAAGTTAATGATGAAAAGAGCTCGAAATCAAATCATATATAAATAAAAAAATTGGCAAATATTTACATCATCATTTTATTATAGTTAAAGTTTAACTTTACCAGTCTAAATATATGTTTGAGTAGATCAATATTTCTTAAGTTCAAAAATTCTAAATATTTTAACTATATAATGAAGTAGTAGTATATTAAATATGATGTTCTATTTTAAGAATCATTCGTTTAAAAAAATGCACATCGATGAAATAATTAATCAGATCTTAAAACCTTCTTCTGAATCTGATTTCTGTAAATACCCCTTTGAGTTATTTTCTATATAACTAATTCTCTTTTCTAAAATAGTCATAGTTTCTATAATATTATTAAGAATCTTATTAGATTCTCTGATTTGATATTGTAGATCTCCGAGTTGATTTAGTATAAATAACATAACTTTTGATTCTTTAACTGGAATTATTAACCAATTAATTACATTTTGTATAAATTTTCGGTTATCATATGAATTTAATCCAATTCTAGAATTCGACGTAAAAATATCGATATCCCCTATTGCTATCACTTTTCCTTGACCAAATTCAGTATATGCAGCAATAATTTGTTGTCTCTCATTCTCTTTTGTCCATTTTTCAGATGTATTATTATAGACTTCGACCCATACAGAATTTTCACCTGTTTTTAGTAAAGTTTTTACTTCTTTATTTAAGAGTAAAGAACATGTACCTCCCATTATCATCTCTCTTAAATTTTTTGTTATTTGATTTTTAAGAAAATCTTGGATATGTAATATACTTGAACAATTTTGGTTATTATCATTCATTTCTTTAATTAGATTTTTTTCAAAAAGGATACCAAACTTTCCAGCAATATCATTAAGATTAGTTTTTTGAAGAGAATCCGAACCATATTCACTCAAGAGTAATAGTCCACTTCCACTCCTTACGTGATCAACAATACACTTTATTTCCAAACTAGAAAAGAAATCATCAATCGGATTCCCAATAATTAAGAGATCTATATTTTCTAAGATTTCCTTAGAAATTTGACCACTTTCATTTTTTTTTACTTTTAGATCTAATCTTTTAAGGAGATCCAAAAATTCCTTGAACTCTTCTTCGTCGATATTTAACATTTCATTATGAGCCAAATCTATAAGGACAGTTTTTTTAAGCATATCGAAAACGATGAGGGCTTTTAGTAAGGAATTATTAAAAATAGATTATGTCTTACAAGAAAATTCACATATAAAAATGATTATATAACCACTATTTTTCCGTTCTTACCTATATACCGAAAATTTTTTAAAGTGTATTCAATAATCTTTTTTGGAACAATTTAAGTGTAGATAATATATAAAAATGTTAAATGGAAAATGATTTATGAGTAATACTATTGCAGTAGTTGGGTTAAGTTGGGGCGATGAAGGAAAAGGTAAGTTTGTAGATTACTTTGCTCAAAAAGCGGATGTTGTAGTAAGGTATAATGGAGGAAATAACGCAGGTCACACTATACAGGCTAATGGCGTCAAATATAAATTTAAATTAATGCCTTCAGGTGCTCCTTTAGAAAAAGAGGGTGTAATTGCTAATGGTTGTGTAGTTGACCCGAAAGTTTTACTTGAAGAAATTGAAAACTTAAAGAAACTGAATAAGAATGTTGAGTTAAAGTTGAGTTCCACAGCGCATGTGATTTTTCCTTTTCATCGTATTTTAGATGAATTAGAAGAAAAAACTAAAGGAGAATATGCTGCTGGGACAACCAAAAGAGGAATTGGACCAACTTATTCTGATAAAGCAGCTCGGTGGGGTTTACGAATTTACGACATAATAAATCCTAAGATCTTAAGACCTAAATTAGAAAAATTATATAAGATTAAGAAGGATTTAATATCAATCTATGATCCTAACGTTGATCTTGATTTGGAAGCCATTTATGAAGAATATAAATCTTATGGCGAGCAATTAAAACCTTATGTAATTGACACCGCTTATTACTTGAATAAAGCTATTGATTCTGGAAAGAAAATTCTTTTTGAAGCTGCTCAAGGTAGTTTACTTGATGTAGATCATGGATTTTATCCATATGGAACATCTTCTAATGCAAACGCGTTAGGTATTTCATCTGGCACTGGAATTCCTCCAAAAAAAATAAATAAAATAATTGGTATTGTAAAGGCATATACTTCCCGTGTAGGAAAGGGAAGATTTCCAACTGAATTATTTAATGATACAGCTAAGAAAATTAGAGAACAAGGTCATGAATATGGCACAGTAACTGGTAGACCAAGAAGGGTTGGATGGTTGGATCTTTTCAATATTAAATATGGAATTATGATTAATGGCGTGGATAAAGTTATAATCACTCTTTTAGATGCGTTAGAAGATATAAATCCAATTAAAATATGTGTTAATTATGAATTAGATGGTAAAATACTTGAAAGTTGGCCAATTCAATCAGAAATAATTGAGTATTGTAAGCCAATATATAAAAGTTTCGAAGGTTGGAAAGAAAAAACAAGAGAAGAATGGACTAATATTGCGCTAAAAGGTTATGATGCTCTTCCAGAGACAATGAAAATTTATATTCAAGCAATTAGAGAGGAACTTCAATTAAATATCGCATGCGTTTCAATTGGTCCTGATAGAAAAGAAACTATAGTCATAGAGGATTGTAATTTCTAATTTTTTTATCCTTATTTTTTATTTTAAACATACTAGACCAAAGCGATATACGGTATTAGTAGGAGGCCATTCCAAATTAAAATTTAAGTTGATAACTGTTTTTGTTACATCAATCCCAATTGCTTCCATTGAATATCTTTTTTTATCTGGATAACGACAAGGATCACCAGAGTCATAAGTACATCCTTTGTCTTCTTTATTAGAACAAATTCTACAAAATCCATCCCATAAAATAAGTTTTTCTTCATTTAAGGATTGAAAAATCTTAATGAATTCAAAAATTTCTCGTTCAAGTTTATCACGTAAAAGATTTTTCATGAAGAATTCATTTTTTATTGATTTTTCACTTCTTTTTGGATTTTCAACTTTTTTTTTTTGAACATACTCTTTTAAATTAATCTTAACATAAATAAGATAAAATCTCTTATATTTAGAAATAGTTTCTTCCAAATAGGGCGCTTCAGGTGGACATGTCCATGAATGCCCATAAATTGGACATTTGAAATGAGGATTCACGCAAAATATTTGCACTTTTGGGTCAAAAAATATATCTCCCAATTTAATTTCGAGAAATGGCAAAGATTTTTCCATCCAATATGTTTAAAATTTAAAAATTATGAAAATATAAAATATTTTCTCTATATCGATCTATAGTTTTTTCTATTAAATCTATAGAAAAAAGAAATTTTTTTTAAGAATTAAATAATAAATGAGATTATTCGATTATTAATTGATATTGTGAATAGAATGAAACTATTAAAAGATAAGAAAAGCAAAATATTAGATGTGGCAAATGAATTTTATGTTCAAGTTTTAAAAGGTTCTGGTTTACTCCACGATTGTATTAATGAATTAATTGAAGGAAAACTAAGTAAAGATAAATTAGAAGAAGTAATTAAATGTGAGCATGAAGCAGATACTGCAAAAGAAAATTATATAAAAGTTCTCTACATGGATAAACGAGCTCTTCCTTTCCTGGTTGAAGATCGATATAGATTAATAAAATATTTAGATATAGAATCTGATAGATCTGAAGAACTTGCACGTAGTTTACAAGTGTTTCCTTTTGATTGTTATGATGACATAAAGGAGGATTTAAAGATACTTAATGATACGTATAAACTATCCATAGAGCTTTTAATCAAAATGATAAACCTAATGGAGAATGATTTTAAAACCGCCTTTGAAAAATCATTTGAAATTGAAACTTTAAAGAGGACAGGTCGAAAAGCTAAATTTAGGATTTTAGAAGTTATATATAAAAAATCAGAAGAAAAGTCTCTTCAAATATATTTAACATCAAAAATTTGTATTAAATTATTTGATATGATAGCAAACGCGGAAGAAATTAGTGATTTTCTGAGAAGTCTGATAGTAAAATATCCAAGTAAATAGAAAAAAATTAATAAAAAGAAAAGGGAGAAAAAGATAGCAATGGATCCAGTTTTAATATTAACGATATTTATATTAATTTCTATTATAATATCAATAGGCATAGGAGCTAATGATGAAACAATGGCTCCGATCTATGGATCAAGAATTCTTAACATGAAACAAATTCTTATTTTAGCAGCTATTTTCGCCATTACTGGTGCTATCCTATTAGGAGAAGGTGTGGCTAAATCAGTAGGTGACAAAATTCTTTTATTGAACTATGAAAACACTGGTATTAACCAGAATGCTGTGGTTTTGACAATATTAATCTCCACTGCCATCTGGTTAATATTGTCTAGCGCTTTAGGTCTTCCAATATCATCAACTCATTCCACAATAGGAGGCATTATGGGCATAGGATTGATGTTAGGAAGTATAGATGGTGTGAATTGGAATACAATATTAGAAATGAGTATATGGTGGTTATTGTCTCCGATAGTTGGATTCTTAGTGACATATCTCGTTGTTAGGATATTGAATAAATATAAGCTCAAATATTTAAAAGGATTTCAGGACTATGAAAGATCAGAGAAGATATACTCTTATATCATTTTAATTGTAATATGTATTACAGCCTTCTCTAGAGCAGGAAATGATTGTTCTAACGCAGTTGGAATAGTTGTTGGAGTTGGAGGTAATATAAATTTAAGTGGATTATTGATTATAACTGGCTTTAGTATGGCTGCGGGAATTGTGATCTTAGGAAGAATTGTTATAAAAAACTTAGGGAAAATAACTGAGCTAAGGCCAAGTACTGCTTTTGCTGTACAGGTACCCACAGCGGCGGTCATGCTTCTTGGAACAATTCAAACAATTCCTCTATCAGGTTCACATCTGCTTGTAGCATCTTTTGTAGGACTATCAAAAGCAAGTAATGCTCCCATGGAAAAGGGTTTATGGAAAATAGTTGCAATTTGGTTATTAACATTTCCGATATCCGCCATTTTCGCAATAATATTATACTTTCCTATAAATGCTATATTCTAATAATTTCTCAGAAAAAGTAAAAAAAAAATATTAATCTCCTTTCAAAAAAAAAGAAAAAAAGAATTTATCTTAGAATTTCTTGGCGGAGTCTGCTAATGAATCCATTAAAATCATTTCTATCATATTTTACATTTAACATAGTAATCAATAGAATTGGGACATCATCTTCATAGACGGAGATTATCTTCATTATAACTTTTTTAACTTGAATATTTTAAAACCATGAGATTGGCTACTAGGATTAAACTTCCTCCAATTATAGTAAATAGTGATATTGATTTCAGAACAATAATATTTAGGATTGTAGCTGTAACAGGTTCTAGATATGATAGAATTATGATATTACCACTCTTATCATTTTTAATTCCGATATTATATAATAAAAAAGCTAGTGCTGTAGGGAAAAGTCCTAAAATGAGAGCGAAAATTAAGTCAAAAAAAGAGAATTTCATTAAATCAGATATAGATATGGGCAAAAACATAAAAATAATAAATAATGTAGGCCACCATGCTAAAAAAGTATCGAAGTCACCTTTTGCTTTAAAAAGGATTTCTGAATTTTTACGTTTAATATAGATCTTCTTTTTATAAAATATTAATATTCCCAATGTTAATCCTGAAAGAATACCAAAAAAAACACCCGAAATTAACGCTTTACCCGTCCAAAATTCCATAGTAATAGCAACACCTATAACGGCTATAATAAAACAAAATGTATTAATCCTTGATACTTTTTCCTCCCTAGAGAGGATTAAAAACAATAAAAAAAACATAGGTCCTGTATACAATAAAAATGCGGCAAATGAATATCCTGTGAGAATTATATTTATAAAATAAAATAGGATAATCAATGGATTCATAATTCCAATAATTAAAAGTTCTTTCCAATGAATTTTAAGAGATTCCTTTAAAAAATCCCATTTTAATGAATTTGATTTAAGTAAAAATAATGTTAGAAAGAAAGTTCCAAAAAGTCCTCTTATTAATACAATTGTTAGTACATTGAACTTATCAAGGAAACTAATGATAAACCCTACATGTCCCATACTAATAGCAGAGATAATCATACATATTTTAGAAACAGTAGGACTTACTTTTATATCGTTAGAATCTATGGTAGTCATTGAATAAAATAATAATTAATCCTATTAATTCTAAACTTTTTATAGTATATTCTTAATATTTTCCAATTTTACATTTAATTTCTGTAAAATTTGATATCTATAAGCTTATAATTTAAGGTTTAAAACCATTAGCATTATCTAAAGTTAAGGGGAGATTTCAAACGACTTTTAAAATTGAATTTGATTTAAATGAGTTTTGCTCCACAAGTTGGACAAGTATTAACTGATTTATTACATGTAGCTCCACAAATTTTGCATAACTTTATTGAACTAGTTCCCTTTCTTCGGGGTGGTTTTAAGGATGTTATTGAAATAGGTTGTTCTTTCAATTCAGTATTTTCTGTTATTTTTGAAATTGGTGTTTCAATAGATTTTTTAGTTCCAATAGTAATTTCTTTTCCAAAAAAACCACCAACTTTTATTGTTTTTTGCTGATCAACTGTGGAAGGTTCTGGTTCTTCTAAACTTATTTCTGACTCTTCTTCTATTATTTCTTCCTGAACTTCAGATTCTTCTGTATATTGTTCTTCTTCATACTCAGTAGTAGTTTCTTTTTCGTAAATAGGTTTTTCCAATTCTATTTTAGGCAATTCTTCTTCTAGTTCTTCTTCTAAATCTTCTTCATAAATCATATTAACAAATTCTTCATCAAGCTTTAATAACGTTTCGCATTGTGGACATCTGAAGATATGTTTAAAGCCAATATTTTTAACAATTGCATATTTTGCAGCACAGCAGTTATGAAATTTTGTATTACAATTATAACATTTATGAATTTCATCAGAATGAGCCTCACAAATAGGACATAATTCCTGCTCACAAATGTTACACAATTCTTGATCTTCAGGTGATAGACTAATGAGATCTGCCGCTAATCCTTCATAGAAAATCTTATCTTGACCTAAAACCTGATCAGTCTCTTCAGATTTTATAATTTTAAACTCTTTCTTATTTTGAATTAAAGATCCTAAAATATTTTGAAGGAGTTTTTCATTTGGACAATAAAATGTTCCGCCATGAGTTTCACTCGAAATAACTTTCAGTTTAACATCGTCATCATAAAATTTCTCTTCCCCAACTCGAATAATATCAATAAATGCAGAGAATTTTTTTGCCTTAATTAATAAATCATAAAGAGCATTATAATAATCATCCGATAGGCGGCTAGGAGTATCTGAAATTATAATTACACGATAATTTTTTCTTATTTCCCGGCTTTTTCTAAAGATATACGCGAGAATTTCGTATAAACCATTTTCTAAGAAACTGTGTTCAACTTCTCTAGTTTCCCATGCTTCATCAATAATTTTTAAGACTGCATCCAAATTTTTAAGATCATATACATTAATAGGATTATCATCTTTTTGAAATAATACAACGCCATAAGAAGCGAAGGCATTAAATTTATCCTTTTCTTTGATAAAACTACTTATAGCTTTCATTAATGGTTTCTTCTTTATAAAATCTGAAATTAGATCTAAATAAAAAATAAACTCTTCTGAATTTATTGTATTCGTTCGAGGTAACATTTTAGCATCAATCGAAAAGCTTTAACAAATTAATATTATACGTTTTATTTATTTTTATTGATATTGAAAAAAACTTCCTTGTCTCGATAATCATTATTCTCTTTCAATTTAAAACTATTAAAGGACAATAATACAAAAGTATTATAAAACAAATTCTTGTTTTTATTATTATAACTTGCTTCCACAATTTGAACACATTGTTTGATGTGAATCATTTTGTCTCCCACATTGAGCACATATAATGAAACTTGGTTTTTTTGTTAATTCATTCTTTTGTCGAAGAATAATTTTCTCTGAATTGATTAAATGTTTTTTATCTCTTATACTTTCAGCTTTAAAGGATGTTTGAGTACTCCTTTCATAAACGATCTTATCACCATCCTTTTTTACTTTATATACTTTGCCAAAAAAACCACCAATTCTAATTTTTTTGATTTGTTCTCCAGCTGAGACATCTTGGGGTTTTTGAGGAGGTGTATCTATTTTTTTTTCTAAAATAGGTCTAGGAATTGGTATTTCTTCCTTTATTACTCTTTTTTGCAGATCTGCTAATATTTCTTTTTCCATATATTCTTTTACAGTACTCACTTCTACTTCACCTGATACTTCAATTATCTCATCTTCGTCAATTTTTAACAGAACATCACATGATGGACAACGTAGGATATTAGGAATACCAATATTATGATTTATGGTATAATTTGTAATACAACAATTATGAAAACTAGAATTACAATCTTCACAGACTAATGGAATATCATGAATATCCATACAAACAGGACATACTTCTTCATTGCAAAAATAACACACTAAATTCATTTCATCTGTTTTTTTTAAAGATTTGGCTAGATAATCGTAGAAAGCATAATCCTCTTTAGATATTCTAATAATTTCTGGACGATTTGTAAAAGTAGTTACATACTGTTTACTTTTTACTAATTTCTTAATAACGTCAGAAAACTCTTTTTTATTCTTGGTATAAAAGATACCTCCTTTTGTATCACTTGCAAGTATATTTAGTTTTACATCATCACTAAATAACCGTTGATCTTCCTCAGATACCCGTATAATATCTATAAAAGTTGGGAAATTTTTTATTTTTGATACTAGATTAAATAATGCGTCTTGATAATCCGCAGATAAATCGGAGGGTGTATCTGTAATAATAATAATTCTGTAAAATTTAGATTTTTTTCTTACTGTTTCTGCAATGTAAGAAAAAATATAAAATAAACCATTTTCAAAAAAGCTTTGTTCCTTAGGACGAGTTTTCCAGTTTTCTTCAATAGAATTAGTAATAATTCCTGAATCTTTTTTATCAGTTATAAAGATAGGATTTCCTTCTTCTTGGAAAATGAGAAGAGAATAATGTCCTTTCAAATTTGCTTTATTTTTTTCCTCAATATAAAACTTGATCGTTTTGATAATATCCTTCTTTTTTAATAATTCCTTAGTAAGATCCAAGTAGAAAAATACATCTTCATCTGTAATATTCATTTTCTCCTCACATGGTTCTATTCAGATTCTTTATGTATCTCTCAAATTATTACGTATCATAATGAAAAAACTTCCTTAAATATTTATTAGTATCGATATTTTTTAGATAAAACAAATACAAATAAAAATTCATATGTTTTTATAATTTATATAAATAGGAACAATTGTTTGAAAGAAGTAGGTGAATAATGAATGGAAACCTTTTTAGGGAAGTTAAACCTTTCTGAATTCGCAATAGAGATATATATTAAATTATTAAATAGATTTCCACTAACATATTATGAATTACATTCAGTAGTCCCTAAAGTAACTTTAGAAGAATTTAATAAAATTATAAATGAATTATTGAATGTAGGTTTAATAACTCAACAACCTTCAAAAAATGAGGTTCCAATTACTCAATACATAGCTTTACCTCCAATTTTTCCAATTTTAAACTATTATAGTAATATTAATGCGAATTTAGATGATATTAAAAACTCTATTCAAGAATTAATGATCAATTCAGTAAATGAAACATTTAAAGAAAATAAGACAATAGAATTAGATTCTATTCTACAAACATTTCAGGAGATTAAAAAAGATATTGATGAAGATTCTATTATCCAGAAACAAGAGGTTGAAGATATTGTTGGAAATATGGAAGAATTAAATTTACTTAAACAAAATTTAACTATTTTTTACCAAAAAATTGTAAGTATTACTCAAACTAAGTTTGCTGATTTAATAAAAACCATTAATCTTCTTAAAACGGATATAATTGAAAGAATTCAAATAATGGAATTTAAAAAACATAAAGATGAGATCATTTCAGTGATTGAGAATCAATTTAAGGAGAGATTAGATAAAATCATTAAAGATTTTCCTAATACTTTGCAAGAATTGATTGACAAAGAGTTTAAAAAAACTGAAAAACCAATTGAAAATTCAGCAGATCTAATAATCCAATATCAAAATGACTTTAAAATGTTGTTATTGAATTTATTAAGTAATTTTGAAACTGAAATGAATAAAATTCATAATTTACTCATTGAAAATAATGAAAACCTCTTTGGAAAAATGAAAAATCTAGAAATTAAAATCGCAGAGCGGTTAAACTCTATAATCCAAGAATCAGTTAATGAGGTTTCAAATTTAAATAAGCCTATTGAAAATTTAATGAAAAATTACCTTCAAGAAATAAATAAAGCTGATATAATTCAATTCAATAAAATTTGGACTATAAATAGTATAACGAAAATTAATGAATCGATTCAATATCTTATAAAAAACTCGAAGAATGAATTAATTATAATTATTCCCAATCTTGAAAAACATCTAGCAATTGAACAATTTGAAAAAATAAACAGTGATTTGAAAGTTAAGATTGCATCTTCAGAAGCACATACCAATAGTATGGTTAAAAATCTTAAGAATATTAAAAATATTGGATATAAAACTTATCAAAATGAAAAATTAATTGCTTTGAGAAGTGATAATAACATAATTATTATAGGAGTAATACAAGATTCAGTGGATTCTCTTGATAATTTTGTTGGAATTGGAACTTCATTCAATCCTTTAATTAAGGTATTAGATTCTATTATCCAAAAATTATGGGAAAAGGCATATTCAGATACATTTCTTGGTACACGAATGGCAAAAACTCAAGCTAGTGCTGAAGGGGCTCCTTCAATGAAATTTACAACTGTAAAACCATTATTATCAAAGAAAATAAAACCAGAACAAGAGGTTAATAAAGCTGTACAAATCGAGGATAAAGCTACTAAGGGAAAAGTTGATATACCAAGTCAAATTCATGAAATTACAAAAGAAGATGTAAGATCTACTCAAAAACAAGCTGCAATGACTCCTAGAGCCAGTTCAACCATACCAACAATTACTGATTTAAAACAAAAATTAAAACAAACAATTGATTTTGTATCTATAGCCAAACCGAAAGCTGGTGATGAAGCAGGGATACAAATAAATAATGCTTTTACTAATTTAGTTAACCAGTTGGATAATATTAAAGGGGATAAATTTGGACAAGAATTATCCAATATAGCCGATTTAATACTTGAGAAAAAGGGTTTTTCGGTTACCTTACATAAGATTAGAAGTATCATAGATAAGTATAAAGAAAAGCTTTCTTTATTAAATAATGATGAAAAAAAAGAAATTATAGAAGAAATTCAAAGTTGGAAAAAGAAGTTATTTTAATTAATTAGATAAAAAAGTTCACTTAACTAATAAAGCCAAAAAATAGAACCTAAGAAAGCTTTTTTTCCTTTCTAGTTGTAATAAAATACAATAAAAAACCTCTTATTATAAGGAGAAATGCTAAAATAAAAGCTCCTAAAAAGAAAATAGATGCAAAAATGGAAATAATAAGATTTGGGGAACTTATACCAATTACTCCAAAAATAGGGCATAGAGGGGCAAAAATTATAAATACTATGTATATTGTTTTATCTTTTTCTCTAAAATGAATGTAAGTTGTGATATTAAACCAACCAATTAATATTAAAAAGAATGGAATTGAATAAGACGAGATCTCTAAAAACGGATAGTTTATATCACCCATTGCAAGTGTATAGAAGAAATTTGCATAAAAAAAGGTAATTAGCATTAATGCACTAACCGGTGTTGGGACTCCTGTGTAACCAGGATTTTTTGAGATATTAAATCGCGCTAATCGGAGAATTGCTCCAAAGGCAAAGCATATTGCTCCTATTATAAGAATTATATCATAAAAGCTTCCTGTTTTAAAGGTTTGGTAGGTTAATACTGCTGGTACGATACCGAATGTCAATGAATCACTTAATGAGTCTAATTCTTTCCCCATTTCATTTTTTGTATTTGTTTTTCGAGCAATATATCCATCTATTAGATCAGTTCCTAATGTAATTGATATTAGAAAAAAACCTAATGAAAGAAATTCTCTAGTACCTATAGTGGCACATATTAAAGCTATAATCCCTAGAGTAGTTCCTACTAAAGTTATATAATCCTTTAATTTCAATAATTTTGGAATACTCTCGTTTGACATTATATTCTCTGAATTATTTTATTTATTAATTATTAAAGTTAATTAAATTAAAAGATTTTTATGAAGATATAAAAATTATAAATCTATCCGAAAATTTATTAGATGAATTAATTATTCATTTCATAAAAAAAATCATAAAATAAAAAAGGGAAATAAATGCCTTACTGTCAGAATTGTGGGGAAGAAATTAAAGATTTATCACAAAATTTTTGTGAAAAATGTGGTTCTCCTATTACCAATATAGAAAGCCAGAGTGAAACTGTACTTACATCAGTAACAACGCCATCTGCAGGACCATCAAGCCGACAAGCATATCACAGCCCAGGAAGTTTATTTGATATTAACCGGAACTATTATATCCTTAAAGAAAAATGTTGAGAATACCTCAAATTCTTTAAAAATATTGGGATTGGGGTTCTGGTGATATCCTTGATGAAAATAATCAAAAAATTGGTCGAATGAAAAGAGTTATTCTCTCAATTAGACGTAGAGTAGAATTAAGAGAAGTTGATGGAACAATATCGGCTACTATTCATGCTAAAATTATATCTGCTCGTGGTGCTCAAGATCTAAAAGATCCTCAGGGGAATTTAATTGCTCGAATTAAGAAGAAAATTCTATCTTTTTTCAGACCTGTATTTTATCTTGAAGATCCTGAGGGAAATCGATGGTTCCGTGCTCAAGGAAAATTTATGGGATTTTCATTTAAGGTCTATGATGAAACTACAGGAAATGTTGTTGCAGAAATTGAAAAAGCGGATAAATGGAGAGATTTATTTCTTGGAGGCCTTTTGGATTTCAAGGATACATATGCTTTAAGAATACTTGATAATGAAACAGACAGAAGAATTCTAGTAGGATTTGTACTTTCAATTGATAATGTTCTTCATGATTCCTAATTTTTTTTTTTATATCGAATTAATTATTCATTCAAAAAGAATCGTTATAGTTTTTTTAAAAAAATAAATTTAAAATGATTTAATTTATATTTTTTTTAAAATATGTAAATTTGAATAGAAACATCAAATAATTTTTTGATTAACTTCAGATTTTATAGTGAAATTTAAAAAATCATAACTTAATTTGCCCCTTGGATGAAAATGAGTGAATATGAAACCTTTATAGTGTATGAACTGGATGATTCTGGAGAAAAAATGCGATTAGATATGGAAGAAGAACATCTCGAAGAAAATCTACATCCAGAACAAGTCCTTGTAATTATTAGAGAAGATTTAAGAAGAATTTTCATTTGGAAAGGTCCAAAATCACCTGTTCGAAAACGATTTATTAGTTCAAGAGTAGCTCAAGCACTTCAAGAAGAATTGATGAAAGATGCTAGATACCATCGCTGTAAGATTGTATCAGTAGATGCGGGAGATGAGCCTGCAGAATTCTTAAATGCTTTCAAATTACAATCAATGGAAGTAACTGAACGACTAGCAGATATGCGATATGTTCGAAATATTGAACGTGAAAGAGGTGCTCAAGCCACAATTTCAGATGTTTCTCCTAAAGCACCTCAAGCACAAACAGAGGAAGAATACTTTTCACCAGCATTACAGGATACCAGTAATGAAGTGGTAGTATCATCATTTTCAGCAAGTACTCCAAAACCAAGCATTAAACCTCAAAAACCATCAATAACGAAATCAACACAAGTTTCTAAGCCAACTACTCTATCAACAGAACATGAAAAGATAATTAAAGAAAAATTACTCAAAACAGAAGTTTCTAATGAATATAAAAGATTAAACTTAATTTTAGGTCATACCCTTTATGCTGCAGTTTCCAAAATTGCAACCGTTTTTGGAAAAGAAGTCGAAGAAACTGAGTGGGAACCAGTTAAAAATGTTCCAAAAGGAATGATTGAATTAGATAAACATATGTTAAGAGTGTATTTTGATGAGGAAAAAGGAATTGTTGAGGCTGTAGAAGTATTAGAAAAAATAAAAAATCCAACAAGCAATTCGCAAGAAACTATTGTAAAAAAAGCAGATACTACTATAGATACATTTGATTTTAATTCAATGACTGTGAAAAATCTTAAAACTTATGCTGAGGAAAAGAATATAGAATTACCTGCAAATGCAAGAAAAGCCGAAATAATAGAAATTCTAGAGAATTCCACAAGTAAAAAATCAAATAGTCGAAGACAATTACCAAAAATTCCAAGTAGTGATGATTAGACTTTAAGCTATAGTATTATAAACTTTTTTTCTATTAGAAAATACATTCAATTTCTTTAGCATTTATTATTATATGTAAAAATAGGATTTATTTAAAATAAATTATTATCATCTTCCTCATCATAATTTTCGGAATCGTATTTATCTTCTTTAATGTCATCTAAATTAGGAATTTTCTCTCTTAAAGCATCTTTTTCATTTATGGTTGTTTTGATTTCTCGACTTTGTGGTTTTCCCTCTTCTAATTCATTAGGTTTGATCTTTTTTTTAATTTTTTTCAGTCCTTCGATTGCTTCTTTCCTAACTAATGCACTTTCATCTTTGAGTGCTTTTGTTAAAATATCGAGACTATAAGGGTGGTGCAAATCCCCCAACTCATCAGCAGCTTCCCTTCTTACATTTTCATCTGGATCATTAAGAAGAACAAATGTTAAAATACCCAATACTTTTTTATCTCCAAAACCACCTAAAGTATCAACGGCTTCCTTTCTGACTTCAGGATCAGGGTCAGTCACCGCAGTTGTTGCTAAATGTTTTGAAATATCATCCTTTCCAATAGGCTCTATCATACTTAAATCTACTCCACAATATTTACAGAAATTATGAGTTATCTTAATATCCTGTCCACATGCTGGACAGATCCTACGCGTATCAAAATCGATAAAACTTCTTTTTGGAGGAGGCTGTGCCTTTTTTATCCTATATGGATTATCATCTTGGATTGGTCTAAATATCTTTTTACTTCCCATTTTTATCTAAAGAATAAATTTTTTCTTTTAGTATGAATAAAAAATTCTTATTTTTATTTTTGATCCCAATAAAAAAATATAATGAAAAAAAGAGAAAAGGAATTTTCTTATGCAATTGTGATGTCCTTATTTAAATATACATCTTGTACGGCGTTAAGAATTTTAATTCCTTCAGGAGTTGGTTTTTTAAAAGCTTTTCTTCCAAGTATAAGCCCCATACCACCAGATCGTTTATTTATAACCGCTTGTCTTATAGCATCTTGAAGATCACTGCCACCAGCTTCTCCTCCAGAATTAATTAGCCCTGCTCGTCCCATAAAACAATTTGCAACTTGATAACGGTTCCACTCAATTGGGTTATCTGTTGCTAGTTTCTCATAGACTAATTTATCTGTTTTACCAAAATTCAAATCAAGGAATCCTCGATTTAATGTAGATAATTTTTGCTTTATAATATCTGCCTCAATAGTAACTCCAAGATAATTAGCTTGACTTTCCATATCATTTGCTGTATGATAATCCTTTCCATTTTTGATAAATTCTTCTGAATTTCTTAAATAACACCAAAGAACACAAACCATTCCTAGCTCATGAGCATATTTAAATGATTCACTGATTTCTTGGATTTGTCGTCTTGAATCTACTGAACCAAAATAAATTGTTGCTCCTACTGCTGCTGCTCCCATATCCCATGCTTGATCTACATTTGCAAATAATGTCTGATCTGCAAGGTTTGGTTTACTAAGTAACTCATTATGATTAATTTTTACAATAAAAGGAATTTTATGGGCATATTTTCTTGAAACCGAACCTAAAACACCAAGTGTGGATGCTACAGCATTACATCCACCATTTATAGCGAGTTTGATAATATTTTCAGGATCAAAATATGAGGGATTTACAGCAAAGCTAGCTGAAGCAGTGTGCTCAACTCCTTGGTCTACTGGTAAAACTGATAGATATCCCGTTCCAGCTAGCCTACCAGTTTGATTAAATAATCGATCCATATTATTTAATACAAGATTATTTCTATCTGAATTTGCAACAACGCGATCAATAAAATCTGGCCCGGGAAGATGAATCATTTCCCTTGGAATTCCTGTGCATGTATGATTTAATAAATCATTTGCATCTGATCCCAAAAAGCTTTTTATTTCTTCTAAATCCATTTTTATTTCATCAATTTTGCATTTGAATTAAAATTAATGAAGAAATAAGAGTCCTATAATAAAATATTTTACTTATAATTTCTCTGTAAAACTTTCATTTTTAGATAAGATATTATGAATAAAAATCATATTTAATTATTCAAGATTAGAAGAACTATTAAAAAATTCTTTTATTAATTCAGAAATAAGAGAGAAATTATTAAAATGACTATTTTGGCTTTCATTTTTCATTTTTAGAGCAAATTTTCTCTTTTTTATCCCATTTGTTTCGAATTTCAGAATTATTTTTCTAGATTCAAATTTATTATTTCTATAATGGGTTTTTTTTACTCCCCATAAACTATCAATTTTTTCTGCTACTTTCTCATTATTTTTGAAAGAGTCTATATTAGAATTTCTTTCAGCTTTAACCTTTTCCATTATATTCCCAATGAAGAAATCATTTTAGGTTCCTTTCTAATAATTTACTTTAATTTTAAATATTTAAAGTACCTTTAATTTCAGTTTTAGAATTCAAATCAATCTGATCTATACACAATCTTTTTCTTTCTTTATTCTTTTTCTTAAATATGCCTGATGAGTTTGATTTCAAGAAGTATAAATCAATAGAAGAGTATAGCAAAACTATCGAAGGAACAAATTATTTACATTCTTTATATTTAAGAGCTGTTAATAATCCCATACGTAGGAAGATTTTAACAGTTATTAACAATGAAAAGCGAATTTCAAAAAAGGATCTGTTGAATCACCTTCTTAATGAAAAAATAATTGAGGACATATCTATGTTTGATTATAATATCGATTATTTAATTAAAGCTTTTTGTATTAACTCTGTTAAAAGTGAAATTGATGAAGAAATCGTTTATGAAATAACTCAGAGTGGTAAAGTAATTGATTACTTAGGATAAATCAAATTATTATTAGTCATTTTTCATAGAAATTCTTATAACATTTACAGCAGGGGATACCTAATCGTAAATTAAACTTATTTAATTTTATACTATTTATAGTCATTAATCTTAACAATTCTTTGACTAATATTTTTTTATTTTCATCAAAATATGCACATTTTAAATTGAAGAAATGGTTTAAATTTCCACAAATAGGGCACTTTGAATAGAATTTCATAAATTCCTGAAATAATTGTTTTTCAGCTTTAGTTAAAGCTTGTATCTTTATATCTGGATTATTTTTAATAATATTCCTTAAATTGTCTAATTCGTTTAACATCTCATCTCTTAGAAAGTTTGAATTATTATCTCCAATTTCTAAGGTAACTGTATTTTCTTCAATATTTATTTCTGAAGTATCGAATTTATCAATATATTCAATTGCTTCATTGAAAAATCTTAGGGGATTGTTTTTCTTTTTTTCGTGCATATAAATAATAATAGTGTTGTTTTGAATCTTTTCAAGAATATAATTAGTTATTCTCTCTAAAAAATCTTATTACAGAAATTTCAAATATTTCTCATTTCGATTAAATAAATCATTTTTAATAATACCCTTTATTCTTCTAAAATCAATAATTTTAGAAGAAGAAAAATATTCAAAATCAAAGTTAATATCATCACCAGAATTTTTTCCTGGTATCGGCATAAGTCTACAAGTTAATGGTTTATTCAATCTCACAGATAAAGTGCATAAATCAAGTAAGATATAAAATAATTCTCTTTCAGTAATATCACCAGGAAGTGGAACAACATCTAGACCAGTACCACACATAGTAGAATACAATAAAAGTGAATCTAAATTGAATTTATTTTCAGACAGTCTTTTTGATAAAACATAATCTTCTAATACAGGTTGCATAAACCCTGAAAAACCAATTACTTTTTCCTTATCAACTGGTATAGAATTTTTTATTAAAGCTACTCCTGTTAAAGTTCCGTTGGCTCCAAAGTATTCAATTCCTAATTTCTCAATTGCGGTTCCAATGCTCTTATCAGCTAAAGGGTAAGGAGCAGGAGAAAAATCTATTCCTTTAAATTCAATACTGAAGTTTTTACTAACTTTTTCTACAATTTTTGATAAATTATCATAAATTTCATTGAATCTAGCTAACATATTTAACTGGGCACTTTCTAATGTCTTCGATTCTTCAACTGCCTTTATTACTTCATCCGCCATTTCTAAAGCTATAGAAAAAGCAGGCTTTTCAGAAAAGTGATAGGCTGCGGGAAAAAAAGGAACATTTGGATCTACGTTAGCAGACACGCAAAATTGCAAGTTTTTAAAAGGATCAGGTGAACTTAATTTCTTAATTATTTTTACTCCTGATTTTAAAGCTATTATGTTAATACCATTACTAGTTGATGCTACTGGTAATGATGTAAAAAAATGATCATGATTTTTAATAAAATTAGGAACTTCATTTAGTAATAATTTCTCAAAAATGCCCATTTCTTTAAATGTGGAGGCTAACATCATACAACAAGCAAAATAATCAAATCCATAATCCTTAAATATCTCTTGCAAAAAAGATAATTGATTATTTATATCTTCCAAGGTTTCTTTTAGGTTTTTTTCATAAAATAACTTATTATCATAATCAAATAATGGTTGGGAGCAAAATCTTCTAGTATCAATTTTAATCCCTATATTATCACACTCACTACTAAGCTCATCAGCAAAAGAAGAGAAATTTTCCAGTCTATTTTGTAAAAATGATAAAATGCTTTCATTCTTATATAAGAAAGGAATTATCTGCCCAAAAGTAAGCGAACGTATTCTCATTTTCAACCTTTTTAATTAAAAATTTAGATCAAAAATCGCGTATAATATTATAATAGAAAGGATCTATTAATAAGCTTTATAAGAGAAATTATTATATAAAGCAATTCACTTATTTCAAGCAGAAATGGATTTCTAATAAAGCTCTAAGCGAATATTTCTTAAATTTCATCTAATCTAGCTTTATCTTTAAATTTTTTTCTGCTCGGAGTAGGTTTTATATATTCATTGGGTTGAATTGGACCTAAATTAGCTAATTCCTCTTTGAATTCCTTTATTGTATTTGCATATTTATCTCCTTCTCCAGCGGATATACTTATAATTTTTAAACGATTTTTATTAATATTTGCTTCTGTTAACATTTCCCTTATACTTTCATACCTGGTTTCTGCTTTTATAAATCCAGTATCATAATGGCAATCTTGAGGATGACATCCGGCTATTAAAACGCCATCAGCACCATAGAAGAAACTTTCGAATATTAAGGATGGATTAAGCATAGCCGTGCACATAACATGAATAGTTCTTACATTAGTTGGATAAATAATCTTACTTGTTCCTGCTAAATCTGCTCCCACATATGAACACCAGTTACATAAAAATGCTACTATTAATGGTGATTCTGTCTTTTCTTTTAGCATAATTTGTAATTGGGCTGAAATTTGATTTTTACGAAATCCTGGAATAAAGAGGGCATCGTAAGGACACATTGCTACACAAGCACCACATCCAGAACAATTTGCTTGGATAATCTTTAGTTCATTTTTTTCAATTTTTAAAGCATTATATTCGCATATATTTTCACATAATCTGCAAAGAGTACATTTTTCTTTATTGAAATGGACTATATGAGGATCTAACTCGACTTTTTTACGAGAAATTAATGCTAATGCTTTAGCGGCTGCACTTTCTGCTTGAGCAATACTAGAAGGTATATCTTTTGGCCCTTGGATTGCGCCAGCTAAGTAGATTCCACTTACAAGTGTTTCAGAAGGTCTAATTTTAAGATGGCGTTCTAATAGAAACCCATTAGGATCTTGAGATATGTTTAATATATTACTTAATTCATCTGTTCCTTCAGCTGGTTCTATACCTACTGCTAAAACAACTAAATCCGTTTTGTTCTCAAATATAGAATCTTCAATTATATCTTCGCCGCGAACTATTAGTTCATTTGAAGTATCGTTTTTTAATATTGCAGAGATATTACTCTTTATAAAACGTATACCAAAAGTTTCTCGTGCTCTATTATAAAATTCCTCACAATTTTTACCTACAGCTCTAATATCTGTGTAATAAATATTAATTGAGATTTCTGGATTATCTTTCTTTATCAAGACTGCTTGTTTAATAGCTACATTGCAGCATACTTGACTACAATATTCATGATGAATTTTTTTATTACGAGAACCAACACATAAAATAAAAGATACTTTTTTAGGTACTTGCCCATCAGAAGGTCTAACTAATTTACCATGAGTTGGACCATCATTATTTAGTAATCTCTCCATTTGCATAGTTGTTATGACGTCAGGGTATTTTTCATAGCTATATTCCGCTAACATTGAAGGATCAAATGTTTTTAAGCCTGTTGCAACTATTATTGACCCCACTTTAATATTAATAAATTCAATTTTTTGTTCAAAATCTATAGCATCTCTTTCTCCGCAAGCTTGAGCACATGCTTTGCATCCTATACAATAATCTTCCAAAATATTTGGATATAAGGGTATTGCTTGAGGATATGGAATATCTATAGCTTTCCTTGGAAAAAATGTATCTTCAATCTCGATTGGGCATACATCTCTGCAGATATCAAAACATCCTACACAATTTTCTTCTTTTATAAATCGAGGATTTTTCTTTATAGATACATCGAAATTTCCTATATATCCCTCAACATTCTCTACATTAGAATATGTTAATAGTTCAATATTAGGATGATTGTTAACTTCTGTCATCAAGGGCCCAAGAATACATATTGAACAATCAAGTGTGGGAAAAGTCTTATCAAACAGAGCCATGTGTCCCCCTATTGTAGCTTCTTTTTCGACTAAATATACTCTATTACCAGTATCTGCAATTGCAAGCGCAGCTTTTATTCCAGCGATCCCCCCTCCAATTATTAAAACCGAAGGTGTTATGTCTGAATATTGCATTTCTAATGGTTCCAGAAGCTTAACTTGTTGAATTGCCATATTAATTTGATCAATTGCTTTTTTTGTAGCTTTTTGTGGATTATCATAATGGACCCATGAATTTTGTTCTCGTATATTAGCAAAAGATATTAAAAATCGGTTAATTCCTGCTTTTTCAATAGTTTTACGAAATAGTAAGCCATGTAACTTAAACGAACAAGCAGCAATTACCACGCGATCAATTTTCTTTTCTTTAATTTCTTCTATAATTTTATTTAATCCTGATTCAGAACACAAATACTGATTTCTAAATACATGCAAATCATTATATTTCTCAAAATGCTTAATCAATACACTATTGTCTATGACTCCGCTGATATTCTTCCCACAATCACAAATAAATAAACCAATTCTCAATTCTATTCCTCTAATCAAATAATAATCAATATTATTCCTTAATTAATATAAATTTGATATTCTAATAATTATTGAGATTATTTTTTGTAATTTGAAAATAAAAATAGTATTTTATGATTTAAAGAAATAAAAATACTTCAATTTAATACTATCGAATATCTATTCTAAGTTTTATTTTCCTATTATCATGATATATAATAATAGATGAGAGATACTAAGAATAAAGATATTTGTGAATTATCATTCATTTATATTGATTAGAGAGACTAATCCTATTAATCATCTAATAATACATATGTAAACCTTTTTAAAGAGGGTAAAATAATTTAAATCCAGTTTTAATTTAAAAGAAAACTATTAATTCAACTCTTAAAATAAAAAGAAGTGATCTTAAATGAGTGAAAGCAACGAAAATAGTGCCCCAAAAGTAATTTTATTTATCGCAATGCTATTTATGTTGTGGGAAGCTGTACGTTACTTAGGATCGGGTGGAATAGGAATTCTCTATGGGATTTTTGAGATAATTTTTATTGTAATTATCTTTATCTCATTATCTTTTGTAAGTACAAAACCAGTGGAATTACCATATTATTGGTGGATTTTTCTCATTCTTGGTGTGATACTAATATTATTCTCATTCCTTCAGAACGTCTTTATACAATTCTTTACGGGATTTTTGCTTATATTAGCTGTTATTGTAGAATTGATCTGTGAAAAGAAAGAATTTAAAGCTTCCAAACTTATGTTATTAGTTGGTATTGCCCTATCTCTCTATGATAGTATTATGTGTCTGTTTCTTAGTAATGCAGGAATTGGACCAGGAGTTATTGGTTTAATATTATTAATAATTCTTTTAATTCTGGTATTAGATTTATTTGATATAAAAATACCGATGGAATGGTGGACTGTTCTAGCGATAGCATTTGTAATATTTACATGGGTATCCCCACTTGTAACTGGATATATTTTTGGTGGTTTTGGAGGATATATCCTTATGATAGCATGGGTATTAATTCTATTCGCTTTTTAATTTTTAAATTTAATCCATTTTTTTTTTTATTTTTAAAATCTATTAAATTAACATAAATTATTAAGTCATATTTAAAAATCAAGAAAGAAATCAATCTAAAAACTGAAAAATGATTTTGATTAATCTTTATTTTTAGGGTAATCTAAAATTTGTTTAAAAAGGGAAGGTATCATCTCTATATACTTATTTTCCTCTAAATTTTCTAAAATTATTTTTGAAATTCTTTCTAGAATCATTTCATAATCTTCAGGGTCCTCGAGCATGGTTAACATTAAAACAAAAAAATAATTCATTTCAAAACCAGAATAATAAGTTACAAAATTTATATTTTGTAAAGTTAAACTTGTAATACCAGGTTGATTACTGAATTCATGCAAATTTAGAATATGCATTAGAGTGTTATTTGAGATATCCACTTTTTCCTCAGGATATTTAGCCAATATTTCTAAGCCACTCCGTTCATCATATTTCATAACTATTAATCCATTTGGCATAATTGTTTCTACTCTTGAAGGTTTTTTTTTGATAGAAAAGGATATATTTTTAGAATATTAAATTTATTTTTCTTCATCTCTAGAAAATATTTCTTCTCAATTTCATATTCTTTTTTTGCCCAATCTAAGATTTCTTCTTTTGTATAAAATTTTCCTTTTAGAGTTTGTAAACCTTTACATTTTCTGGTATAATCCTCAAAATTTTTTCTACTTGATACCATCATTTGCCAAAATGGAAATGATCTACACTGGAAAGGTCGAGCTTTGTGAACACTACATTTATTATTTACAAGAAAATGACAATTTTCATCTTCTCCTGTAAACTTATATCCAATTGTTTTGTAGTGATAAGTTTTTCCTCTCTGTGCACCTGGTTCTTTCCAGAAAAAAGAATCATCAACAAGTTTAAAATATTTATCAGCAAAATCACTTAAACCTTTTTTCCCCTTAATTCTAAAGAATTTAGTTAATCTGAGAATATCATCTTTATACAAATAAACTTCTCCTTCATTGAAGCCTCGACAACATTTACCGCACATTTGACACGTAAATTCAATTCCATTCTCAAGTTTTTTTGAAATTTTTATATCTATTGATGTCAAGGTGTAATTATTCGTATATTTTTAGGTTTAATAATTAATATACAAATATTTAATTAATATTTAAATATTAATTCATTGATTATGTTAGGCAAAAAAGAAAAAGGAGTATGAATTTTTGGCGTTTATACTGAGTCCAAAAGAAAATAATGGCTTAGATTTCAATTTTATAACTGAAAATCTGAAAAAAATTGAAGATATTTTAAGAGAAAATGAAATATTCGAGAAAGAAGAATTTAAGCTATGGAGGAAAGATTTTATAAAGATATACGGTAAAAAACAAACTACACTTCAGCTATATATAATTTCAGCTTTAATCTATCTTATAGGTTATATTTTTATTTATTGGTTTATCCTAAAAAATCAAAATCTATTCAATAATCGCAAAATTAATAGAGAATCTTTTAGAAAAATTGAAGATAAGGTTAATTTAAGTTGCAATAACTATTCAGTTTTTTCTTTTAGATATTTTAATCCGCTTATATTATTATCAGAATCAGAACAACAAGATTTAACTGTTTTTTATGAACTAGTTCAGAGTGTATTTGAATATATCCTTCAATTAAGTTTAAAACCCGAATATATATTTGATTATTTAATTCAAAAAATAATTTCTCCGCTTACAAGACATAATTCTGGAGAATATTATACCCCTCCTTTTTTGGCTGAACAAATGGTTAGAGAATCTTATTCTTTTGGTGAATTTGTTATTGATCCATGTTGTGGTACTGGTAATTTTCTAATTGCTATTATAAAAAATATTAAATCTCGAAATGAATCAAAGGAAAATAAAATTAATGCAATAAATAGAATTTTTGGTTATGATATAAATCCAATTTCTATTTTCTTAACTAAAATTAACTTCTTGTATTTATTAAAAGATACGATTCCGCATATTAAGTTAAATTTAAAAGTCGCGGATTCACTTTTTCAAATGAAAAATAATCTGAAAGACACATTTGATCTAGTAATAGGAAATCCACCTTGGTATACATATCGAGATATTGATTCTACTTCATCTCAAGAGAAAGTTAAAAGGCTAGCAGAAGAATTAGAAATAAAACCCTTACCTAAAAATCTTCTAAATCTAGAAATATCAACCTTATTTTTTGCAAATGCTCGAAAATTATTTATGAAAGATGGTGCTAAAATTTTTTTTGTCATAACGAAAGGAGTTATTACTGGTTCTCATGCTTCTAGATTCCGTAATTTTAAAGGATTTTCAAATATAAAAATTTGGACATTTGATAAAAAAATAGAAAATGTGTTTAAAATTGACTTTATTTGTTTATTTGGAGTAAAAACAGAAGAGAATTTTGAAAATGGGGATAATAAAATTATGTCATATCATTACATAATAAATAAAGATTTTAAATTTGTAGACTATTTTATGCCGCTAAAATTAAAACTGGACAAGAAAATTCCTCTATTGCCATATTCAATTGAAAAAAAAGGTGGGAAAGCCTATGTATCAAAAATTCTCTCAGAAAAAGAAATTAAGAATTTATTAACCATAAAAGAAAGTCATTATAAAACACTTTTTCATAAGGGAGCAGATTTAAACCCACGAAATCTAATATTTGTTAAAGTTGAGAATCTATCTGATGGTTTAATAAAAATTAATCCCGATATGAGAATTTTTAAGAGAGCTAAAGCACCTTGGAATAAAAACGAATTTAAAGATGTAATTCTAGAAAAAGAATATTTATTTAAAGTCATTAAAAGTACTGAGTTAGTAAAGTTCCATGTTTACAACTTCTATAATGTTTTTTTACCACTTAGAAAATCTGATTTAAAATTTATATATAATGATTTAAAATACCATGCAAAACTCTTCTATGATAAAATCAACCAAGTATACAAAGAAAATAAAAAAGCCACGACCAAACATAGAACTTTAATGGATAACTTGAATCGATGGTCAAAACTGATAAATGAAAGACAGAAATCTAAAATAAAAGTGGTTTATAATAATTCAGGTTCTATATTAAGTGCGGCAGTAATAAAAGGAAATTTCTTAGTCACAGGAGACTTGAGTTTCTTCGATACAAATAGTATAGAAGAAGCTCATTATTTGTCCGCTATCTTAAATTCTAATCTAATGACAGAACAAATAAAAATTTTAAAAAGTTCAAGACATATCTTTAAACTTCCACTAAATTTTCCAATTAAAAAATTTGATAGGAGGACTCCATCTCATAATAGATTAGCAGAATTAGGCAAAAGTATTCAATTAGTTGCGAAAAATTCAACTAATACTTTTATCAAGAAAAACAATATGAATTATACTAAATTTAAAATCCAAAATCAATTAAATCAAATATTAAAACCCCATTTACAAGAAATTGATGAAATATTGATGCAAGAATTACAGATTAATTAAGATTTGAATTCAATATAATTTTAAGTATTAAAATAAATATGTGAGTTTACATTCATATTATATACCCATTTAAACATGAAGAACTATATTTTTAAAATTTTAGTAGCAGGAAATGCCTCAGTAGGAAAGACATCTTTGTTAAGACGATATGTCGACGGAATGTTCGATCAAAGTTCAATTATGACGGTGGGTGTTGACTTTTTTACCAAAGAAATTAATTTTAATAATTCACATTGCTTACTTCAATTATGGGATTTAGGAGGTCAAGAACGCTTTAGATATCTTCTTGAAAATTTTGTAATGGGCGCTCGAGCCGCACTTCTTTTATTTGATTTAACCCGAATGCCTGTTATAAATGATATTTTAAAATGGGTAAATATTGCTCGATTGCATGATATTAATTTACCAATTATTCTTGTAGGAACAAAATTAGATTTAGACGATGTAATTGCTGTTGATGATGAAAGTGCTATAAATCTAAAAAACACCTTTAATATGATAGATTATATCAAAACTTCAGCGAAAACGGGTTACAATGTTGAATTAGTATTTGAAAGAATTATAAAACAATTAATTAACATTAGCAGATATTAGATATTTTATATCATGAATGATGAGTTAGTTTTTCTTGGTTCTGGAGGTGGTCGACATCATATTAGGACCCAATATAGAGCCACTGGAGGAATTTTATATAAATTCAATAAGATTCAGTCTCATATAGATCCTGGACCCGGAGCTATAGTAAGAATAAATCAATATCAAGAGGATCCTACTAAAACTGAACTTTTCATAGTTACTCATGCCCATGTTGATCATTATAACGATTTAAGTGCTATAATAGAAAGTTCAAGAGAAATGTTGCATGATAAAAAATATAATTACTATAAGAAAGGCACTCTAATTACCACAAATGAAATGCTGCAATATATTTCTGATTATCATCTTAACATGCTTGAAGAAATTATTAGATTCAAACAAGGAGATATATTTACTTATAATGGAGTGGAAATTAAAGCAACTAAGGTTGTTCATTCTCCTACAACTGAAGGCTTTGGAGTGATATTTAAGCTTAAAAATTATACGTTAGCATTTTCAAGTGATACAATGGTATATGATGGATTTTCGGAAGAGTTTTCAGGAGTAAATGTATTAGTCCTTAATCTTTTACGACCAGACTCAATTGTCTGTAAAAGACATTTATGTACTGATGAAGTTATCCCATATTTAAATAATATTGACCCTCCTCTTGATACTCTTATCATTAATCACTTTGGATCCTATATGGATAGCCCTCGATCGACAAAAAATTATGTCCCTAGCCAAGTAAAAAAACTTCAAGATAATACTAATATAAAAAATGTTATTGCTGCTGAAGATGGATTAAAAATAACTATTAGAGAACTTTTAAAATGAAATTAATCCGCTTCTCAAAAATTATTTCTTAGAGAGAGAAAACTCTAAAAATTAGTTTTTTTTTCTGATATATTTAAGAAAAGGTAAGGGAAAAGAAATTTGCGCCAATTTTTTAAAATTAGGGAGAGAATTAAACTCATTCGAGTTTAATAGAGGGCGAATTTTGGCGATCTCCCGACATGAGATAATCTATCCAATGTTTACGCAAATTGTCTGATAGATTCCCTTACTTACTAAATATTAGTTTTATTAATATAAAAATTATCCTATTATATTTTATTATGTGTCAATGATACGGAATAATGACTATGTATTTTGAACAATATTATTAATCCAAATTATAGATTATTAGATTCCAATTAATTTAAGAATTTTTAAAAGATCTGCTAAAGAAGTTAATCTTGAGCGATCCAATATCTACAAACGATGCATTGTAATACTTTTTGGAATACTACTTCATCCGAATTGGTAGTCCGTATTACTCTATTTACCATTACATTACCGCACTTTGTACATATAGATAAATCTTTTGCTTTTAATTTAGGTGCGGTCATAGGAGATATCACGAATATTTAGGTTTTCTATCAAAAAGTCTGATCAGTAAATAATACCGACATTATATTAATTTACCGATAAACCGACCCTTATTTATTATATAAAGATATATTTATTTAAATAAATCGTTAAGTAAATTCTTTTGGATTTCCTCACGTACTAATAATTCAATATATCAAAATGAAAGAAGATACGAAATTAAAAAGTCCAGAGTCTATTAAAGGGTGAATTTATTGTTTTTATAATTACTATTTTTATTTTTAATAACTGTAATAAGAATTGCTATAAAAATTAGTATACAACCTATCCAACCGAATGTTGATAACATCTCATTTCCTATTATATATCCAAATAAAGCTGCAAATACAGGTTCAAGCGTGAAAATGATTGCAGTTGTCGTTGGTCCTTGATATTGCTGACTCCAATTTTGAAAGAGAATTGTAAGTGTCATAACAGCAATACCCATATAAAGCATAACAAACCAAAATGAGGGGTGAGCAGATGCTAAATTATAAGATTCTTGGAGGGATAGAGAACAAATAAAACTGGATATGAAAATTATTAAAACCTGGACAATTGAATAAAGATAAACATCACTGAGATTAACATATTTATCATTTAGCACGATATAAAAAGCAAAAATAATTGCACACACTAATACTAAAAGATCTCCAATAATAAATTTAGAGGCACCTTCTAATAATAAAAAGGCCATTCCAATGATTGAAAGTATAACTGCAAACCATACTCTTATTCTAATTGGTTTTTTAAATCCGATCCATGTGATAAAAGGAACAATCACGGTACTTAAACCTGTGATAAAACCTGTTTTACCTGCAGTAGTTGATTGAAGTCCATAAGTTTGAAAAACCATTCCAAAAAAATATAATAATCCTGTGATAGATCCCATTAGAATAATTTTTTTATTAAGATTTTTTAAACGTGGAAAGAAAGGAATGAATCCAATAAATCCAATTAGAAATCTAATACCTAGATAGAGAAAAATCGGGACATCTTCTGTTATATTTTTTGTAATAATAAATGAAGTTCCCCAAAGTACAGTAGTAAGAATCAATAAGAATATAGCAATTATCTTCCGTTTCGAAGAGATATTATTAACATTTTCTTTTGTCATAGTAAACTCATTTTATCTACGATGTAAATATGGAAAATTTAATAAGAATATAAATAATTCTTCACAATTATTTTTTCTTTATTATAGAAACAAATAGTCATCTCGTGCATAGTTTATGCATCTAGGGAATATTATTATACTCTCTATTTATTAAGATGCATAATATTATTCTTCTCATAAAAATAAAAATCAATAATATGATAATAGAAAAATTCTGGTGATTATTTGACAAAAACTTATAATGAAATTAATCAAAAAATAAAAAGTGGTGAAGTTGTTGTTGTTACAGCTGAAGAGATGATAAAAATAGTAGAAGAAGATGGAATTAAGGTAGCTGCTGAAGATATCGATGTAGTTACTACCGGTACTTTTGGACCTATGTGTTCTAGTGGCGCTTTTTTAAATTTTGGACATTCAGATCCTCCCATTAAATTTGAACATTTATGGCTAAATGATGTTAAAGCATATCATGGAAATGCTGCGGTAGATTGTTATATCGGTTGTACTAGAATGTCAGATGTAAGACGGTTTGAATATGGTGGAGGTCACGTAATTGAAGATCTTGTTTCTGGAAAATCTATAAGGTTACGAGGAAATTCCTATACTACAGATTGTTATCCTTTAGCAGAAATAGATACTGAATTTACATTGGATGAAATAAACCAAGCGATCTTACTAAATCCCAGAAATGCATATCAGAGGTATGTATGTGCTGTAAATAGTTCTGATAGGTCTTTATATACTTACATGGGGAAGTTGTTACCTCATTATGGAAATGCTCATTATGCGGGAGCTGGGTGTTTAAGTCCATTAAGCAATGATCCTGACTACGAAACAATAGGAATTGGAACGAAGATATTCTTAGGCGGTGGAAGTGGGTATATTATTGGAGAAGGTACACAACATAGCCCTACAAACCAATTTGGAACTCTATTTGTTAAGGGTGATTTGAAACAAATGAACTCCGAATATTTAAGAGGAGTATCTTTTGAGAAGTATGGTACATCTTTATTTGTAGGTCTTGGAATACCAATCCCGATTTTAAATGAAGGATTAGCTAAAAAAACAGCTATTAGTGATTCTGAACTCTTAACTGATATCGTGGATTATGGTATACCGAGAAGAGATAGACCAAAACTCAGACAAATTACCTATGAAGAATTGAGAAATGAATATATTGAATTGAATGGCAAAAAAGTAAAATGCTCATCAATGTCCTCACAATATTATGCTAGAAAAATCGCTGAAACCCTTAAAAAATGGATTCAAGAAGGAAAATTCTTTTTAAATCAACCAGCAGAAACATTGCCTACTGATACCATTTTTAAACCAATGAAGCAAATCTTGGAAATAAAATTTGTAAAAGATTTAAAACGAAAGGCAATAATCTGTTATGATGATTGTGAATTAAAAACAATCGCAAAAAGAATAATCAACCATAATATGAATCACATCGTTATTACAGACAGAGAAAATACCCTTAAAGGAATAGTCACGAGTTTTGATATCACAAAAGCTATTGCTGAAGAAAAAACGGATATTAAGGAAATCATAACAAAAAAGGTAATTACTACATCTGATAATGACCCAATTGATGTCGCAGCAAGAAGAATGAAGCAAAATTATATCTCCGCGTTGCCTGTTATTGATGAAAATAAAAAAGTAGTAGGTATCATAACTTCAGAGGAGTTGATCTAAAAAAAATGACTGTAATGAACATTACCCTACCTTTTGGTGTAATAAAAGATATTAGTGATTATTCTAGATTTATAAATGAAATTTTAAAATTTGATATTACTCTAAATATTCTTAAGTTTTCCACTGGTACTAGTGGAATTAATCTTTTAATTGATATTCCAGATGATAAAATAAAATCTATAACAGAATCATTGAAGAAAAATAATATTATTGTAAATAAAAAAGGTAGAATAATTATTGATACGGAGAAGTGTATTGATTGCGGTGCCTGTATTTCATTATGTCCTACTGATGCTTTGAATTTTGACAGTGAAAAAAGATTAAAATTTTATTATGAGCGATGTATCGGATGTTTATTATGTCTAGATTCCTGTCCTAGATATGCAATAGAAGAAATGTAAAATCTTTAAATATAAATTAAACAATAGAGGAATATCTCTATAAAGTTATTTTTTTTTTAATGGGAGGTATATATAAAAAATAGTCCCTTCTTGTATTGAGGATTGAAAATCGACTTTTCCCCCTAAATATCGCTCTGTAAGTAATTTCACACTATATGTACCTACTCCTCTTCCGGATCCTTTTGTTGAAAAAGATCTCTGAAAGAGTTGACTCTTTACACTTTCTGTCATAGCACCCGAATTTTTGACCCAAAAAACTATAGTTTGATTTGAGAGAGAGCACCCAATGTCTATAGTTTCTCCAGTAGTACTAGCCTCTAATGCATTTTTGAGAAGATTTAACAATACACGAGATAATAATCTAAAATCTGTTTGGATCGTGACTGATGCAGAATTATTATCAAGTTTAACTTCTTTTCCTTTAGCTATGTTCTGACATTTTATGAGGTCTAGACTTGAATTTATAATTTCTTAGGAATTATAATTATTGAAATGAATAACAAGTTCATTCTTTTCGGCGGCTATAAGATCCCTTTGAGCTATGAATTCTTCAACTAAAATTTGCTGAGAATTCTTTATTCTACTTAAATAATCTTTTTGTGTTGAATTTAAGCCTTCAAGTGGAAAAATGTCCATAAAGCCTTTTATAACTGTTAATAAATTTAGTAAATCATGTAAAAATGTTGTCTCTAATAATTCTCGACGTTTCTGATTGCTAATATCCGATAGAAAAACAATAACAAATTTTTTTCCCTTTAAATTGAATGGTTGTGCTGTTATATTCAGATCAAATGAAATTATATTTCCATCAAAATTAGATGTAATACGTGTTTCGCATGATGCTTTTTTATTGGTTTTCAAGCTCTCAATTACCGCATTAACAGCACCACAATAACGACAATTTTGACTAGTACCACAACCATGAATATAATCTTGTGAATGAATGCACTTTAATATTTCTCCTGGTCTCGAACCCATGACATCTTCTATATTTTTAAGACCTAATAGTTCAATAACAGTCTGGTTTAAAAAAACTACTTGGCGCTCTTTATTAACTATAAGCGCCATATTTGGAATTGAATTAAGAACTTCCTCAAAATAAGATTTAAAAAATTCTTTTACTTCTTCCCTAATTTCTTCTAAACTCTTCCGTTCTGCAGGGGCAAAGTGGGTATCTAATTTCTTTTTCATTAAATCTAAGAATTTTAATGAATTTAATAATATTCTTTTTAATATTATTAATTTAAAAAAAGAAATTTATTTTAAATTATCAGGTCAGCAAAAGTTTAAATAAGATTTACTGAGTAAAACTAATAAATAATCTTTTATTTTGCATTGCTATTTAAAAAAAGCCTTTTTTCTTACAGATCACTCTTTTGTAATAATATTAAAAATTTCTTCAAGACGTGGAGTTTTTCGTCTAAGTGTAATACAGCGTTCTTCTTCACATCCACGTAATATCGCTATTAATTCATTTAGATGGATAGTGGGAATATCTAACATTTCTCCAAACCACTTAAACATTTTTTCTCGGTATTCGGGTTTACTTAGAGTATATAAACAAGTTGGGCAGGGCATTAATATAAAATCAGCACCAACATCTTCAGCACTCTTTAATTTATTAAAAGTAACTTTTAATGCATCTTTAGGATTTAAGACTATCTGAGATGCCCCCCATCCACAACATGATTCTTTTTCTTGGTAATCAACAGGAACACCACCAAATAAAGATACAAATTCATCTAATTTTTTTTTATCTTTTAAATAGCTTTCAACAGTATCTTTATCTCTTTCCAAATTTAAATAATGGCATCCATAATGTACTGCCACTTTAAGACCTTTTAAATCAAACTTTAGGGAATCAAGAACATTACTTTTTAATAAATATAAAAAATCCAAATCATGCACAAGTCTTAATTCTGTATTATCTAAAATATCATATTTTCCCGGATAATTCTCGCCTAAATCTTTCTTTTTAAGGCTCTCTAAAATATCTTGAGTCTTTTTTTTAACTTCTGGGACTTTTAGAAAATCTCGACCTCTTAACACCGAATTGTAGCATCCATTACAACTAAACAAGACAATATCTGCCTGATGATTCATCTCATTTAGATTTCTTTCATTTATTGCTGAAAACTGTGATCTTGTGATTAAATTCCGCTGGAAAAATGTTCCACTACAACATGATTGCTGAGAACATGTGACAACTTCAATATCTAACGCTTCTAATAAATCTTGGATACCCCACCTTACGCCTGGGAAATAGGCTTCAAGACACGCTTTAAAAAGACATAATTTTTTTCCTTTAAAGAATTCTATAGGATTTTCTGGATAAGCTTTCTCAATTTTTTCAAGATCTAATACTAAATTTTGAGATTCCATTATTTTTTTTTTAATCTTAAATTTTTAGTTATTTATTTTTTCTTTTTTTGTTTTTTGTTTTTACTTGCCTTAAAGACATATTTAATACGTGCAAAATTACAAATTTCATTTAACTCATCAACTCGATCTTGCGGAAGTTCTTTACCTAAAGGATTGTCCAAAACAGTTCCATTTGTTAGAAACCTTTCCGACATTTCTACATATTTAGTAAGGTCATTATATTTAGGGCCATAACCTTTCTTAAATGATTCATTCCGTAAATTTAAAATGAGTAGTGGTATATTAATATTTTCTTTGGGACACACACGCTTGCAGCGCTCACAAAGAAAACAGAACCATATATCAGAGTCTTTTAAAACACTCCTATCTCCTCTAAGGATCTTTTGAATAATTTTCCGGATATTAAAATTAGATATCTTAGATGCTGGACAATCTCCTACACATTTTCCACAGCTGATACAGGCAATAATATTTTTATTTTCATCTACATCATCTACAAGCTCCTTAAAAAAATCCCAATTCCAGTCTGCATCAGTATATTTATCCATGATTTCTTATTTTACAGCTTTTAATTTCATAAGTCCTTTTTCTATGGGAGAATCATTATTCATTGTAAAAAAATTATTGGATTTCTAAAATTAATATAAACTAGACAATATCTTTAAATCTATAAATTTCCATATAATATCTTAAATAAATATATTGTTTCTAAAGACAAAGATTTTAATGGTTCAAATAATTGATGGCAACATCTTTCTTAAAATTGTTTATTATGGGATGGCGGGATGTGGAAAAACTACAATATTGGAGACTCTCTATAAGTTAACTAAGGATGGTAATAGAGAAATAATTCCTGTTAGCGATCTGCAAAAAATAGATAGAACTAGTGGTGCTACGCTTTATTTTGATAGAGGAATTTTTCAATCAACAAAAACGAAAAAAGTATATTATAGAGTATATACAGTAGCAGGGCAAAGAAATTTACATTCTTTAAGATTTAAGGTTTTTAATAAACTTGATGCTGAAACTGATTCTGTAATTTTTGTTATTGATTCTCAAACAAAATTCTTTGAGGATAATATAGAATTCTTATTAGAATTAAAAAATTTAACGAACAACAGATTAATACAAGAAATTCCGTTAATACTCATGCTTAATAAACAAGATCTTAGGGAAATAATCGATGATAAAGATTTCATTCAGATTTTAAAACAGGAAAGACTATGGTATGATCCTGGACACGAATTATATATATGGAATCCTTTAATTTATAAGACTTGTGCTTTGTTTAATAAAGAGAAAAATATATATCGTAGTTTTTATGAAACTGCTCGAAGAGCTGGATTATATCATTTATATGGAGATGGGAGAGCTCCTAAAAGTGAAAAATCCTCAAAATCCTCGATTTTGATTCATTAAAATATATAAAAGGTATTAGAAAATTATTTATTAGACAATTTCATAATCTAGTACTAAAGGGTCCTCAAATTGTTCTGTTAATAGCTTCAAATGTGCTATATATTCATTTAAAGATATATCTTGATTTTGATATCTTTCTACTAACTTCTCTATGATATAATTTGGACTAAATTTAATAAACCGAACGTCTGAAAAAAGAAAAACAAAACCCTCTGCTTCATAAATAAATTTCTTGTCAATAAGCTCATTGAAAAGTTCTTCATTATTATTTAACACAATTAAACTTTCATTTACGGTTAGATATTGATCTCTTAGAGTTTTAATTAAAGAAAATACCTCTTTATTAAAGAGAACCGTTTGAAGCAACGTTTTGTTTTCAAAATCTGAAATCATATTGGAATCTTGGTAATAATTTGTTAAAGAGTTTTTAAGTTTTTTTAACAAACTTTCTTTAATTTGATTTTTAGGCAAATTAATAGGAGGGATTCTAGTACAGGAAAGATCTCTTATCAGAAAAAAACATTCTTTACTTCCAGGAACACTTTTTTTTTTTAATAAATTTTCATGAAAAAATGAAATTAATATTAAATCAATATTTATAGTAGAAAATCCGTAATCATGCCTTAAAATATTGGTAAGTTCTAATTTAGTTATTGCCCCATTCCGAAGTATCTGTAATATTGTATATTTGATTCTATCTTGAAAAAAATTTATCAAATTTTCCTCTTCATCTAATTTAGAATAATTTCTTATAGTATTATAAGCTTCTGATATTGTTCGAGTGATCTTATTTGTATTGATCAACTCAACTAAATTTTTACTTATAAGAGCTAAAATTTCTGGGGATTCTTTAACAATATCATCATGGATATCTTCTTTATTATACTCCAAAATAAGGAAGTAAACTTCTCCTTCAAATTGCTGTATAACAGATACATAACTATTATCATTATCCTCGGGAGTGAATTCAATTACGGAGTTTTCTTTGTTTAGTTCATGTTTTGCCCATATCTTTAAGAAGAGATCTTTTGGAGGGAAAGATTTCTCAGGAGGAAACTGCAATATAGGCTCTGGACCTGTTGAGGTGGACCAATGTGTTAAAATTATTCTTTCCATTGGTAAGATATTTATAATTATATATTGATGATTAGTAAATCTATTATTTAAATTATTTATATATTTATTCCACAATTTTTAGGGATTTTGTTTCCTAAAGAAGAAAATATTATTAGAAAAGTGTTAGGACTTTGATTTTTTTTGGATTTTCTATCCTTTGGATTTTATAATTTAGGTATAGGAGTAAATCTAACTTTATAACCTATCTAAAAAATTCTGGGAATCTAGTCTCAAGTCTGTTTAATGTAATGGCTAATAGATTTAGAAGCTCTTCACTATTATTGGTCTTAATACCGTCGATTATTTGATCTAGAATTCGATTAGCAATATTGATATCTTCTTGAGTATATTTTCTATTTTTTTCTTTAAAAAGTTGGTCAAATTCTTCGACTAACCAATCTAATTCATCTTTTAGGTTATCTTCTATTATTTTTTCATAGTCTTGTGGGCTAACTGTCATATTATTTCCTCTTTTTTTAGTAGTTTATTAATCTATTATACCTATGTTTTGATAATAAAAATTTGAATTTTTAAATGAACGCAAATCGAAAAATTTTTATAACAGTAGTACGGACAATCCATATTTGTACACAAAAAAGATTTTTTTTTTACAAAAACTATAAAATATTTTTAAATAAATAAAAGTCTATAGTTATCAATATATCAGATCCTAATATAAACTATTCAAGAAAAAGGAGTAAACTCAGTATTTTTAGATTTGAGTTAGAAAATTTTTAATTATCCATTTTTTTAAAGAAATATCTCGTGAAAATCTTTGAAAGCTCATAAATCGATTGGAGATTACTTGTACTTATTGCTTTATTGAGTTCTTTATAAAATTCTGTCAAGTTCAATTCAAAATTACTGTCAAAATCAATTTTTTTGAAATATTTTTCATTTTCATTCATACGCTATTTTAAATTGGCTTAAATTAAAAAGGGGAATAATATCACAGTATTATTTTTCACATTTATCCTAAACAAAATTTATTACAGAAAAAAATGCAAATAGTAATTTAGAATTTAGGTAATCAATTTTTTTGTTGTTTCTTCTTTTCATAATATCTTCCCAAAAGGTAATATATAACGAATATTCCACCTAAAACAGCCACTATGATTAAAAAGATCAAATTAAATAAAGTAGATTGAGCTTTAATATTAGTGTTCGAAGGATCAATTCCAAAGAGAGAGCCTAGCCAAGCAAAGAAGAATGCACGAGGAATTGCACCTATTAGAGTTCCTAATGTATATTTTTTTGCATCCATATCAACAATCCCAGATGCATAACTGATTGGATCAAAAGCGATAAATGGAAGTGTTCTTGAGATTAGAATTGCCCAAATACCGTATTTTTCAATAAAATCATCCGCCATATTTATAGCTTTTTTTCCAACAAGTTTTTCTGCGAGGGGACGACCTCCTTTTCTGCTAAGATAAAAACATAATAATCCTGCTGCTAATGATCCAATAATCCCCATTATTCCTCCATATAAAACATCCCAAATCATTCCAGCAGCTAAAAGAACGATTTCGCTAGGGATAGGTATAATTAAGCCTTGAAGCGCCATTATAGCAATGAAAAATAGAATTCCAAAAAATCCTAGGGCTTGAACTGGGTTGACAAAAAAATTGACTACAATTGAATATAAAAAGGTGGGATCAATGAAATAGTTGTAAATTACTAATAATAATGAGAGAATGACTAAAATTAAAAATATAATAATGAATATTAGAGTTTTTGTTTCATAATGCGAAAAATCTAATAAATTCTTGAAATAATTTTTCAGTCTTGTTGAAAAGGAGAGATTCTCATTTTGTTGTTTATTATTATCCTCTTGTTCCATAATAATCAAAATCTTGGTAAATATTAAGTAATATTAGTAATTTTGATTTCTATAAAAACTATTATTTTCAACAATTCTTAACAAATTGATCAGATATTTAATTTAAAAATGAAACCCTATATTTTTGCTCATCGAGGAGCTTCAGGTTATGAGATTGAAAATACAATGATTTCTTTCAAAAAGGCAATAAGTATGGGAGCAGGAATAGAAACAGATATTAGAGCAACAAAAGATAAAAAATTAATTTGTTTTCATGATAGATATTTCAAAATAGACAATAAATACCATCCTGTTAGAAAATTTACTTTTGAAGAGATAAAAAAAATCAAATTTGCAGATGAAAGAGTAATTCCATTGGTTCATGAAGTTTTTCAAGTATTTAAAAATAACTTAAATAATATAAGATTTAGTTTTGATATTGAAAATAAAGAAGTAGGGGTTAAACTTTTAACTATCGCAGAAAAATACGCGCTCCTAAATAAAATAGTAATAACTGACCGTAGATTGAAAGTATTATCTCACCTTAGAAATATAAACAAAAAAGTTAAGCTTATATACACATTAACATCAAATATTAGTAATATTAAATATGAAGCTCAGAGCTTTAAAAAATTAAAAAAATTAGATATAAATATAATTAATCTAAAATTTTCAAGACATATTGAAGATTTATTTAAAATTGTAGTTGAAAATGACTTTAATTGTTATGTATGGGGTGTAAATACGAAATTGGGTATGAAGAAAGTTCTAAAATTAAATAATTATAATAAAAAAGTAGCTGCCATTTATACGGACTATCCTGACAAACTTTTTAATTTAATTATGGAAGAATAATTAATATAAAAATAACGAGTTTTATATAAAAAAGGCTTAATATCATTAAAAAAAAATGATTGTATTATGAAAGAAGTTTATAAAGATGTATATCATGTTGGAGACGTTGGTTGTTCTGTATATCTAGTTAATTCTCAGAGTGAGGATGGTCTTATCCTAATTGATTGTGGGATGAGTTTAGATTTATTAAAAAGAATTAGTATACTTGGATTAAATACTATGGATATAAAACATTGTATTATTACGCATTTTCATATCGATCATATAGGAGCTTGTTCAGATCTTAAAAAATATAATAAAAAAGTAAAGTTTTATGCTCATGAATTAGATGCTTATGCAATAGAAGAAGAAGGGCACGACAATGAAACTGTTGCAGGATGGTATGGAATATACTATAAACCTGTTAAGCTTGAAAAAAGATTGAAAGGAGATTTTGAACTATTGAAATTTGGAATTTATGATTTTCAATGTTTCCATACTCCTGGTCATACTCCCGGATCTATCTCTATTTTACTTGAAACAGAAGATAAGAAAAAAAAAATATTATTTGGTCAAGATTTGCATGGCCCTATAATTCCTGGTGTGAGTGATTTCCAAGATTATCAAAATTCCTTAAAAAAGTTATTAGATTTGAAGGCAGATATTTTGTGTGAGGGGCATTTTGGAATATTTCAACCTGCAAGCGAAGTTCAAAGATATATCAAACAGTATATTAAAAATTAGGGAATTCTTTTCCTTGTATTTTAATTCTTTAAATTACCTTCAAATAAAAACAATTAATAAGATAATAATATAAAAAACTCAGAAATAATTATCTAAAATAACTGATATTTTTAGATTCGATATTTATGAATGATATAGATAGAACCAAAACCCTTTCTAAATATAATCATATTTTCAAGAATGAAGTATCTTATTATAGTAAAAATAAACTACAATCAGGAAAAATTCAGGACTTAGAAGATGAGAGTTTTTTTAGATTAGCTCATTTAAAATTTAAAAATCTAATTGGAAAAGTTAAAAATAAGAAAATTTTAGATGTTGGATGCGGAAAAGGTGATCTTTCTTTATATCTTGCTCAAAAAGGAGCTATTGTAACAGGTATCGATCTTTCAAAAAATTACATTGATTTATGTAATATAAGGAGCAAGGAAAATCATCTTAAAATAGATTTTATAGTTATGAATGCACAAGTTCCTGACTTTGAAGATAATGCATTTGATATAATTGTTGGATCAAGGATCATTCATCATTTACCTGACATAAATCTATTTTATCGAGAATGTAAACGATTGCTTAAGAAAAAAGGTTTTATTTCCTTTATAGAACCATTAAAAAAAAATCCAATAGTAGAATTAAATAGAAAGTATTTTGCCCCAAAAAGCAGAACTAAATACGAACATCCCTTATTCATGAAAGATGTTTTAAGATCACAAAGAATTTTTGGAAATTTAGTTCATTATGAATATTATCTTTTATCTCCATTAGCTATGTTCTTCAGGAATTTTTTGAGAAAACCCATTCTTTTTAGGTTATTATATAAGATTCTAAATAAGATTGAATCCCCATTATATGGTATAAATTATTTAAAGCAGTATTGTTGGCAGATAGTTTTTAAGTGTGTAAATAATTAAATCAATTTTTAAGACTCTTCTTTTACGTCTTTACCAAAAATGCAAGTAAATACTTCACATTCATCATCAAATATTTTATTCTTAAATTCTAAAAAATCAGCTTATAATTGGTTATAATTAATTTTATCTTTTTTAAAATACTTTTAAAATACAATATGGTTTTAGAAGATTATCACACTCATAATCAAATGTGTAATCACGCAGTTGGCTCAATTGAGGATTATATTAAAAAAGCTATTGAAAAGAAATTGAATCTTATTGGAATTAGTGATCATTTTCCGTATGAATATCTTAAGAGTAGCCCTATCTTAATTGAGGAAGTTCCTTATCAAGAATATTCTATGCGTTTAAATGAAGTAGATATATATCTCTCAACGATAAAAGAATTAAAGGATAAATATAAAAATAAAATACAGGTAAGAACTGCATTTGAGGTTGATTATTTCAAAAGCTATGAGAGTTTTCTAAATTTACAGCTTAAAAATAAGTTGAATGATTTAGATTACATCTTAGGTTCTGTTCATATATTACATGGAAAATCAAAGCTTTTTGCTATTGATGATAGAAGATTCTTAAGTATGTATAAAGAATTTGAGAGTATAGATAAAATCTATCTGGAATATTATCGTAAATTACAGGATATGATAAAATCAAAAGAATTTGATTTTGATGTTGTTAGTCATTTTGATTTACCAAAAAAATACAATAAAAGAGCAATTAACAATGATTTGGTTATGGATGAAGTTATTGCAACTCTAGAGCTTATTAAAAAGAGAGATTTAACAATGGAAATTAATACTGGAGGTCTAAGAAAAGAAATAAAAGAACAATATCCTAGTTTTGAAATTATTGAAAAAATTTATGAATTGGGAATCCCAGTTCTCTTAGGTTCAGATGCTCATCGTCCTAAAGATCTTGGTTATAAATTTAAAAAAATGATAAAATTGTTGAAAAAGATAGGTTTTTCTGAATTAGCTCATTTTAATAAAAGAAAAAGAAAATATATAGAAATTAGTTAATTAAGAGGATGAAAGTGATAATGGGGGAAAAAAAAAGCGATAAATGTGAAATTTGCGGTAGAAATTTAATTTATACGATAAAACAAGAAGAGTATAAGGAACTGAACTGCGAATTTTGTGGGAAAATATTTAATTCTAATGTTTACTGTGAGGATGGACATTATATTTGTGATGCATGTCATTCTAAAGGTCCAATTGAAATCATTGAAAAAATTTGTAGTGAGACCAAAATTAAGGATCCATTTGAATTAGCTGATACCATAATGAAACATCCAAATTTCAAAGTTTATGGTCCAGAACATCATGTTTTGACGCCAGCTGTTATTATTACAGCACTTAAGAATAATGATATAAAAAAACCTGATGGAACTGAAATTACTTTATTTGATATAAAAGAAGCAATTAGAAGAGCATCTAAAATTCCTGGTGGCTGGTGTGGATTTTATGGTTCTTGTGGTGCAGGGATGGGATCTGGAGTGGCAATAAGTATATTTACGGGAGCAACCCCTTCAAAAAATTATCCTAGAACCTTAGCAAATCAAATTACATCAAGATCTCTTAACAAAATTGCTGATAATTTAGAACATTGTTGTAAAAGATCAGTAAGACTTTCTATTTTTGAAACCTTGAAGTTTTTAAAGGAAACTTTTCAGATTGAATTAGATTACAATTATAAGAATTGTATTTTTTCTGATAAGAATGATAGATGTGAAAAGGAAAAATGCCCTATTTTCTAAAAATTAGATAATTTATATTTTTCTACTTTGTATCCAGCCTTCTGTGGCAATAGAATTTAATAATTTAAAATGTTTCGGATCTTTTGTATGGACTACTAAATTATTGTTTTCAGAGTTACCTCTAACTGCTATTAAGAGTTCTTCTCCGTCTCTAGTCAGTACAAATCTATCTCCTCTTTCATAATTTCTTATTGAAATATTATCTAAACTTTCAAACTCCTCTAATAGTTCTGAGTGTTCACTAATACCAGGATTAATTGAACAAGCAATCTTCATGCTTACAGAAGATCTAAGTTCATATAAATAAAGTTCCTGTAAATCTTCTATAGTAGGAACAACAATAGTAACATTGGAAATTGAATTCTCTAATATTTCTCTCATTTTCTTAAGAATTTCAGATTTAGGTATTTGTATTTTTGTAAAATCCACTATTGCTGAATCAGTAGAGCTAGATTTATCCTGTCTCAATTTTTCATTTTCTAATTCTAAGCTTTCTAATTCTTCATCTGCCTTTGTTAATTCTTCGTTTAGTATCTCAAGTTCTTTCTTGAGTTGACTTATTGCTTCTTCCTTTTCTTTTACAATATCTGGATCTATAGCTGCAGAGCTTAACTTTTTTATTTCTTCATCCTTTAATTTTAAGGTTTTTTCTAAAGTTTTGGTTCCATCGTCTTTAGTTTTTATCGTTTTCTCAAGTGTTTCGATTTGTTCATCTTTTACTTTTAGAGCTTCTTCAAGAGCTTTGATTTGTTCATCCTTTAATTTTATTAAGCTGTCTTTAGCTTCCAGACGTTTTTTTATTTCGTATGAATTATCCATTAACAAGATCACAATAGTCTTTATTTATATTTTTTATTATAATGATTACATTTTATAAGTTTATTTTGCAATTTCTTTTTACTAATTTTTGTAAAATAGTAATCTACTATATTATAAGTTGAACATATTTCTATATCAATATTCCTAAAATTATTACTCAATTATTAGAATATCTTTTTATGTTCATATATATTAATATTCATTCATGGAAAGACAAGAAAAGATTCTAGAGGAATTAAAAGCTGATGTTTTAGAATTAGTTGAAAAAGAAATGGAATCCTCATCAGCAATAATTGGTATTAATGTAGGAACTCCAGAAGGAACACAAATTTCGAGTATTTTCAAAAAAGATATGAAGATGACGACTGGAGAAGTCACTGCCGCAAATAGCAGCCTTGTATATCTATCATCTAAAATGTTAAGGGATTCGCTTAATCAAGAAGTATCTTATAATTTAATTACTGGTAAAGATCAGATTATTCTTTCAATTTTAGTAGAAAATCTAACTATGATTTGTTATCTCAATAGAGAATTAGCTGAACTTGAAGGATTAGATTCATATATAAATAAATTACAAAAATTAAGTCTGCAAATATCTGCTATTATTGAAACTTCTGATATTCTTAAGGAAGAAATATTTAAAGGTCTTAAAAGAGCAATACCAAATACTCTTGTTTTAGCAATAATTACAAAAGATGGATTACCAATAAAAATACAGTCTACAATGCCTGAACCAATTCTTTCAGCTATGGTGGCAGCTTTATATAACTTATCTGGAGTATTACTAGAAAGTCATATGGAATATTCCATAATTGGTGGAGAAAATGGTTCAGTAATATTGCATGATTTAGATGAGAATCGCCTTTTAGCACTCGCGGTTCCTGAATCAGATGGTAGAAAATTAGGCGGTTACATCGCAAAGATTAAAACAATCATTCAATAGAAGAATTCAATAAAAGATGTCATTTAATTATATTATTTATTTTCTCTACAATCTTTAATGCTCCATTATAAGACTCTAAATGGTTTTTTGCTTTATATAATATAGAACATAAAGGATCCCCTTTTATAATATCTCTATCTGATTCAGATTTATCATGAATATACTTTAGATTATTGATTTTTGGTATTATTTTTTTATCAATTTTTTTGGGGGCAAAATATATTAATTTTGTGGCAATATACTTAATTTCAGCATTCTTTATCAGTTTTTTAAGTTCGTTCCATTGATTTGGGATAAAACTTTTTATATGAAGGTCTAAAAGATTTAAATCTAAAGCAATTTCAGAAGCTCTAATTGAACCAGGGATTCTAGGATTACATTCCATAAGATATGGATAATTATCTTTTAATACAAAATCAAAACCATTAATCCCTTTTAAACCTAATTTTTTGGTTAAAAGAACAGATATTTCTGATATTATTTTTTCTTGATCTTTCGAAATTCCTGCAGGGACTATATTTCCACAATACATAAAAGATTTTGGTGAATTTAGACATTTCATACCAATAATTTGACGGTTAATAGAAATAACTTCAGATTCCTCACCATTCGAAATTACTGTACAACTTACAGGAATTCCCTCAATATATTCCTGAATTAGCCATTCATTTGGATTAAAAAATTTTTCTTCGAAGGATTTTATGTGAGAGAATAATTCCTTTTCATTTCTAATTTTAAATACATTAATCCCTCCAGCACTTCTCTTTTTTTTTAATATGAAAGGATATTCTACGTTTAATTTATGTATGTTCAAATCTTCAAAAGAAAAAGATCTTGGTATTTTATAACCGTAAGATTTTAAAAATTCAAAAATTGATTCAATATTTCTAGCTCTTTCAATAATCTCTAAATCATTATTGACACTTTTAATATTAGATGTTTTAAGTTCATCTAAAATAAGTTTTCTTCCTTCATAATCATCATCTAAACCACTCCCTATTAAGAAAAAATGTGTATCTTGATGTTTATAATATAATTTTATTGCATATTGTACTAAATATTGGCTATATTTATCCTTCAATGAATTATAATTACTATTTAAAACCTGCAATATAACAATAGAATCATTTACATATGGAAATAAATCCAAATCACCAAAGAAATCTACAGCATAAACATCATATCCTGCTCTGTTTAAGGAGTAAGCTAAAGGACGAGTATTAAATCCAACAACTAGACATGAAATTGATTTATCAGCCATTAATAAACAAATAGAAGAAAAGACTAAAGAAGTTTTTTGAAAATCAAGTTACTATTTGCTTTCTTCTAAAACTTGCTTGAAAATACATCAAATTACTGTTTTGAAGAATTACTTTTTAAATAATCTTACATATTTTCTACGTATTAAGAAATCAAAAAAAATATCTAGTAAGATAATTATGATAAAGAATTTTGAAGGAAAGGTTGCTGTAGTTACAGGTGGGGGAAGTGGGATTGGATTATCATTGGCTCATGCATTTGCTAAACGAGGTATGAAAATTGTTATAGCAGATATTAATAAAAGATCTTTAAACGATGCATTAATAAGTCTTAATAAGATGGGTGCTGAAGTTTTATCCTTTGTTACTGATGTGAGCGACCTAAATCAGGTTAGAGAACTCGCTAATGCTTCTTATGAGCAATTTGGGAAAGTGAATATACTATGTAATAATGCTGGAGTAGGAGGTACTGGTCCTGCTCATCTTTTAGAAATAGGAAATTGGAATCACACTCTAAAAATTAATCTTTTTGGAGTGATCCATGGAATTATTTCTTTTTTAAAACGTATGTTGAAAAGTGGAGAACCATGTCATATAGTAAATACTGCATCAGTAGGAGGACATCTTACGGGGAGAGGTGGCCCTTATACTGCGTCAAAGTTCGCAGTTGTTTCTATAAGTGAAATGATTGCACATCAATGTTTTAATACTAATGTTGGGGCTTCTGTTCTTTGCCCGGGCTTAATAAATACAAATATTTTAAAAAATACAATTCGTTTGAGGACTGATCTTAAGGATTTTTATCGACCATCACCAAAAGAAGCAGAAATAAATCGACCACTTATAGAAAATCTTGTAAAAATGTCAGGATTAGGGATGGATCCAGAGGTTGTGGCAGAAATGGTAATTTATGCTATTCAAAATGATGTATTTTATATTATGACTCATCCAGAGTATATAGACTTAATAAAAGATAGATTTGATCGGATAAAAAATGATGCAGTAAAGATTAGTGAAAAATTTCCTACACCTGTAAGAGAAATAAAAGATAATTTTTATGAGTACAATTCCGAATCGCTTGCATTTTCAATTTCTTACCCTGACTACTTAGTCCAAGTAAATCCTATACCCAATACGTCTCAAATGTTTGCAGCTTCTAAAGATAATTTCAAAAATCTGCATATAAGTGTTTCTGAAATTGATCCATCCATAAGGTTGGAAGATACCACAAAGGCGATTGTTAGTGTTTTAAAGAAATCAGCGAAAAATATCAAGATTATTTCTGATAAACAAATAACATTAAGTGATGGAAATATTGCTAGGGAAGGAGAAATAGAATTTCTAAATCAAGGTATTGTGAGGATGTTTTCTCATCATATTTCAGTCTTAAAAAATAATAATTGGATTCATATAAGCATGTATACGCATCCTAACTACTTCACTGATGATCTTAAAAAAATTGGTTACTCTTTAAAATTTGGAATACCCCTTGATAATGTTCCTTAAATTAATATCTCAAAAAATTCTTTTTATTAATTAAAATTGTAATCTAAAGGATTTTCTTCAATTCTAATATTAATGAATTAGGATTATATTTGTTAAATTTATAAATCTGAGCATTAGCATATTTTTTAAAGTTTTTTTTAATAAGTTCTGCTGAATACGTATGTACTCCTAAAGCGTGAGTTGCATAAGATTTTTTTGGTTCGAGAACAACCATATGGATATTTTGTTTTGATAATTTTTTTGTCAATTCTTCTAATTCCCTTGTAATTAAAGTATAATCTGTTTCAATCTGAGCTATTAAATCAGGATATTTTACAGAAATATTTGCTCCGCAATCACTACATATAAAAACAACTGGAATAATATTTCTATCCTTCAGCTTCTCAATTTTTATTAATTCAGATACTTTTTTTAATGCTGCTGCCATTGGTGTATATGATTTCCCCTCGAGCTTTTTCAACTTATTAACTGCCATTTTAAAATTAACAGTAGGTTTTTGAAGAACAACTGCTTCCTTCCCACGAAAAATAATTAAGGCAATTTTATCTCTTTTTCTATATCCCTCTCTGTGTAAAGACAGAATTACATCGGTCATTTGTTTTATTACATAAAACATAGATGCTGAACTATCTAATACAAAGAATAATGCTAGCGGAGCACGATATTCATAAATCTTATCCATTAGATCATATTTGTTAAAATGGATAGGAAAATCGATTTCAGTTTCATTATATACTATATTTTTAAGATAATTCCTAATAGTAGCGTCTAACGCAATAGATTTTGGTTGTTCTCTTATGGAAGTCCTGTATGAGACATATCTTCCCTTTTGTGATGAAGATATTTTAATTCTTCTACCTATTCCTCTTCCTCCATAATCAGAAATTTTTCGTTCTTTCCTAATATTATCTAAGATAGACGTCATTTTTTTTTCCATTTTATAAATAAAGGGAAGAGAACCATTTTTTGCTTCAAAGAATCGTAGATCCTCATTAAGAGGAATATTTTTCACTTTCCAACCTCCAGCAGGTTTTGGATTTCGTTTTCTGTTATCAGGATATTTTGGAGGGGGTAATTTCTCTTCTTTTGTCTCGGGGATATCGACTTTTTCAGGATCAACAGATTGACGTTTAAACTCTTTTTGAGAACTGTCATCATGTTTTAAAGGCCCCTCAGTTTCCCTATTTGGTTGAAGAATATCAGTATTTTCATATGCTTCTCTTATTTTTCCATAAACTTCAGCAATCTTAGCCTTTATTTCTTCAGGTGTCATTTCATAATGGAGTGATTGAATTCTGTGTTTAAATACCAAATCCATTGCAACATTAAGATCATCTTCGGTTATAGTTTTTCTATTGTTTAATGCAGCATGAGCACGAGCACATCTTATAAATGTGATATCAGCTCGTTGAGAAAAAATCTCCAACTCGTTTACAATTTTCGAAACAAATTCATAAACTGAGCTTGGTATTTGAACTTCTTTTAAAATTTGACGAGCATTTATAATTTCCTTTCTCAGTTTTTCCTGTTCATTTTCAAAAGCTTGAATAAATTCTTTTGGATGATCATCAAATTCTATTACTCTTTTAGTTATTTCAGCACGTAATTCTGGATCTCTAGGTGCTTCTATTCTTACTTCTAAACCAAGACGATCCGCTATTTGAGGTCTTAAATCGCCTTCTTCTGGGTTCATCGATCCAACTAACACAAATCTAGAGGGATGTGATACAGAAATACCTTCTCTTTCTATAATATTAACACCAGAAGCCGCTGAATCTAAAAGAACATCAACTATATGATCTTGAAGGAGATTAATTTCGTCTACATAAAGTATTCCTCGATTCGCTTTTGCCAATAAACCAGGATGTAGGGCTCTTATCCCTTCTGTAAGGACTTTGTCTATAGATAACGACCCACATACCATATCTTCTGTTACTCCTAAAGGTAAATTTACTAACCACATATCTCTATATTCCGTTCGAATTTTACCATTTTCCCGCTTTTCTATACAATTTTGACATAAAATGTCAATATCAGAATGTGGATCACATGAAAATTCACAACCCGTTATAACTTCGATTTGGGGCATCAATTCTACAAGAGACCTGACAGCTGTACTTTTCCCTGTACCTTGTTGTCCTGTTAGAAGAATACCACCAATTTGAGGGTCTATAACATTCAATACTAACCCCATTTTCATTTTCTCTTGACCAAGAATCGCTGTAAAAGGAAAATTTATTTTCTTCATAATACTTTATGTGATCTATAAGTTCTATGAAAATATATTTAAAAAAATCAAATAATTAATCAAAAAAAAAGCGTAATCAAATAAAAATTTATCAAAACTAAAAATAGGATGAAAATTATTTAATTCAAAATCTCTTCTTAAGCTGCTTCAATCTTTTATCTAATCCAGAAACATGTTCATCCCATCTATTTATAATTTCTTCTATCTGAGGAAATATTACTTCTCTTTCTTTATATTCTAAATAGTTCATAAATTCCCGGATATTTTCTATCTTTACAGATGTATCTGCTACAAATTTGCGAATTTCTTGACTTTGATTTTCTAAAACTTCTGGAATTCTTGATTTTTCTCCTCGATGTGTTAAGGTGGTCAAATACTCTTCAGTACCAAGAAAGAGAGACTCCAATTTTTCTATGCGTTCATCAATGAATTTGCTATATGTATCTGGTACATTATCTTTAGGAAAAAAATTAGTGATATCAATAATAAATTTCTGAGTTTGCGCAATTAATTGTTCCATGCTATCATATCCTTCAATTCTGTAATCTGCAGTATGATATGAAGCCTCTACACCAGAATTTACATCATCTAATCTGAATATTTTAAAGCCAGGATCATTTTTTAATTGTTTATCCGGATCTCCTTTTTTATCAGCTAATTCAATCTGTCGAATTAATCTCGTAGGATTAAATACTAAAGAAATTGCTTTTGGATTATTTTGTTGATAGGAAAGAGTAGTCTGTATATCAATATGGGACATCATTACTTTAAAATCTGGATGAGAATGCCACCATCCTACTGTAAATTCACCTCTTTCAAAAGCTTCATCATCAATAATACTAAAAGCAATATAATCCTCATCAGACCATTTATATTGATCGATTACAGCATCTTTATCCAGTTCTTGATGCATTATTGGATATGTTTGTGTAATTATTACATCATCGCCCTGATTCTTTCCTATGAAAATTCCGCTCACTTCTAACCAATCATTTTTAGGAATACGTGTATTTGCAAATCTAACCGCAGCAGCTACCACTGCCAGATAACATTGTTTAGGAATAATAACAACCATAGTAAAATCTTCTTTAAATTTTTTTTTCTGAGGAAAATATATGCAAATTTAATACAAATTTTTGTATTTATGCCTTTTGATAGCTAAAGTGATGATAAAAATTTTTAATTATAAGATAAATTTTTACTGTAAATAAAAAATAATTTAAATTCCGAATTTATCATTATAATATTACAGAAAACATATAATTTAGAGATAAAATGTGATTTATATTGACTGAAATTGGTTTTATTCCCCTATCTGGTCAGCTTGGTGTGCCAGGAACGAGCTACCGACTTCAATTAGGACTGATTAATGAAAAATGGGCTGTACGGATGCTTAAAGGACAGGATATTATTGACTCCTATGTTTTTAAAGATGAGGATGTTGAAGGAGATTTTCCAAATCAAAATATTATTGTAGGATGGGTTCTTAGAACTGTAGCCATACCTAATATTAATCCACATCAAGTTATGAAAACTACTCAAGCTCTTGTTAAACAATCTCTGCAGAGAAAAGAAGAGAGAAAAGTTATGGCTCCTATTTCAGAAACAAAAGAAGTTGAATTAGAGAGTGTTCCTGAAAGTGAATTGAAAAGGCCTAAAGTTCAGGGTTGGGTAAAAACTGAAGAGATAAAAAGCCAACAAGAACTTGAGGAGGAGAGAAGACAAGCCTTTAAAGCAACAGTAGCTGCAAGGAAGGCAGAGGCTCAATCATCAGCCCCAACTGTTAGAACAACAAGGCAATTACCTTCAATACCTAAGGAAGGGGCTGAAATAGAAGATTCTGAAAGTAAAGCTAGTGAATTTTGCCCTTTTTGTGGAAAAGATTTGGGATTTAGATTCTGTCCCTTCTGTGGTAAACCCTTACCTCACGATTAGTAATTAAACATATATTTTCTATTTTTGATTTTATTTTTTCTTAACTATAAATATATTGAGAGAAATGACAATAAAATCAGATTTAAATTATATTCTTTTATTCAAATATTTAAAACCAATTAAATTATATATATATCATTAACAAACTAAATCTAAAACATAAATCGTGATAACAAATGCCGTCTGTTATTATTAAACCAGATGCTTATTATAAAATGCTGGTGCATGTCCTTAGATTTGGGAATAAGGCAAGAGACCGTAGACAGTTTAAAGAAGTTATGGGGATATTAATTGGTAGGTTAGAGGGTGAGCCTGATAAAAAAGGAATAAGAGAGCTTATTATTGAAGATGCAGTCCCCATCTCACATGGTGGAGCAATAGAAGTTGCTTTTGCCCCAGAAGATTATATAACATTTTCTATGGTCGATGCTGCATATGCTGAAAAAAATTGGTTCAGTTGTGGTTGGTATCATTCTCATCCCGGATTAGATATATTCTTTTCTTCTACTGATATTAGAAACCAATTAGGGTGGCAAACCCCAAATCCAAGTGCTATTGGGATTGTTTTCGATCATGTATATTTAGAAAAACCTGGAGATATGGGATATCGTGCATTTAGATTAGATAATCCAGCAAAAGGTCAGATGTCTGGTTATCATGAAGTTGTAACTACTGTCGAACCTCCTGATAGTCTGCAATATTATATAAAATTAATTGAATTAATTAATTCTGTTCATTCAAAAGAACCACCTATACTAGAAATTAACGAAATGCCTGATTTATTTGGGGATATAACATTCCCTAGTGAAAGTCAAATTCTAACAAAAAAACCAGAATTGAATTCTCTAATGATCTTATCCTCCCTAAAAGCAGGTTTGACAAAATTCGTAGAAGCATCTATTGACCCATTAATTTCAGTTTTAAATTCTTGGAGTGAAGATATCATAAAAAAAACTGTTGAGAAGAACTTACAGATGAGGAAAGATGTAATTATAATAAAAAATACTCTTAGTGAAAGCATTTCAACACTTCAGAAAGATTTTAAATTCTCAATTAAGGAGAAACTAAATGAATTAGATATGTATATTGATGATAAATTCGAAGAATTTGACTCATACCAAGAATTTTTTAAGGGATCATTTGAAAATATTAAATCAGAACTAGATAATGAATTTTCTTTATTGATAGAAAAAAGATTAGAAGAAAGTTTTCACGCAATACTAAATCAATTTAATAAACAAATAGATGATCTAACTGATATCAATATAAAGGAATTAAAATCTTCTGACTCTTTAAATCAACAAAACTCTATGTTAGAAAGTGTATCTAATAATATAAATTCTATAGAGGAGTTAATTGCAGACAAATTAGATACAAATATTAAAGAGATATCCGAAAATTTTGTTAGGAGTTGTAATAAAATTGTTGGTAATTTTATAAATTCAAATAAAGACACTAAAAGTTTCCTTTCCAATTTAAAAGCGGCTATTATCTTATTGGAGAGTTTAAAAACACCACTCCAGAATAAATTAGAATCACAAGAAATTGAAATCAAAACTCTCCAAAAAAATGTAATTGAATTGGAAAAGAAAAATAAAGATCTAATAACAAAAATCGAAAAATTAAACAAAAAAGAGGAATAAGAAAAAATGGAGAATATGGAATCAAAGGGAAAAAGTGAAAAAGGAAAGATATTCATTAAAAAGGAAGCTTTTAGAAATATGCTCACTCATGTATTACGGTTTGGTAATGAAGCATTAGAACAAAGTATAGAAGTAATGGGAATTTGTATAGGAAAATATGACTCTACTGAAGATATTGTTATCGTGGAAAATGCAGTTCCATTATCTCATGGAGATAAAGTAGAAATAGGTTTTGATAAAGATATTTATGATTTATTTATTGAAATTGGAAAGAAATATTCCTCGGATTTAATAGGATACTATCATTCTCACCCTTCTTGGGGTTTATATTTATCTGAAAGTGATACAAAGAATTTACAATATTTTCAGGGTGAAAAATTTCCTTATGGATTTGCTATTGTTTTTGATCATACTCTTATGGGCAAAAATGAAGAACTTGGATTCGAAATCTACCGATTAGATGATTTTTCGAAAGCTGAGAAATATCATAAGATACAATATGGAATTGAAAAACCAACCTCATTAGAGTATTATAAATGGGTTCAAAAATTTTCAGAAGATGTTCAGAAAAAAGATCCTATTCTTATCAAAGAAGTAAATGAATTTGTTAAAGCTCCTCCAAGAGATTTGCAAGAAATACCTATCACAGAAGAACCATCAGAGATCGATAAAGAATTAAGAAGTGACTCACAAATAAAAACAATTATTTCAAGTTTTCAACAGGGGACTGAAAATTTCTCTCAGGAGATTACAGAGATGCTAAATACTCAAATGAGAGATTGGATTGAAGGACTGAATCAAGGAACTTCTAAAGGAACTGAATATATTGTCAAGGTTTTGAGTAAAATGAAAGAAGCAATATCTTCAGGACTTGGAAAAGTAGACAATTGGTTTAAAAGAACTCTAGATGAAACAGTATACCAATTCAAGAAAAATGTCTCTAAATATGTTGATACTCGAATTGAAGCTAATAAAGAATTAAAAGAACATATTAGTAAATTCAAGGAAAAACTAATTAAAGAGCTAAAGATCTCAATTGAAAAAAATTTAGTTAGTATTGAAGAGGAACTTAAGACTCTAAGAAATTCTATATCTGAAAACGCAGAGGAAAGAAAGAAAACAATTGTGCAAATTGATGAATTAATCAATATTTATAAAAGATTATTAACAGATACTAACGAACAGATAAATAAATTATCTGGAAATATTGAACGAAAAATAAACAATTCACTATTACCATTACAGAAAAATATAGACGAAAAAATTGAAAAATTAAATACAGAATTAACTCCTTTCAAAGAAAATAATTCCGAAATAAAGAATTTGCTTGAAAAACTTCAAAAAATAATTACTAGCTTTCGAAACTTAAACTAAAGAAAATTTAAAAGAACCGTAAACTTGAAACCTTCGTTATCTGCAATTTATACTTTGGAATATTAGTATTAAGCCTCTTTAGTTCATTCAACGTCGCTATCTTACTTAGAATTCTACCAATTTTATCAACCTTAATGTTTACTCCATAATTTTCTTTTAAAACAGAATTAATCTTATAGGAAGATAAAATTACCGTTTTAGATATATTTCTTTCAGCAAGTAATTCGATTGCTTTTTTAACTAATTTGATTAAGCTTTCTTTACTCTCAGGATCTTTTGCTTTCATTTTTAATTTTTCATATTACATTGTTTATATTTAAATTTATATCCGAAGATTTTTAAAATTTACATTCAAACACTGCATGTTTTTTAATATACGGATACTAATTTATTACATAATAATTCTATTATTATATCACTTAAGAGATATCTCATAAATAATATAAGCTGGTACCAAAATATCATAAAAGATTTTCATAATAATCCTTATATTGATATTTTAATACTAAATACTTCAAGGTATATATTAAAGATTAACCAATTGCTTAAAATATATTAAGATTTTCGAAATTTTATGTTTTTGAATCTTTAAAAAAAGATAAATAATTTTAAACTAAATTATTATTTTTAATTTAAATTCTTGTTTTATGAAATTTTAAAAGTTCTCGTATACAACTAATTATAATAAAAACATTTTTTGTTTAAAAAATGTCCGATAAACAATCTAATTCTTCAAAGAAGTCAAGGGGTTCTGAAGCGAAAAGCCAATCAAAAACTTTAATAATGGATAAACCGAGAGCAAAAAGTAAGAGTAACAAATTTTCTTCTAAGTTAAGATTGAAATTTTTTGCTTTTAAATCAAAACTCAAAACTCATATATATGATAAAATAATTCATCAAGAAGTATATATTGAGGGTAAAGAACCCAAATCATATTCTTATGAAAAAAAGTTTTTTGGTCTTTATATTTTATTTATTTTTTACTCTCTGGTTTTAATTTTAAAAATTAATTTCCCAGGTGCAGAATGGATTGATATCTTAATGTTTGGGCGTCCCTTTGTGTTTTCAAATACAATTTTGGCCCTTTTTCTGGTTTTATCATTTATTTTTAGTGTTGATAAAATAAGAATCTATATTTTCGAAGAACATACTGTTATTAAGCAAATAATAGCATATAGCGGTTTATTTACAATATTATATATCATATTTCTGTATATTGGAACAGGAATTAACTATATGACATATTTATTAGCATTATCGATGATTTGGCTAATTCTATTAAGCAGTAGATTCTATATATATTCTAGAAAATTTTCAACAAAAATCGAAGCAAGATTCATCAAAAGGTATTCAGTTCCAAGATATATTTTTGCTGTTATACTTCCATTTTTTATTTTAACTCTGCTTGTTGTGATTTCATTGTTTTATAGAAGTTTCTTGGTTTTTTTATCTTTAGATTTTTTTGGGTTAAATGATCCAGAACCTAGTAATGCTGTTGCTGTTTATGAAATGGAAATGACACGGATTATGCCATTAATTTATTTTAGTTTAGTTTTAACACTAGTTTTTATAATATTTGAATATGTATCTACTAGACGACGAGCTGAAACTAAAAGAGCTGGCACTTTTGATAATTTTACTTTTTCATTGATTATTTTTTTTATTTTTTTCTTTCAAATTCTACAAATCAGTATCTTTTTATTGCTCCGAAATGAAACTATAGCTGCATTTAAATCCACAATAGGTACAACTGGCTCTGTTGTGTCTTTTGTTTTCATTTTCGAGTTTATTATATCAATGTATTTTCTTTATCGTATAGTAAAGAAACTCGGTAAGTCCCTTGGATGGCGTATATTTATCTTTAAAAAGGATGGATTAATTCTGTTGTGTTTAGGTTGCGTTTTTGCTCAAACTCTAACACGTTTCGCTCTTGCAACTAATATAACACTTCAAAAAGTAGAGGGGATTGGAGTTTTCTTAATGTGGGATAAATTCATCATCTCAATACTTATGATCTTCTTCTTGGGTACTACACTATTAATCTACTATATAAAACCTCATGAAACTTCAATGTTTATGAGATTACAGAAAGAAACTGTTAGTGAAGTAGAAAAAAGTCTCGATAAAGTATATAAAATTATTAGAAGCGAATATATAAGAAGAGGCGAAGCTTATCCTATTGAAATAATTGAACGAGAATTAATTAAAGCTACTCAATTATCTAAAGGAAAAGTATATGATCTTCTTAATCAATTGGCAAAAAGAGATATGGATATTATGATAACAGAAAAAAAACAGAAATCAGGAAGGTCAGTAAAGATTATTGACTTCATGTCAGTTACTGAAGTATTTGAAAAGAAAGGTGTTGCTGAACAAAAAGCTCGAAAATATCTAAGTGAAAGAATATATCAAAGAGCATTAGAAGGTGAAAGTAGGACTAGCAGGTTAGTTAAAAGAGAAGAAGAAGGTGAAGCCGCAAATGGTTTTATAACTTCTCTTTCTACGGGTTATAGTAAAAAACAAGAAGCTAAAGCATTGCATAAAGAAAAAATGAAAGATACTCAGTTAACTTTTACAGCTGATGAATTGGCTATCGATACAGAAACTCAAATTATCAATATAATAAAAGAAGAATATATATATAGAATCGAGAATCCTGAGAAATTTCCTAAATTCTTTATCCCAATTTTTGAAATCTCGAACCAAATTGAGCGAAAAACAAAAACAAATCCTGGAGAACTATATCTTATTCTAGAGAGTCTTAATAAATCTGATATCGAACTGGAATTACTTGATAATCCTGAAGTTCCAGAAGATAAATTAATAAAATTCTTCCCATTTGCTGATGATAATATGAGCTACTCATTAGCTAGTTTTAGACCAGTAGAATATTCAGAATTTAAAAATCTAGTGATGAAAAACTTCTTGAGAATTATCAAAACGAAAAGAGAAAAAAGAATAATTTTCCAATTAAAAAAAGATATACCAAGTCAAACAGAAAATCAAAAATCTTGGATAGAGCTACTTAATAATTTGTATAAATACTATCCAATATACAAAGAACAAATTACCCAAGTTCCAGATACTCAAAAGTTGTTAAAACAGTTAGAAAAATGGAAAAAAATCATTGAACAGAAACAAATTTTAACAGATTCTAACTAATATTCTAAGATTATATATGTTAGATATGATATTATCTGGAACATTTATAAAGACAATCCTTTTTTTCAAATACATAAATATAAAGAGAAAAAAGGTAGTTAAGATTGATTACTATTTACAACATTCTTCACATCTCAAATCATCTAATGGAAGATAGCCACAATTTGGTCCCATATAACATTCAAATCGATTTTCTTCTTCATTAAATATCATATCTTCTGAACAGTGCTTAGGAATTGTGTCTATAGATTTTCCACATTTTCCACACTTATATAAGGTCATTTTTTATATCCTCCTTTTTAATAATTTTATTCAATTACTTCCATAGGTTTATCATGATGTTTAGGGATTTCTTGAACACCACATGAAGCACCCATCCAACATACTAATTGATCATTTTCTTTATGCATTGGTTTTCCACAATGCATTGGAAGATCTTGTTCTAATCCACATTCTGTACATCTTAATTTTCCCATTTTTTTATCATCCTCTTTTTTTTGTTTAATTTTTATTGATTTTTCTTTATTTTTACTTACTTCAGGACTTTTAATTTGCATTAATTTTGGATCCATTGCATCATAATTTTTATATCTTTCAGGATCTAATTTAAAGTGTGCTTCGCAATTTGGATTACAAAAGTAATAGATTTTGTTTTTATACTCATATTCAATTGCCTTTCTAGAGTCAAGTTTCATTCCACATACTGGATCTACAACTTCTTTTCCTTGAGTCATTAATAATTTTTCTTCTTCAATTTGTTGAGGTGTTTTAGGTTCATATCTTTTTAAAAACAAAGCATTTGTTACAACTGAAACTGAACTAGAAGCCATAAAAATTGCTGCCAGATAAGGGGGCAAAAAGAAACCTGTAATATAATATAACAATCCCGCAGCAAGAGGTATGCCAATTAAGTTGTATATTAATGCCCAAAATAGATTTGTAATCATTTTTTTATATGTCTTCTTTGACAATTTAATTGCAGAAACAACATTTCTTAGATCTCCTCTCATTAACACTATGTCTGCAGTTTCAATAGCAACATCCGTACCGGATCCTACAGCAATTCCAACATCCGCTTGTGCTAATGCTGGAGCATCATTGATTCCATCTCCAACCATCCCTACTATTCTATCTTTTGAAGATTCTTGAAGTTTCTTAATTGTTAAAGCTTTCTCATTAGGTAAAACCTCTGCTAAAATATGCGTTTCATCAATATTTAACTCGTCACCTATGATTAATGCTGTTTGTTTATTATCTCCTGTGAGCATATAAATTTCTAATCCTATACTTCTTAAGAGTTCAAGAGCGTATGGAGCTTGGTCTTTAATTTTATCCGATATGCCAATTATTCCTTTTACTTGGTTATCAACACTTACAAATATAGTTGTTCTTCCTAATAGTTGATATTTTTTAAATTCCTCAATATAATCATCTGTTTTAATATTATTTTCAACAAATAATTTAGGACTTCCCAGTATAACCTTCTGGTTTTTAACAGTAGCAATGAGACCTTTACCAGGGATAGCATCAAATTCACTTGGTGCTTCAAGAGATAAACCCCTTTGATTTGCTTCTTCAATTATTGCTAGACCAAGAGGGTGTTCAGAACCCATTTCAGCACTTGCAGCATAAAATAATAGATCATTCTCAGAAAGTCCAGAATCTTTCAGATTATTATCTGCAAAAATCCCAGAAACTTTTGGTTTCCCAATTGTTAAAGTCCCCGTTTTATCAAAAACTATGCTATTTATAGTATTGATTGTTTCCAAAGAATCTCCTCCTTTAATCAATAACCCATTTTCAGCACCCTTTCCTGTACCCACCATTATTGCTGTTGGGATCGCTAAACCAAGTGCACAAGGACATGAGATTACAACTACTGATGTGAAGACAAGTAAAGCTACTTCAATACCACTTCCTGCTATGAAATACCAATAAACAAAAGCAATTGAAGCGATGATTACAACTATGGGAACAAAATAATTACTTACTCTATCTGCTAAACGTTGTTTTGAACCTTTTCGTGATTGAGCTTCCTTTACAAATCCAATTATTTGGAATAACATGGTTTCTTTACCTACCTTCTCTGTTATAATTTGAAGTAAACCCGTTTGATTAACAGTTGCTCCGATTACTGCGTCTTCCACTTCTTTTTTAATATATTTACTCTCACCTGTAATCATTGATTCATCAACTTTTGATTTACCTTTTAACACTTTTCCGTCAACTGGTATTTTTTCACCAGGACGTACAATTAAGATATCGCCTTTTTCAATTTCTTCAATTGGGATTTCTATTTCTTTACCATCCTTTAATAAAGTTGCCGTTTTTGGTTGTAGCCCAATTAATTTTTTAATTGCTTCGGATGCTTGTCCTTTTGTTTTATGTTCAAGATATTTTCCAATTAAAATAAAGGAAAAAATTAAACTCATAGCTTCATAAAACACTTCTCCAGAAATGAAAAAAGTTGTTAAGAATGAATATATATATGCTGTGGTTGTTCCAAGAACAATTAAAACATCCATATTTGCAGATTTGTTCCTTAATGATTTATAGGCTCCTCCTAAGAAGAATGAACCTGCTACACCATAATTCCCAGTAGCTAAAATCGTTAAAATAAGGTTACGTGTAAAAGAAGCGGGAACAATCCAATTTATAGGAGCTATAAAAGCAGAAAAAATTAATGAAATCGTTAAAATAATCAAACGATAACGCATTTCCTTTTTATGCTGTTCTATATCCTTATCTATTACACCAGCAGATTTCTCTATATTATAACCTAACTTCTTTATATTAGAATAGACTCTAGCTTCTCCGATTTCTGCTTCATTAAATTCAATAAAAATTTTAGATGCAGTAAAATTACCTCGTACTTCATAAATTCCTTTAATATCTTTTACTTTTTCAACAAAATCGCCAAAATCTTTTTCACTTAACGTATCTTTGACAATTAAATCTATCTTTGATAAAGACGCTTTATATCCTAAATCTCTAATAGCCTTATTAAAATCATAATAGTTTAAAGTCTTAGGATCATATTCTACATTTGCCTCCTCATTAGCAAAATTCACTATTGAACTATTTACACCTAAAAGACTTCCTAGTTTATTTTCTATTTTAAGTGCACAAGAAGCACACGTCATTCCTCCAAGTTTTATTTTAATCTTCTGAATTTCTTCTGTTTGCATACTTAATCAACTATTTTTTTTCTATGATTATTATACTAATACACTAAATTTACTAGTTATATGTTTTGATTATAATTTGAAAATGATTTATGTCTCCTTTTATCCAAATATTTGAGAGATTTACAAAATATTTATTTTTTAGAGATTTTGAAAAATGTAGAGTAGTCTATGAATTATCGATATTTTCATTTCAATTCCCATCCACAATTAGGACAATATTTTATATCAGAAATATATACTTTTTCTCCGCAATTTGGACAGAAATTTAGCATGTCACGATTAATACTATCAATTTTGTTATTAAGTTTCATATTTTGATTTATCTTAACTCTTGATTGAAGATCTTTGGAAATTTGATGTTTTCCTCTATTTAAAGTATAGAAAAGTATTATTGTTATCAATATGAATAGAATAATTATTCCACCTATTATAAATAACCAAGTAAAAGCGCCCCAAAACTGCCAATCCATCATTTGATGATCATATCCATCCAACAACATAAAATCACTTTTATATTATAAACTAAAATATATTACTTTTGAGTATATATACAAAAAGATATATATTTAAATATTATGATTTTTATTTATAATATTATAATATATTTCTATGTGAGATATTAATGGGTATTAATACTGACCTAAAAGTCCAAAATTTAACTAAATTATATACATTGGTATTACTTAGGTCAAAAGATTCTGTTACGGGTTATTATATTTTAAAAAGATTAGGTTCTGACTTAGGAAAAACCTCAAGCCCAACATATATTTATGATTTTTTAAAAAAACTAAAAGAAAAAGGATATATTGAGGAAATAACTACAAAAAAGAATGAACGGTCAAAAGGTTATAGATTAACTTCCTTAGGTTCCGAATTTACAGATAGAATTTTTTCAAGATTTGATAATCTAATTGATGTAGCTATTCAATCGAGACTAGAGATTTGCTCTAGTTGTGGCGTGAGGCTTTATAAAGATTACTATACAGAAATGATTAATGGAAAGAAACTAAATTTTTGCTGTAAGCATTACGCAAAAGCTTATAAAACTTCTCTATAAGAGAAGAAATTTAAGTATTCTACATTAATTTATATAGACCAAGAAATAATATACTTATAATTCTCAGTTCTTGGTATTTGAGGTTCGCTAAAAATCCAGTTTCCATTGATACCTAAATCCATTGCTGTTAAATCAAAGTGACAAACTGCTATTCCAATGTCGAGAGGAGGAAATTGGTTATATGATCCTGTTTCCTTAACTATATAAAAATTAAAATTCTTTCTTTCAGTATCCCTGATAATTCTCCAAGGTTGCTTATTTCCTGCAGATGGTCCGATTCTAACCATTTCAAGTAGTTCTTTATAATCTGGTATTTCTTCAGGATGAACCGGAGTGTTAAAATCATGTTTGAAAAATAATTGGTTCCACAATAATCTGTTGTTTGCTTTTATAAATCTTCGAATCACCTTCTCTTTAATTGTCCTTTTGACTGAAAAACCAATAGGAGTAATTGCGGGAACAATTTCATCTTCTTTTTTATGAATTTTCGTTGAAAATAGACTTCTATTAAAGGTTCCACCTAACCAACAAGTACCTAATCCCATATCAGTGGCATGTAAGATAATTTTTTCCATCAGAAACCCAAAATGTTCACGATTAAACTGAAATTTCTTTACCGCTCCAACTATAAAATTTTGGGCTCCTTTAATTATTCCATATGTTCCTAGCTTCTTTTTTTCGTTGGGATTAAATTCTGGAACATTAATAAGCTCAAATCTAATATTTCCTTCTTGGCTGTTAAAGGGACTTTTTAATTCAAGACTTTCCAATAATTCTTTTATTTTTTCCTTTATATTTTCATCAAGTGAAACTCCAGAATATGTCCTACTAGAAGTTCGCTCTCGAATTATCTCAAGAATTGGTTTAGTAAAATTCATGATGATATTTGAAAGTAGACATAAAAATATGTATATTTAAAATAAATGTTTTTTACATAAATACCTTAGATTTTATTATTGTAAAAATAAAAAGTAATTATCCGTACTTAATCTTCTTTTCCCGAAATAAAGCTATAGCATCATAGAGTCTATTCACATGTAGGCTATAAAAACAAGAAAATATGGTGCCCTATACAAATTACACAATTTTTTTTATTTTAGTAATATAATAATATTAAGGCGATTATGATATCAGATTCGTTTGAAAAATTACGACCTTCGAGAATTAAACAAGAATTAATTCCTCTAATTCTTATTTCAGTTATTACAATTTCATCACTTTCCTATTTTATATATCAAGATAGCATAGGCTCAATAAGTTATTCTCCAGAAGTACCAATAATTAATATTGAAATAGCAGGTGAAATAACCAATTCCTCTCAACAATGTTTTTTGAAATTTTCTCCTATATCAAGTGAATTTGTAGCAGCCCCTTGGGCAAATCATTTTCTATCTGCTAATCTTAGAAAACGAAATTCTGATGGTGGTTTTTCTTTTGAGTTATCTCAAAATGAAAATCTCTTTGAAATTCGTAATGATGATGATTGGATTCTTTTACCACCTGCAAAAAACTTTGATGCTGTTAGAACAAAGATGGCGTTTGATGTTTATAATATGGTTATAGATGACAATTCAAATTATAGACTCCCATATTCTAAATTAGTAGATGTATATGTAAATGGTGATTATCAAGGTTTATATTTGCTTTCTGAAAGAATTGATCGAAAAATGATGAATTTAGAACAAGAAAATATTCAAAATCCTGAAGAAAATGATATGATTTTTCAGTCCACTAATTGGGATGGAGATTTTTACACTTATCCAAATAGTATAGATTCACTATGGGAACAATTATACCCAAATATAATAGATTGCTCTAATGTACTCAAAAATCTCACAGAATTCATTTATAATACTTCAGAAATAGAGTTTTTCGATGAAGAAAAGGGTATTTTTACCATCTTGGATAAGAATTCGTTAATAGATAATCTTTTATTTGGTTTACTTGTAGGACATGAAATTATTGAGGGTTCTTCATATTATTTAGTTTTAAACCAAGAATCTGAATCAGGTTTCTTTTTTCTACCTTGGAATTTTGCTCAAAGTTGGGGGTATAGTGAATTTGGCACGATTCCGATTGAACTGTGGTTAAATAAAGATGAAAATGTTATCGATTCTGTTGTATGGAGTAAATTATATTATCGGTTGCTTTTTCCTGAAAATTCTTCTAAAAATAATGAGTTTATAACAGAGATTATTAATAGATGGACTTATATTAGTACTAATTTTTGGAATACTAATAGCTTAGTGTCATATTTTAATGAACTTTATATTCCTATTAAAAATACACTTATACGAAACACGAAAAATGAAGATTTCTTTGATAGACTGGTCGAAACCATTGAAAATTGGATAAGAACTCGATGTGATTTACTTAATAATATAATAATTGCGCAAAAAAACGTTTTCTATAATAATTTTATTTCCCCTTATCAAGAGGATGACGCAATATTTGGATTCTCTAGTCCTACTGCAAGAAGATATTATTACAAATCATCATCACTATTTTCAACCCAAAAAATTCATGAAGTTAGCATTGTAATTCAGAGTGATTACTTTTATGATATGATGGAGCGAAAACATGATAATAATAAATGGTCAGACCAATTATATATGCCTTCTGATGTTTCAATTGATAATTATTCAATGGATAATACAGGATTTCGAATCCGTGGTAATTTTAATAGGAGATTTCCTAAAGACTCTTTTAAATTAAAATTTAGTGAAACAGAATTGTATATAGGAGATGGATTATATAAATATGTCCCTGAAAATGAAAATCGACGATTTCTTGGATTAAGACGTTTAAATTTAAGAGCAGCTCCATTAGATTTCTCATTAATGAATGAAGTTGCGGGTTATGAAGTTTTTAAAATTCTTGGAATTCCTTGTCCTAGAATAACTTGGGCCAAACTTTATATTACTGAAACAAATGAAGACGGAAAGATTATTAAGCAAAAGGAATACAAAGGATTATATTTACTTACAGAAGACATTGATAAAACATTTCTTCGCTGTAATTTTAAAAATCCAGAAGCAAACCTCTATAAGGTTAATGCTGGTGTAGCTACTCTTGAATACATCTCAAACTTAAAAGAGTATTTAACTATAGATGGACATAGAGTTTATGAACTGAGGACTAACCAAGATCTTGATGATTATTCTGATTTGGAAAAATTTATACGATATATTAATTATAACTGGAGCAATATTCATGAAGTTGCAAATATAACCCTACTCGCAAAATATTTTGCCGCAAGTGTATTTATAGGTAATTGGGATGATTATATTTTTATCCCTCATAACTTTTGGTTGTATTCTGATCCTAATTTTGGTTTTGTGCTTTTACCATGGGATATTGAACATAGCTTCAATAGTGGTAGTAATCAATCAGTAATCCCGTTTGGAGCTCCTGATTATCGGAATGCTCCCTTACTTTCAGGATATAAAGGATGGTATGATGAGGCTAGTTTAAAATTTGGAATTGATCCTGTTGCAAGGCCTCTTTGGGATAATTTAATTAATGATACAGATTTTGTAGAAGAATATCTAAATGAACATGAGAAAATTGTAAATAATACGGAATCATTAATTATACAACTTGAAGAATGGTTTGATCTTATTCAGTCAACAGTTATCACACCATATCATTTTACAGATCCAAATTCTTCTATAGAGTATCCAAATCAAATCCCCTATATAGCATTTTATTTTGATAAGACCCGAGTTCTAAACTTTATAGAAACCCGAGCAGAATTTGTTAGGTCACAATTACTATAAAAAATATTAAAAAAAAAATGGTGTAAAAAGTCATAAACTATCAGAAATATCAGAAGTATTTCAACCGATTTGAGATAAAATATCAAATCTCATTAAAGGAAAGAGATAATTTACTTAGGTATATTCAACCATTTATAAGATTGGATCCTTATGTTCAAAATAGTTATGATTATGAGGTAAGGAGCTTATATTTTGATTCTAATTTCAAACACTCATTTCTCGAGAAAGAAAATGGAATTGGTATTCGGAAAAAATTAAGGATAAGATTTTACCCGAATTTTACTAGAGATAATCAAGATTTTGCTTTTATTGAAATCAAGAAAAAATTTAATGAGAATGTTGCAAAGAGGAGGATTTATGTACCTCTTGAAAATTCCTTAAATATTTTAAATAGTAATCATAAAGTAGCTAAAAGTTTCTATGAAAACGCATCGACACAAGATAAGGGAACTTTGAAAGAAATCTGGTTTCTTTATAAGAAATACAATTTAAAACCAGTATGTATTGTTTCCTATAAAAGGCGACCTTACCTATCAAGGTTTGAAAAAACTTTTAGGATTACATTTGATACAAATGTAAAGGTGCGGAATCATAATCTTAACCTTAAGATAGGTGGTGGTTCGAAATTTATTGTTCCACAAAGGATTTGTATAATGGAAGTTAAATTTAATAATTTCATTCCAAATTGGGCCATAAAAATTATTCAAAAAAACGATTGCATACAATACAAAATCTCGAAATTCGCAACTGGAATAAAAAAAAACAAAAACTTTGCTTTAGTCTAATAATACTATTCTTTTTTATCATTTGTTTATGTTAATTAGATTTTTTTCTTTTATGTAAAATTTATTTTATGAAGAAAATTATTCATGCATATGTGGTTAGATGACTTTTTCATAAAATTTATCGAAGATTCATTTTTCACTTTAGGTACTAATATTTCACCAATAGAAGTATCCGATGTAATTATTGTTTTCTTTTGGAGTATTGTTTTATCAATCCTCATTGGAATTACCTATCGAGGAACACATCGAAGCATATCCTATTCACAAAATTTTACTCAGACTTTAATTCTATTGGGGATGATTGTAGGGATGATTATGATAATTATAGGAACAGATATTGCTCGAGCTTTTACATTAGTAGGAGCCCTTTCCATTGTTAGATTTAGAAATGCTCTAAAAGAAACTAGAGATGTTGGCTTTATCTTTTTTGTTATGGCTGTAGGAATGGCTTGTGGTACTCGATTTTATTTAGTAGGAATAATGCTCACTACTGTGGGTTGTAGCTTAATGTATTTCATGACATATACTAAATTTGGGCAAAAAAGCTTAGCACAAGACATTCTAGAACTTGATTTTCCTGTTTCTAAAGATTACGCGCAAACTTTAAGTCCAATTTTTAGAAGGTATTTGAAATATTTTACGATCCTTGGAATTGATTCAATAGATGAGGAGACAAATCACATTAGTTTCATAGTTACTTTTAAAAAAAAATCAAAAATGTTGTCTTTCAATAAGAAAAGTGAACTTTCAAATGAATTGGACTCAAAAGCGGGTTTATTATCAGAAGTTCAGAAAATATCTTACATTTCAAATGTAAAAGTGATTGATGGAAGCAATTCAGTTGAGATTTAGAAAACAATTTTAATGAATTATCAGTTAAAAAAAAATTATTCATTTTCCCTATATTTTTTTATAGCAACGTGTAAAGCATCTGCAGCAAGATTTGAACAATGCAATTTAATAGGGGGAAGACCATCTAATGCATCAGCAACATCATCTCGAGTAATTTTAATAGCATCATCTAACGTTTTTCCTTTGGCTATCTCAGTAATCATTGATGATGAGGCAATGGCTGCAGCACACCCAAATGTCTGAAAAGATATATCATCAATTATTTTTTGTCCATTTATCTCTTTTACTTTTATGTATATATACATTAAATCACCACATGTAGGATTACCATATTCACCTACCGCATCAGCATCTTTCATTTCACCCATATTTCTGGGATTTCTAAAGTGATCCATTACTTTTTCAGAGTATATGTCTAATCACCTTATTATATTTATAATTCGATGAAGAATAAGAAGTTATTATGTTAAAGATTTTTGGTTAATTTTCTATAAACTATCATATTTAATTTAATATTAGGAGTTTCCTCTTTATAGGTAAAGTAACTTTTTCCACACCTAATTCTTTCACAAACTCTACAACTTCTGTTAATTTTTTAGCAGACTGATGGAAAAAACAGACTTCTTTTGGTTCCAAATTTTTTATCATTTCTCTTAGTTGATTTTTATCAGCATGCAGTTTTATTTTAATATGTGGCGCAAAAGTATTAAGCAAAAATGCACGAAATGGGATTTTCCATGTTTCAGAGAACTCTATTTCATCTGCTCCTTCAATTAATTCTGCTCCAGGTGATTCATGAATCGAACCTGCCAAAAAAATAAAATTATGTGGATTTCGACCTACGATATTAATAATATTTCTTATTAATCCATAAGAAAGATCAGGTGGATGCGAAATTATTATGTTATTTTTCTTACGGATAAAATCTAAATTAGTATGATCAAACCATCTAAATTTTATACTATTGAAAGGATTTGCTTTATCTCGAATTAATCTTGAAATTGGACCGTAAATATATTCATAGCGATGGTTGATAACTTGGATATTTTTCCTTACCATCATGTCTACATAGATATTAGGTCGTTTTTTGTAATTTCGCCTTAATTGAAGTTTTCTAAAATACCTCCAAAAAATTAACATGAAACTTATAGCTAAACTTGATGGATCTGCCCCAATTAAAGAGTTGTCTCCATACTCTGCTTTTTGTTCTAAAAATAAGATTAAACTATGAAATTGATCAGATAAATCCCCATAATCATCTTGAGCAGCAGTACCATCAATTAATAAATAATCTATAGGACGAGATATTTGTTCTAAAAAACGTTTTGTGCCAGCAAATGGAGTAATATCAATGTATGTATAATCTCCTGTATATAAAAATCTAAAATCATTTACTTTTGCCAACATCATCAAGGCACCCGGCATATGACCTGCATGAAAAAAGGAAAGAAAACAATTTGTTTCTTTAAATTCGATTTTAGTACCATTTTCAACATAAATTACATTTCTGACAATACTTTGGTAGTCCTCTTCTTCAATTTCATTATGATTCTCTTGTTTTAAGAAGTTTGAATCTCTAAGAAGATATAAATCTATTGTTATCCTAGAACTTAAAATAGGAACATCCGGATATAACTTGATTAATTCCTTTAACCCAGAAATATGATCATAATGACTATGTGATATAAAAATGGCATCAATTTTAGGATCTTGTTGAATTTCTTCTATAGGTATATTATCCTGATCATCTGTTTCTATATTCTTTCTAATTTTTACTTCTTCTAAGATATTTCTTGGTAAATTCTGAAGATAATCTTCTATATGCCTTAAATCTCCTTCAATTTCATTTTCTTCATCTTTTTCTGAAAGACCACAATCCAATAAGATATTTAGATTTCCCAATCCCAAAACATGACAATTATGATTGGGTTTGAGTACAATTGGATAGATAGTCACCCTAATATCTTTATTTTTGTTAGACTCATTTATAAGAGTTGTATTTGAAAAATAATCAATATCAAATCTTTTTTCAATTTTATCGATGGCAATACACAATTCACTCTTTCCTACTGGAACACCAGTAATATAAAAATACCATCCATAATTTTTAACTAAATTCTCTAAGTTTTCATACATCTCATCTCCCACTAGAGATTTAATAACTATAACTTTTTCTTTAAAATAATAGATAATTTTTCTGATACTTTTTTTTTCGTCAAGCGGAACGAGATTATCATTAAAAAAGAAATTATTAAGAACCTCCTTTATTGGAATTTGTCTTATTTCGTTAGAATTAATTATTTTTAGGAAATAATTATATTCTTTTGTTTTATATAATGCTCTCATATTTTCCTTTTGTTTCAAAGGAATTATTGTTTCCTCAAAATGAAATTCTTCTGAAGTTATGGTAGTTTCGTCTTTTTTTTCTTCTTTTTTTTTACTTTTTTTCTTTTTTGATTGTTTTACTGGCTTTTCTATGAAAAAGAACCATCCATAATCTCTTATCAATCTATCTCGATTTAAAATAATTTCTTTACCATGGCTAGTGGTTAAAATTATAATTCTATCTTTTTGACAATAAATAATTTTAGTAATAGAATTCTTTGTTTTATTTGAGATATTTTTATTTTTATGAAAAAAATGATTTATAACGTCATCGATACTCTTTTGAGGAATTTTTCTTTCTTCTATCATTTTTAATTTACTATTATACGATTTAATTTTATAGGAAGAATTCACTTCTTCTTTTCTTTCAATGGTTATAGTCTTATCTGAAAATTTAAATTCCTCAATTATCATTTATTTAATGATATACATCAAGTAAAAAAACCATTACGCTTTTTTTTTTTTAATCAGAAAGGTTCAAATTCATAAATAAAATTAAGTTAAAATGAATATCTTCTCTTAAATGATTCAAAAGATATTTTAGAAAGAGTAATTTAATTTAATTTTAAATTTCTCTTTAAATATAGATAAAAATCTCTTTTTTTCTATGATAAAATTATAAAAAATTCTGCTTTTTAATAAAATAAGATTTTATTAATCAATTCTAATTAAAGTTTTTTAAACTTTTTTTCTTAATAATAACTCCCATCTCGTTTTTGGACGAGTTGGAAAATTACCACCACGCACAGATTTTACCTGTTCTACTGAAATAAATGCCTTAGGATTATTAGATCTTATTATTTCAAGAATTTTTGGCAAATCTTTACGCTTTATAATCAATATAACTAATTTAACTATTCCTTGAAGCCCTTCAGCGGATAGAATAGTAAGGCTATATCCATTATCTTTTAATAAATTAATTAATTTTTCCGGATTCTCACGAATAATTAACTGCAAACTTAATAATCCTAAAGATATTTTATTTTCAACTAATAATCCTACATAATTGCCTGTTGCGAATCCTCCAGCATAAGCAAAATAATAAATAATATTAGTTAAATTACTAAAAATTTGTCCAACGGCTAATAACCAAATAAAAATTTCAAAAAAACCTACAACTGGTGCTAATTTTTGCCTGCCTTGAGAAATAAAAACAATTCTCAGTGTTCCAAGTGTTACATCTAAAACTCGGGCAATAAATATTAATAATGGTAAAATAATGAGAGAAAAGAATGGATTTTCCAAGATTACATTAAATAAAGTCAATTTTATCATAAAGGTCTTGAATTATTTTTAATTTTTGTACAACCAAAAAATTCTTTTCCTTTTATCAAAAAAAGCTAATATTATATATTTTGTAAATTATTTTGTTTAAATTTAAATCGCTAAAGATATCTTTTTTTTCATTTCTTTTATTCGAGTTCTTAAAGTAACTTCTGTTATTTTTGCAGCTTTGGCAATTTGACTTTGAGTCTTCTTTTGATTTGATTCTTTTGTAGCTAAGTAAAGTGCAGAAGCAGCAAATCCTTTTGGGTCTTTACCTATTAATGAAAGCCCCTTCTTAGCGGATATTGTTACCATATTTAGAGCAAGTTTTTGAACGTCCATAGGTAGATTTAGATCAGATCCAAATTTAAAAATTAGCTGTTTAACATTAATTGGCTTATAACTAAAATTTAATTCAGGCAAAACTTCTCTAAGTAGTAATGCTAAAGAATGTATAATTAATCTTCGAGGGATCATAGCCGTATCGCTAATTTCTTCTAGTAATTTTGGAAATTCATGTATTCTAATAGCAACATATAAAGAAGCAGTTATAAATCCCTCTATTGATCGTCCCATTGTTAACTTTTTTTTTGCTGCTAAAGCATAGACCTTCCATGCTGTTTCCTGTATGTGATCTGGAAGATTTAATTTCAAGGCAAGTTGTTTTATTTTTGGTTTAGCTTCCCAGAAATTTCTTTCTATACCTGAAATTAGAGAATTTTGAATTTTTGACAATCTTGAAAATAAAGTTTTTTTTTCTGCTGACAAATAATGCCCTTTATAATCAATTTTACTATCAGAAAGCATGGTTCTTGAGCCAAATTCTCTCCATCTTGGTTCTGTTTGTTTTCTTTCATTAACTTCCTCAGTACTGTATGCTCTTCTTTCTTGATCTACTAAATGAATATCTAATACCATTCCACAATTTATGCAAACTTTATTACCTGCCTTAATTTCAATACAAGGTCTTTTGCAACATTTTTCTTCGAATTGTTCTTCTTTTTTCAAATATTTAGCATTATTATTCAATTATATAATCACGTTCTAAGGAATATAATAACAAAAAAATATATTTTTATCTTGAGTTCTGATAATAGAATTTAATCTTAATAAATTTATCTATTATCAACATTTCAAAGTAATAGTAAAACTAATATTAAATTCATCTAATTTATCAACTTCTAAATATATTAATGAAACTAAGATTTTATAAAGGAATTTAGGATTAAATCAAATGGATTAATCTAAAGCAATATCTAAAGAAAATATCAGCAATTAAAGTTAAAAATTTTAACAATCTTAATAATATAAATAGGCTAATTCATATTAGACTAATGCTCTTAATGTTTATTTTATAGTCAAATATATTTTTCAACTGAAATATACGTAATTTTAATGTAAATTTAAATCAAATTTTAAAGTCTATAATTTTTTTTGAAAGATCATTATTTTTTCATAAAATCTAAAAAAGGAATAGAAAATTATCTCTCTCTGAATATTTCCAATTCAGAGTAAAGGCTTTATCTTATGAGAAAAATTGATGAAGGTAAATTTCAAATTAATAGAATTTATTAATAGAGATTTGTATTTCTTAATTTTTTTAGCAAGCTTAATCTTAGTCTTTAAAAAAAAATTCAAAATATTAAGTTCAAAAAAAATCATTTTTTCGATTTAATCTTATTTCTAATAATAGATAATGATTAAGTTTAGAATTTGAATTATTCAATCATCAATATTCATCGTCTTCGTCCCATTCTTCATCGTCGTCATCCCATTCTTCATCATCATCATCATCATCCCAATCTTCATCATCATCTTCTGTGTCTTTCTTTTTTGGTACCATTTTTTTCTATCTCCAATTTTTTATTTTTTTTATATACACTATAAATTTTTATTATTGTCAATTACGAAAAAAAACTACACCTATATTTAAATATTCCTAATATTAAAAATAATAATTAGGGTTTAAGACAATTATGGAACGCAAAAAATATTTGAATGTAGCATTTAAATTGATAATACTTTTTATTGATTAACCTTGATTGATTAATAAGTAAACTTTTTTTTACTTTAATTGACAATTGGGTTGAATTTTAAATGAAAATCTTATAATTCATTATATTAATAAATCCTTTAATAATTTGGAATGAATTTTTGATTATAATGCATTCAAAATAAATATATATGGAATAATCGAAAATATTTATTCTTTCAAAATTGCATTAAAGAGAAAATTTTATCATTATTTTTTGGATAAAGAACAGAATAAAAATATGCTTAGCTTCTAATATTGATGGTTTTTAATTTTATAATTAAAAAGAATTTTGTTAATTTTTTTTTTTTAAGGGAGATATCTTTCTAAGTCGTTCTATTATTGGAGGCAATTTTTTGAGAAAATAATCGATATCTCCCTCAGATGTAAATCTGCCTAAGGAAATTCTTAATGATCCATGAGCATCCTCTGTTTTTATTCCTATTGCTAAAAGTACATGACTAGGCTCTAAGGAATCAGAAGAGCAAGCAGAACCAGTAGATGTGGCAATCCCTTCCATATCAAGATCTAATACAATTGATTCTCCCTCAATATATTTAAAAATTAAATTCACATTATTTGGGAGTCTTTGAGTGGGGTGTCCATTCAAATATGTATCTTCAATATTTTCTGTAACCCATTTAATGATTTTATCTCTCAATTTTATCTGTCTTTTAGATTCCCCTTCCATTTCTTCTTTAGCAATTTCAACAGCTTTAGCAAAACCTGCAATACCAGGAACATTTACCGTACTTGGTCTCATATTCCTCTCATGACCTCCACCATACATGATAGGATCAATAAATTTCCCCCATCCTTCTCTTATCCCTTTATTGCGAATATATAAAAGACCGACACCTTTAGGTCCATAGAGCTTATGAGCAGAAGCAGATAATAAGTCTATATTCATGTCATTAACATCAATTTGAACTTTTCCAAATGCTTGAACAGCATCAGTATGAAAAATAACATTATATTTTTTCGCTATTATACCAATTTCTTTGATGGGTTCAATAGTACCAATTTCATTATTCGCAAACATGATACTTATCAGTAATGTTTTACTTGTAATTGCATCCTCTAAATCTTTTAAATCAATTAAACCATATTTATCAACAGGTAGAAAAGTAAGTTCAAATCCATTTTTCTCTAATTCTTTATAGGGATTTTCTACAGCATGATGTTCAATTGAGGAAGTAATAATGTGATTACCTCTTTCTTTATTTTTAGATGCTACACCAAAAATAGCGAGATTATCTGCTTCTGTTCCCGAAGAGGTAAATAAAATATCATCTCTATTTGCATTAATAAATGATGCGATTATTTCACGTGATTTTAATAATACCTGCCCTGCTTTTTGTCCTATAGAATGTAAACTTGAAGAATTTCCATAAGTTTCTAAAAAATGTTTATTAATCTCATCAATAACCCTTGGATCTATTGGCGTAGTAGCAGCATTATCCAGATAAATATATTTAGATTTACTCATTTATAATCAATTTAAGATAAGTTCATAATCTAGTATAAATTTAAAGCAAAAATATTTTTAATTGTTTATATTGGAAAATATAAAACTTAAAATATTATATGTTAAAATTGCACCTATATTTAATAAGTTGGTCAAGATGACATACAAATTAATCTGGGGTATAACTGGCACAGGATATGTTTTAAATTAAAGTATTAATTCTTTTCATTAGGTTTTATATATAAAGCTAATTTTTTATAAATTAAGAATTTTTTAAGCTATTAAAACTATTAATTGAAATATAAGAATGAATAATAAAAAATCAAATAAGGAAACTGTTGATCTAATCATAGAACAAGAACTCTCTGGAGTTTCCCCTGAAATGATTGATTGGTGGTGGGATCATATTGATAATTCAGAACGCTACAAATTATGGCATCCTAAAGATCATAAATCATTTGAATGGGAAATCTCTCCTGAAAATATAAAGGGACATGTGGGAGCAATACAACGCGTTGTTGAAACAATTGAAGGTAGACCTACATCATTAAGAATTCGATGGGAAAATTCTGACTCAATACCTATAAAAGCGGAGTTTAAGCATAAAAATGCCGCAAGCGTTATAAATGATAAAGATGAACCAATTACTTGGGTTTTACATGAATACCATTCAATTCCAAAGGGAACTGTCTTACGATCAACTTTTCGTTTATCTGCTCAAGCCCCAAATTCATTCATTGAACATTTGAGAAAACATAATATCGAAGAAATAGAATTTTTTACTGAATTTTTACCAAAATTATATGAAGAAGAACAATAAGTAGAAGAAAATGAAGCTTATATGGGGAATAACTGGAACTGGCTATGTCCTTCAAGAATCAATTGATTTAATGAAAGAATTGCAAATAAAACATAATATCAATTTAACTGTAATTCTTTCTAAAGAAGGTGCTGCTGTTGTTAAATGGTATAAAAAATGGTTAGCGTTAACTGAAGCCGTTGAAAAAGTGAAAATAGAAAAAACACCAAATATTCCATTTTATGCGGGACCACTACAGATAGGAAAATTCGATTTTTTCTTAGTCTGTCCTGTTTCTGCAAATTCGGTCGCTAAAATTGTTAATGGAATTGCAGATACCTTAATTACTAATTGTATTGCTCAAGCTATAAAGGGTGGACAAACAGTTTATATTTTTCCATCAGATCAAGATACTGAACCTATAGTTACCACACGCCCGGATGGTTCTCCTTTAGTTTTAAAAATTAGAGATATTGAACTTGAAAATATTAAAAAACTAAAAGAAATGGAAGGAATTGTAGTAATTTCTGATTTTTCAGAAATAAAAGACCTTATTCTTGAAAAATTAAATATAAAACCAGATAATATAAAATAATCATCACGCTTTAAACTTTACAGGTTTTATTGCTCCTTCTGGACAAGATAACTCACATTTTAAACATCCTTGACATTTTGCGATTTCTTTATATTTATACCTAATTCCTTCTTCCTCTCTTCCCATCTTTTTGACAATATCTTTATAAAAAAGGTCCTTTGGACAGAATATTCCGTTATCTTCAAGACATTTTTCACACATAGTGCATATCTCATGATCAATTTTAATACTTACTATTTGATCAGGACTTGTAATAGAAGTTACCTCTATAGCATTCCTAGGACAGACTTGAACACAGTTCAAACACGCTTTACATTTAGCATAATCAACTTTTCTAATTCCATGTTCAAAATAAATAGCTTTAGCTTTGCATGCTTTAAAACAACGTTCACATCTAGTACACATTTCTTGATCGATTTGAACAGGAATAAATTTTTCTTTGAATCTTCCCAAATTCTATCACAAATTTAAATATTAAATCTTAAAAAAGTATAACAGTTGGAATCTTTTAAAATTCATTTCTATTAATTATCAATTAAAATGAATTCTTTCTTTTAAGAAAAAATGATTTGCATTGAGTTGTTTATTCTTTTTTTAATCTAGTTTGGTGTTTCTGAATGAATTCTAATATTTTATCACTATGGTTTTTTATATACTGATTACTTGGTTGGTGCCCGCATGATCTACATTTAGCATCGTAGGCAGAATTTATGGTCCCACATTTTACGCATGAATAGTAATTCTTCATATCTTCCATCCAAATTTCATATCCATCTTTTACAATTTGATCTTGAGCATTCCATAGTTCAAATCGATGAGGAGCTCCTGCTTGAAATTCTTTTAAATTATCACATGGATAGTCTTCACACAATCCACAGAAATCAATTCCTTTTTTCTGGGCACAAGAATATAGTTTACAAGTGTCGCAATAAGGAGTACGTTTTTCAGACCGACACCCATAACATTTCATTTCTTCAGGTGAAATATCAAATTGATTAGCAAGCATTTCAAGACGTTTTGGGTCCTCCTGGGTACCAATAAATATCGTACAAGCAGGGCAATAAAGACCACACACTGCTGCGTGTTTTTTAGTATATTTCATAATGACAATTAAATAATTTTAAGTTTAATAATTCATATAAAATAATTTTAAAATGAAAAAATAAATAATATATTTTATTGAAAATACTGGGTATATCCTTCTTTGGTACCTGGTAATTGTTGTTGCTGCTTCTGATATTGTTGAGCTTTTTCTGCTAATTCTAACATTTTTGCTTTTATTTCTTTTCCTTGTTCAATAAGAGGTGCCGTATCTATCGTTAAATTATACATTTTATTTAATACTTCTAAAATGCTAGCAGCACCCTCTGGAGTGGGAATTTCTAATACAGGAGTAAATAACGCAAATGCTTGCAATCTATTTGTTAACGCCTCATTCAAAACAGTCGCTTCTGGTCCTACAATGATCCCTTTCTCAACTTTACTAATTCCAAATTTTTCAAGATGTTCCATCATTATTTCTTCAGCAGCATAATATACGGGATATTCATCAATAATACCTCTCTGAGGGATTCCTTGAAAGATTACAATTTCCTTTGCTCTAACATCCTCTGAAAGAGCCCAATTACATATTGTTTTACTTAGATCGTTGTAAGCAGTCGGTATCTGAAAAGGAACCTCACAAATCCCTATAATCAAGTTATTTTGAGGAGAATAAAGAATTCTGAACGGATGTTTTAACACACCTGCATAAAATACTGAAATAGGTGGAAGATACTCAGAGGTAATAAAACCAATTTCCTTGACATCTGGTAATTGTTCTATTAGAGTATTAGCAACTATGGGTCCTATAAGACCAATTCCCGCAAATCCTAAAATAAAAGTAGCTCCTTCTTTAATTTCAACAGATAAATCATCTATGACGATTGAACTTCTTTTCCCCTTCTCGCAAATATATTCTTTTTTAACCATTCTTTTCACCTATAAAATAAATAAAAACTGTGTATGGTTGTTGTTAAATTTTATTATGGAACCTAAGATTATAATATTAAAGGTCTATTTTAATTTATGTACTATTTTCTATTTATAAGTTAGATCAGTAAGTTTTTCAAATATTAGAAAACTAAAGAAAATTTAAGTTTTTATTAAAAAAATAATTTAATATCTTAACTATGCTTTCTAGATAAATATGCAATTATGATCTATAAGTGAAATAAATTGATTTTAGAAACTCATGATTTAACAATACCAACAATAGATGAAAAATGTGTTATAATTAATAAGGTCTCTTTTGGTGTTAAAGAGGGATCTATACATGCTATTATAGGTCCGAATGGCTCTGGAAAATCAACGTTGGCATATACTATAATGGGATTAAATAACTATAAACCTTCAAGTGGAAAGATTTATTTTGATGGAATTGACATAACAAATATGAGTATATCTGAACGTGCAAATTTAGGGATAACTTTAGCATGGCAAGAACCCGCTAGAATTGATGGATTATCAATTCCAAAATATATTTCTCTTGGAATTAAGGACAAAGTTAATACCAAAGAAATCATTAGTGAAGCCTTAAATATTGTAAATTTAGAGCCTGAAAGATATATGAAGCGAAATATTGATGAATCTCTAAGTGGTGGAGAAAGAAAGAGAGTAGAGTTAGCTGCAGCTATAGCAATGAGACCTCGATTGATTATATTGGATGAACCTGATTCTGGATTAGATTTCATTGTAATTGAAGATTTTCTTAATATTTTTGGAAAAATCAAGGAATTAAATATGACTATTTTATTAATCACCCACAGAGAAGATATTGGGATGGTTGCAGATTATGGAACCCTTATCTGGAGAGGAGATTCATTAATGACTGATGTTTTTCCAAAAGTTATGCTAAGATATTGTGCAAAAGCTGGTTTAAAGGAATTTTGCAAAAGAAAATTATTCAATGGGAAGCAACAATGTTTCGATGAGGATTATATTGATAAAATATTTAAAGAGGAGCAAGGACAATGAATAATGTAGAATATCCAGAAGAAATATTAGAAAGTCTTGAAGATTATAATATTGATATTAGAGATTTTTTACCAGGACACGGGAAAGGAGCCAAACTTTTATTAGATTTTAATCGGATAAGTGGTGTCGAACAAGTTGAAGGAGTTATTTTAAAGGGGAGAGAAATCGAAAATGGAATTGTAGCGGACATTATAATTAAAGAGGGTACAAAAATTGAAGAACCTATTCATTTATGTTTTGGTGTTAATAAAGAAACGGGTGTTCAAGAAATCTTTCCAAGAATTATAGCTGAGGATAATACAGATGTTACTGTACAGGCACACTGCAGTTTTCCAAAAGCAAATGGACTTATTCATAAAATGTTTGGACATTTTTATATTGGAAAAAATTGTAATTTTACTTATAGTGAAACCCATTATCATGGAGAGAATTCAGGTGCATTAGTTGCTCCAGTGGGATACATGTATGTTGGTGAAAATAGTATTTTCGAAAATAATTTTACTCTTACAAGAGGAACACCTGGTAAGGTAAAAATATTAATTGATATATATGCAATGAAAAATAGTGTTATTAAATCAAATATCAGAGCTTTTGGAAAATGTAAAAAAGATTCGATTAGAATTAGAGATTCTGTTTTTCTTGAAGGTGAAAACGCAAGAAGTATAATTAAAATGAAAGCTGCTGCTAAAGATGGAGGGGAAGTATTGATGTATGGAGTTACTGAAGGGAATGCTCCCCGATGTAACGGACATGTTGAATGTAATGAAATTGTGTTAGGAAAAGGATCAATTTGTAGAGCTCGTCCCTTTATCAGAGCTATAGATCCAACATCAAGCGTTTCACATGAAGCTTCATTGGGAAGATTTCCACAAAAATGGTTGGATGAACTTCAAGCTAAAGGCTTAACTGAAGAAGAAGCTACTCAAATTCTTATCGAAGCCATGCTTCAAGAAGAATAAAAAGAATAGGAAAAAATTAAAAATTAAAAAATAGTGAGAATGACTATGAGAGAAAATACAAAATATCATAATTATCGTTTTATAGGGAAAATAAATGTAGATGAGATTGAACCTTGGTTTGATTTTACTACAGCGAAACCTTGGGATGATCCCGAAATTCCATGGATTTTAGATAATAAGGTAAGACGTGAAATTTTAATAATGCTTGCTAATGGGGAAAAATCATTTCAACAAATACATGAAAGAGTTAATTTTTCTCCAGATCCTTTGTTAATTACAAAAGAAGATTATGATTGTAAGATATCATATCAATGGACAAAAGAAACTGTTGAAAATCATTTAATGACTTTAGAATGGTATAATTTAGTTAAATTAGTAGATAAAAATTATCAATTAACTATCCCAATATTATCAATAGAACATTCCAAGAAATTAGAAAAATACATTGAGAAATTTTCAGAAAATTGGATAAAAATTATTATGCAATTAAGAGAAGAAGTTGAAAAAATAGGTGATTTAAATGAAGAAACTCCTTTATATGAAATATTAATTGAAAAAGCAACAGAAAATCTTTATAAATATCTCAAAAAAGAAAATATTTTACCTGATATACCTAATATAAAAGCTTTATGGGCAGAACAGCTTAGAAAGATAAAATTTAAAGATTGGATTAAGCAGAATTTTTAAGAAAACCTATAATTATTGTAGGTAATCTTTTCTTTCTTAAAATTAGAATGATAATTATTATAGGTTATTTTATCAATTTTGGTAATTTAGAAACAATAATTATTATATATTCGAATAACTAAATTAATAAAAAGTAATTATACCTATAAAAAATCAAAATAAGATAAAATTATCATTACTAAAGTTGAAATAATGCAACTAGCTTTGTTATATTTTAATACAGTTGTTGGTCCAGAGATTTTTTTTTCTCATCCAGGTTCAATATTAGAGAAAATTAGCAAAAAAATGTTAAATTTTTTTGATTTAGATATGTCAGAGGAATTCTTTGAAGTTATATTAATTGAGGAAGATTTAAAGATAACAAATATGTATTTTGAAATTACTTCTTGTTGGGCTCGTGGTAATAAAGAAATGTTAATGTTTTCAATAATAACTGATAGAGATTTCAAAGGTGAATTACTTTATGAAACAATGAAAAATTACTCGACGAAAATAAAATCTATTGTGAATATCTATAAAGCTTTCTACACTAAAGGTTATCTAAATAAAAATGATCCTGAAATTGAGTTAAAAGTAAAAGAATTACATGAAATACTTCAAGAATTTTACGATGTCTTAAGAGAAAGGTCGACAGAAAAAATTAAAGATGAGAAAATCGTTAAAAAGTTTAAACAATTTAAATGGTAATTAATTTGGAAAAGAGTCATTTATTATATATTGCTGGACTTATAATTCTTTCAATTATATCTGTTTATGTGCTGATTGTATTACCACACGGAGTACCAGTACCTCAATTACAAGAACATTTCTATTTGCTTGGTCTTGGATTAAATAGTACAATATTATTATGGACGATTTCAGGATACTTATTATTAAGATGGATTAGAACAAATAAAAAAAATAAATCTTTATTAATCTGGAGTATTTCGTTTCTTGTCTATAGTATAACTTTTGTTGCACATATCTTCAGAGCTATAGGGTTTCCTATTGCTAATGAAAATTTATCTGTATTTCATTTTTTTCTTTGGAGATGGGGAATGCCATGTTTCTCGGCGGGAATTTTATATGGTATTTTAGAGATTTTAACCGACAATAAAAAATTACAGCAAATTCCTAGTATTTCTGTGCTTATACTTGGATTTTTATGGTTAATATTAGGATTATTCATAATACCATCTGAAGATCCTATTGAAGTCACAATGTATTTATTCCTTTATACAATTTGGATTCCTGTCTGTTTTACTATGGCATATATTTTTACTTTTTATGGGTATAAGGCTAAAGAAATTGGACCAAAATTAGTAGGTTTAGGATTCTTTATTCTTATGATATCTTATCATGGATGGGCTCCATGGCACTTTGAAGAAGTTTATTATTTGTATTATCTCTGGTATTTTTTATTTTTACTTTCTCTCACTCCAATCCTATTAGGTTTTGTCTTAATGTCTTTTGAGGAAAGCCATGATTAACATATGTAAATAGATCTATTATAGTTAATACTAATAAATTTTTTATAAAAACTAGAACTAAAGAATATATAAATTATTATATAGGGAAGATTATGGGAGATATCGATCTAAAAGAAGGAGATGATGCCCCTCAATTTAAATTAAATTCTTATAACTCCGGAACTATTAATTTAGAAGAATTTAAAGGGCAAAAAGTTGTTTTGATATTTTCAAGATATTTTGGATGTCCAATTTGTTTACTTGATTTCTCCACATTAATGAAACGGAAAAATGAGATTGAAAATAAGGGAGCAAAAATCTTATACATTACTCAATCTGGTGAAAAAGTAGCAAAAGAATACATTAAGAAAGAAAATATTAATTTTCCTGTTATACCAAGTTCTAAAGATGAATTATATAAGGAATATGGCCTTGGATTAATGAATGTGGAAGCGGTTAAACAAGTTAAAGAAAAATTTAAAGAAGCTATGAAATTAGGTTTTAAACATGGTGAATATGAAGGATGGGAAAAACAAGGACCGGGTCAATTTGTTGTCGATGAACAAGGAAAAATAATACATGCTTTGAAAGGGTGGCTCGATATTGATAGCATTCTTTCTGTACTTTAATTTTTAGATTTACTTTTGAATCTACTATTCATTTATTTATTAATTCTTTTTCTTTATTTATGACTTCAAATGATATGTCAAATATCAAATTCCTGAGCATATTACCTATATATTACTTAGTTTCAAAAGATCTGATCATATGTTTTTAATATATATGTAGATATCTCTCCACTATTATAGAGATATTCACTATGACTTGAATGAATTTTATAAATTTTAAAAACAGATGAAAGAAATGATGATTTCAAAAACTGAGGACTCAGAAGTTATTCTTAATCTTAGAGATCTATTCTATGATATAAAAATTGCTAATAAAACCATTAATGAGCAGAGAGAAGAAATTCCACAAAAAGCAAAATATGATAATTTTAAATTACTTTTTGATATTCAAAATGTTTTGCAGAAGTGTAGGCATTTAACGGATAAAGATAAACTTCTTTATTGCCAAAGTCAACGTTATTTTATGAAGCAGTACCTACGCGAAATAAACAAACGATAATAATTCACAAGTAACTATAAATAATTCTTTTTAACTTCTTGTATAACTAGATTAATTAAATCTTTAGGATTTCCGATTCCATAGAAGGTAACTTTATCAAGTAAATTCTTAAATTTGTTTATTGGAATTTTTTTTGACCCAATAAAGAAACCTACAATTTTATGCCCTTTTTGAGCTAAATCTATCATAACTTTTTTAGCTTTACTCCAATTATAAATGCCAAAATCCGTAATAATAAAAACAAGCACATTTCTATCTGCTTTTCCACATTGATTCGAAATTTGTTTTATGGGCAGGAATGTACCACCTCCTTGATATCTAAGTAAAGTGTGTTCAGCCTTTTTATAATCAGAAGTCCATTGACAAATATCTGCTCTATTTGAAAAATTAATTATACTAAATTTTGCTCCTTTACTTGCAGCGAAGTGTAGAGAAGCAAATGCAGCTATTAAAGCGGTATGATAAGGTCCTTTACCACGGGTAGATCTAGATATATAATTCCAACCCATTGAACCTGAAGAATCCAAAACAATTAATAGATCAGGAATCTGCTTTTCTACTAAGTGCCCAGTTCCCTCTCTAAACGCCCATTTTCTTGTTGTAATATTCGGAATCATTATGGGGCTATTTAATAGACTCTGAACTACGTCCAATTGTTCGATTCTATCTCCAATTCGCCACACTTCAGGATAAACAGGTAACTGACCTCCTGGCTTTTGCTCAAATATCTTTATTTCGATTAAATTTTTTGCGGATCCCCTATACCAAGTAGCTAACGCATTTCCATCAATCAAGATCCCTGCTTGTCTAGCAGGTCCACCAAATTCGGAGTATGGAATATCTTTTGCAAAATCTTCTGATTTTTGTCTTAAATCATCTTCATTTCCTTGTTTTAATTTATCAGCATTTTTATTCTCTAATGGATTATCCATTACTTCTAAAACATCTTTGGGAACTTCTATAAAAACTCCACCTGGACCTTTTCTCTTTTCTTTATTTTTATCCAAGATACCTCCCGTACCTATTAAGGTGAAAGTATCTTGAATTAAATTATTTAAATATTTAGCAATTAGAGATACTTTTTTTTCCCAGGTAGTCTCATCCTCGAAATCCTTTAGAATTGTTTTAGTAACTTTTTCAGCTAAGGAATCCATTTCTTTTAATGTTTCATCATGTAATACATCTTCCTTCCATAATTTTTCATACGCTCGAAACAGGAATTTTGTCAAATTACTAATTGAACCCTTACTTTTAAGATGTTTATAGGTTACCTCCATCTCCCATTTGATGAGACTTGGATATTTTTGATATAACTTTGTGTCTATTATAAGATCAGCAAAAATATTTACAATTATAGGGGCAAATTTCTGGTTTACATGAAGCATAGCAGCTCTAAGTAATTTTGCATTAATTAATCCATCATAAGGTATTATCTGATAATGAGATATTTCATGAAGTGAAATAATATGAAAATAGTCTATATATTCATTATTATCTTTGAATAAAGGAGTATTGGCTAAGTTCATTGTAATCTGCCATCTATGTTCAGGATCGATATAAAAACCTTCTAAATGTGTATAATCAAATACATAATTAGGCTCATTTAACGGAGGGAAATAAAATTCAGCAAGAGCTTTATCAAATGCGATCTTCGCTAATTCAATGATCTTTAATTCATTTTCTGTAATTTCTTTTTTACTAGTTTTACTTTTTCCTCTTTTACTTGATTGTACCATTTTGATCTAATACTATTTTTTCTTCTTTCTGAATATAACCTAAATTATTAATTATATTTCTCAATTTTAAAGCTTCAGAACCTCCTGAGACCTGAATATTCACTAATGAATCATCATTAGTACCAGTTACATTTATTTCTATTAAAAGATCTTCCGTTCGGATTTGTTTTGTTTGTCTTTGACTGAAAGCTTCCTTTATTGGTTGATCTAATTCAGAAAACTCTGCTGCAATATCCGCCCATAATTCCTTCCAATAAGAAAATTTGAATACATAATCAGTAACAGTTTGTTTAAATAACTCACGATTTATCCATTCTATTAAGTCACCTCTATTAGGGAAATCAATTTCTTCCATAAGGTTATTTCTGATTTCAGCCAATTTTGTAATATTACCTTTTTTAGAGGCTTCTTGAATTTGTTGAGCTAATAGAGGATATATTTTATTATTAACTGAATTTACAAATGGAATTAAATCATATTTTACAATTAAATCATTCTTTTCGAACTTTTTCAATTCTATTAAGTCATTATCCTTAGGATTTCCCTCTCGAAATCTTTCTGTAATGATATAACAGGTTTCACGATTTTTAAATCTTTTTAAAATTTTATTCAAAAGATTCTTGGAAAATTCATATTTATTTCCAAAATATGGCGCTTTATCTAACTCTCTTTTCACATATATCGTTCTATGCGATATTACGTAAGGAGCAATTGTATTAACAATATGAATGTCAACTTTATTAAACCCTAATAACCACGTTAAGGCTTTGGAATATCTTAATAGATCCTTGGCAACTCTCACACTTAAAATCGAATCAATTTTATTACAAACATTTTGAGCCGTATTAAAATGACATCCTGAACATAGCCCTGTACTGGGTTTTAAGTCTTCTGTATTCCCTTTATCAATACGATCACATAACGTAAATTCTCTGACTATAGCATGGATATAGTTATTAACTTCAGATGGGAAAGAAATTCTATTAATATAGAAGTGAATTTCCATTAACTCATCTATATTTAAAACTTTAGGTACTTGGATTAATTCATCATACCCACTGTATTTTTCATCTTTGCCAGTTAAAATTAGTCGCAAATCATGACTTCCAGGCATTGAAATAGGCACAGAGATTCCAAATCTGTCTAAAAATGGTTGAGATAATTCAAAAGTACCAACATCATGAGGATTTATTGTGGCAAACAGACAGTATTTATTTATAGTAGTAATTGTGTCATAATATTTAACAGTACCTTCTGCAAGCAAAGAGAGTAATATATCTTGAGCATATGGAGTTAGACGGTTTACTTCATCGATTATTTTCCAAAAGTTAGTAACAAATTGACGCCATACTACTTCTTCTTTTCCTTCCTTCATTAATTTCCCAAGTTTTAAAGTACCTATAAGTTTCTCTTCAGTTAATTGTGGATGTCCTCTTATAATTGAGTTCTCGATTTCATTAAGGGAATTGGAAGTAAACATCCGACCAAGATATTTACAGATTGAGGTCTTCCCCCCACCATGTCCACCAATCAATAACATCGCAGAATTAGGAACTAGAGCATTTAAAACATTTAAAGTTAAAATTTCGGGCAAATTTTTTAGTTCAATCTTCTTATTTTTTTCATTATAGTATCTTATTTCCAAGTTCTTGGAATGGACGAATAACTGATTTGCTTGTATCAAATTAATGATTTTCCAGACTTTTTTTCTAAGTGAATCTTCTTCTTCTAATTTTGTCGCCATAAGATCACTAATAATTCCAAAATTATATATTGCTAATTAAAAGTTAGTCTATTTATTTATTTCTATCCATTTATCTAATGATTTTATTTTTAGTTTTTTAAGAAAAGATTTTGATTCTAATAGCCTTGAGGAGATCTTTCTATATTTCATTCTTCTCATAAATACGCAATAGTGTAATACCGCACTTGAAAAATTTCGGCTATATTTGAAATTTGCATTTCCCATACTATTTATAAATTGTCTTCTTATTCATAAAAATTCTGAACTGATATTAAAATTTATATCTCCTTAATTTGAAATTTCTAAGTTTTCTCGGTAGCCTTTTTCTGTAATTTGCGTGCATTTTATTCATTAATTTTGATCCCAAACTCAAGTACCATTTTTCGTCTACTTTATGTTTAATATTCTTATAAGGTAGCTGTTAATTTTCTTTTCTTAGCATTAAAAACATCTTACTACCAGATACAATCATAGAAATATCCTATAGAAGATTATGGAGAGAAATGTGTAATTATTTATTTAATATTTAAACGATTGTCAATAATTTTAATAGTCATTTTCTTGATTGCTTCTTCTAATAAATCAATTATTTGGGGAGATATTTCAATGTATATCCCTCCTTCTTTCTGGGCAAATAAACGTGTCTCCTCCTCATCAATATAACGTCCAAAATCTTCAATTCGCTGATAATTATCTCCAATTAATAGAAAAGGAATTGCCCCTGCGATGTTTTTAATTTCTTTATATTTTTCAATTGCAATTCTATATGTCTTTTCATTTATTAAATCAAAAATAATGATAACCCCCGCTGTACCTTTAAAAAGAGTACTTTCTATGAATTCAAAACGTTGATGGTGGTGAATATCCCAAATACTTAATGCAGCAAATTCGTTCTTATTAAAATTAACATCTTTCGTTAAAATATCTACACCAACACTTAATTTATAACTGGCACGATATCTATTTTTAACTATCTTGTCTATAATTTTTCCTACACCAAACCATCTTAGTAAAATTATTTTTAGATTAAAAGCAGACATATTCAATTTCCTTCTTTTTTTTCTTTAAATTGCATTAATCCAAAATACATAAATATTCATATTCTAA
>JAHPZJ010000023.1 GCA_019058245.1 Promethearchaeota archaeon | reverse complement strand
GGATTTAAAGTATCAGTAGTAAAAATTGATCCATATTTGAATATAGATCCCGGAACCTTAAATCCAATCGAGCATGGAGAATGTTTTATTACTGAGGATGTATGGGATTTCAGACCTGTTCTTGATTCTGATGAACGATCATATAGAATTTCAGAAATTGATCAAGATTTTGGAACTTATTCAAGGATTTTAGGTATTGAAATGCATCCCTCTCATAACATCACTTCAGGTCAAATATATCTATCTACAATACTAAGTGAAAGAAAAGGAAGATTTTTAGGGAAAACAGTTCAAATAATTCCACATGTTACGGATATAATAAAGGAAAGATTAATGCAAATTGCGGAAAAAGAAGATTTGGATGTATTATTAATTGAATGTGGTGGTACAGTAGGTGATTTAGAATCAAGTATATTTTTAGAAGCCTTTCGTCAATTAAAATTAGAATACCCAAAACGTACAGCATTTGTACATGTCACTCTTATTCCTTATTCAAAAGCGGTAGGGCAGCAAAAATCAAAACCAACTCAACATTCTGTTAAAATGCTTCAAAGTGTAGGATTACAACCTGATATATTAATTGGAAGAAGCGAAAAACCATTAGATAATGACATAAAAAGAAAAATTTCATTGTTTTCTAATGTTCCTGAAAATGCTGTTATCTCAAATCCAGATTTAGAGATTGTATATGAATTACCATTATTGTTTGAGGAACAAGGATTAGGAGATCTTATATGTGAACTTATAGACTTAAAAGCAAAATTGGTTGCGTATAGTGAGGTAACAAATTATTCTGAATGGGTAAAAATGGTGGAATTATTTAAAAACGCCAAGGATACTATAAAGATTGCTATGCCAGGTAAATATTTTAACATTTCAGACTCTTATATATCAATAAATGTGGCTTTAGAAGATGCGGCCGCTCATTTAGGTTATAAAACAGAATTAAAAATGATTAGTATTGATAAAGACACAAATATTGCTGAAGAAATAAAAGATTGCAATGGAATTTTGCTTACACCGGGATTTGGTAAAAGAGCAGTAGAAGGAATGATTAAATCAGCAGAGTATGCTATGGAAAATAAAGTCCCATTTCTTGGGATTTGCTTTGGAGCTCAATTATTTTTTATAGCCTTTTGTAGAAAGTATCTCGGTTTAAAAGATGCAAATTCTACAGAACTCGATCCTGACACGCCTTATCCTGTTGTTGATATTTTAGAAAGTCAGAAAGAGGTGACTGAAAAAGGAGGTACAATGAGATTAGGAGCACAAAAAATAATTATTGAAAAAAATACTAGATTGTACGATGCTTATAAACAAGAGCAAATATTTGAAAGGTATCGCCACAGATTTCATATTCAAGAAAGATTTATAACAGCTGAAGCTAAAGAAAAAGGTTTACGAGTATCAAGCACAGATGAAACTGGGATTATAATAAATAGTATAGAATTAAATAGAAAAGATCATTGGATGGTGGGTACCCAATTTCACCCCGAATTTAAAAGTCGACCTTATAATCCATCTCCATTATATTTGGAATTTATTAGGGCATGTATTAAAAATAAGAAAAGATAAAAAAAAATTTCATTAATTTCTCATTTATAGATTAGATATTTTTAATGAGATTATATGGATTATTATTCAATCTCAAGAATCCTTTTTGCAATCTTTTTCTTTTCTTCGAGATCTGCTTGTCGAGTAATCATAATTCTCTGTGCTTGGGGAGACCCTGCTCCATGCATAGATTCTGTTCTATAACTTACAGAAGCTACACCCATAGTTAAGTTCTCTATAAAACGCAGAACTTTATATCTATCTTCAGCACAAATATTTTCACACGTACTTAAATATTTTTCAATTAAATTTCCCACTTCTTCAGAATTCATATCTGCTTCAGAGGGCATTGTACAGATTATTCCTCCTGCGAGATCTTCTGCTAATCTTCCTATTTCATAAGGAAAGCGTGTTACATTTTGTTTACACACATTAGCTAATAGCATATCCATTTCGTAATTTCCTGCTTCTCTTTGGAACCCTAAGGAACTACACGCAATACCACAACTATATAGCGTTTCATTTAAATGAATCATTTCCACAAGCTTATCCTTCACATGAGAGGCATTTTCAGTACCATTGTATTCGCTGATTAAAGCTGTTGCACCAATTAAAGCATCTCCTACCCCTACTTTACATCCTCCATAGGATTGACGATGAAATCCCGCAAACCGGTTAACTAATTCTCCTGAAAATTCAATTTCACCTTTCATGAAAATATGTTCTTTAGGAATGAAAACGTCTTCAAAAACTACGAAAATTTCTTGGCCACCATATTTAAAATTTCCAATATCTAATTTCCCTTCCTCCATTTTTCGAGTATCACAAGATTGCCTGCCATATATCATAGTAATTCCCTTTTCATTAGTATCTACTCCAAAGCTTACTGCATAATCTTCTTCTCCTTCTCTTAATCTGAGAGTAGGCATAACAATAGCTCTATGAGAATTAAGAAATCCCGTTTGATGAACTTTAGCACCTCTAACGACGATACCATCATCGTTTTCATCAACGATATGTAGAAATGCATCAGGATCTGGTTGATCTTTTGGTCTTTTACTTCGATCTCCTTTAGTATCGGTCATTGCTCCATCTACCATTAAATCCTGTGTTTGAACTTCAATCCAATATTTTTTAAATCTCTCGTGATAATTTGTTTTAAATTTTTTATCCAATTCATAAGTTACACTATATAATGCATTAGCTGTATCAAAGCCTACGCACCTTTGAAAACAGCATGCTGTATGTTGACCTAATAATCTTTGCATCTTAACTTTTTTAATTAAATCATCAACAGATTGATGGATATGTGTAAACCGATTTATTATTTCTCCTGTTAGATGTGATTTTACTGTCATTAAATCTTTGTATTCTTCGATTTGGGCTAATTCATAAATTTTCATTACTGAATTAATCGAAGGTCTAACAATTGGATGATTCCAGAATTCCTCAACTTTTTTCCCAAACATATATAAATTAACAGGTCTTTTTATGCTTTCTAAATACTCTTCTGGAGTTTTTAATGGCATATTTTTATCCTCATTTATTATATTTTGTTAATTGATAAAAATTTGATTAATTATTAAAAATATCTTTAATATAAGTTAAGATCTTGCTTCAATCTTTTTTTTTTTGATAAGACTTCTTTTATTTACAATATAGTCTTTTCTGAAACTTCTACCATGTTTTTAGTGTGGATCAAGAAGTCATCATTCATACAGAGAGAGGAAAGCTCTTTCTTAGCTATTTCTGCATCATCGCTTCGTTCTCTAAACTCAAAAGGAGATAAAATACCTGAAGCACTCTTCTTTTTTAATTCTTCCACAATTTTATCTATTTCTTGATTGAATTCATTTATATTATTTAGATAATCTGATAATGCTGCTGGGAGATTTGGATGAATATTTTTCAATATATTAGAAAATTTCAATAAATTTTTAGAGAAAATTAGTCTATCCTCGAGGATCTCATTAGCTTTTTCAGAATCTTTAAGAAGCTTAAACATAATATCATAGAATTTTAATTCATTTTTATCTCTATTAAGAAATTTTGTTAAATTCCTAATTTTATCAGACGTATCAAAATCTCCTATCAGTTCATATTCTTTTATTTTATCTTCAGTTTCTTTAATCTCTAAATTTAATTGCTCTAATTTCCAATTACTCAAATAAGTATCCAATTTCATTATTTTCTTTTGGTATTCCTGTTCGTCGAGAATAGTTCTAGTTATACTAAGAACATCTGGTAAACAATCATACAAATACTTTAATAATGATATATAAATTGTATGCTCTGTATTTGCAATAGGTCTCTCAAAAAATTCAATTGCATTCATGTTGTCACTTAGTTCCAATAATGACTTGAAGAAATTTCTAATTGTCAGCATGTTTTTTTGAGCATCTGTCGCTATTGAATACATCTCTTCAAAATATCTTTTATAAAATCTTACTGCTAAATCAAGTTCCATTAAAAAATTATTTACTAATGGGATTAAATCACCTGAAACACTCGCTTTTTTATACTCCTCACCAATATCTTTTAATCGATCTTCTTCTCTAACAGTTATCATTTTATCAATAAACTCAGGAAAATCTTTTGTAACAATATCATAGGTCTTAATGAAATATCTTTTCTTGCTTAAAATAGGGATAATAGTATTAATTGTCATAGTTCTCTTTTGAATCGCTTTTAAATCTTCATCTAGTATTGTATTGATATGTTCATCTATTTTCTTTTTATTCTCAAGATTCGAAACTTTTCTATCTTTTAATAATTGATTAAGCCGTATTGATCTTATTTGAGCATTTCGACCTCCAAAAATCTCTACAAATATACCACCTAGGATTCTAAGAGCTAAAGCTCCTGCTATTATTTTATCATTCTGCTCATCAACCAAAATTTGATTTGTCAACATATTCATTAATCTGAACATGAACGTTTTTTCTTTTTCTCTTGGCATTTCTAAAATTTTGGATCTATATTTCTCGACAATTTGTTCCTCAGGCAATTTATTTTCCCATAATAAATCTAATATGCGATCTCCTTCGGTTTTTGGGAGTATATCTAAATAGCGAGGGATTATTTCAATTAATGCTTTAGCCCAATTTGAGTGCTTAATTGCTAATGGAATTTCTTCATGAAGATCAGATAACAAATCATGAATTAATCCTCCTTTTTCCAATACTTTAGGTCCACTATATTTTCCTAAGGTATGATCAAGTATTTCATCAAAATTGGGTTCTAAAGAAAAAGGCATACGGATTTCAATTTTCTTCAGAAATTCTAAATATAAATCAAATAACCCACGAACTTTATGGTTGGATCTATTTATAATAAATTGATTCATTTCTGCTTTATTTAAGTCACCGACATCTATTAAAGAATTAGCAAACATGATTGCTCCATTGAATACTAATTCTACTTTTTCAGGCTCATGATAAGAAGCAGTTTCTGAAAATTTGAATATATATTTAGCTAAATCCGAACCAAGATACTCTCTATGCTGTTCTGGTATTTGATTAATTGCATCCAATAACTCCTCCATTAACATGTGAATCATATCTTCTCCAAGAATGAGAGTATATTTTTTTTCTGCTCTTTTTAAAAATGCTTCTACATCTGTAAATTGAACTCGATCCTCCTCTTCTCCAAAAAAATGAGTTAATATATCTTCGAAATTTATTTCAGGATCTAGAATATTATTTTCTTTAGCTGCTTCAATACAAGTTTTAAATAAATCTAATAAAGATCCTAATTTATTCTCACTTCTTTTTCGTATTTCTTGATTAATTTGATCTCTATTCTTTCCTTCTAAATTTGTAATTGAAGTTGAAAATTTTAAAACATTTGTTAATATATTATCTAAAGTTTTATTATTTAAGTTATCAAGATGTTGAGAAATTGTAAACAAATGTTTTGATATTTCAGAACTCATATAATCTCGATGAACTTCATCTATTTCTTCGAATGCATTCATAATTTCGATAGAGTATTCTTGAGACTTATCATTTCCTAATTTGTCTGAAAAATTTCTTTCAGCACGTTTAATAAATAATTCAACATCACTCAATTGGGTAACTTCCACTACACCACCCACCATATATGTCAAAATGTCTTCAAAAGATTCGAGATTTTCTATTATCGCTCCATTTTTGGCTTTTTCAACAAAGTTATTTAATAAATCAGAAAGGTTTCTCATAGAATTATTACTTCTTTTTATTAGCATCTGATTTACTTGGTTTCTCTCCTTATTTGCAAGATCTTTTAGTGACTTAGCAAATATAAAAATATGATTCAAAACACCCTCAGTAATAGCTGGTGATATATTTTCAATCTCTTGTGAGTAATTGAATAAAAATTTTGGGATTTCTGAACCAATAACTCTTCTAAATTTAGCAGGTATCTCGTTGGTGACCTTTTTTATATTATTTAAAATAGTAATTGTTTTTTCTTCACCTAACTTTTCCTTAAAAGAACGTTCAGCTCTTTTTAAAAAGACTTCCATATTTTAATCACAGATAAATTAAAGAATATGTAAAATTTATGATATCTAATAAAAATCGCTTCATTAGATAAATCAGATATATAAATAACCTAGATGATAAATTTAAATTTATGTTAAAGAAAAAAGATTTTAGAATTTCAATGAGTAATAGCAATCTATTTCTTTTTTCCTTAATATTTATATATATTCAAATTATTTTAGAAAATATTGGAAAAAATTAATTTATAATAACTAATAGAAAAAAAAAACCAAAAACAATTTAATTAAATTGGGATGAATATTATGACTGAGAGTGATGAACAATATCAAAAAGCTGCTAATATATTAAATAAGGCAGGAAACTTACAATATCCAATTTCAAACACTGTAATTGACATATTAAAGTTTAATATTAAAGAACAAGACTTAGATCTTGTGATGGCTTTTGAGAATAGTATTTCACAGACAATGGAACAATTACTAAAAAGTAGCGGATTATCTGAGGAAGAAATATTAAAAAAAGTAGACAATCTAGCAAAGAGAGGGGTGATATTTAATCAACCAAATCGTAATGGTGTAATGGTTTATCGATTGTTACCAATTGCTAGACAGTTTGAATATAACTTTATGAAAAAACTTGATAAAACAGAGGAGAATGATCAGCTAGCAAAACTGTTTGAAAAATTTCATGAAGAGAATAATACGCTTGTTCAATCAAACCGAGAAAGATTTAAGTCAGCACTAAAAGCTATACCTCCAATAGACAGAACAGTTCCAATTCGGGAGAATCGAGAGACAGGTGAGGAACTGAATATCATTGTAAATGAAGAATTGGAAGTACCTGAAGAACAGATATTACCAACCCAAAAAATTGAGGAATTAATTGAAAAATATGATGATATTGCTGTAGGACATTGTTTTTGTAGACAACATGCTGAGTTTATAGGCAATCCATGTAAACAAATAGCTCTCATACCAAGTTGTTTTACTTTAGGTAAATCCGCAAGACATACTTCAAATCATGGATTTTCAAAATTAGTATCAAAGGAAGAAGCTTTAAAAATATTAAAACAATGTGAGGAAGCGGGATTAGTTCATAAAGCGTATCATTTACACGGTGATACTAGCAAAGAGGAGGTAGCAGTTTGTAATTGTTGCAGTTGTTGTTGTTTAAATTCAAGACAGGGCATGATATTTCCCACAGTTAACGCTACTAATTACTTAGCAGAAATAGATCCTGATTTATGCATAGGTTGTGGTACATGTGTTGAAAAGTGTCATAATCAAGCTATTGAATTAAATGATGATAACATAGCTGAGCGGAATGAAGAATATTGTGTTGGATGTGGTGTTTGCGCATATTTCTGTCCTGAAAATGCAATATCTCTTGTCGAAGGACCAAGAATGGTAAGAATGTTTCCAGAAAAAAAATAAAAAACTAATAATTAGATATTTTTATTTTCAATAATCATTGCGGTTCCCTGACCACCACCACAACACATCGTAGCAAGACCATATTGAGCTTTCTTTTCTTTTAAGATTCTTGCTAAAGTACCAACAATCCTGGGGCCTGTTGCTGCAATTGGATGTCCTATGGCAATACTACCCCCTTTAACATTTATATCATCAAGTCTGTCATCTAATCCCATCTCATGTATCCAATTAAGAGCAACAATAGCAAAGGCTTCATTAATTTCAAAATAAGCAATGTCATCAGTGGTAAATCCTGCATGTTTTAATGCCATCCATGATGCAGGAACTGGACCTCTCCCCATAACTGTAGGATCTACGGCTCCAAATCCAATAGAAACAATACGAGCTAATGGATCTAGATCATATTTCTTCATAGCATCTTCAGACATCAATAACAAGGTTGCGGCTCCTGCATTTATAGGACATGAATTTCCCGCAGTAACCAAACCTTGGTCTGTATCAAATTTTTCAATATATTCTTCTTTTGTCAGGAGTGGTCTATAGTATCCACCAGCCCAACCAGGAGTTGTCAATCCCCTTAAATCTTTTGTACCCTCGTATGTGGCATTTTTTCTAATTGATGTATCATGTTCGATTAATAATGGAGTATCTATATCACCTTCTACATGTCCCATTATTGGTACTATTTCACTCTTGAAGAATCCTTCTTCTAAAGCTTTTGCGGCTAATTGATGGCTACGAACTGCAAATCTATCATTATCCTCTTTTGAAAAAACATCAACATTCATTTCATGGAGTTTTTGTGCAGTTTCTAACATTGAATACGCGCAACGGAAGTCAACAACATCATCAACAAAAAACTCATGTCCTTTCAACAAGGCTGGAGATGGTTCTCTTACCGTAGGAGCTTTTGATCTTGACATAGTAGCATTATTTTTCCCAGAGGCTATAGCAACATCAGAATAACCTAAAGCAATATTATCATATGCTATAGAAGCAGCTGTCATTCCTGAACCACATGCTCTATCTAATGCGATAGATGATACTTTTACTGGAAATTTCGCTAAAAATATGGGATATCGTCCTCCAAAGGTTACGTATTCATGATTAAAATGAGTAGCTCCAATATAAAACTCCTCTACATCTTCAGGTTTGACTTTACCTTTTAATCGATTATCAAACATTTCTGTTAATGTTAATGCTGTTAATTCATCTGGACGTAAATTTCCAAAAACATCTCTTGGTGGCTCTCTTGGTCGAGATCTTGAAAACGGTGTTCTAATATAATCTGTAATATATACTTCTCTTAATTTCATTCTTTTTAAACCTCTTTTTATTATTTTAAATTTATATTTTGTTTAATTAATCTAAATTTTCAATTACCACAGCCGTTCCCTGACCACCACCACACGATATTGCAGCTAGTCCATATTTTGCATTTTTCTCCTTAAGAATTCTGGTTAATGTTGCCGTGATTCTCAGTCCTGTAGCGGATGCTGGATTGCCGATTGCTATCGCTCCTCCATGAATATTCATCTTATTTTCCCAATCAATCCCTAATTTATTTGCAGCATTAAGAGCGACGATACTAAATGACTCGTTAATTTCCCAATAATCTATATCATCCACTTTTAAATTTGCATGCTTTAAAGCCATTTGAGCTGCCGGTACCACTCCTCGTCCACGTACAGTTGGATCTACCCCTGCAAAACCAATCGAAACGACTTTTGACATGGGTTTTAAATTGTATTCTTTTAGTGCTTCTATAGATGTTAACAAACAAAGTGAAGCTCCATCACCCAATGGAGCGCTATTGCCCGCAGTTATAATACCTTTATCTGTACCGAATTTTGTGAGATATTCATCTTTTGTGAATACAGGATTTTCATAACCACCTGACCATCCAGGAGTACTTATAACGGGCGTATTAACAATGTTGTCTAAAGTAACTGCTTTTTTAATCGATTGATCTTTTTCAATCTCAATTTCATTATTAGGATCTCCTACTATGTGACCTTTAATACTCATAATCTCTTGATTGAAATATCCGTTTTCCTGAGCTTTCTCTGCTAGCTTATGACTTCGTGCACTAAATATATCCAAATCATCTTTAGTAAAAAGATCTGCTTCTTCCTCAGCAAGTTTCTGTGCTGCCTGAAATAATGACCGACTAGTTTTCCACTCATATAAATCATCATTATACCATTTATTCTCTGGATCAAGCATCAAATTATCAGGAGGGATCCCAAATACTTTTACTTTTCCATTATAAGTGTGTAATGATACTCGAGTAAATTGTTCAAAACCCACAGAAACTACAACATCAGAATAACCCAATGAAATATTTGCAAATCCAACATGTAAAGTTGTCATACCAGAAGCGTCTTGTTTATCAAATACCGTTGCAGGTACATGGAAAGGAAATTTTGCCATAAATATAGGAATTCTACCCCCATATGTACCGTGTTCATGTTGTAATAAAGAACAGCCAACTAAAAACTCACTGACATTCTCACGTTTGAGTGTACTGCCATTATTTGGTAATCTTTTATCAAACATATCCACTAAAACATGAGCCGCAAGTTCGGTACCCCATTTCTTACTAAAAACGTCATCATCTGGATTTAGAGGATTAGCTTGAGAAAAAGGAGTTCTTACATGGTCTACTAAATATACTTCTTTTGCATCTTTCATATTTCATTTTCACTTTTTTATTTAAAATATAAAGAATTTAATGTTGCATTATAGTAATTGAATAAATATTTTCAGGTTTTCAAAATTTTCCAAATTATATTTTATAAAAAAAAGAAATTTAGAGAGTGATTATTATCTAAATTAATCTATAATAGCATAAGCATTTCCCAGAACTACAGTCCCTCGCTCAGATCGTACTTGAATTATATAGCGTCCGTTTTCTTTCCAACCTTCAGTAGTTAGGGCTTCTCCAGGATAAACCTCACTCGTAAATCTTGCATTAAATTCTCTAAATCGAGAAACATCACCTTCACATAAACCATATACTATAGCACGAGTCGCATGACCATATGTGCATAATCCATGTAGAATTGGTCGGTCAAATTTTCCACTTCTTTTTGCAAAAGTAGGATCTATATGTAAAGGGTTATAATCACCACTTAATCTATATAATGCTGCTTGATTTATATTAGTTTTATAAGTTATACTAAAATTAGGATCTTTGCCTTCAGGAGGATCTAGAGTTTCCGCCTTTGGACCACGATCTCCACCCCATCCACCTTCTCCAATATAGAAGTGAACATATTTTGTATCAAAAATCTGTTCACCCTCTATAGTTCTTCCAGAAATTCTTGTATGAATAACTGCGGCTTTTCCTTTATCAAACATGTTTTCGCATACTCCTTTGACCTTAATCTCTCCTTCTGAGGGAAAAGGTTTATAGAGTTTGATCATCTGTTCTCCATGAATAAAACGGGCACCATCGATTCCTTTTTTACTAAATCTTGGAAATCCACCTCCTCCAACAATGCAAGCATAACTAGGAAAAACCTGTACACCTCCAGGATATCTTTCATAAACAAATTTTAATTCATCGGGTTGAGCACCAATCCCTAAATTATATAAAATTACATCTTTCCAAGTATATTTACGAACTCTCTCTTCTGTTTCTTTACCTATTATGTCTAAATCTAAACTTGTCATTTTTGATCAATTTGAAACTTTAGAAATTTATAGTATATTTTTATCACGAATAATTTATTTACTATTCCAATTAAAAATATTTTTACATAAATTTTAGGACTTTTTTTATTTTTTCAATAAGATTTGTATTACTGTAAAAAAAATAAAAAAAGATGATTTTTTAAGAAACCACTCGATTATAGTAAAAACTTTGCTTAGTACGAACTTTTTATATTTTCATACTTGGTTAATATATCAATTCTTATTTGGTATTCTATTGTTAAACGATAGCAGATTAAAATAAAAAATTAGATATGAATATTATTTTCCTCCTAGTGTCTTCATTTGATTTTTAAGATCTTCTAAACTTTTTTCTAACATTTCAATTTTTCTTTCAGCTACTTTTAGGCCCATTGTTAATCGGTCAATCTTACCTTGTTCTTTATCATGGAGATCAATTTGACGCTTTAATTTCTTTATATATGTATAAAGGTCTTCACAAAATTTAGTAAATTGTTCTTCATTCCTAAAGTCACATTCAATTCCTAATTCACGATTTAAACCAATTTTAGAAAGATCTTCCCAATCAAGTTCTTTTTCTTTTATAGGAATTACTTGCACATTATATTCTCTAGACAATTTCAATTCATATTGACAATCGACGGAATTAACAGAATTTGATGTTGCAATAAAAAGTACTATTTGTGAATCAGGAATATTCTTATCCATAAATCCATCAATATTTCCACTTAAATCACGTTCACAAATATACGCGATATTAACTTCTAATTGATTTTCTAAAAATAGACTTAATTCATTTAAACGACAAGGCTCATAATCAGCGACAGCATGGCTGATAAAAACATTTATCGCCATTTTCTTTTTTCCATATTCTTTTATCTCAGGAAGAGTTTTAGCTGAAATTAATTTATCATTTAATTCAAGCGGATTGTTTTCAATGGTAAAATCAATTAAATTAGTCAATTTAAATACAGAATATGGTAAATAATGCAACTGGTTATTAGATAATGTTAATATTTCTAATGAGGGCAGTTTTTCTAATTTATCTGGAAATGATTTAAGATTATTATTATATAAATTAAGTGTCCGAAGATTTGATAGATTAAAAAGTGATTCTGGTAAGGATTCTAATGATAAATTTCCTGTTATTATTAAAGATTCTAAATTTTGAAAATTTCCAATATTCTCTGGTAATTGCTTTAATGAACGGCAATTATTAATAACCAGTTCTTTCAAAGATGTTAATTCTGTTAAAGCATCTGATATTCTTTCATTTTTAGATGAACTGATAATTAAAGTTCTCAAATTTGTTAATTTTTTGAAATGTTCGGGAAATAAATTTGTTACTAAAAGTCTAAGATTTTTTAAATGAATTATAGATTGAGGAAATCCGACGATTTGTAAAGGAAGCTCAAGTTCCTCAAGATATTTCAATTCATCAAGAAATTCAGGAATTTCCTTAATGTTAGTTTCGGATAAATTTAACTTTTTTAGAGTTTGTACTTTTGTTAATTCTTCAGGAAAAACCTCCAGCGGATTATTATTTATTATTAAAGTTTCAAGTTTATCAATTTCTTCTGATCCTGTGCTAAATTTAGTGATTTTATTATAAGATACATCTAAATACTTTAGGTTAATCAATGGTTTTATAAATTCTACATATTCTAACATACATTGTGATACATCAAGATATTCAATTTCGGGTAATAAATTTAGCTGAAGGGAAACATCTCTAAAGTTTAATCCGATAATCGGTTGATTTAAGGCTTGCCGTGCTTTAGTCTCTGCCGCTCGTCTTTCCTCTATTGAGCGATACATTGCACGCGTAGACTTCCAAAAATCTTCCTGTCTTCTATTTAATTCATTAATATAATCTGCAAAGACTTTTTCCCATCCATTTATATCCAAAGCTTTAAGCATTTTAAATTCTGATAATTTTGGCATAAATTCAGGTATCTGAATTTTTCTTTCATTTGTACTGTTGAAGCTTAAACCTAATTCGATTACATGATTATCTTGTGCAATAAATCCAAATTGATGTTGTTTAAAAGTTTCTACATGATGTGTTTGTTCATCAATTCTATAATCATCCCAAGCTATCTTATCAATATGAGGTATCGATACTCCGAAAATCCTTTCCATACCATTAAGAATTTTAACTTCCTCTTCAACCAAGTCCACATTTTCATATTTTGCAATCATTAAAATAACTCTTTTTAAAAAACATTGTTTTCAAATTAAATTATATTAATTAAATCATAATATTTAAAAACATACTATTTGGTGACGGCATATTTTATATTGTTATAAAAAAAATATTCAAATGTATTAGAAAACAGAATTTTGATTGCTAAAGAAGGATTCCAAACCTTAAAATTATAATAATTTTCTTATTTTATCAATAAAACTTATTTTACAATAGGAAATAAATTAAAAAAAAAACTTGTTGTTTTTAAAGAACTACTCAACTATGGCATAAGCATTACTTAGTACGACAGTTTCATCTTTTCTTACTTGGATAATATATCGACCGTTATCTTTCCAACCTTCTATCGTTAATCTTTCTCCAGGATAAACTTCACGAGTAAACCGTGCTTTAAATTCCTTTAAGCGCTCAACCTTTCCATCACAGGCACCATAAATTATTGCGCGAGTTGCTATACCATAAGTACATAAACCATGAAGAATTGGACCTCTAAATCTACCACTTCTACCAGCGAATTCTGGATCTATATGTAAGGGATTAAAATCCCCGTTTAATCTATATAAGGCAGCTTGAGTTTCATCAGTATCATAAGAAATACTAAAATCAGGGTTCACCCCCTTAGGCGGATTTATAGGTTCTACTTTTGGACCAGGATCACCTCCAAATCCCCCCGCACCAATGTAAAAAAACACAGCTTCAGTATCAAAAATATGTTCTTTATTAGAGTTATATCCAGAAACTAAAGCATGAATAACAGCAGCTTTACCTTTATCATAAATATTACTAATTTCTCCTTGAATGATTATTTCACCTGAAGGAGTAAAGGGTTTATACAGTTTAATTGATTGTTCACCGTGAACAAAATGTGAGAATTCAATTTTACCAAGTCTACGTAACTGAAGTCCTCTTGCAGCCGCTATACAGGCAAAACTTGGAATTACTTTCAATCCATTTGAATAGCCTTCGTATAAAAATTGTAATTCGTCAATCTTGGTACCAATCCCTAATGCATATAGGACAACATCTTTCCAGGAATACTTAAATATAATTTCCTCTGATTTTTTCCCAATTATACTTAAGTCTAATTCTTTCATTTATAATCTCTAATAATTAATTCTTGCCTGTATTTATGCTTTAAGGTTTTCTATAATTGTTGCAACTCCTTGTCCACCACCGCAACATGCATTAGCTACTCCGTATTTTGCCTTTTTATCAATTAAAATTCTAGCTAAAGTCCCACAAAGACGAATCATTGTTGATCCTAATGGATGACCAATTGCAGTTGATCCTCCCATAATATTAACTTTCTCTTCTGGAAGATTAAACTTATTCATGCAGTTTAAAGCGACTATAGTAAATGCTTCGTTGATCTCCCAGAAATCGATATCTTCAGCAGTCATATTTGCATATTCTAGCGCATGACGTGTAGCTGGAACTGGACCTCGTCCCATAACTCGTGGATCGACTCCTGCCCAACCAATTGATACAATTCTAGCTAATGGTTCAAGTCCTCTTTTCTTTGCCTCCTCTGCTTCCATCAATAAGCATGTAGTAGCACCAGCATTGAGAGGTGAAGAATTTCCAGCAGTAATAACTCCCTCTTCTGTGCCTTCTCTTTTAATATAACCTTCCTTTCCTCCATTTTTTTCTAAATAAAACGGAGTAGATAGCCTGCGTAATTTTCCAACGACTTCCAATTCAGACTTTCTAGCTGCCATATCTCTATCCACCATCATTGGTTCTTCAACATTTCCTTCAACGTGTCCTTCAATAGGTACTATTTCCCCACCATTCACTCCACTTGTAAACCATTTTGCTTCTGTACTTTGAACAGTTAAATTATGTGATCTTACCCCGAACCTATCTATATCCTCTTTAGTAAATGTAGGTACTTCTTCTTCATATAATCTCTGTGCTGTTTGTAACATATTCATTGCATTTTCTATATCAACTTCAGGATTGTAAAAAGGACTGTTTTTATCATTAAATCTTTCTCTTCCTGGATCAACACCTTTTCCTCTTACTCTCGTCATATGTTCATAACCGGTTGCTAAACCAACTTTTGTATGACCGGTCATTATTTCCATAGTTAATACATGCATTCCAGCTCCAGCAGAGCCACATTGTTTATCTATAAAGAATGATGATATTTTAGGTGGGAATCCATTTAGAAAAAGAGGAATTTTGGCACCATAACTCCAATTCTCCAATACACCAGCAGCAATCCCTAACGAAAATTCTTCAACGTCATTTTTCGTTATTCCTTTATTAGCTAATCGTTCATCAAAAAAATTCCTTAGGAGTCTAGACAATAACTCGTCCCCTCGAATTTCCCCAAATACATCTCTTTCAGGTTGTTGTGGTCTGGAACGTGAAAATGCTGTTCTACAATAATCCACTAACCATACTTCTTTAAAATTCATTTTTTTTTCCTTGTAATTTTATGATATTTTTGATTAGAAAAAATTCGTTCATTTTAAAAGTTATTGACTTAAAAATATCAAGAAATCAAAAAAAAAATAAAAAAAATAGTTCTACTTTATTCTCCTTTAAATACTGGTTTTCTTTTCTCTAAAAATGCAGTAACTCCTTCATTAACATCCTTACTTCTTGAATTTATAGCATAACTAAGTAGTTCAAATTGTAAACCTACATTTAATGGAACTTGAGTTCCGTAATTAATGCATTTTTTAATTACAAACAGACTGTTTGTGGCAGCATTTCCTAGGAAGGATGCTTTTTCATGAACAAAATCTTCGAATTTGTCATCATCTACCACATAAGAAATAACACCCCAATTGTACATTTCTTCAGCAGTATAATGGTCACCAAAAAACATCAATCTTTTTACTCTCATTTTACCAAGATTTTCAATCAATCGTTGAGTACCCCCGTTACCTGGAAAAATACCACGTTGTATTTCAGGAAAACCAAATAATGAGCGTTTAGAAGCTATAGCTATATCACAAACTAATACTAATTCAAACCCTCCACCTAAAGCAAACCCATCAATAGCAGCTATAATTGGTTTATGAAATTCCTCGATTAAGTCATAATACTTATGTCTTCTGTACATTGCATGACTTTGATGTCGTAAATTTTCAGGATCAAGATCACTACTAGATCTATCTGACAGATCAGCACCAGCAGAGAAAGCAGGCTTTTTAGTAAATTCTTTAGTTCCACGTAATACTACACATCGGACTTCTCGATCAACTTCGACCATCTCTAATGCCTCTGAAATTTCTCTTAACGTCTTAGTTTGGAGAGCATTTAATCTTTCAGGCCTTGTTATTGATAATACTGCATAATTTCCTTCTTTTACTTTTTCTAACTTAACATGCTCAAATTTTTTGTCATCAACCATATTACATACCTTTTTTCTTTTTTTTTAATCCTTAATTTTCAATTATTATATTGATTAGAAATGGAATAATTAATATTTGAATATTTTTAATGTAATTACTTTTTTTCAAAATAAAATTTATTAGCTCAAAGATGTTTCTAATTCAATAGGTAGTAAATAGATAAATTTCATAATATTATAATGGAGAATTTAATATGGTAAAAAATAGCGATAAAACAAAAGATAAAGATCTACAACCCAAACAGGTTTTTAGCAATATAAATGTTAAATTTAGTAATCCTTTGCCAGATGTTCATACAGCTAGAGTAGTCATTTCTAGTTGTGGATGGATTGATACTACTAAGGGGATTATACTAATTGATACTTTAAATAGAAGACATCTTGCTAAACAAGTGAAAGAAAGGATTAAAAGTAAGATTAAATACATTATCTATACACATGGTCATATAGATCATGTAGGAGGAGCATCTGTATTTCTTGATGATAATCCAGAGATAATTGCTAGTAGATATCTTCCAGATAGATTTGATAAATACAAAATGTTAGCACAGCATCGTGCTCACATTAATGCTATACAATTTAATGTACCAGAAACCTTAGATTCAATAAATTTTGTTTATCCAACTAAAACCTTTTTGGGAGATTTAACCATTAAACTTGGAGATAAAACCTTTGAACTACATACGACTCGTGCTGAAACTGATGATGCCCTATGGGTATATGTTCCTGAAATTAATGCTGCGTTTATAGGTGATTTGATAATTGGCAGACTTTTTCCAAATATAGGAAATCCTTGGAAATCAACTCGTTTCGCCTTGGATTGGGTTAAAACTTTGGAAAAAATACGCGCGATAAAACCAAAATATATCTTTTGCAATGGTGGAGGTGTAATGCTAAAAGAAGAAGAGGCTATTGAAGCTTTAGATGCAAATATTGAAGTTATTCATAATCTACATAATCAGGTTGTAGATTTTATTAACCAAGGAATGCATATCACAGAAATGATCCATACTGTGAAAATTCCAAAACATCTTGAAAATAATCCATATCTTAGTCAAGTGTATTCTCGGGTTGAATTTTTCGTCTATAATGTATATAGATGGTATCATGGTTATTTTGATGATAATCCTGCACATCTTTTACCAAGACCGGAAAAAGAGGTTTTAAATGAGATTTATGATCTGATTGGGAATCCTCAAAAAATATTGAAAAGAGTGAATGAATTATTTACTCAAAATCAAACTCAACTAGCACTTCAAATACTAGATATTCTTATTCAAACAGAACCTAAAAATGGGGATGCTCGAAGATTACGTATTGAACTTATGAAGAATTTAGGTGCAAATGATATTTCTCTTATGTCAAAAAATGCTTGGTTTTATTATGTAAATAAAGATAAAGAATTTCTTAAATCCTTGAAGAAATAACTTTTTGCAAAATACTCAATCTATCATGAAAAATAACACAGATCTCTGATATGAAATAATACTTTAACTTATCAATATCTTTCATACTATCACTTAAAATTCTAATATTTCTGCTTTTTAAATTTTGGCTTGAATATTATAGATGGTCTGACCTTCTCATAATAATTAAAACCTTCTGCTTCATGAATATCACCATTTTTTTTTTGCAATTCCTCTAATGGTGCTACATCAAGAGCATACATGGGGCATGCTTCCACACAAATAGTTTGTTTTCCTTGTTCTAGACGGTCAAAACAAAAATTACATTTTTCCATTTTTGAATTATCATCATCACGAAATTCTGGAATATCCCAAGGGCAGACTTTTAAACATATTGCATCACACTCTTTCTTTCCTACACATTTCTTAGAATTAACAATAACAATTCCATCTGATTCTCTTTTAGTGATAGCTTCCACAGGACATGCTTTTATACACGGTGGATTAACACAATGATTACAAGCAATTGATAAATAAGCTAAAAACAACTCAGGAAATATTCCATCCTCAATAACTTTGACTTTTCTCCAATTAACACCAACAGGAAGATCATTCCAATCCTTGCAAGCTAATACACATGTATAACAACCAATACATCTCGTTTGGTCAAAATAAAAACCCATTTGTTTCATTTAAATACCTCTATTTTATTTTTAGGAGTTAACTCAATTTCAACTAACGAACTATTTAGAGGAAATGCACCACCAGGAGAATAACTATCATTTGTTAAAACATTTGCACAGCCACCAAGATCCACACCACTTTTATCTGGATTATACCATGCTCCTTGATAGATACAAACAGTTCCAGGTATAATACGTTCTGTAACCTTAGCAGGAATTCTAATCCTACCTCTATCGTTAAATACATCTACTATATCTCCATTATTTATGTTGCGTTTCAGAGCATCAACAGAATTTATCCAAACCGCATGAGTTTCTACCTCTTCTAACCATGGAATATTACTTAAAGTAGAATGGGTCCTTCTTTTATTATGAGGAGTAAGAAGTTGTAATGGAAATTTCTTCGCTTTAGGGGAATCATAATGTTCTTCATGGGTTAGATATTTTGGAATTGGAGGCATTAATGGATTATTCTTCTCAGCAATATGTTCACAAAAAATTTCAATTTTTCCCGATAATGTAGGAAAGGGATTATTCTCAAGATCCTTAATTTGCTCTTTAAAGGCAACAAAAGGTTCTTCTACCTTAACTTTAAAATATCCATCTCTCTTCATCTTATTGTAATTTTTTATATCTTTTCGAGGAGCTGTAAACATTCTTAGAAGTTCATCTTCTGATAAATCTAATAGATTGTTTTTTATTCCCAATTTTTTCGATAATTCTTTACATATTTCTAAATCTGATTTTGATTCATATAAGGAATCAATTGCTTTGTTTAAATAGATATAATAAGGCGATCCTAACCATGGAACTGCAATATCATTGCGTTCCATAAATGTATTAACTGGTAAAACAATATCTGCTAATTGTGCTGTAGGAGTCATGAATTGTTCATATACTACGATAAAATCTAGAGATTTTAGAGCTTTAATACCTTTATTGACATTTGCATACTGGTTTAAACGATTCGTTGCTACTATATATGCCATTTTAATATCAGCGGGATACCCTCCCTTTCGACCATTTAGCATTGCATTATAATAATCATTAGAATGAATCCGAGTATTTGCTGGATTAGTTCCACCTCTTAATTTATAAAGACTATCTTTACGAGGAGGAGCATTTAAATCAACAAGATTATCTTGGACCCTAGGTTTTTTAGGTTTTTTGTCTTCTAAATTGATTGGACCTGTTTTTTTTCTTCCACCTGTAATAATTCTCTCTCGACTATAATAGGCACGCATAAAACCAGATGCGTAACCACCATTAATTCCAATATTGCCTGTTATTGTACATAATATGTTAGCAGCTCTAGAGTATTGTTCACCAAACATTGTTCTAGCAGGACCCCAACCAGCAATCAGAGTAGCAGGTTTTGTAGTAGCATACTCTCGGGCAAGATTAATAATTGTTTCTGTGGGTACAGATGTAATTTTTTCCGCCCATTCAGGAGTTTTTGGATTTTCATCTTCATTGCCAATTATATATTCTTTAAATTGTTCAAAGCCCACTGTATACTTTTCAATAAAAGATTTATCGTGCAAATTTTCAGTAATAATCACATATGCCATAGCTAATAGCATAGCAGTATCGGTACCTGGACGAATAGGAATCCATTGGTGTGCTAGAGTCGCGGCAGAATCTGTGAATATTGGATCAATTGCTAATATTTTTATTCCCTTTTCTCGAGCTCTAGCCAACCATAAACTCGTACCAGGATCCCAAATAGTATTTGCTGGATTCCAACCCCACATTATTATAAATTTGGAATTAAGTAGATCTTCTCTAGCATTTCCAGTCATCAATGTGCCATATGTTGCCATAGAAGCAAAGAGAGCACCTTCATAGGAGGCAGCACCCCACATTCTAGTATATCCTCCAATTTGATTAAGCATTAATGCATGAGGAGTAATTCCATGGAGCATCCCTTGATTTCCACTTCCAGGAACAAGTAATATGGCAGAATTTCCATACTTTTTTTTAATTTCTTTAATTTTAGAAGTTATTTCATCTAATGCTTCATCCCACGATATTTTTTCGAATATTCCTTCACCACGATTACCAACACGACGTAAAGGGTGCCTAAGTCTCTCATCAGAATATATTCTCTGTCTATAGGCTCTTCCTCTTAAACATGCTCTTAATTGTGGTTGTTCTTTATTATCGGTTTCTAATCGAATGATCTTTCCATCTCTTATATGAACACGTAGAACACAACGCCCTCCACAATCATGACAACAACCGGTTTTAACTATTTTAATGTCATCTTTTTTTGCTTCTATCTTAAATTCAACCTTCCTTTTTATTATTAACTGAACCTTAACTATAAAAATGCATGATGTTTAAATACATTTTATGTAATGAGTTAATGAAAGTTTGATCGCTATTTTACTTATTCATTAGAGAGAAATAAGAGAAGATTAAAATTAATAAAAATTACTTATTATTTGTATCATAATTTTCTTCTCATCATTCTCTCATATCTCATTTAGCAATTTATTCCCGTAAAATTATAAAACTTCTCTCAATAATCAACAACAAATTCAGAACATCTTGTTTCCAAAGAAGAATTTTATGAGAATATTTTGTATAAATAATATCGATTTTAAAATTAGTTGTTATATGGATTAGTAGATCTTTAATTTAATCTTATATTATTTGATACTTCTTTTTTGCCTTTTCAAAATTCTTTTCCAAGATTTTTTAATTTATTGTGTATAGTTATAACTTAAATTTACATAACAAATTAGAGTTGATATAAATGACAAATGTTAAGAATATAGTTCAGCTAGGTTTTGGCGATATGGGAAAAGGGATTGCCCAAGTTTACTTAATGGCAGGATACAATGTCACAGCGGTTGATGTAAATAGTGAAATCATTGAAAAAGGCACAAATTACATAAAAACAGGATTCCAAAAACTAGAAGAAAAAGGAATTTTACCTGCAGGTTCTAGCGCGGCAGATTTTATAGCAAAATTAAAAACATCTGATAATATTATTGAAGCTTCTAAGAATGCAGATTTAGTAATTGAAGCAGTTGCAGAAATATTAAATTTAAAACAAAAGCTTTGTAAGGATGTTATTGAAAACTCTCCTGATCATTGTATTTTTGCTTCAAACACTTCCACGATGAGTATTACTGAGATTGCTGAAAAATGTAACAAACCTGAAAATGTAATAGGTATGCATTTCTTTAATCCCGCTCCCTTGATGCGTCTCGTAGAAATAATTAAAGGAGATAAGAGTTCTGATGAATCTATGGAAATAGGGGTAAAAGTTGCAGAAACTCTGCCAGTTTTGAGAGGAAAAAGATATGTTGCTAAGGTGTTAAAAGATCGCCCTGGCTTTATTGTTAATCGTGTACTTGCACCTCGAGGTATCTATACTAATTACATTCTTGATATGGCGTATGAGAAAGGCATTCCTTGGGAAGAAGTAGATGCTGATTTATCTAACCCAAATGCTCCAATGACTGCATTAACATTAGCAGATTTTACAGGACGTGATATTGCATATCATGGTGGGCTTTATTATGCAGAAAAACTTTCATCCGATTTCGGTCCGGGAAAAGTAACAAAAATGCAAGTAGAAAAAGGAACACTAGGTAAAAAAACAGGACAAGGATTTTATGATTGGACAAAAGGGAGACCTCAACCTGATCTCTCTAAAAAAGCAGGAATTGTTAATCCCGATATTTTTACCGCAATTGCAGCTAATGAAGGTTGTAGAATATTGGAAGAAGGAGTTGTTTCAAGTTGGAAAGTTATCGATGAAGCAATCTTAGCAGGTATGAATTTTCCAGGGCCAATGGAATCTGCGACTAAGAACTATGAACGATTTGCTAGTCTTTTAGAAGAAACTGCCGAAAATTTAGGTAAATCTTATCTAAAACCATGTGAATTACTTAAATCTGGAAAGTTTGTAGATATGGTATAATCTATACTAAAATTTTTTTTAAAAAATATTCTTAAAAATATTCATTAATTTAAAAGGAGAAATAAAATGATAGAAACAAATATAACAAAAATGTTTGGGATTAAATATCCAATATTCAGTGCCCCAATGGGACCATTTTTTACTCGAGATTTAGCACTTGCAGTAAGTGAAATTGGTGGCTTGGGGGTTTTGTCAAATGTGAATATAGTGGGAACAGATCCCGTTGAGGAACATAAAAAAAGCTTGGAATTTATGATTGAACATACAGATAAACCATTTGGGCTTAACATTCTTACTTCTCGTAATAATCCAGGAGTTCAAGAAATGGCAACAGAATTACCAAAAATAGTTATGAACAATCCAAAAATGAGAGATCAATGTTTGTATTGGTTAACCTCGGCAGGATCATCAAAGTTTCTTCCCGCTTCTAAATCATTCCAGGAATTAAGAAAAAATTCCAATGTTAAACACTTTCATGTAGCACCCGCTGTATGGTTAGCACAGAAATGTATGGAAGCTGGAGTGGATGGAATAGTAGTAACTGGTGGAGAAGGAGGAGGTCATCAATCCTATGAAAAGGTTTCAACATTAGTATTACTACAACAGATTAATAAAACCTTTCCAGATTTGCCCAAGATAGCATGTGGAGGATTTGCAACAGGAGAGGCATTAGCAGCAGCATTATCTTTAGGAGCAGGAGCTATCGCTATGGGATCTAGATTTATTGCTTCAAAACAAAGTGAATTTCATGAAAAGTATAAGGCTTTAATTCCACCAGGAAAACCTCAAGATACAGCACTCTACACCGGATCATTTGGTCCTATCCGTTTATACAAAAATAAATACGCTTTAGCACACCCAGCACCCGGCTCTAAAGAGGAAATGATAGCTTATGAGCAGTCCATACCTCCCGAGGTAAAAGCTTTAGATTCAGGGGCTTATGACAGAGTATATAACGGAGATACAGAAACTGGGGCTGTACTACTAGGTCAATCAATTGGTATCATAAATAGTATTGATGATGTGACTGAAATTATCGAAAGAATAATGAAAGAGGCAGAATCAGCAATTAAAAATAGCTATTCTATGATCAAATAAAAAAAAGAGTATTGGATTAGAAATAGAATAACTAGAGTAACCAGAAGAATTAAATAATGAATTATGTGTCGGAAGTTAACTACATGATCAAAAATTTTATCATAAACAAATGAATAAAAATATGATGAGTACTTTTACCACATAAAACATAATATTGATATTTTTTTATTAATTTTTATTTAACAAGTATAAAAATTTTTTTTTAATATACATATTATATTTAAGTTAGAGCAACTTAATTTAGTATGAAATATATTCAAAATCAATTTTTCCATCTATTTTATCCAAATTAGAAAATAAAGGTAATATGATAAAATGCCTAATGATAGAATTAAAAAGCCTAAAACTCCCCTTAAAAAAAAAACTAGAAATCGCTCACCTGAAAAGAAAGCCGCTCAATATGAAAAAATTTTAGAAGCAGGAAAAGAACTAGTTATAAAAAGGGGTAGAAATGGTTTCAGTATGCGAGCTTTGGGCAGATCTCTAGGAATGAATCAAAATAATTTATATAATTATGTTGGTAGTGCACGTGAGTTATATATAGCTATCAGAAATAAATTTTTTAAGCAATATCGAGAAGAAAATTTAGATATAGTTGAAAATCACAAGGGTTCCTCTTTTGATCTTCTAATGAAATTCTTTAAACACTTTTTAGATTTTGCTGAAAGTGATTTTGGTGCTTTTTCCATGATGCATCTTAGGACGCTTCCTCCTTCTGACAAGACTGGACCAATTGAAAGGGAATATAAGGAATTTAGATACTTGCGAGGTACAACAAGATTAGTAAGTAATGCAATTGAAGAAGGAACTATAAAAGAATCTGATGCTGCAAAGTTGACTTTCTTTATCTATAGTATAATCTTAGGTACTGCTATAGTAGAACGGAATATGAGAGAGATTTTTAAAGAGATCAATTCTCAAGGGGATTCTGTGAGTGAAAATATGGATTTTAGAGAAGCTAATTTTTCTCCTCGTGATTTTCGAAATTTTGTTTTAGAAAATTTAGAAGATATTTTACATGATAAAAAAATTCAATAAAATCTAATAAATAAGGAAATTTAGATTTAAATATTCATTATATATTTATTAGATTATAAGAGGATGAAATAATAATGGGAATGTTAGATGGAAAAGTTGCGTTAATTACAGGGGCTGGACGAGGCATAGGTCGTGAAGAAGCACTTGCAATGGCAAAAGAGGGTTGTGATTTAGTAATTAATGATATTGGTGGAGGCTCCGATCATTTAACAAAGGAATTTAAAATTGCGGATAGTGTAGTTGAAGAATGTAAAAACCTTGGAGTTAAAGCAATAGCAAACTATGACTCTGTTGTAGATTATAATAAAGCAAAAGGTATGTTAGATCAAGCAATATCTGAATTTGGGAAATTAGACATTGTTGTGAATAATGCTGGTATATTAAGGGATAGAATGATTTTCAACATGACAGAAGAAGAATTTGACGCCGTAATTGCAGTTCATTTAAAAGGAACATTTAATCTTACTAAACATGCGGCAGTTTATTTCAGATCATTAGGAAAGGAAAACCCAACTTTAAAAAATTTCGGTAGAATTATAAATACAGCATCCGATTCTGGCTTATATGGTAACCCAGGTCAATCAAATTATGGTGCTGCCAAATCAGGTATTGCAACTTTTACTATTATTGTATCTCGAGAGCTTGCGAAATATGCAACTGTAAATTGTGTTGTACCAAGTGCCAGAACTCGTATGACTACTGATTTAACACCTAAAATGACTGGATATATGAGTGCAAAAACTAATGATGGGTTTGATGTTTTTCATCCTTCAAACTTTGCTCCATTAGTTGCTTATTTAGCATCTGATGCAGCCAGTAATATTAATGGAGAAGTATTTAGAGCAATTGGAGATAAGGTATGGGTATATCGTGGCTGGCGGGCTGTAAAGAAAATTTCAAATAATTGGAAACCGTTTACACCCCAACAATTAGCTGAACGTGTTGAATCAGAATTAATGGTAGATTTACCATCGAAAAGAGAAGGAGCAGCAACTAAAGAAGATTTATTTAATTTATAGATTTAAGGTGATTATTTTAGCAGAACATATTTTAACCAAAACAGAAGATAAAGTTTTTCATATAATTTTAAACAGACCTAGTAAAAAGAATGCATTGACAAGGGCAATGTATAGAGGTTTAGGCGATGCATTTAAAGCCGCAGAAACGGATAAAAATGTTATGGTAACACTAATGTATGGTAATGGAGATTCTTTTTGTGCAGGAAATGATCTAAAGGATTTTCAAGATGTAGAGTATATAACAGAATCTAAAACTGAAGAAAGACCCGCAGCGGCTCTTACAAAGTGGTTATTGGGGGCTAAAAAGCCAATAATTGTAGCTATACATGGCTACGCAGTAGGTATTGGAAGTACAATGCCATTGAATTGTGATTTAATTTATGCATCAGAAGATGCAAAGTTTCAGTTTCCCTTTACGAGCCTAGGTTTAGTACCTGAATTTGGATCAACATTCATTCTTCCAGAATTGGTAGGAAAATTTCGTGCTGCTGAGTTATTTTTTTTAGGTGATTTCTTTACTGCTGAAGAGGCAGTTAAAATAGGAATGGTAAATAAGATCTTCCCAAAAGAGGAACTGATTGAGAAAGTAACCAATATTGCTAAATCATTAGCAGAAAAGCCACCAAAAGCATTGAGATCAACAAAAGAATTAATAAATAAATATCATAAAAGTATTCTGGAAAATTTAAAGCAAGAAGAAGCTATAGAATTTAGAAGAAGATTAGTTTCACCAGAAGCGCAAGAAGCATTTTCTGCTTTTTTTTCTAAAAGAAAACCTGATTTCTCAAAATTTGATTAAATAATCACTATAAAAACTTATTTTTAAGATTACAAAAAATCATAATAAGATGATTTAATGGAAAATCAAGAAAATAAGTAGATGGTATCGTTGTTGTTTTGCGTATGCAATCACCAGTAAAGATTAGCATGATATACCAGCAGTATCAGAAAATTGGATGCGAAATCTTTATAATGAGAAAAAAAAATTTTATGATGCTTTTGTAAGTTATTTAATCAATCCATATTTTCATTGTGAAAATCCTGTATGTATGCTAATATGTCCTGCCAATGTCATTAGTAAATGAGAATCAGATGAAATTGTTATAGTTGATAGTACTAAATGTTTAGGCAATTAAGAGTGTTAAATCTAATTAAAATTTTTACAAACTTAAAAATTGTAGATAATAAAAATAAAAAAAAATAGATAATTGAGTTGAAAGATTCAGAATATTCATAAAATATTATCCCACGCCATCCTTTCATTGCCATAAGGATCTTCTTCAACTTTAACATCTTTATCAAATATAATAGTTGATCTTTTTTCTTTATTATAAGGAGGTAATTCAGGAATATTTTTATGATTTGGATTTCCATTATAAACAAATGATATCCAAGTATCCATCATTTTTTCAGAAAGGCTCAGTGTTTCCTCAGATTTACGCGGAAAAAAACCAACATCTTGATTTCCAAGAAGACCAAAGACAAATGGAAGTTCAAGTGCATGCATTGCTCCATATTTTCCTCCATCCATAGGGTGTTTCCATGCAAATAAATACATATAGGTGTTTGGTTGATGTTCACATTGTGCTTCAGCAAGTTGAATTGCAGGTATTCGAAATGAATAATCTGTCAAAATTGCCTCCATTATATTTCTTGGTGTTTTTCTTCCTTCCCTATAGATATCTATTAACATTTTAGATGTAATTTCGTCTTTCTTTAAAAAATTCATTCTTCCCTTGACAAATTGCAATAATTCCTCTTCTGTTAGTTTATTGACTTGAGGTGTTAATAGTAACCATAATTTACTCTCATCTAAATTTGTTCCTATGAGTAAATCAACATTCTTAGCAAAACCTTTTCTTATAACTTCAAGTGGATGCTCTGGTAAAGACATTTTATCAATAATAGGTCCTAATCTCAACACATCTTCTTGAATTCTCAAGGTAGGTTCCTGAGGTATGAGAAATTTCTCGATAGGAATTTTTCGCAACACTTGTATATCTCCTTTTTTAACATCTAAATCCTTAAGTAAATCCTCATAAACTTTTGTTCCAACCTTAGGATTGAATCCTAACTTATGAGCAGCACCAGATTGTGAAATTGCTCTATGAAACAATCTTTTAGCTGAAGGCATAGCAAGTAGTGTGGAAACCGCCATACCACCTGCTGATTCACCGAAAATTGTTACATTATTTGGGTCACCTCCAAAAAAAGAGATATTTTCTTTCACCCATTTAAGAGCTGCAATCATATCAAGTAATCCCACATTAGTATCTGCATCAGATACATCAGGCATATAAAGAAAACCTAAATATCCTAATCGATAGTTGATACTTACAACAACCACATTTCCCCTTTGAACTAAGCGTGCTCCATCTAATGATGCACCACTTCCTGTAATAAATCCACCTCCATGTATCCAAAACATAACAGGACGTCCCTTAGCATTTAAATCATTCGTCCATATGTTTATTGTTAAACATTCTGCTTCACTCTGAGGCATCGGTTCACCAAAAAGAGATTCAAGCGTTGAGGGTGGTTGAGGAGCTACAGGACTAAATCTTGTTGCATCACGGACATCACTCCAAGAATCTACTGGAGCGGGAGCCTTAAAACGAAGATTACCGATGGGAGGAGCGGCATACGGGATCCCCTTGAATTTTATCACTCCTCTTCTACTATATCCACGAACTTTCCCATAACTAGTTTCTACTATATAATTATCTTCCATTTAAATGGACCTCTACAATATTTAAAATCTAAATATTTAATTAGTAATCAAAATTTGTTTTACATTTTATTTTAATTTTAGAAATTCACTGTTTACTATTTTTATGATAATATTAATAGGACATACTTAAATATTTGGAAATCCTTCGTATCATTTTTGATGCTAATTCTTTAACTTTATTTTGTCTACTAACTTTAACTAAAGTAACTATTAAAAAAAAAAAAAAATTGTGTTTAAAATGGTTTTGGAAACAAATATTACCAAAATGTTAGGAATTAAACATCCTATTGTTGGTGCTCCTATGGGCCCTTTCTACACAACTGATATGTGTGTAGCTATTTCTGAAGCAGGAGGTTTGGGTATATTATCCCACACTACTATTGCACGAGGACAAGATATTGGAAATGAACCAAGAAAAGATCGAATCTCAACTGATGCTCTTGGACCAATGAAAAGAAATCTGGAGTATGTTGTTGAACATACGGACAAACCATTTGGTCTTAATATAAGAACCTCTAGAAATGAAATACAGGCTCCAACACTCTGTAGAGAAATCCCAAAATTTATTATGGAGAATCAAAGAATGAGAGAACAGTGTGTATATGCTCTTACAAGTGCAGGATCTTCTAAAATATTACCTCAAAGTAAATCTTGGCAAGAACTAAAAGAAAAATCTGGAATTAAACATTTTCATGTAGCCCCTGCGTTATGGCTTGCAGACAAATGTGTTGCTTCTCAAGTGGATGGTATAGTCGTAACTGGTGGAGAAGGTGGAGGACATCAATCATTTGAAAAAGTAAGCACTCTTGTCTTACTTCAGCAGATTCATCAGAAATATCCTGATTTTCCCGTAATTGCATGCGGAGGATTTGCAACTGGAGCGGGTTTAGCTGCTGCATTATCAATGGGTGCTGGAGCTATAGCTATGGGTTCTCGTTTTATTGCTAGCAAAGAAAGCGAATTCCATGAAAATTATAAAAATGTTGTACCTCCTTCAAAAGCTCAAGATACAATATATACTGCAGGAGTGTTAGGACCAATTAGATTATGGAGGAATGAGTATAGTCTCCATCATGCAGCAGTAAATTCAAAGGAGGAACTCATGGCAATTGAAAATCAACTCAAATCACTCCCTCCTGAAGAATATATGAAACAGGCCCTTGAAACTTCAAATGCCTATCTTGCTGCTTATAGAGGAGATATAAATTCTGGAGCAGTACTACTAGGACAAAGTATTGGTATTATTGAGAGTATTGAAAGTATATCAGATATAGTTAATAATATAGTATCTGATGCAGAATCAATGTTGAAAAGCGCGGCAAGTAAGATTAAATAAATTAATTATTTACTATGTCTTTTTTTTTTGTAATTCTTTTTATTTTCAATAAGTAATTTCAGTTAATTAAAAGGGATCATTCCTTATTTAATCTCGTGTAAATCTTTTTCATAGTTTTGTAGATATTAAGAAATTCTTTAAAGAGAATATCATAGATTTTCCTATTTTCAGGATTAGGTTTATAAATGTTAGCAATCTCACAACAGAGATCTCTATATTGGTTGTGAAGTTTGTGCATGTTTTTGTCTCGAACAAGCGATAGATTTAATAGAAAATGAAAGAATTGTTCGCTTTTTTCCTCTCAAAAATAAATAGATCCCCAATAATTAAAATTCTTCCTATCATTTTGGATGCTAATTCTTTAACTTTATTTTGTCTACTAAATTTAACTAAAGTAACTATTAAAAAAAAATAAAAAAAAGAAATAGTGATTATAATGGTTTTAGAAACAAATATAACAAAAATGCTAGGAATTAAACATCCTATTGTTGCTGCACCTATGGGTCCATTTTATACAACTGAACTAACAATTGCAGTATCAGAAGCAGGAGGTTTAGGTGTATTAAGTCATAGTGCTTTGATAAGTGATGTTTTGGCCAGAAAATCCCCTGTGGATATAATGAAAGAAAATATGCTTAAAGTAGTAGAACACACAGATAAACCTTTTGGTTTTAATATTAGAACTTCTCGTAGAGAAATTGCAGCTATAGAACTTGTAAGAGATATTCCCAGGTTCATAAGAGAAACCCCAAAAGTAAAAGAACAATGTGTGTATGCTATTACAAGTGCTGGATCCTCAAGAACGTTACCTCAATCAAAAGAATACCAAAAATTAAAAGAAAGTGGTTCAAATATAAAACACTTTCATGTAGCTCCAGCATTATGGCTCGCAGATAAATGCGTTACCTCAAATGTGGATGGAATGGTAGTAACTGGTGGAGAAGGAGGAGGTCATCAATCTTATGAGAAAGTTAGTACCTTAGTCTTACTTCAACAAGTATTAAAGAAATATCCCGATTTTCCAATAATTGCGTGCGGAGGATTTGCTACTGGTAATGGACTTGCTGCTGCTCTAGCTTTAGGAGCAGGCGCTATCGCTATGGGATCCAGATTTATTGCCTCTAATGAAAGTGAATTTCACGAAACATATAAAAATGTCGTACCCCCAGCAAGAGCTCAAGATACTGTATTGGTAACAGGAGCATTAGGACCAATTAGGCTTTGGAAAAATGAATATTCGTTACATCATGGACTTGTAACAAGTAAGGAGGAAAAAATGGCAGAGGAATCAGCATTTACCGCAGAAGATATAATTGAGGAAGGTAAAGCTTATGAAGCAGCATACAAGGGTGATGTAAATTCTGGAGCGGTTTTATTAGGCCAGAGTATTGGAATAATAAATAGTCTAAAGAATGCTAAAGATATTGTCGAAGAAATTGTTCAGGATGCAGAAAATCGTTTGAAGAAAGCACATACAAGTATTAAATAATAAAAAAAAAGGAGTTTTTATTATCTCACTTCTTTAATTTATTTTTTATTTAATAAAATATCTTAACTCGCTAATTATTGAATAAAAATCTTTTAAAAATTCTAATATCTTAATACATAATTCGAATTTAAATAATTTAACACATTATTAAAGAATATATAAGATGAATAAATTTGAATCGATTTAATAAATTTGTTATACTAAACGATTAGTTATTATGGTAAATCCAATTCATAAATTTAAAATTTATAAATCAGACGCTGCACCATTTTTCTTTTATATAGAAATATTTCCTCCTGACCTTGCATCTTATAATATGGATCATGCACGAGTACTCTTAAAAAAAATAAGGAAAAATCCAATAATGCCCTTACCTATGAGGGTAGATCGGGTATATAAGGGAGCAGAATCGCTTTTAATCCGTCCTAGAGAACAAATCTCATTTCCGATAATGGATGATCTGGAAGTAATAGTCAATCCCTCTATTTTTCTTCAATATGGAATGGAAAAATTGCTATATTTTACTGAAATTCGTGCTTTTGAACTATTTGTAAATCATCTTAAGATAGAAAAAATCTATAAATGGTGGGAGGCATCAAAATTCCTTTATGCGAAAATCGGGCAAATTGAAGAAGATTTCTCTGCCTTTTTAAAAGCATATATTAGTACAGTGTTGAAAGCAAAACTTAATAATGAAGATCTTATTACTGCCGCAACAGAATATTGTAATATTATTAAAGAAATATGTGAAAACAGAATTAAACAAAATTCTATTATGGTGGAAACTAAAAGTAAAGTAGGTAATGTTAGAATGTATATAGAGAAAATAGGAAGATATCGTGAAAAAGGGAAAAAAGTTGAAAAGGTTGAATATCATCCGGAACTTATAGATATTGATGTATATAACCTAGTTGAGAAAGGATTTAAATACAATATAGATTATTACGATATGGATTTTAATGAATTGAAACCAAAACAGATAAAATACATTCCACTACTACTTTATGATGATTTACTTGAATGTATGCTTCAAAATCTTAAAATATTAGAAGATGAAAATGAAAATATATTAGATCCTTCATTTATATTAGATAATAATATAATACTCCTGCATGAAACTAAAAACACAGAAAATTTAAATACTCATGACTTTTCTTGGTTTAAAACTTTCGAGGAATTAAATTTTGAATCAATTGTTGAATCAATAAAAGCTACTCTTTTAGATTTTTACAAATCTAAAGGATATATCAATAACAATATGCTAAATTCCTCTAGTTCTCGAGGTAGAATTGATTAAAGTTAATCCTATTTAACTAGTTAATAAATAACCTTAATAACAGTAATGTTTTTCTTATTTTAAGGATTTAAAAGTAGAATGTTATAAAAGAGTAAATGCATTACAAGAAAGAAAGACCCGCAATTTTAATGCTTCAAGATGGTCGATATTTTCAAGGAATTGGTTTTGGGGCGACAAAAATAGTAACAGGAGAATTTGTATTTAATACTATGACTGGTGCGGGGTACCTTGAAACTCTAACTGATCCATCTTATTGGGGGCAAATAGTTGTAATGACTCATCCCCTTGTAGGAAATTATGGAGTACCTCGATGGGAGAAAGATGAGTATGGTATAACTAAATACTTTGAATCAGATTCTGTTAAAGTTTCTGGTTTTGTTGTGAATGAATGTTGTAAATATCCCAGTCATTATCAAAGTGTTAAGACTCTTAATGAATTTTTGACTGAACAGGATATTCCTGGAATTGAATGGATTGATACACGAGCAGTTACTACATTATTACGAGAGGAAGGTGTTCAAATAGGAGCTTTAGCAGTATATAATTCAGGAGAGGATCCTGATCTTGATTATTTAAAGCAAATTACGGTAAAAGCCGTTGATCCAAATCTCCGCAATCTTGTAAGTGAGGTATCTACTAAGGAGGTTCGTATTTATAAGGCACCTAGTACTATTGGTAAAGTAGTTTTGTTAGATTTAGGATATAAACGGAATATTTTACGAAATCTTGTATCTAGAGGATTAGAAGTAATAGTAGTACCACATAATTATACATATGAGCAAATTATATCTTACAATCCAGATGGAGTTTTTATCTCAAATGGTCCTGGTGATCCAGTATTATGTAAAGAAGCAATCGAAGTTTCCAGTAAACTTATCGAAAAAAGTATTCCTACTATGGGCATATGCTTAGGAAATCAAGTCCTGGCATTAGGTGCTGGAGGAACTTCTTATAAACTCAAATATGGACATAGGGGAGGTAATAAAACAGTCATCAATCCTCAATCAAATAAATGTTATATTACTTCTCAGAACCATGGCTTTTGCGTAAAAGACTTTGAAAAAGGTGAATTTAGTGAAATCCTTAGAAATATAGATGATAAGACTAATGAGGGGATTGAACATAAAACAAAACCCATTTTTGCAGTTCAATTCCATCCAGAAGCATGTCCCGGTCCTTTAGATTCATTTTATTTATTTGATAAATTCATAGATAACATGAGGTTAACCTCCTAATGCCATTAAATATGAATATCAAAAAAGCTCTTGTTTTAGGAAGTGGAGGTATTAGGATCGGTCAAGCAGGTGAATTTGATTATAGTGGTTCTCAAGTACTTAAAGCTCTTAAGGAAGAAGGTATAGAAACTATCCTAATCAATCCTAATATCGCAACTATTCAAACTGATCCTGAATTATCGGATAGGGTTTATTTATTACCTATTAATGTAAATTATGTAGAGGAGGTAATCAAAAAAGAGAAACCTAATGGAATTTTATTAGCTTTTGGGGGACAAACTGCCTTAAATGTTGGTGTTGAATTGAACGAATTGGGAATTCTTAAGAAGTATAATGTGCAGGTTTTAGGTACTCCAATAGAAGCCATTGAAGCAACAGAAGATAGAGATCTTTTTATACAAGCTATGGATAAATCGGGAGTTAAAGTGTGTAAAAGTAAAGCTGTATCTTCTTATAGTGATGCGATAAAAGCAGCAGAAGAGATTGGATTTCCATGTATGATTCGAGTGGCTTATACATTGGGTGGCAGAGGATCAGGGATATGTAGTAATATGAAGGAATTTGAAAAGATGGCTAGGAAAGGACTTGCTCAATCAAGAATAAACCAAATATTAATAGAAGAAAGTATATGGGGTTGGAAGGAAATAGAATATGAAGTAGTAAGAGATACTGAAGATAATTGTTTTATTAATTGTAATATGGAAAATTTTGACCCTGTAGGAATTCACACAGGCGAATCTATTGTTGTTGCTCCTAGCCAAACCTTAACAAATGAAGAATACCAAATGTTACGTTCGGCTTCTATCCGTGTTATAAGAAATCTTGGAATTATTGGTGAATGCAATATCCAATATGGATTAGATCCATTTTCAAAAGAATTTAGAGCAATAGAAGTAAATGCTCGTTTATCCCGTTCTTCTGCGTTGGCTTCAAAAGCTACGGGATATCCATTGGCATATATTGCAGCAAAACTAGCAATTGGATACACGTTACCAGAGCTAAAGAATAAAATTACTGGGATTACTACAGCATGCTTTGAACCTGCTTTGGATTATCTAGTCTTAAAAATACCTAGATGGGACTTAACAAAATTCCAAAGAGTAGATCGAAAAATCGGTTCACAAATGAAAAGTGTTGGAGAAATAATGGCAATTGGTCGTACTTTTGAGGAGGTTCTTCAAAAAGGTATCCGCATGTTAGATATTGGTATGAAAGGAATAGTGGGGAATGAGATAAATTTAATTGAAGATATTAATGAATTAAAATATGCATTGCATAATCCTACAGATTTAAGGATATTTAGAATAGTAGAAGCAATAAAGAAAGGAATTTCTATTCATGAAATATACCAACTGTCTCGAATAGATAAATGGTTTCTCTATAAAATAAAAAATATTATTGGTATTGAAAAAGAATTAGAAAATATCGAATTTTTAGAGACCAGTGATGATGATAAAATCTATTGGTTTGAACGAGCAAAGCGTTTTGGATTCTCAGATGGGCAAATAGCTAAAATTATGGGATTAGATGTAATTACAATAAGACAGATTTTAAAGAGAAAATATCAAATTCAACCATATGTAAAAAGAATAGATACGTTAGCTGCAGAATGGCCTGCAATTACTAATTATCTTTATTTGACCTATGCAGCGTCTGAACATGATATTGACTTTGAACATGAAAGTAAACAAAATTTAAGAAAGTTAATTGTTCTTGGTTCTGGAACTTATCGTATTGGAGCTTCTGTAGAATTTGATTGGGGTTCAGTGAATTGCCTTTGGGGTTTAAAAAAGTTAGGGATTGATCAAGCAATTATGGTAAATTACAATCCAGAAACGGTCTCTACTGATTATGACACTTCCGATAAACTTTATTTTGAAGAATTATCTGGAGAGAGAGTATTAGATATTGTTGAACTTGAAAAACCCGATGGAGTAATAGTATCTGTAGGTGGTCAAATTGCACAAAATCTTGCTGCAAAGTTTTCAAAATATTCTGAATTTTTCAGAAAGGTAAATCTAAACATATTAGGGACACATGGTAGCAGAATTGACATGGCAGAAGACCGTTCAAAATTCAGTAACCTATTAGATCAATTAAAGATTAGTCAGCCTCAATGGAGCATGTTGATGAATAAAGAGGAAGCTCTTAAATTCGCTAAAAAAGTAGGATATCCCGTATTAGTACGACCTTCATATGTTTTAAGTGGTGCTGCAATGAGAGTTTCATATGATGAAAAGACTCTAAGAGATACTCTTGACCTCGCAGCAGCAGTCTCTCAAGAATATCCTGTCGTAATCACTAAATTCTTTACCGGAGCAAGGGAAGTGGAAGCTGATGGAGTATCTGATGGAACTAATGTCTTTATAGGTGCAATAGTTGAGCACATAGAGAATGCAGGGGTGCATAGTGGCGATGCAACAATGACAATCCCTCCACAGACGATTTCTGATAAAGTTATTAAAACAATTGAGAAAAACACTAAAGAAATTGCATTAGCATTAAAAATTAAGGGTCCTTTCAATGTCCAATACCTTGTAAAGAATGAAGCAGTCTATGTAATTGAGTGTAACCTTCGATCAAGTCGTAGTATGCCTTATGTTTCAAAAACTCGTGGTATCAACCTAATGCGTCTAGCTGCTGAAGTGTTTATGGGCAAGCAGATTCCAGATAGATTAATGAATATGCCATATGGAAACTATGTCGCAATCAAATCTCCTATGTTCTCCTTTATGAGATTAGATAAAGCCGATCCAATACTTTCTGTTGAGATGGCATCAACAGGTGAAATTGCATGCATTGGGGATGATTTTTCTGATGCGTTAATTAAATCAATGGAAGCTGCAGAGATGAATATCCCAATTAATGGAGGTAATGTCTTAATATCTGTAGGCGGAGAAGAGCTCAAAAAGAAAGTAATTCCATTAGCACATAAATTAAAGGATTTAGGTTTTACAATTTTTGCAACAGAAGACACTTCTATTGCGTTAAAAAATAATGGCATCTATGCTGTCAAACTTTATAAGATACATGAATATGGTATGGAACCAAACATCATGGAATGTCTGCAAAACGGAGCTATTGATCTCGTAATTAATATTCCCCTTCCTACAACTGTTCAAGAAAAATTCAGGACTATAATGGAAGATGAATACAAAATTAGAAGAATGGCTGTTGATTATAATATCCCTGTATTTATTAACTTACAACTTGCCGAAGCATTAGTAGATGCTATAGAGAAATTTCGCAGAAAAGAACTTGAAATTAAATCGCTTAATGAATACCATAAAACATTAAAAGAGATTTACTGGTAGAAGAGTTTTCTGTAATTATGCACTTTTTATAATTTTAACAAGTAAGTGAGGTAATAAATCTTTAATTTTGAGATTAATAGAAATCTTGAAAAATATTGTATATATAATTCAACTTATTATTTATGCTATATCTAAAGATATAATTTAGGTGTTAAATAGATCTATTATCGTGGCTACATTTTAATTCGACTGAAAATCATTGGAACACAGTGGAAAGTATCAGAAAAATTAAGAAATTTGAATTTTGAGAAAAAAAGTGAAAAATGGCAGATCACTTATGTAACGCCATTATATGGTGGTTGGGATCTATTAATTGAATGTAAATTTAGCAATCTAGAGGATTTAGATGAAATTGTCACATTTTGCAGAACTGACATAGAATTATCTCAATGTATAGAAACAACGACGACTTTAATTAGTACAAAGAGGAATTATGAAGATTAAGAATATTATAGAAATTTAGAAAGTATGTGAACGTTGTAATTATTTAGATAAATTCTCTAGGATCAATTTATGATATTCTCTTGGAATTAGTTGCAACTCTTCTAATAACCAGATTTTAAGCTTTGCTTTCTCTAGTTCTTCTTCCAACCTTATATCATATGCAATTACTTTATCGGACACAACTAGTTTATAATTGTTTTTATATTTAAATTAATCCTTAATAAATCATAGAAATTTGTCGGAATTATTAACTGGTTAACATTAGCAATATTTTTTGTGTACAAAAAGTATCAGCAAAACTAAAGAAACTTTTCCATAAATATTTCATCTTCATAAACATTATCAATTTTTACTTGTTTTGTAAGGACACCTTTTTCGACAAAACCTAGATCTTTATAGAAATCTATTGCAATTTTATTTCTAGCTCGAACATATATAACAAGTTTTTCATAGCTGTTATTTCGGGCAAAATTAAACATAAAGGTAGCTAATTTTTTTCCTATTTGTTTTTTACGCCAATTAGGATGGATAAAAGTCCCGATAGTCCCAACATGGTCAAATGAATCTATATAATCCATCCATATATCTAATGACTGAAATCCTATAATTTGGCTTTTATATTCAGCCACAAAGATACCTTCACGATCAGAAAGATTAGATATATATTCTTTCTCTTGTTCAGGGGTAAAAGGTTTATTTACAGCAGAATACGTTCTTTCCGAGCAAATAATTGACCATATAGAGGCTATTTTCTCAGCATCTTCAACAGAGGCTTTTCTAATCAAGAATTCCAAAGTTTTCCTACTCCAAAGTTAACTCTAATAATATAGAATTATAAAAATTTATAATTTAAATGTAAAAAACCTATTAAGAATTAAATATTTCGTAAATAATATAAAGTGAATTAAAATGTTTACCAAAGAAGATTCAGAAAATGCGGAGCATTACAAATAAAAATATTAATACAAATTACGTTGAATTTTCTCCAGGAAACGATCCTTTTGAAAAAGCACGACAGATAGGGTCGAGAAGATGGATTTTATCTCATATTTTTTATCGCTCTAATAAACTTTTATTTATTATTGTATTATTTACAACAATTTTAGCAGCTAATCTATCATCAGCTATCCTAGTAGTTATTGGGAACGCTATTACAGATTTTCTAATTGGTAAACAATCAAGTTTGCTTTTTTATACTACTTTTATATTATTATTAAGTGTAGGAACTCCTATATTACGTTTAATTAATTATATGTTACGTGAAGTAATAGCACAGAGATTGGAGAGAGATTGTAGAAAAGAATTCTTTTCTAATCTACTGGGCAAAAGTCAATCATTTCATGATCAACAGAAAATTGGAGAATTAATGGCTCGTGCAACCGATGATGTTCGAACAATGAATTTCTTAATTAGTCCAGCAATTTCCCTTATTTTTGAGTCCTTTACTTCATTAATAGTCCCTCTTTTCTATATTCTCGCTTTTTATCCTTCGCAATTAATTTTAGCTCCATTAATTTTCTCATTATTGTTTTTCTTTGCTCTAAAATCATATACTAGAAAAATTGGCCCTATCACTGGGAAATTGCGTAGTTTCTATGGAATGATGAACTCAACATTGAATGAAGCTTTAACTGGAATTGAAGTTGTTAAAGCAAGTGCCCAAGAAAGCGGAGAAAGTAAAAAATATTATGAAAATGCTAATAATTATCGAGATGCATATGTTGAACAAGGTGATGTTGAAGCAAAATATCTCCCACTGCTAATTTTAGCTTTAACTATAACTGGAGGGCTCATACATGCTATAATCCTTAATTTAATAGGGTTAATGAATATCGGTCAAGTAATAGCATATTTAGGATTATTAGCATTATTACGATTTCCTACATTTATATCTATTTTTGTTTTTGCAATAATTAGACTAGCGGTGTCCAGTGCTCAAAGATTACTTGAATTCATGAATAAGAAAACAGAAATTGATGAAAATGTTGGAGGTTATAAAAATGAAATTAAAGGTGATATTAAATTCGAAAATGTAATTTTTAGCTATCCTGGGAGTGAAAAAAAAGTATTAAAAAATATTAGTTTTGAAGTTAAACCTGGTCAAACATTAGCATTAGTAGGAACTACTGGATCAGGTAAAACAACTTTAACAAAATTAATTTCACGATTATATGATGTCGATGAAGGCAGAATTTTGATTGATAATGTTGATATTCGTAATTATGCTTTAAATTCGTTGAGAAATCAAATTTCATATGTAGATCAAGATGTATTTTTGTTTTCTACAACTATCTTTGAAAATATATCATTTGGATATACAGGTTCAATAGAACAAGTAGTTGAAGTGGCAAAAGAAGCTCAAGCACATGGATTTATCTCTAATTTACCAAATCAATATTATTCAGAAGTTGGAGAGAGAGGTGTTCAATTAAGTGGTGGTGAAAGACAAAGAATCGCTATTGCTCGTGCTTTTCTTGTAAACCCCAAGATTTTAATATTGGATGATTCTACTTCAGCAATTGACTCTAATACAGAGGATAAAATTCAGAGAGCTATTCGAAATATCCTCAAAAATCGGACAACAATTCTTATCACACATCGTTTAAGTCAAATTCGATGGGCTGATTTAATAATTGTATTGAATAAAGGAGAGATTGTAGCAAAAGGAACTCATGAAGAATTATTAAAAACTTCAGAAGATTATCAACGAATTTTTATCAAAAAATTTGATGTTGAAATTGATACATTAATTAAAAGATGTGAGGAGGCATAAGTTATTGGCGTATGGGTGGGCTTTAGAAGCTGAAGAATATGATAGAGAATTTTCTGATAGGTTTTTATTAAAACGGATATTATCTTATTTTCATCCATATAAACGTTCAATGTCAATTGTTATTTTTTTTATATCTGTTGCATCTATTACTTCTGCTTTTGTTCCAGTTTTAACCAGTATAATTATTAATAATTTAGAGACAAATAGAAATATTTTCAGTATATTCGCTGTAATTATTCTAATTCTTATTTTTAATTTATTAAGTTATGTTTTTAATTATTTTCAGCAACGATATGCTTTTAGAGTTATAGGTGGTGTTGTTTTAGATCTAAGAAAAAATGCCACGGATGCCGTTTTAAATCATGATCTTTCGTTTTTTGACAGAAATCCAACAGGTAAAATAGTTAGTCGAGTAAATTCAGATAGTGAGACTTTTGGAACTACTGTAGATTTATCTATTCAATTAATTTCATCAATATTGATTGTCTTTTTTTTACTGATCATTATGTTCTTTATAAATATTTTATTAACATTAGCAGTAATAATTGCAGTTCCAATCTTTTTTATCCTAGCATTATCATTTCGAAAAATAGCTAGAAAAAAGACATTATTAGGTCAAAGAGCTCTAGCATCTGTTAATGATTTTGTTAAAGAGAGTTTTTCTGGCATTCAAATAGCAAAAACATTTCGTCAAGAAGAAAAATTGTATGAAAAATTTAATAAAGTAAATGATACTTCTTATAAGGTCAATTTAAGAAGGGCATTTATATTAAATGCCATTTTCCCATCCTTAGGAATCATACAAGGAATTACAATAACTTTATTAGTTCTTTTTGGTGGAAAAAATGTCTTGGGAGGGACAATAAGCGCTGGAGACCTGAATTTATTTCTTCAAGGTGTGAATTATTTATTTTTTCCGTTATTATCGATTGCTGCATTTTGGCCAACTTTTCAAGCGGGAATGGCGGCATCCGAACGAATTTTTGCACTAATAGATACTTTACCATTGATCATTCAAAACGATAGTATTAAGCCATCAAGATTAAAAGGTAATATAGAAATCAGGAACCTTTTGTTCCAGTATGAAAATAATAAGGGTGTTTTTAATAATTTTAATTTATCAATTAATTCTGGAGAATCTATAGCCATTGTTGGGCATACTGGTGCTGGAAAATCTAGCTTAGCTAAGCTTCTAGCAAGATTTTATGAATTCCAAGGCGGAGATATCTTAATAGATGGGATAAGCATCAGAAATTATGACCTTAAAGAATATCGTAGACAAATTGGAATTATTCCTCAATCACCATTTCTTTTTGCAGATTCAATTGAAAATAATATAAAATATTGTTGTTCAAATGCAAAAAAAGAAGATGTTATTAATTCATTAAATGCAACTAGTGGTTCTGATTGGATCGAGGATTTATCAAGAGGATTAGAAACTGATACTGGTGAAAGGGGTAGCCGTCTTTCAATGGGTCAAAGACAATTAGTGGTTTTTGCCCGAGTTCTATTAGAAAACCCAGCGATTCTCATCTTAGACGAAGCTACTGCTTCAGTTGATCCCTTCACCGAAACAAAAATACAAGATGCCTTGCAAAAAACAATAGAAGGACGAACATCAATTATAATTGCTCATCATCTTTGGACCGTAAGACATGTCAATAGAATAATTGTACTTGATCATGGGAAAATTATAGAAGAAGGAAATCACGAAGAGTTAATGGCTAAGGGTGGAATGTATGCTGAGCTTTACAATACATATTTCCGCCACCAATCTTTAGAATATATAGAAAAAATGAAGGAAATAAAACAAATCTGAAAGAGAAAATATACTTGATATCTATCTAAAGAAAGAAAATTCCTCTTTAATGAGAAAGTTGATAAGAAAAATAAGTTAATAAATAATATTCGAGGCTGTAAAATTAGATTGATTATTTTTACTTAAAAAAAATGATTTATAATTATATCTTTATTTAATCAGCGATTTTGGCTAAGATCCATGCGAAAACTAAAATTCCGCCTACAATGATTATCATTATCATCCCTAGTCCTATTGAAAAAGTTATTTCTAGTCCAGGGGCATAATCTGATATTAAGTCGGGAACAAAAAAAAGCAGCACTACAATTAGGATAACTTGACTTATAATCCTTGATAATCCTCCCGTTAACCACTTTTTTCTAGCTTTTTCGAGTTCTTTGCTTCCAGTCATTACTCTAATTCCTCCAATAAACAAGAATAAAGCATCAAGCGCGAAGAATACAGCAAAAATTATCCCAACCCAAAAAAAAGCATTTTGTATGTCACCAGCTTTTGGAACTGTCGCAACATATGGCTCAAGCTCATCTAAGATTCCTCCTCCAAAAGGCATGATATCTCCAGTTATAGCAGGATCTATCAATCCAAAACTAAAAATACTTAGCCCCATTATTGGTAAAAACAATGAAACGATCAGTAACACAACACATATAATAGGAAAAATTCCTATCCATTTTCCAGACATTTAATTTCCAACCTTCTTAAAATTTCTTAAAATTTTGAGATTACAAGAAATAATAAACAATTTTTAAAAAACTTATAATATTTTCAACACAACATAAATTAAGGCTGAAATAACCATGCTCATTATATATATAGATTAAGACTTTATTTTTGATACCATAATATACTTCAGATAGTATGGTTATAACTCAAAAGAATTAAAAAAAAAATAATAATAGATTCCAAAGAAAAGCTTTTTCAAATCTTAGTTTATGTAAAGATTGGTCTATGAAAATTATAAATAACCATATTATTTCATTTAATACAAAGAAAAAGGATTTATTAAAATAAATTAAGGGATTGAGGTATTGATATGGAAGTTAGTATAAATTATCTACAAGTTTTAGAGGAAAGCTTAAAAAATGAATTAACATGGTTGAGAGAAGAATTTGAAATTTTATTCAATTTAAAACCTAAAATTGATCCTAAGAATGATAAGAAACTTGCTAATGAAATTTTAGATTATTTTTATGAGAATATACTTGTTTATGACAATATTGTTTTATACAATTTGTTTTCTGAGACTATGGAAAATATCGAAAAGATGTACCCAGATTTATTTTAAGTAACGTCCATCGTTTTTTTTTAGTCTAATATTGTTCATTATCTTGTAAGATAATTATTATCTTATTAAAAGCAAGAAAATCTATTATAAATCTAAAAAAGCTTTTGCTGATTTTAATATTTTTTATCATCTGAACTCATTAAAAAAAAAAAATAAAAAAAAAATTACAATTTTACAATATATCTATCTCTTTCCCATTGACCTACATTAATTCTATAGGCGTCAAATTCCTCCAATTTAGCATAATAGAAGTTTTTCCAAGGCTCTTCTCCAAATATTTCTTTCATAAATTCTGAATTCCTAAATTCTATAATGGCCTGCCTTAAACTTCCCGGTAATGCATCAATTCCTGCTTTTTCAAGATCTTTGGATGAAAAATGATATACATTTTTATCAGTAGCTTCAGGAACTTCAATATCATCAGATATTATTCCCTCCAAACCTGTCGCTAATAAAACAGCAAATTGAAGATAGGGATTCCCTGCAGGATCTGGACATCGTATCTCACAGCGAGCAGAACTTGGCTTTCCACTAAAATCGGGGACCCTTATTAATGGTGATCTATTCCTAAAACCCCAAGCTATATATACTGGAGCTTCATATCCAGGAACTAGACGTTTATAAGAGTTTGGCCAACTACTTAACACTGCACACATCGCTTTTGCATGTTTTAATTGTCCTGCGATAAATTTCTTCATGGTCATTGATATATAATTATTATCCTTCTCATCATAGAAAGCGTTTTTTCCATCTTTCATCATACTTTGGTGAACATGCATACCACTACCATTGATACCTGCAAATGGTTTTGGCATAAAGGTTCCAATCATACCATCTTCAGCTGCAACAGTTTTAATTATGGTTTTAAGGGTAACCGTATTGTCCGCTGATGTTACTGCTTTATCATATTTAAAATCTACTTCATGTTGACCATAGGCAACTTCATGATGTATTGCTTCAGTTTCAATTCCCATAGCATCACAATATTCATTAATCCTATATCTCATTCGTTCGTTGATATCATAAGGATCATAATCAAAATATCCACGCAAATCGCCAGGTTTAAATGCCTTCTCAGTATCTGTATCGATTACGAAAAACTCAAGTTCAGGAGCGCAATAATAAGTATATCCAAATTCAGAAGCTTTTTTAACTGCTTTTTGAAGGATATAACGCGGATCACCTTCATATCTATTTCCATCTGGTTTGTATATATCACAGATGAATCTAGCGACTTTTTTCTCCTTTCGCCAAGGCATAATTGCAAAAGTACTAGGATCTGGTATAGCAGTTTTATCGGATTCTTCTATAGCTCCATATCCAGTAATTGAACTTCCATCGAAATGTTCTCCATCTTGGAGAAAATCTTCGATTCGTTTTGCATTAATCTCAAATGATTTAAGTATACCATGAATATCGGTCCATTGAAAGTAAACTAGTTTGATATCCTGCTCTTTTACCGTCTCTATAACTTTATCGCAAATTTTCCAGCGTTCTGGATCATCTTTTTCAATCATTTCTTTTCATTCTATTTTTTTCTTCAAATATATTTTATTATACTAAATTATATTTTCTTTTTTAAATTATATTATGAACAAATAGTGTGAAACAATATATAAAGGTTTATATTTGACCAGTAAAACCTATATATTATGGACAGAAAAGCAAATCCTAGAATATTCTCTGGACAAGATTATTAAATTTTCTATAGAACCTAAATTATAATGAAAAATTTATGATAATTGATAAAATTCACTGGACAAAAGAATCCCATTTAAGATGAAGATGATACAATTTTATTAATAAGATAATATTTTATGTAAAAATTATATTGAAATTCTTCAAATTTCATTATCTAAATTTATTTTTTTTAATACTGGATATCGACGTCCTATACCAAAGGCACTTTCACTCACTTTTATTGATTGAACTAATTGCCTACGTTTAAATTCTGAATTCAAGTATAATTTTCTTACATAATTTATGGTTTCTTTATCAATTGCTTTTTTTTCCAAGTGATTTAATTCATTGCCTATTCCATGTTTAATAATCTCATTCAAAATAAGATCTAATATGTTATAAGGTGGTAATGAGTCTTCATCTTTTTGATTTTCTCTCAATTCAGCAGTTGGAGGTCTTTCAATAATACCTTTAGGGATTACTTCTTTTTCTCGATTAATCCATTTGCAAATATCATAGATTTGTATTTTTAAAAGATCTCCTGGAATATTCTTTCCCCCACAGGTATCTCCATAAAGCGTGCAATATCCAACAGCTATCTCAGATTTATTGCCTGTGGAAACTAATAGCCAATTAAATTTATTGGAATAATACATTAATATTGTTGCACGAATTCTAGCCTGTAGATTCTCATCTGCAATATCAAATGGTAAATCTCCCAAATTTTTCTTAAAATCCTGATTATAGCTCAGAAAAATATCGTCAATTGGATGAATGATATATTTTATATCTAAGTTTTCACATAAATCACGAGCTAAATTAATACTCTGTTCTGAAGTAAAACGGGTTGGCATCATAATACACGTTACTTTATCCGATCCAATTGCCTTAGCACAAGTATAAGCAGTAAAAGCTGAATCAATTCCCCCACTTAATCCTAAAACTATACCTTTAAAAAAACCCGTTTTAGAAAAATAATCTCTTATATTTAATTTAAGTGCTTCAAGTACTTCTTCTCTCCAATCTATTTCATAATTTATTTCTTCAATAGGACTATCTGAATCAATTGCTATTTCTACAATAGGGTCATCTTCTTCAAACGCTTTCGCTTTGAAAATTATCTGACCATACTTATTACTTACAAAACTCTGTCCATCATATATAATTTCGTCAAGACCCCCAACCATATTAATATAAAAGATAGGAACTGCTAGATTTCTAGCTTTATCAGAAATAAGTTCAACCCTTTGTTTAAATTTATTAATATGATATGGAGAAGCATTAATTACTATCAATATTTCTGCTCCATTCATCACCAAATTCTCTGAAACATTTTTCTCATAATGTTCATCCCATATGTCCTCACAAATTAAGATCCCACATTTCACTCCTTTAATTTTCACAGGTTTAAACTTGTTATCGAAAGAAAAGTATCTTCTCTCATCGAATACATCATAATTTGGCAATAGTCTTTTATTTTCAATATAACTTAATTCTTCACCTTCAATAACTAAACCTGAGTTGTAAAAAGGCTGAAACTTACCTTTTAATTCTTTAGGTTCTGTAAATGTTCCTAAAATAACAGAAGCTTTAGAATTTAGATTTTTGATTCTTTTAATAGCATCTGAGTTTTTATGTTTAATTAACGGATCATGAATGTGATCCATCAGAGGATATCCCACAAGACCCATTTCCGGAAATACAATAATATCAACATCTTGATTTTTTCTAATAATTGTAATGATTTTATCTGCATTATATTCAATATCTCCAACAATTGGATTAATTTGCCCTATACAAATTTTTAATTTTCTCATGATATTATAAGAATTTAGATAATTTTCCTTTATAATTTGATTAATGATTATTATTTATTTATACTATTATGAGTAATTCATACTTTTTCATAAAATGAAAGAATTTGTTATTATACAATGCATAATTGTTAATAAAATTAACTAAATGATCTTAACCTATAATTTTAATTCTCAATTAACCTTTTATAGTTCATATTCTTCATTATATTTAAGATTTAATATATATTATCTAAATTAAAAGTAATTATATTAATAAAATTAAAATATTAAAAAAGTGGATAAATTTGGCGGGTGCAGATATAGCTTTTGTCTTAATATGTACTGGGTTAGTTTTTATTATGACTCCGGGTCTAGCATTCTTTTATGGGGGGCTATTACGTAAAAAGAATATTATAAATATGATGGCAATGTGTTTTGTCTCAATATCAATTGTAACAGTTGCATGGTTTATAATTGGTTATAGTTTTGCTTTTGCTCCTGATATTGGTGGTGGATTTATTGGAGGTTTTAATTTCCTTGGACTTTTTGGAGTAGGAACGGATGCATATCCAGTATATTCTGATGCAATACCACATCTATTATATATGGTGTTTCAGTTAATGTTTGCAATAATTACTGTAGCGATTATAGCAAGTCCTTTCGCAGAGAGAGTAAATTTTAAGGCATTCATGATATTTATTTCAATCTGGCTCGTAATAGTATATTCTCCTATAGCTCATTGGGTTTGGGGTGATGGCGGGTGGTTAAAAGCTCTAGGCGCCCTAGATTTCGCTGGAGGCACGGTCGTTCATATAAATGTAGGATTTGCGTCTTTAGCAATCGCCTTGGTTATTGGTCCAAGGAAAGGATATCAGAAAGAACCCATGGAGCCTTCAAATATTCCTTATGTATTACTTGGAATGGGACTACTTTGGATTGGATGGTTTGGATTTAATGGTGGAAGTGCTTTAGCTGCAAACAGTACTGCGGTATTAGCTATGGTTAATACTCACATAGCGGCGAGTACTTCTGGTTTAATTTGGATGATTATAGAATACTATAAAACAGGAAAATTTAGTGTTCTTGGATTAGCAACAGGTGGTTTAGCGGGACTAGTTGCAATTACTCCTGCTGCTGGCTATGTTCAACCATGGGCTGCATTGATAATTGGAGCTGTTGTTGCTGCAATCTGTTATGGTGCACTTACTTGGCGTTCAAAATCGAAAATTGATGAATCTTTAGATGCGTGGGCTGTTCATGGATGGGGTGGTATCTGGGGAGCAATTGCTACTGGAATTTTTGCTAGTGTGGGGGCTACAAGTTTAATTACAGGCAACTCTGGACAAGTATGGACTCAAACAGTAGGAGTTATAGTTACAATTGTATATACTTTTGTAGTAACTTGGGTAATAGCTAAAGTGATTGATAAATTTATGGGTTTAAGAGCATCTGAGGAAGAAGAGTATGTTGGAATAGATATTTCAATCCATGGAGAAAAAGTATAAAGGAGGTATAAAATAAAAATGAAAAAAATTGAATGTTTTATACGACCAGAAAAATTAGAAGCTGTAAAATCTGGATTATTTGATAAAGGAATTAAAGGAATGAGCGTAAATGAAGTCAAAGGACATGGCAGTCAAAGGGGAATAAAGTTTGTGGGGAGAACTGGGGAATATTGTGTCGAATGGATTGATAAATTGAAACTGGAGATAGTTATTAGCGATAAAATAAATATCGATGAAATTATTAATACCATTATAGAAAATGCTCAAACAGGCAAACCTGGCGATGGAAAAATATTTATAATTCCCATTGAAAATGCAATAAGAATCAGGACAAAAGAGAAAGGTGAAGATATTTTATAGATACAAATTAATTTTTTAGTCTTTTTTTTAATTTTTTTTTAAAATTATTTTAATAAGACATATTATCCAAACTAATTTTAAGTTTTGAGAAGCCTTCTTTTACTTGAACATTGAAACCCATACCTCTTAACACTTCTTCAAGAAAAGTTTTAATGAAGTTTTTTTGAATATCAGAACCCAATAATAATGTGTATCTATTTGATGAATCTTTAACAATTTTAAAGAAATTACATGCTTCAAGACGTTCCACCACTTTCTGTACAGTTGTAATATCAAGATCCTGAGAAAATTCTTCCGCATGAGCTCTTCCTATTGATTTATTTATGTCCTCAAATTTTTCTCTTTCAGGTGAATTTTCTATGAACTTTAAGAAACTTAAATAATGATCTACATCTAAAATAATGTGTTCTCCATGAGAGAGTAATTCTAAGTAAGTGTTCACCTTAGCAGATACTCCATTTTCTTTTTTATCAAACACTTTCTTAAATTTATGATAAAATTTAATTGCTTTTCTTATTGTTTCAGATCGAGAACTTTCCGAGTGATTATTTAGCTTATTTAATATTAGTTTTGTATCTTCATCTATTGCAATAGTTATCCTATTTTTTATTTTGTGACTATTTTCTAATTCATTCATTTTTTATTACAATTTCGCTTCTAATATTCTTGTAATTGATATTTCTATTAAATCTGTACAAATACTGAAGAATCTTGATATAACATTTCTAATCATATTTTCCTCTTGTTTTATGTCAAGATCAATGGTATCAAGTGATTTTTTTAATTTATCTATTTTTTTTTGAAAAGATATTAAAAGCTCCTCCTTAATATTATTATTATATTTTTCAATGATACTCAAGATTAGATCAGAGAAATCAATTAGAATTTGTGAATATTTTTCCAACATTTCTTTTGGTAGATTTTTTATTGCAAGAACATGATTCATTAATTCTCTAGAATATAACAATGTAATTCTATCTCCAAGTGTACGAATAATTGGTCTATTAATAGCACCTTCTAATTTAGGATATTTTAAAAGAGTTGCAAGCAATAATCGTATTCCTAGATGATATTTTCGCGCAAATTTTTCTTGATAAATACCTTGATCAATTACCAATGATTTATCAAGCACCCCTATAATAAATTCTTTCAGAGTATTAAACAATTCAATCAAAATTTCAGGTAAGGTGGTTTTTGTAGAATCTAATAAAAATCGAATAATTATACCACTATTATCATTTAATACACTATAATCAAAGCCTATTATTTTTCTTTGAAGCTTGTTAATCATAACTAAATAATCTTGTTTGTTTTTCTTGAGATCATACTTCACATATAATTGATCTACATTCAGTTTGAAAGCAGTTAAAATTAATTGCTCTGATAGATCTGAAGGCCATTTATTTAAATCTATGTGCAAAATTGAGTCAGAATCTATATAATTATTTCTTTGAATAATTAAGGTATCATCATCAACGGGGAGAACAAATACTTTTGAATGTTCCTGTAAATCTGAGTTTTGGAACCATTCCTGAGGAAATGTTATTGCCATAGAATTACCAAGTTTAATTATACTTCTCTCAAAACTTCTACTATATACCATATTCTTTTCACATTTTTCTTTTTTTAATTTATTTATATCCTTGGATAAATTTTCTGAGTTGGAAAATTAATTAATCACTTTTTGATTAATATATCTCCTACATTAGACTCATAACGATATATTTCGATAATTTACTATTCTAAAATTTGATTTAATAATGGTATTATTGCTCAAAACTATTTTTTGAAAATTGTAATAATATAACAACCAATACATCTATGGTTATAATAATTTTTTTTATTATTTCTTAGATTTTTCTTCTTAAAATTTTTGAAAAAAAAAAATAATTAGTAATCTAGATACTTCATAATCTCCCATGGAGTTACATAAAGACAGTACTGATTCCATTCATTTGTTTTGTATTCTACAAAAGCATCATAGAGATGTGAACCTAAAATTTCTTTAGATATTGAATCACTCTCTAATACATCTAGCGCATCTTTTAAAGTAGTTGGTAATTGTTTTACCCCTGCGGCTTTTTTCTCTGATTCTGACATTTCATAAACATCTCTATCTACTGGATCACCAGGATCGATTTTCTTCTTTATTCCATCCAATCCTGCAGTAAGAATAGCAGCAAATGCAAAATAAGAGTTTGTTGAAGGATCCACCCCTCGATATTCTAGTCTTCGACGATTTTTATATTTTTCACCTTTTAGATACATTGGTATACGGATTAATGCCGATCTATTTCTTCTACTATACATAATGTTTATTGGTGCTTCAAAACCAGGTACTAATCGCTTATATGAATTAACAGTTGGACAACAGATTGCTGTTAGAGCTTCAGCATGTTCTAAAAGACCTCCAATATAATACCGACATATTTGACTTATTTCCGCATAATCATCATCAGGATCCCAAAAAGCGTTCTCACCGTCCTTAAATATTGAATTATGGACATGCATTCCACTTGCGTTATCTAAATAAATAGGTTTCGGCATAAATGTTGCGATCCATCCGTATTTAGCAGCAATGTTTCTTGCTGCGAGTTTGTATATTTGGACTTTGTCCGCTGTATCAATTAAATCGCTATATCGGTAATTAAGTTCAACTTGACCTTTTGTTGAAACTTCATGGTGATGCATCTCAACGGTATATCCCATTGTTTCAAGAGCATATGTGAGATCATTACGATAAGCATAAGTTGTATCTTCTGGGGGATTTCTAAAATATGCTTCCTTAGGTCGTAAGATGTACCCTCCAATATCCGTTTCTGGTGATACTGGATCAACCCGAGGGGGTCCCCAACTGTCGCCAGCACCGCCTTTAGGACTAACAAAAAGATCATAGTGTAAGGTACTTGGATCAATCGATTTAAACACAAAAAACTCAATTTCAGGTCCAAAATATGGGGTATATCCCATACTAGCAGCTTTATCTACTGCTCGCTGACCAACATAACCTCGAGGATCACAATCTGCCGCTTCTATACTCCCAAAAGGCTCTCTTATACTACCTATTATAACCGCTGTTTTTTGAATTCCTTCTGTCCATGGGAGGACATATAGTGCTTGAGGATCTGGATAAAAAATCATATCACTTGTATGAAGCTCTCTAAAGCCTCTTATGCTAGAACCATCGAACCCAATTCCAGTTTCAAAATATTGATCTCCTTTCAAAAAATGGTGTACAGGAGTAGTAAAACTCTGAAATATTCCTCGAACGTCAGTAAATGCACATAGGACAAATTTTACCTTTTCTTGTTCTAATATCTTTTTCGCGGTACTAATCGTTTCTAAATCTGGACTAATCTTACCGCTTTGAAGACTAACTTTTGTTGATGTCATAATATTTCTTAAATTATATTTTTTTTTCTAGTTATATTTTTATTTAAAAGTTATATTATGATCAAATATTGTATAATCATTATAAAAACTTTGCCTCTGTTCAATAATATTAAGTATTTTTGGACATATACAATTATATTAAAATAAATTCTGGACAAGTGATCTAATTTTAATAACAATAAATAATTAAATTGGAAATATTATAATATATCTCCAAATTCATTGGACAAAATGAAATAATTTATATTTAAGATCGTACAATATTATTAATAGGTAGATAAAAAATGAAAAAAGCAGAGGAATTAGACCTAGAAATTTTGGGTATTTTAAATGAAGATTCACGATTAAAGCTACGTCCCATCGCTGACAGATTAAATAAATCTCCAACCACCATTAATAAACATATTAATGAATTAGAAGAAGCTAAAATCATAAAAAATTATAGTTTAAATATTGATTATGAAAAACTGGGATTTGATATAATTGCACTAATCGAATTAACCATCTCTAAAGGTAAGATGATTGAGATAGAGCGCGGAATATCCCAAGATCCACACATTTTTGGCGTATATGACATAACTGGAGAATATGATGCAGTACTTTTAACAAGATTTAAATCTCGTAAAGATTTGAATACTTTTGTAAAAAATTTAAACAGTTTGGAATATATAGTAAAAACTAATACTCATTTAGTACTCAATGTAATTAAAGAACGAACTGATTTTAATCAATTGATACAATCAGAGGAACTATTATCCGAGCAGAAATAATTAAGATTAAATTTTAAATTTTAAAATCCACTTTAAAATTGATTCTCAAAACTTCTTATGGTATTTTAATTGAAAAAAATTTATTCAGCTTTCAACAAAAGAAAATTAAAAGAGAAATAAAAAAAGAAATAAATCAATTGAAATTCTAGCGAAGTAGCATTTTCAAAGAAGCTTCTATCCAAGTAAAAATAGTTAAAAACAAGATTTAAACAATAGGTAGTGTTAAAAGCACGTTTTGAAATATATTCGAAATTAATATATTGTAAAAATAATGGATTAATTGATAGTGGTACTCCTCTTACAGAAAATCAATACAGAAAAAAATTATCAAAAAACTCTAATAAAATTATTTGATTTGAAATTTGGTTAAGATTATACGAAACATAATCTTCAAGTTTTCATTCATAAACCAGTGAAGTATTTACATCTCTTTTAGGAATCGTTGGAAATGTTATTAATGGTGCTTCTATACTTTCAATTTTATTTATTGAAACACAATTCCAGTTGTATGCATTTTTTGTATTAAAGTCTGAAAATTTCGGTTCACTGGCGATTTGAACATAAGCATTATTTGGTTTATATCTTCCAAATGCTAATGTATCACATTCTAAGAAGATATCGCAATTCCACTTTTGAGGTTTATTTTCATCAGTACATATTAAACCACTATAGATTGATTTATCTTCACATACTTGACATATTTTTCGGTCATGATAATATTCCGTTCCACAAACAGGGCATTTTAATGACATTTTTAACCATTTTTCAAATTTTTTATTATTTAAAGGGAATTAATTCCCTCATTTTTTGTTCTATAAATATAATTGTGATCACATATATATAAACCTTCACATTTTTTACCTTATTTGCTTACATAATTGGAAACAAATATTAGTGCTTGATATATATTATACTTAGAAAGTGATCAATTGATTTAACCTATGATTTTTGTCGAGATATAAAATGATCACATGGGTCAATATATTTATTTCATAATGAACACCTGCATAAATTAATATAAAAATTCTAAAATTTTTAACAGAAGTAGGATACATTAAAAGATCAATTAATAACTCATACTTTTAAAAACGGATATTCGCTAACTTGAGTAGTAAAAATATTCTCAATACCAGACGTCAATCCCTGAATTTTTCATATCTTTTAAGCGACTAATAGAGTCTTCATCAAAAGGACCGTTATCTTGGATTCTTAATACCTTTAAATTGCCAAAGTTCTCAAGTCCTTTTATTTTAGTAATTTTATTATGTTCAAGATATAATTGTTCTAGATTGATTAAATTTTCGAGCCCTTTAATTTCCGTAATTTGATTACAGGTAAGACATAAAATTTTAAGATTGATTAGAGCATTGAGGCCTTTAATTATTTTGATTTTATTACCAAACAGGTCGAGGTTTTTTAAGTTAATTAAATTTTCAAGGCCTTTAATTTCTGTAATATAATTTTCGTAGGTATTATTAAAAAATGATTTTCTTAGAATCAAGACTTCCAAATTTCTAAGGTTTTCTAAATTTTCGATTTCAGCAATATGACTATCAGTAAGATTGAGGAGTTTTAAATTAGTAAGGGTGCCAAGATTTTCAATTTTAGTGAGCCAAGGGCTTTCTTTAAGAATTAAAGACTCTAGACTTTGGAGGTGTTCAAGGTTATCTATTTTTTTAAGGTAAAATGATTTGCATTTCAATTTCTTCAAGGAGGTCATTTTTTCAAGCCCTTCAATTTCATCGAAGGTTTCAAATTCAATATCATATGGGAGTTCTAATACTCCATTTCTTACTTCGATCTTATTTCCTTTGTATAAAACAAACTCTACTTTACTATTATTCATAATTTCGTGAAAGTTTTTTTCATACTTATATTTAAGAGTTAAGAAGATTTAATTCTTTATATTTTTTGAAAAATAACTAATCTTATTTAAATAACTTGATTATCTGAAAGATGATTCATTTTTCTAGAATCAAGGTAAAGAGCGATAGTTATTGTAAAAGTGATAATAGTCATTAAGCTTAGACCTCCTACTAATAACCAATCAACTGAATCCGCATAATTATTAGAAAAAATTATAATGGCAGATAATAGAGAAATAACTCCTACTATAATAAGTCCTAGGCATTTTAGATAATATTTTTTCAAACTTTCTCTTAAAATAATACTAAAATTACCAGGTGAATTAATGTTTTCAAATTTATTTGCTCTACTGAAGTAATTAAAAATTTTGTTAATTGTACAGTTTTTAAAATAGTTTCCATAACTCATGGAAAAGATAAGAAATGGTATATGAGAGTTCTGAATATGTATATTTTGACCATATCGAATCTCTATTGAATGATTGAAAGAACAGTTCTTAACATTCATTTCCGAGCATTTAGATAATCCTAAAACCTCAAATGTACAACTCTCAAATCTGAAATTTTTACATTTTTTTAAAGATAATAAACCAAACTCACAATTCCTTACCAATATGTGTAAATATGTGTTTCTGATAACAGAATCATCTGAGAATGAATGAGTAGTTTCAATGATAAAGGGATCTACGGAAGTTCCATTTCCACTCCATTTTTCACTTCGATCTTTGCCCCTTTGTATAAGACAAATTCATTATTCATTTGGTTCATGATTTCATGTATTATATAAGTTTATTAATATTTAAATTTGAGAGCCACAGAGGTTTAATTATTTATATATTTAAATTATCCTAATCTTTTTTAACTAATTTGATTATCTGGATAATTTTTCGTTTTATTATAAGCTTGGTAATTAATAATAGGGATTACAAAAAAAATAATACTAAGTCTAAAAAAAAGAGTCTTCATATGGGGAAAACTATCGGAATAAGTATAATATAAAAATATTAGACCTAGTAAGAAAATGATTCCTAGCCCAACAAATCCTAAATTTTTAAGAAGAATAGATATCAAATTATCACTTAAAATATTATATAAATCAACATGAGTAGAATTATTTTAAAATTTATTAGCTCTACTAAATTTATTACGGATTTCAGTAATTGTACATTTATTAAAATGATTTTCATAACATACAAAAAGAAAAAGAGATGGTATAAGAGAATCTTGAATAGACACATTAGCAATTTTATGAAGTTTTAATCTGTCTTCAAAGGAACAATTATTAATTTCAATTTCCGAACATTTAGATAACTCTAAATAGTTAAAAGAACATCCTCAAACCTGAAATTTTTACATTTAGATAAAAAGATCTTATCGAATGTGCAGTTTTTTATTACAATGTATAGAGAGATATTTTTAAGTATGGAGGGATATAGTAATACGCTGTGCTAGATTCGATTATAAAAGGCTTTTCTGAAGTTCCATTTCCAATCCACTTTTCGTTGCTTGCTTTTTGAAGTATATCCGCCTCGTTAAATCTAATATATGATACATTTTTCATAAAAAATACTCTCTTATATAACAAATTAAATGATAATAGAAATCAAGAATCTAGAAAATTTAAATCATTATAATAAAATCATTATTGAAGGACTTGTAAGATAAAGACAATAACATGATCATATGGGTCTTTTTTCTTATATTTAATGGACAAATGAATAATTTTATATTAATTAATTATCTTACTAATAATATGACTGAACGAATGAGTACTTATGATTTATCTGACTTAGATATTGAGATCCTGAAAAAACTAAGTACAGATGGTCGATTCTCTCTTCGACAAATTGCTAAAGCTTTAGGCAATAAATCCCCAGTTACTATTAAAAATCACCTTGAAAATCTAGAGACTAATGGTATTATAGTAGATTATGGTGCCAAGATTAATTTTGAGCGATTAGGATATGAAGTTGTAGCAATTATTGAAGTAACCATTTCCAAAGGAAAAATGTTCGAAGTTGAAGAAGAAATTGCTAACAATCCTAATGTTTTTGCTGTTTACGATATCACAGGAACTTATGATGCTCTTATATTAGCAAAGTTTAAAACGCGAGAGGAATTAAGTAAAATGATAAAGCAAATTCATAAATCTCCAAATGTAGAGCGTACAAATACTCATTTTGTATTAAACACCATTAAAGAATCCAGTTCTTTTGTGGATTTGATTGGGAAAGAAAGGGAAAAAAAGTAATATTAGTTTTCTTAGATAAAAGTAGACTAAAAAAAACCATCAGCCCAAACGATAGCATTACCCAGCAACCACTTTTTATTTTAGAATATCTGTCTCTGGTATTAGAAAATTATTTTTAGCCTTCCAAGTTAAGTGATAACAATATAAAAATTCAAGATACTCAGGAAAATTATCAACTGGACCAAATCTAATTTTCTTTTTTATACTTGGGGAAACTATAACAAAATGAGTTGCATTAAACCAATTTGCTTTTCTTGAATAAAGCTTTTTTGTCCAAGAAAAATTTATAGAGAATGCCGGATCAAAAGGAAGAACAAGTGAATATTTACTAGAGCAACATTCAATATTATTTCCTCTAATTATTAATTTTCGATTCTGGTGTAAAATCGACTTTATACTATAGAAAATTCTAATAATTATTTGTATAAGAAAGAAAAATAAAAATATACTTATGATTAGAAAAAACTCTATAATCAAATCAATCCAATCAATTTCATTCTCTATTAAATTTAAAGTTAATATTCCAAAAAGGATATAACATGTAATTGCTACAATCACACCAATCAAATATATAGAGCTAAATCTTATTAATTCTCTTATCAGTTCTTTGGAAATTCTCAATTCATGTGGAATAATTACTTTAAGCTTAGTTTGTAATTCATTTAGTCTTCCTTCTATATCATTATGATGATATATTATGGATTCGATTTTATTTTGAATTAAAGAAAATTGAGGAACTTTTTCTACTAAAATTTTTAAGCTTTCATTATCCTTTTCATTAGGAATAAAGAGAATTGAACCCAAATCTTTATCCCTTTTAAATCGTTTTTTTTTAAATATCACTATTTTTATTTGACTAATACTTAGGGATTTAACAAATACATTTTGTTTGTTATAATTTTTATAAAATACATCTCTGTTGGTAATTGCCAAAAATCTCTCTTTAATACTCAAAGGTCTTATTAGAAAATACAAAGATATAATTATAAATATGAACATTAAAAGTGGAAAAAATAAGTAGATCTCTAAAGATATATCTGTGATACTCCATGAACTAATAAGAAAAGTCATGATACCAAAAATTATAGGGAGTATTATGCCACTTATGAAAACAATTTGAAAATTGTCGGAACTATGTTCCAAATTCTTTCCAAGTAACGAGATTTCCTTCGAAGATGTCATAGACTTAATTTCAGGAGGGAGGGGGGCACTTATGGATTCATCTAATTTCTCTAATGTGAGAAAAATCCTTGTATTCTTTCTAAATGTAAAGTAAGAAAATTGCATTTGTAAAAATATTAATATCCCAATTGAAATTGAAATAATCAATGGTAAATTAAGAGAAGGTGCTGGATTTTTAATAAAAAGTAATGAATTCTTACCATTATCTAAAGTATGATAATAGCCAATAATATAGAAATTATTTTTGGAGTCAAATATAATATTTTCGCCATAGGCATAATATCCATATTCTACATAGTGTGTGTATTGATTTTTTTGATTTCCATTATTATCAATCTGATATAAGATAATAGAACGTCTAGTAAAACCCATACTTTTTCCTCCTAGTAAATAAATAGATTGATCAGAAGTAATTTTAATATCATAAACTCCTCCTGAGAATGTTTTATTCCATAAAATATCTCGCATTTTGGTTAATTTTAATACCACCCCTTCTTGAGATAAACTACCTGATTGTTGAATATTTCCAACAATATACAGATTATCATTTGAATCAATTACGATATCTCTACCAAATGTTTCAAAATATGGAGACCAAGTTAAATTCCAAATAAGATTACCAGATGAACTATACTTTAGAACTACCAATTCAGTTGTTCCCAATTCCGAATAACCAGTAGAATATCCTACAATATAGATATCCTCATTTGAATCCTGAGCTATTCCATAGCTTTCTTGTGTATATTCTCCACCCCAAGTTACATTCCATACTTCTGAACCAGTGCTATTAAATTTTATTAATACGATATCTCCATAAAGATTTCCCGCTTTCCAAGTTTCTCCCGTGATATATATGTTTTCATTCTGATCAATTATTAGATCATACCCAATATCGCTTCTAGTTCCTCCCCATGTTTTATTAAAAACCAAAAAACCATCTTTATTGTATTTTAATAGAATAATGTCGTCATTTCCTTGTCCATAACTCTGAGTTCTTCCAGTTATATAATAATTATCAAATGAATCTGAGATGATTGCATAACCATTATCTAATTTATTACCACCCCATGTTGTAGACCATAAAATATTTCCCTTATCATCAAATTTAAGAACTATAATATCTTCATCTCCAGCACCATATGATTCTGTATCACCAACAACATATAGGTTATCATTTGCATCTACGGTAATATCATGACCCCAATTATCTCTATTTCCATACCCCCAGGAAATCATCCATGTAGGATCTTTTAAACTATATAACCAAGATAGGAAGTACATTGATGATATTAAAAGACATATACTAATAATCGTATAAATAATAATTATTAGGGTTTTTTTTTCAAACATCTTTTAATTAATTGGATTTTTAGTTGATTTGTTAGATTAGAAATATGAAATTTTGGATATAATATTTAAGATTTCTATTTTATTAAATTATTATTCATTTCATAATTTTTTTACTTTCTTTAGTTAAGTAGATTTTTTATTGTTTATCATATTTCTTTAGATTCAATCATTTCCAATTTGAAAATTTAAAATTTGTTCAACAAAATTGATAAAATATTTTAATTAAATTCTAGTCATTTAAACTTTGTTTACTAAAAACCATGACTCCTAATGATCCGTTCATTGGTTAAAGTTTTTGTTGTAATATATTTTATAAAATATCTAAAAAATTATAATATTGTTTAGAAAAACTTAAATATGGGAGAGACATCCCATTAATATAAGATATATTTCTATAAAGAATGTAAGTTTAAAATTAAAAAACTAAGATAATAAATTGAAATATTAAGTATGACTTCACAGGAAACGTTTAAAACATACGAACAAATATGCTTAGATAAATTGAGAGAACTTGGAAGATCATCGGTAGCAGAATGGTCGACAGCAATGGGGTATAATAGTTCTAATGGTTTGATAAAAATCATAAAGAGAATTCAAGAAACCACACCAGAAAAATTAAAAATATATAATAATACGAAGCCACGTTTATATGAAGTTTCTGAAGAAAATTAAATTGATGAAATAGAAAAAACGATAAAAATCTTACGAGGTAATTAAAAATTGATAAAATGTCCATGTTGTAGGAATGAGTATTCCTATGGTAAGTTTATTTTCCATCAATGCGAAAATAATACTATTTGTTTTGGAAGTATATTTAGTGAGAAACAGAAAGAATATAAATGGAATTGTACTTCTAAAATGAACTGTAATAATAATCAAATTTCTAAAAAAGTTGACTCTTCAATTTATATCCTTGAATAAATTGAAGATTATTCGTACTCTTTATTATACTCAAATATAAAATTCAAACTATTATATTATTGTATTTACAGCAATGAAAAAAAGCATATCAAAAAAATAGGTTAAAATCTTTGTTATGGGGATTTTTTATGTTTATATTATAACCATAACCAGGTATGTCTTTACGATATAATATAGCATAAACAAAATTTTATTTTGTAAAACAAAATCTATTATTTTATATACAAATTTCAACAAAAAATTAATTATTTAAAATTTCATAATATATATTAATATAACTTTTATAATAATGTTCAAAAAAAAACAATAAGTTTTAATATGAGTTATTTTGGAAAAAAAAGATTTTCATTTTTTTTGGATTATTCCTAAATATTTTCAGGTTTTTAAATTTAATCTAAAAAAAAATATTATAAAAATTAGAAACATTACTTTTTTGTTTAATTTTTACCTTAAAGTTTATAAATAACATTATCTTTATATTATTAAAATAAAAGGGATTTTTTTCCCATAAATAAAAAAATGAAATTGAAAAAAAAGCAAAAAATTATGATATTGATTGATAAAAAGTATAAGAACCCGATAGTAAAGATGGTACTATACTAATTTAAAAATATTGAGTTATATTTTTAGCTTTTTTACTTAATTTTTCTCTATATTTTTCTAAAAAATTAAAATAATACAAGAGGTTTAAAAAAAATTCAGCAAGAAATAATGTTATTCCCGGGATGCGTGATAGCAAACAGATTTCCCTTTATTGAAGTTTCAATAAGAAAAGTGTTAGATAATCTCGGAATACCATTTGCTGAAAACCCTAAATTTTCTTGTTGTCCAGATCCAAATGGGATTAAAAATAGTGATAAGTTGTTATATTCTATTACCGCTGCTCGCAATCTTGGACTTGCCGAGGTTGAAAATAAAGCAATTTTAACACCTTGTAATGGTTGTTTTACAACATTAAAAAAAATAAAAATAGAACTTAATACAGATTCCCATTTCAAAAGGAAAATAAATAATTACTTAGATAAGATTGACATTAAAGCAGAGGGTCAATCTGAAGTATTTCATCTGGTTGAATTTATTTATAAGTTCAAAAGAAGTACAATTGCAGATAATTTAAGATACCCCTTGACTGGATTAAGAGTTGCGGTGCATTATGGATGCCATTTCCTCAGACCAAGCAATAAAGTCCAGACAGATGATCCTATAGAACCAAAAATTTTTGATGAGTTGATTGAAGATTTGGGTGCTGAGAGTATTGATTATGATCTTAAAATGGATTGTTGTGGAGGCAGTCTTGAGAGAGCCGGAAATACGAGTTTATCTTTAGAAATTATTCAGGCGAAATTAGACAGTATAAAAGAAAAAGATATCGATTGCATTGTTGTCTGTTGTCCTCAATGTTATATGCAATTTGATCATCTGCAACAGGAATTAAAAAAAAATGATGCTATATATGACATCCCTGTGTTATATTATTCTGAACTATTATGTATTGCATTAGGTTTAGACATCAAAGATATTATTAAGAAACATCATAGAACTCAAGTAGATTCATTTTTTGAAAAGATTGATCTTATCCAGGAAAAGAACAAAGAGATAGAAAAATTCTTTGATTTAAATTTTTTAATTAAATGTTACTCATGTGGGGCATGTGATAATGATTGCATCATTTCAAAGATGACTGAATTTAGTCCTAATATGATTATAGGTAAGATTCTTAAAGGAAAATTAAATGAAGTAATTTCGGATCCTGCTATTTGGATGTGTCTCGACTGTTATTTATGTTTTGAGCTTTGTCCATTTGATGTCGGATTAATCAAAATTTTTACAGTTTTAAGAAATTTAGCAAAAGAAAGAGGGTTTATTACTAAAGGATATGAAAATGAATTTAACACATTCCATGACAAAGGAATCATAGGAATGCTTTCAAAAACAGCTAGAAAAAGGGTTGGATTGCCAACCGTTAAACCTGATGTTGGAGATTTAAAAGAACTATTTAATATAATTGAAAGAGAAAATACCAAACTGGAGGAGTAATAACATGAGATGGGAAAACTATACATCATTACCAGAACAATACAGAAATCAGAGGGTATTTGATGGATGTGGAATCTCTGGTTTTATTAATATTGATGGTAGTAGAGTTTCAGGTGATAAAGTTATTGATATGATAAGTATTCTAAAGGAAAGAGAAAATGGATTAGGAGCGGGTTTTGCGGCTTACGGTATCTATCCAAAATATAAGGATTACTACGCATTTCATTTCCTTTTCGACACTATTGCGGCAAAAACAAACACTTTGCATTATTTAGGAAATAATGGTACAATTATCGCATCAGAAGCTATTCCAACAAATACACCAACTAATATTGATAATCCCCCAATTATCTGGAGAGCTTTTTTCGATCCTAAAAAAAGCAATAATCTTGAACCAGATGAAATAATATTAAAGATTGTAATGGAAATCAATGCAAATATTAATAATGCATTTGTTATGTCATCTGGTAAAGATATGGGTGTATTTAAAGGAAATGGCTGGTCTCATGAGATTGCTGATTTTTACATGATTTCAGGTTATAATGCATATATGTGGTTAGCACATTCTAGGTTTCCTACTAATACTCCTGGATGGTGGGGGGGTGCTCATCCCTTTAATTTGTTAAATTGTTCAGTTATACATAATGGAGAAATAACTTCTTATGGAACGAATCAAAGATATTTAAGTTCATATGGGTATAAATGCACTCTTTTCACTGATACAGAAGTCATTGCATACTTATTCGATTTATTATGTCGTAAACACAAATTACCATTATCCATTGCAACTATGGCATTGGCACCTCCATTATATGATGAGATTGAAAAGTTAGACAAGAAAGATCAAATAATTCTTAAATCAATAAGAGCAACATACAGGAGTGCAATGTTAAATGGACCATTTTCCATTGTTGTTGGGTATTCAAACCCCGTTCCTACAATGATTGGATTAACTGATAGAAAGAAATTAAGACCTCTAGTTGCAGCAATTTCGGATGATGAAAATACTATATACATGAGTAGTGAAGAAGCCTCATTTAAACGATTGACTTCCTCAAATAATAATTTTTCAATGAAAGAAATTTGGCATCCCAAAAGCGGGACAGCAACTATTGCCATGTTAGGGAAAGGATTAGTCAGAAATGGTCTCGAACCATCTTTGATGAAACTAAAATCAAAATATGAAGGAGGTTTAGTTAATGGCAATTGTGCATGAAATCCTTAATTATTTTAAGGTTGAGATAAACAGAGAACAATGCAAAAAGTGTAAACGATGTGTTAATCACTGTTCATATGGAGTTTTATCCTTCAATGGGGAAAAAATTGTGTCTGATGATCAAAAATGCGTTGCTTGTCAGAGGTGTGCTGTTATGTGTCCTGGAAATGCAATAAGAATAGTTCAAAATGAATCATTTCTGCCTCCTCATGGAAATTATACAAGAAAAATTAGAAACATTATATGGGCCCAATCTGGAGATGGGGGTGTTTTATTAGCTGCTACTGGTAATGATAGACCAATACGTTCAATATTTGATGATTTGCTTTTAGATGCATGTCAAGTTACCAATCCCTCCATTGATCCTTTAAGAGAAAAAATTGAAACTAAGATATTTTTTGGAAGAAGACCAGAGAAATTAACTTTTGTCTCTGATCAAGATGATTTGGAAGGAGTCTCTTTAAAAACAAAATTAATGCCAAATTTTGAAATGGACATGCCTATTATGGTAGGTCATATGTCTTTAGGCTCCATTAGTTATAATGCATGTCATGCAATCTATAAAGCAGCAAAGGAATTAAATATTGTAGCAGGTACAGGTGAAGGGGGATTACATCCCGATTTTTTTGAATACGCTCCAAATATCATTACAGAAGTTGCTTCAGGAAGATTTGGGGTGGATTTGAATTATCTACACAATGCTGCTGCATTAGAAATAAAAATAGGACAAGGTGCAAAACCAGGTCATGGTGGGCATTTACCAGGTGAGAAAGTTAGTAGTTTAATTTCCCAAACTCGAATGATTCCTAAGGGAAGTGATGCGTTATCACCATATCCTCATCATGATATATATTCAATTGAAGATTTGGCTCAACTGATTGCTGCTTTAAAAGAAGCTACACGTTACAAAGTACCAGTTGGAGTGAAAATAGCAGCAGTTCATAATTCTGCTCCAATTGCCGTAGGTATAGTTAGAGGTGGAGCCGATTTTTTAACATTAGACGGTTTTCGTGGTGGAACTGGGGCAGCTCCAAGAATTATTAGGAACCATGCAGGGATTCCCATTGAGCTGGCCATTGCTGCTGTGGATGAGAGATTAAGGCAAGAAGGACTAAGAGATCAAGTCACCTTAATTGCTGGTGGTTCGATTCGATATTCTGCTGATCTGATAAAAGCTATTGCTTTAGGGGCAGATATTGGTATGTGTGCTATGCCTGTTTTAATAGCAATGGGATGTAGAGTCTGTCAGCAATGCTTTAGAGGGCTGTGTTCTTGGGGTATAGCTACTCAGCAAAAATATTTAGTAAAAAGATTAGATGTTGATATAGCAAAAAATAGGATAAAAAATTTATTTCATTCTTGGAATGAAGAATTAAAAGAAGTTTTAGGAGCGATGGGTATTGATTCAGTAGAATCGCTCCGCTCAAATAGAGACCGATTAAGATATATTGGTCCAAATCCGCATATTGCGGAAATTTTAGGAGTAAAACATGCTGGTGAATAAAAATATGATAGTTGAGAAAACAAAACAAAAAATTTACGAAATTGGAATGGATGATATGATAGAGATAGATGCTGCTCCAAATGGAAATCCAATTGATTATAGAAATCTTAATACACAGATCCATGGAGCAATTAATGAAAATTTCACAAATATCATCTTGAATAATGTTTGTGGGCAGAGATTTATAGGTGCTGGACTACAAGGAAATATTGAAATTACGATTAATGGTATTCCCGGAAATGATTTAGGTATTTTTATGGATGGTCCAATAATCAAGGTTAATGGTAATTGTGAGGATCAATCAGGAAATACCATGAATCACGGGAAAATGATTATTGACGGTGATGGTGGAGACGTTATTGGATTGTCTTCTAGAGGAGGGAAAATCTATGTCAAGGGAGATGTAGGTTATAGGGTTGGTATACATATGAAAGAATATGAAGATCAATTCCCCACTTTAATAATCGGTGGCACCGCTAAAGATTTCTTAGGTGAATCTATGGCTGGTGGTAAAATTATTGTACTTGGTCTGAAAATTTTGCAAGATGGTACTATAATTGAGAATCCGCAACCAATTTGTGGTTCAGAACTAGGTACAGGTATTCATAGGGGTGCTATATTTCTTCGAACAGATGAAAATATTGAAGACAGACTAGGAGTTGGAGCTAAAATTTTTGAACTTTCAGAAGAAGATCAAAAAGAAATCGAAAATGATATAAAAGATTTCTGTGAAACATTTAATATTCCTATTACCACTATTGATGAAAAACCTTTTAAAGTTATTAAACCAATTTCAAAAAGACCTTTTGAATCAAATTACTGCGGTTACTTAGTGTAAACTCTTATTTAGAGTTATAGTTCAATGGTTCATATAATTACTATCTTATAGGATGTAAAATATAGAAAAAATTCCCTATCGTAGTAATTTTATCATTCATTTTTTTAAAAATATAAAATTTGTTCAATAAAAACCATTAAGTTTTAATAATAAAATATCTATTATTAAAACCTTTTCAACAAGCTTTATCTTTTCTTTTAGTTTGTTCATATTAGAGTTCAAAATACTAAAGAAAATTATTGAAAATTTAATAATTGTTACATAGTTGTTTAATTTTTCACCTTAAAGTTTATTAATGAATATTTCTAATATAATATAACTAAATATAATGGGATTATATTCCCCAAAATTAATTTAATTAAATTATAACTATGACAAAATTTTCAATGGTTACCCACACATCAAGTATGATTGGATCGAGAACAAGAGTTGAAGATTCTTGTGAAAGCGGATTATGTCCAATCTGTATAGCTGATTGCCCTGTCTTTTGTGAAGTTTCAAAATCTGCTCTAAGAGGTCGAGAAGTGTTATATCCTCAAAGAGAATATTTTGGAGATTCTACAGCAGGTTCTCCAAAAGATTTTGGATTATCATATGGTGATTTTCAAATTCAGTTTGAAGTTCGAGGTGCCCAAGGTATTGAAGCTGATGAAGATAAAGTAATCTTTCCTAATGTCGATCTGACATCAAAATGGGGAAATATCAAACAAAAATTACCTCTTGTTATAGCAGGATTAGGAAGTACATATGTTGCAAAAAGAAATTGGGATGGATTAGCAATGGGAGCCGCATTATCAGGTATAAGTCTTACAATCGGAGAAAATGTAGTAGGTATGGACCCAGATGCAAAATTTGCAAATCACCAAGCATTTCCACAAGTTATTGATACACAGGATATGAAGTGTAGAATCAATACATATCGAGAATTATGGGATGGTAAGCATGGGGATATCATTGTTCAGAAAAATGTTGAAGATACAAGATTAGGAGTTTTTGACTATGTAACCTCAAAATTAGATATAGAATCACTTGAAATTAAATTTGGTCAAGGAGCAAAAGCAATAGGTGGCGAAGTAAGATTGGAAAGTTTAGAGAGAGCCCAATTATTACAGAGTAGAGGATATTTAGTATTTCCTGACCCATCTGATCCCAAAGTTATTGAACAATGGAAAGAGGGTTTAATTCCTGATTTTGAAAGACATAGTAGAGTAGGGCTATCAACTACTGATGAAGTTTTAGAAGAAATCGATCAATTGCGTTCAGGCGGAGCTAAAAATATTTTTATTAAAACAGGAGCTTATAGACCTGCAGCTACAGCATGGATTATACGATTGGGTATTGAAGGAAAAGTAGATGGAATGACTTTTGATGGCGCTGGTGGAGGTACTGGCATGAGTCCTGTAAGTATGATGAATGAAGGATCAATTCCTACAACCTATTTAGAAGCTTTAGTAGTTGGTTGTTTAGATCTAATTAAAGAGCGAAATCCTAACGTCTCTATTCCAACAATAGCTATTGCAGGAGGATTTGCAAACGAAACTCAAATGTTTAAAGCTTTTGCAATGGGCGCACCATTTGTTAAATGCATTGCCATGGCAAGAGCTCCTATAACAGCAGCAATGAAAGCAAAATATGTTGGCGAAATAATTGAAAAAAATAAGGCATCGCCAGCAATGCTAAAAAGTCTAGGCATTCTAAGAGACCATAAGCAGCATGAGAGATTAAGACTTAATGAAGCTTTCGTTGAATATGATAATTTAAAAAGAATTTATCCAGATAGAGATATCCCTCCTTCTGCAGTTGGAGTATACACCTATCTTTTTAGTAAATTAGGTACTGGTATAAAGCAATTACTCGCAGGTACAAGGAAATTTAATATGGATTTAATTGATCGTAGTGATATTGCATATTTATCTCAAAGAGCAAAGGATGTTTGTGAAAAGTGGAATTTAGGGATTAAATCTCAAGAATCACTTGAATTTGAATTGGTTAAGAAAGAAATTTTTGAAGGAAATTATTAATTTCATTTTTTTTATCTTCTTTTTTTTATTTTTTAAATTAAGAAAAAAATTAACAAGATTATATAAGAAATATTATTAACTATAATCATTTAATTAGTATCTCTAGTTGGTTTACAAATTCTTCATATTGTTTTATACCTAGTTCCCAAAACTCAGGTTTGGTTATATCTAATCCCACAATTTTAGCTAATTCTTTCGGGGAAAGACTACCTCCACTAGCAAGAAGTTTTTTAAATTTAGGAACAAATTCTTTTCCTTCTTTTTTGTAGACTTGATAAAGGGCGTATACAAAAAGTTGAGCATATACATAAGGGTAATTATAGAACCTAAAGCCAACACGGAAATAATGCGGTTTCATTGTCCATTCCCATATCAATTCATCAAAAAAATCAATCGAATCTCCATATATTTTTTCTCTACCAGCAACCCAATATTTAGAAATAGTTTGTCCATCTAAATATTCATTATTTTTTATAGCGTTATACAAATTCCATTCAAACCAATATCGGGCGCTAACTTGAAATGCCGCCATTCCTGCATCATCCAGAACATGTGCTAAAATTGCTTTTTTGAGACTATCTGAATCGGAAGTTTTTAATAATAAATCAGTCATTAATAATTCTCCAAATATAGATGCACATTCTGCAGTTGTATATCCTGGATGCAAATTTAAATAAGTTTGTTTTTCAGAAGCAAGATAATCGTGAATAGCATGACCAAGTTCATGTGTTAATGTGTATATATCACCCATTTGCCCATTAAAGTTCGTTAGAATAAAGGCAGAATTTCCTTTATACCAAGAGGCACAATATGCACCATTTCTTTTTCCCATCCTGATAGTAGCATCGATATGACGTTTTTCAAACATATCTGCTGAAATTTCTGCAAATTCTTTATCAAATCCTTCATAAGCATCTAAAATTAATTTTTTTGTACCATCCCATGAATATTTTTTATCAGGCATTTCAAGAAGAGGACCAAGAACATCAGCATAATTTAATCTCGGTAATTTTAGGAGTTTTGCTTTAAGTTTTAAATATCTCTGATAAATTCCCGCATTTTTTTCTATAGTTTTCATTAGGTTTTCAATAATTTCTTTTTCTGTATCATTAACAATTAGGCTATGATGTATAGCACTATCATACTTTCTTCTTTCTACCATTTTCATCCAATCACTACATATATTTCGTAGGGCTGTGGAGAAAATATATTCATCTTTTCCTAAAGTACTATATATAGATTTTTCTGCTGAAATTCTGGTTTCTCTATCCGGATGACGTAATAAAGCATTTGCTTCTCCATAGGATAAGATTTTTTCTACGCCTTCAACCATAACATGAAATTGACGTGTGTTCAGCCATTTTCCCTGCAATTGACCCCATTGATCGACACCATACTGATCTTTCTCAAGAATTAATTGTTCTTCTACTTCCGATAATAAATAAGGATATGCTCTGACAATTTTATCCATATAATGGCTATAATTTTGTAATACTGGATCATTAACTAAATCTTTATTCTCAGAAATGAATTTTCCTACTTCTAATTCTAAAAAGGTTAATTTTTTTTCTACTTCAGTGCCAAATTCAATAACTTTATTTTTTAAAGCTTCATGTTCGGTTATTTGCATATCTGCATCATATAAAATATGTACAAATGTAAATAATTCGTCCAAATTTGCTTGAAATTCTTCTTGTTTTTGAAACAAATTTAGTAGATCTTCTGTTCTAAACTCAGGTTCTTTTATCTTTCCTTTATAATCTTTAATAAATTGATCGACCTGATTCTTTGAACTGTTAATTAAATTCTCGATTTTAGGATCATTAGGACTACTGAATAATTTGCTGAGATCCCAGGTAATATTTTCTTTAGTCATTTTTATCATTTTATAAGAAATCAGTTTTTATTGGATTTAATCAAAACTCATATTAAAATCTAATATTTAATAATAATTATTTGCGTGTCTTCACTAAATTATTTACTCATATTCTATAGTACTGGGAGGTTTATTCGATATATCATAAACCACACGATTAATTCCCTTAACTTCATTAATAATTCGAGTACCAATTTTTTCTAGTAATGCCCAATCTAATTTAGAAAAATTAGCGGTCATAGCATCCATAGATTCAACTGCTCTAATTGCACATATATATTCATAGGTTCGAAAATCTCCCATCACGCCAACAGTTTTTAATGGTAAGAACACACAAAACGCTTGCCAAAGATTTTCATAAATTCCAGCTTTTTTAATTTCCTCGATAAGGATCTCATCTGCTTCTCTTAAGATATCAAGTTTTATTTTATCAACTGGACCAATAATTCTTACTGCTAATCCTGGACCTGGAAATGGATGTCTTGAAATTATTTCCTGAGGAATTCCTAACTTTTTTCCTATTTCTCTTACTTCATCTTTATATAAATCTTTCAATGGTTCGAGAATTTCTAACATCATATCATCAGGTAAAGTTAAATTATGGTGTGATTTAATTTTTGCTGATGCTTTACTTGTAGCACTTGTTTCTACACGATCAGGATAAATGGTACCTTGTGCTAAAAATTTTATGTCTGAATTTACTTTTTCTAGTTCAATGGTTTTGTTTTCAAAAACTTCTATAAATGTATGACCAATAATACGGCGTTTTTCTTCTGGATCTTCGATATCCTTAAGCCTTTCTAAAAATAGATCTTCAGCATCTATATAATGAAAGTTTTTAAATTTTAACTTATTTTTAAATGTTTCTTGAACCTCTATTTCCTCATTTTTTCTTAACACTCCATTATTTACAAAGATACTATGTAGTCTATCTCCTATTGCTTTATTTAGCAAAACAGCGACCACTGACGAATCGACACCACCACTTATTCCTAAAATTACTTTTTTCTTTGGACCTACAACTTTTTTGATATCATTAATCGAATTGTCAATCCATCCTTCCAATTTCCACTCTTTTTTACATTGTGCAATTTTATAGATAAAATTCTCAAGAATTTTATCGCCTTTTGGAGTATTGGAAACTTCTGGATGAAATTGTACTCCAAATAACTTTTTTTCTTGATTTCCATAAGCAGCAACAGGGCAAGTTTTTGTTTTACCATATATTTTAAATCCATCTGCTAGTTCTGTTATTTGATCTCCATGTGACATCCAGACAATTTGTTCCTTCTCTAGTGAATCAAATAGTAGATTTGGTTCTTCAATAATGATTTTAGTTTTTCCATACTCCTTTTTTGTTTTTAATTCGACTTTTCCACCTTGAAGTTTCATAATTAAATGATGACCATAGCAAATACCAAGAACAGGAATTTTGTTTTTAATAGTGTATTCTAGAAATTGTTCAGATAATTGGGGGCTGTTTTCCTCATATACACTACCTGGACCACCAGATAAAATAATTGCTTTTGGTTTATTTTCTTCCAACATCCTGAGATTAACATCATAAGGTAGAATTTCAGCATATACTCCTAAATCTCGAATCCTTCTGGTTATTAGATGTGCGTATTGCCCACCAAAATCTAAAACAATTATAACGTCCATAACTTCTCTCATTTACTACTTAATTGGAAAATAGCCTTAATTTATATTTTATATTATGAAAATAATTTATTCTTAATATAAAAAAACCTTTTTAGAAAATTAACTTTTTCAATTAACCAATTACTTTTTTTGTCTTGAAAGCCTTTATTTAATACATAAAGAACAATACATCAGTATATAAAATGCAAAATTAAACTATGAGTATTATTTAATATAAGGGTGGTTGAAAATGCCTTATAAAATTTTGAAAAAAAATCAACTTGGTGATAGTGGGACATTATTTGAAATGGATCTTCATACACCCTTAATAGCAAAAAAAGCATATGCTGGAAATTTCATTATAATTAGAATAAATGAAGAAGGTGAAAGAATACCACTCACAATTGCAGATTATGATAGGGAGAACGGAGTAATTACTATTGTATTTCAAGTAGTTGGAAAATCAACATTATTACTTTCTCATCAAAATATAGGGGATGAACTTTTAGATATTGCCGGACCGCTAGGTAATAGGATTCATATTGAGAAATTTGAAGATCCAATAGTTATAATAGGGGGTGGAGTAGGGATCGCACCTTGTTATCCTCAAGCAAAAGAATTAAAGCAAGCAGGCAATAGAATTATTTCGATTTTAGGTGCTCGGACAAAAAATCTGATTTTTTGGAGAGATAAGATGGCTAGTGTGAGTGAAGAATTAATTATTTGTACTAATGATGGAAGTGAAGGTATTGAAGGATTTGTAACTAAACCACTTCGAGAATTAATTAGTAAACAGAAAATTAGTCTAGTTATAGCAATAGGTCCCATGATCATGATGAAGAATGTTGCAGAATTAACTAGTGGTAATGAAGGTTTACCACGAGTAAAGACCTTTGTATCTTTAAATACAATTATGATAGATGGTACTGGAATGTGTGGAGGATGCCGTTTTCCTTCAAAGGATGGTGAAATCCATTTTGCTTGTGTTGAAGGTCCCGATATTGACGGACATATTGTAGATTTTAATATATTACTAAATAGAGAAAAAAGATTTGCTGAGTTTGAAAAACAATCTTATGACCTTTATAAAAAAAAATGCAAAAAATTTGATACACAATAAATGAGGGATTACATGGTTAAAATACCAAGGCAAAAAATGAGAGAACAAGACCCTTCGGAAAGAATACATAACTTTTCTGAGGTTGCTTTAGGTTTTACTAAAGAAATGGCTGAAATAGAGGCACAACGATGTCTACAATGTGGTGACCCAAAATGTGTAAATGGATGTCCTGTCAATATTGATATCCCGAACTTTATCCGATTAATTAAGGAAGGTAATTTATTAGAAGCAATTCGCTCTATAAAAGATTACAATATTTTACCTGCAATATGTGGAAGAGTATGCCCTCAAGAAATTCAGTGTGAAGAAGCATGTATTCTAAGTAAAAGATGGGAACCAGTAGCAATTGGATCACTTGAAAGATATGTTGCAGATTGGGAAAGAAGAAATCAATTGAAAGAATGTCCTGATTGTGAGGCTCCTAATAATATTAAAGTTGCAGTCATCGGATCAGGACCCGCTGGTCTCACTTGCGCTGCTGATCTTGCAAGATTTGGGTTTGATGTAACTATATTTGAGGCATTTCATAAAGGGGGAGGCGTTTTAGCTTATGGAATCCCAGAATTTCGACTTCCTAAAGAAATTGTTAATGATGAAATTGAGACTTTAAAAATGTTAGGAGTTAAAATTAAGTACAATATGATAATAGGGAAGATATTAAATATAGAGGATCTAAAGGAGATGGGTTTCAAGGCATTTTTTATAGGTGTTGGAGCAGGATTACCTTCAATGAGAAAAATACCAGGAATGAATCTAAATGGAGTTCTAACTGCGAATGAATTTCTAACAAGAACTAATTTAATGAAAGCATATAAATTTCCAGAATACGATACGCCTATCAAAATAGGCAAAATTATTACTGTAATTGGCGGAGGAAATGTAGCTTTAGATTCTGCTCGTGTTGCACTAAGACTTGGTGCCGAAAAAGTTATTATAGTATATAGACGAACTGAAGTGGAAATGCCTGCAAGAAAAGAAGAATACCATCATGCAGTAGAAGAAGGAATAGAATTTCAATTTTTAGCAAATCCCACAAAATTTCTTGGAGATGATAAAGGAAATGTCAATCGGATGGAGGTTATTAAGATGAAATTGGGAGAACCTGATGCTTCTGGAAGACCAAGACCAATTCCAATAGAAAATTCGGAATATATTATTAATTGCGATACTGTCATTATAGCAATTGGTACAAATGCAAATCCAGTTTTAACAAAATCAATCCCAGATTTAAAATTAACTAAATGGGGTTATATTGAAGTAGATGAAATGGGAAAAACAAATTTAGAAAGTGTTTTTGCCGGTGGAGACATTGTAACTGGGTCAGCAACAGTTATCAGCGCGATGGGTGCAGGTCGTAGAGCGGCAAAATCAATTAATCAATATTTACGATCAAAATACCTATAAATTCATCATCAAAGGTTTAAGAATAGATAATCACCCATCTTCATCCCACAGCAAACTTTTATTCTATTACTTTATTATTTTATTACTTACAATAAAAAAAATTTCAGAGTGGATATGTTTTGAGTGAAATACTGGATCCATTCAAAATTTCTCAGAAACAACTTTCTGAAGCCTGTAAACTTGCTGAATATACTAGAGATATTTATAATGTATTAAGTGAGCCCGAACGATTTGTACAGGTAAAAATTACAATAAAAATGGATGATGGCTCAATTAAAACATTCCAAGGATTTCGTTCTCAATATAATTCAGCAAGAGGGCCAATGAAGGGGGGTATTAGGTGGCACCCTGATGAAAGTGCTTCTCTTGTAAAAGCCTTGTCTGCATGGATGACTTGGAAGACAGCATGTGTCGATATACCTTTAGGCGGTGCAAAAGGAGGTATTATTTGCGATCCAAGAATCATGAGTGAGAGAGAACTTGAAACACTTGCTAGAAGCTATATCCAACAAATCGCTGACTTTATAGGACCCCATATTGACATCCTAGCCCCCGATGTGTATACCAATCCGCAAATTATGGCTTGGATGATGGATGAATATGAAAAGATTATCAGAAGACATGCTCCTTCAATTATAACAGGAAAACCACTCCCTTTAGGTGGTAGTGCAGGACGTTCTATTGCTACAGCACAAGGTGGTATTTATTCAATCAGGGAAGCAGCGAAAGATATTGGATTAAACTTAAACGGTGCAAAAGTAGCTGTTCAAGGTTTTGGAAATGCAGGTTCTTGGGCAGCTAGAATTTTGCAAAATGACTATAATTGTAAAATTATCGCTGTTTCAGACTCTCAAGGAGCAATATTCAAAAATAATGGAATTGATGCACAAGCTGCAGCAGACCATAAAAGTCAAACAAGATCTGTTATTGGATTAAATGGTACTAATCAAATATCCAACGAAGAATTATTGGAAATTGAATGTGATGTACTTATTCCAGCAGCTCTTGAAAATGTTATTACACAAAAAAATGCTAATAATCTTAACTGTAAAATTGTTGCCGAACTTGCTAATGGTCCTACAACTCCGGATGCAGATAAAATACTACAAGAAAAAGGAATCGAAGTTATTCCCGACTTTTTATGCAATGCTGGGGGAGTTACAGTTTCATACTTTGAAATGGTTCAAGGATACTATAGTTATTTCTGGACAGAAAAAGAAGTAATTGAAGCATTAGATCGAGTTATGACCAGAGCTTATCGTTCTACAGTTGAAGAAGCAAATAAATTTGATACCTATAATCGAATGGGTGCATATATAATCTCCTTAGAACGGGTGATTGAAGCTATGAAACTAAGAGGTTGGCTTTAATTTTAGGATATCAAAAGTCTCTATATTAAAGAATTTTCTATTTTCATTTCTTAGTTATTTTATTTAATTTAACTTTCATCCAAAAATTGGGATTAGGATCAATAGAAAAACTATTGCAAGTCCTAAATGAATTAATGCGAAACTAGCCCCCATTTTAAATAAACGCTTGTAATTCAGGTTTTCTACTCCTGAATCACGTGCAATCTTCAATGTCATCATATCACAAGCTGCACCTTGAGGTATAAAATTACCTCCTAGGTTTATTGCAATTATGAAAGCAAAGAGTATAGGAACTGAAGAAAAACCAAAGCCATTATCAGCAATGGGGGTTATCAATAAATTAACAATTGGTATAAATATTAAGGCTGTTGGGGTATTAGCAACTACACCAGATATAAAGCTGACAATTATAAGTATAAGAAAAGATACAAGAAAGGGATTAAGTGTTTGGAATGGAATTGCTTCAAAGATTTCGTTAAATCCTGCTTTTATAAGACACGCTATAACAATATATAAACTAATAAAAAAAAAGATTATTTCCCATTCAATATCTCTTAAAAGTTCACTCATAGGCTTTTTAGTATATCCTTTATTTACTAAAACTAAAACTAATGCAGATATAGCCGCAGTTAAGTATAATAAGGGGAGTATAGCAAAAAGTATTATAGTTATTATTATAGCAATGCTATTAAAATAAAACATTTTTTTATTTTTTACCATAGTATCTGTATCTACTAGATCGATAACAAATTTTTTTTGCATTTCTTCGACTTTTGGCTCTTTCCTTAAAATATATCTATCTATTAAGAAAATTGTGATAAATAGCAGAAAAAAGGAAAAAATCCAAAAATATTGAATGAAATACGCCGTATCAAGGTTAAATGCCGTAGAGATTATGATATTTTCTCCACTTGAGAATGGAGTAATAATTGACCCTATATTAATACAAATCGTCATTCCTAATAGATAAGTTCCTGCTCTTATTTTTAAGAAATGACATAATCTTACAACTATTGGAGCCAAAATTAAAACTACCACTACATCACTAATTATTGCCGCTAAAAGAGTCGTTATTGTACACAGTAGCCAGAAAAAGATTCTTTGTTCTCCTCTTGATATTTTAAAAAGTTTAACAGCAACAAATTCTAATATATTCGAATCTTGAGCTATTTTAGTTATAAGACTCATACTTAATATAATAATAATTGCCTCCCACTGAATTTCACCAATAAAAAAGTTTATCCCTACACCTTTTGTTAGGCCTGTTATTGTAGCTGCAGTAAAACCACAAATTAAAGAAATAGCTACGAAATCAAGACTAGAAATTGAGTAACTTAAAATGATTAAGACGAAGAGGATAAAAATGATTATAAGTAGTACAAGATCCATTGTTTTTGTAAATTGATTATTAGAAGACGGTTAATAAATTTAATAAATATATTCTAATAAATCTATTTATTATAAGCGAGACTTAATTTTAACGTGAATAAATTGAAGAGGATAAATATTTTTGTTAAATCTAATTAAAAATTATAAAGATTAAAAAATTGAATTATTAAATTTCATTTTATCAAAAAAAGTTTGAGTAAAAAGGTAAATAGATTTAAATCATTCAATAAATTGAAGTTTGATAATAAATAGTCGAAAATATTTTCTTCGATAAAATATTTTAAACTGGTAAAATAACCCTCTTCCTTTTTTATAATTTCAATAATTCTCCTAATTAAACCTAATATTTGTTTTTCAACAATAAACATATCACAATTCATAGGATCTATATTAATGATATTGAATCCTATATCTCTTTCAAATGTTATTTTGTTCAATTCTGGATTTTTTTTCACGATCTCCACATCTGAATAATCTTTAAACATAATTTCTATGTCATCATAAATTATCTCTTTTTTACTCTGAGATAAATGACCTCCAATTACATTTATTGCTAAGTTTAATATTTGTTGAAATATTCCTAAAATGTCAAAGAATTCAGCAACAGTTGTAATACGCTCTGCTTGCTTCCATTGGGTATAATATTCATCAATTACATTTTCAAATGGTTTATAAATTTCAACGTTGCCAGCCCACTTTGATCCCCAACGATTTCCTTTATTGGCATATTGCTGAACAAAAGTAGTACGAATTATATCTAACCGAGCTCTTAAAATTTCAGTGGTTACATCTTTGGAATCCGCAGCTATAAACAATAAATTTGTATCCTTATCCATTATATAAACCCATCGTAACCCTCCCATCTCAATAGATTCAATTCCTTGCTTAAACTCAACCATTGTAAACTGATTTAGAGCTGTTAAAAGTCCAGATACTAGATCCTCATTTACAGGAAAATCCATATATGGTTTGTAGACAAGAGTAATTCCCGAGTCACTTTCCATAATCCAGATATTCATAATTAAACCCAATTATTCAAATTTCTCCAATAATTAATAAAATTTTATGTTAATTAAAATATATCGTATCTGAATAATATCATAAATTATCAAAAGAATTAGATTTTAACCATCTTCCTAAATTTCGCAATATATCTGTAATTTTTGTCCTCAAAGCAAGTTCCGCTGCGTTTCTTCCAATTAAACCAAGAAAGTCATTACTTAGCTTAAAGCTGGTTATAAAAATTCCAATTTTAGATTTATTATTCGAAATTTCCTTTATTCGAATACGACCTTCTAACTCTCTAACATCTTTATTATTCCGAACATTTAATTCGATTAATCGACCTTTTCCGCCTTCTTGTTCACCTTTATCTTGTAATACTAATTCTCCTTCCATTTCTACTTTAATATTAATGATTTCATCTGTTATTTTTGTAAATAAAACATTTGGGGCTAAGAATTCGGCATGCATTTCTTTAGCTGGATTAACTATCAACCAAAACTCTGGTTTATAAATAGCATTTATAAAAGACGCTTTATTACAGTTATCTATTTCCATAACTTTAGATATTATATTACTTGACATAAAAAATCCAATTTTTGTTTCTTTTTAAGTAAGAATAATGATAATAACTTTTTAGCTTTTTGAATTTTTAATACTTATCTGAAGAATAAAGCCTCAGTCTTCCAAGATTTAATCATTTAGGAATCATTGTGAGTTAATTTTCATCATCGGCTATGTATTTTGAAATAGAAAATATTATTAGAAAAAAGATAAGTACAAAGATTAAGGAGTTCGGAATAATTTACTACCTTCAATATCATTTTCTTCATTACAATGAGGACAAATCCATACTTTATCATTCTTTTTTACAGAATTAATACATTCATGACATACTGCTATATCACAAATGCAGTAATGAGAAGATTTAACTGATGATTCACAATTTTTACCACAGATGTAGCAGATAGGAGGGGTTCGGTCTGACATTTTTAAAATAATATCCAATTATATATTATTCTTTATTATACTTTTAATTTTAAGTATATATTATTTTAATTATTAAATATAATTTTCACTGAATCATGGATAAAATAAGTTCGACAATTCGATTATTAGCTTTATTTAGTATCTTTTTCATTTATAAAGCGATCATGGGAGTAATTACTGATAATTCAAATGAATTTATTATATGGTCACTAATTACTATCATATATTTGATTTCAATAATAATTATGTATTTTGCATTTAGGCGGAGGGAGAAAGAAAAGACTTAGGTTTATTTCTTTTTCTTTAAAAAGTCTGGAATCATTCCATCAATTCCAAGATTCTTTAAAATAGTATCTCTTACATTCATCTGAATTGTTAAATCAGACATTTTCATCATAGCATCCTCAAGAGATTTTGAAAATATTTCACTTGCCTCTTTAATTGCTTGAGATGTCATCTTTAAAGATTCTCTTATAGCTAAGTTTGTCTCTTGCAATTCTGCTGTTAATTTTTCCATACTCTTTCGCATCTCAGAAATTTCTTCTTTTAATTCTTTAAATCCTGCCATTTTTTCAACAATTATAGTCCTTAATCTAAATAAATCTCTAATATTTATTAAAATTAGTAGATATTTATTAAAACTAGGTTTTTTAAAATTAAATAAAAAAGAAGAAGGATAAAATTAATTTATAAAATATTAAGCCCAAAGATACTCACACCCCAAATCCATAATGCAAAACCTTGAATAAAGCAAAATATCATAATTATTAAAGCAATTGGAGGCCAAGATAAGAATTTGGAGACTTTCTGCAATGTTCCTATAGAAAATTTAGCCATGAGTCCTACGATAACTGTCACAATTATAAATATTATTACAAGTATCCATTTTGGATTTATAAAACCACCAATTAATTGTACTACTCCATCAGGAACAAGTAAAGCGATAATAAATATTGTAACTGTACCTGCTAATAATCCTAGTATACTTGAAAGTGGAAGATCACTAATAGGCTTAAAAAACATAGTGATTCCAATAACAATCAAGAAAATACTAGTAAAATGATTTGCTGCATTTTTAGTCACATCTCTATATTGAAAACTAGGAGGTATATTTAAGATGAGACTAACTGCACCTGACCATACAACAAATATCCCAAGAATCAATCCAATATATGATAATCCTCTAAGAAACTTTGTAATATCAAATTTCTCTACTTCAGCTTTTCTTTTTAAAAACGATCCTCTACGTTTTCGTTCATACCCCAACCATGTAATAGCCATTATACCACTTAAAATCATCATTATTGCTGCGGATTCAGCAACCCAATTAAAAAATCCTTTTATTACATCCCAATAATCGAATAGCAATCATATCAGCTCTTATAAAAAAATGTGAATTAAATAACAGTTAGGTTAGGCTCTTAAAAATCTATTGAAAACTAAGTTTAAAATTATAATAATAATCTATTTATTTCCTTACTTGTTTTTCTATCTAAAAAAACTATAAAGTATCCAAACTATGTCAGAATGGAAACATAAATTGGAAAATGACACTAATGATTCGAATTACAGTAAAATCTCTTGTACTGGTTGAGGTATTATTGATGGTGTTATAAATGGGATAGTTAATCTAAAAAAACGATATCGATTAAGAAAACAATTAAAAATTAAATCAAAAGCTCTCAAGGAATAGATTGTTAAATTTTAGAATCTAAACCTATGAATTCCGCAAAAAATTCGAGAACGTAACATTATGACTTATTATTTTTTATTGAGAATAAATAAAAGTCTTAAAAGTTTTATAGAAAATTAGTTTATATAATTGAATTTTAATTATTTATAATCACTACTCTTTTATTTTTAGTTTAATCCATAAAAATCAGAAAGTAGAAGGTTAAAAAATCATGAAAGATGAAATTGACTATTTAGATATTGGATTTGATGATGAGTGTTACAGTACAAGTTGAGATATGATTAAGATGTGGTATAAAAGAATTCAAAAACTACAAAAACTACGCAATGAAAAAATCGAAAGTGATAAAGAAATCTCAAAGAATTAAGTCAAAAATGTTAGGATTTAATTTTGAGTTCTGCAAGAACTCAGAGATAAGAACAAAATTTTTTTTTAAATTTTTTTATAGTACTCCAGGACCTTCTCCAACTTTTCGATAAATAAAACCTTTTTCTAGTAGTAATTTTTTGTTAAAGATATTTCTACCATCAATGATAATAGGTGTCCTCACTCTTTTTTTTAAATCATCTAAATCAATATTGTAATATTCACTATGATTTGTTGCAAAGATAAGAACATCAGCATTATCAACAGCTTCATTAAAGTCATCCGTAAGTTCTGTAAGCCTATAATCCCTCTCATTAACATATGGGTCATGAGCAATATAGATAATATTATGAGAGTGATATCGTCCTTGTAATACTTTCACAATATTTTCTGTAGGAGTATTTCGTGTATCATCAGTATCTGCTTTATAAGAAACTCCCAAAAGAACAATTTTTATATTATCTACTAATTTATGAGCTTCTCTAAATATATCCTCCATCAATTCAACCATATGATTGGGCATATAGTCATTTAAATTTCTAGAGTTTGGTATAAGCTTTATTTTCTCTTTGTTTTTCTTTTCTGTATATTTATCATAACCGTATAATAATAACCAGGGATCCTTTGTGAGACAATGGCCTCCTACTCCACTACCGGGATAATGCATCATCCTATCATGTCTGTGATTTATAAACTCAACAATGTCGTATATATTTCTGTCGAAATCTTCACATAGTAAAGCCATTTCATTAGCAAATGCTATATTAACATCTCTATATGAATTTTCAATACATTTGGTAAGTTCTGCAGTAAGAGTATCTGTAACTTGAAGCTCTTTCTTAACAACCTTTCCATATAAGAATTTTGCTCGTTCATTTGCCTCCTTACAACCACCTCCAATAACTCTAGGAAAATCAGTGATATATTCCAATAATTTTCCTGGCATAACTCGTTCAAAAGAAAATACGAGATAAAAATCTTGACCTCTTTTAAGTCCACTACCTTCTTCTAACATTGTTTGTACTATATTATTAGTAGTACCTGGAGCTACTGTGGATTCAATAATGATTGTTACTCCTTTTTTTAAGTGTTTTGAGATTTTACGAGAAACTTCAATTAATGATTCATACCTAGGTATTTTATTTTCATCAACAGGGGTTTGCACATCGATTAAAATATAATCTGCTTTATTTACAAGATTATACTTATCAGTTACTTTAAATTTCCCATTTTTAACAACTCTTGAAATTAACTCATCTAAACCTGGTTCATCTCCTTCAAAAGGATTCTTTCCTTGATTGAGCCAATCGATTTTCCACCCTGATCTTTGTGATCTTCGCTGAATTCCGGTGACATTAAAATCATCAACATCAGCAAGTAATGCTGCCATGGGAATACCAACTTAACCAATACTGAGGAAGTCTCAGAACTTATAGCCCATTCCTATGACAACGATCTGAGTCATACTCATAGTTCTCTTTCTAACAATTATTAAATTCCTAAATAAATCATTATTGATATAATTTATTATCAAAAAAAGTTTATTATAAAATAGTATTTTTTATGAAGTAAAAGCGAAAAAAGAAAGTTTTTATTCAAGTTAAATATAGTTTATATCCTTTCGAGCCTTTAATCTTAAGCTAAAATTAAAATTTAACTTCTAATCCTTCGACCAATATATCTCAAAACTTTTCTTCGATAATCAATATAAGCCTTTCCAAATATTTCCTCTAATTCTTTTTCTTCTAACTTAATCCTATAATGAAAATTAATAATGAATATGATAATACATATGAATGTTATCCATGTTGGAATTATTAAACTAAATCCGATTGTTATAATATGCAATCCGAGATAAATAGGATTTCTTGATATCGCATATATTCCTGTTGATTTTAATTTAGATAAGTTGGATTTATCTGCTAAATCTGCTAATAAATTTAGATTAAAATATGCTATTAAAAATATAATAGTCCCAATTATAACAAAAATATCTCCTATTACTTTTAAAAGGTCTATATTTAGCATTGTAATTGGTAAGAAAAGATTAAATGCAAAAATAGGATTAAAAATATAAGTTATTGTCAAAAAGCATATATAGATATATCCAAAAATACAAATTATTATTAATGGATAAATCCAATGAGGAATTTCAGGAAAATTAACTGCTCTTTCAATTTTATATGATAATTTTCTATAGAATATATGTATTAAAACGATAATCATAACCATCCAAAAAAAAATCAATGATATTTTAGTAATCATATTATACGTGGAAATTTCGAACTATTTGGATATAAAATTAGTGTTAATAATAATAAATTTCTAAATTTCCCATTATTCAAATAACTTTATGAAAAAAAAAAGAAAATATAGAAAACGAAATTATTCTTTTGGTTTCTTTTTATATGATGATCCTTTTACAGCTTTAAATATACTCGCTATTATAGCTCCAGCTATGAATCCACCAACATGAGCAAAATGAGCCGTTTGACCTATACTAAACGGATCCATTATTGAATATATCGCATAAGTTAATTCTGCAATAAAGTATGTTATTATAAAATAACCTGCACTTACTTTTCGCATACCTGTTGTTCCAGGAATGTAAAATTTATTGCCTGAATAAAGTATAACATATACCGCCATTAAACCGAATATAGCTCCAGAAGCACCTAAAGAAGGAATTTTCGCCAAAATAGGTCCCCAAACGGGAATAATTAATGTACTCAATGCATGAAGTAAACTCCCAAATAGTCCGGAAAGAAAATAAGTAACTAGATATAACCAATGTCCCATTGCATGCTCGCAATTATCAGTTATTACAAAAAAAAACCACATATTCATAAATATATGTACAATATCACCATGCATGAACATTGAGGTAAAGAGGGTCCATAATTTTTGACCTTTAAAGAATTCAGAAGGAACAAAAGCATACTCAATATGCATCTTACCTGTTGGATCTAACATCTGCCAGATAAATACAACAATATTTGCAATTAATATAATTACAGAAAAATATTGTTTGTTTAAAAAAGGGGATTTTATCACTTTCTGCTTCATAAACCAATTTTAATCACGATTTTTTATTAAAAAAGGTAATATTTCAATCTTATATATAATAGTATTTAATATTTTTTTAGATAAGTAATAAATCTAAATTAAAATTATAAATTAATATTGATAAAAAGATAATAAAATTAATGTAATACTAATACTGTGTTTAATTTTTTAATTCTTTATATTTAATATTTCTTTTAATCTTTCTAGGAGTTCCTTACCTGAGAATGGTTTAGTGATATATGCATCAGCACCTAATTTCTTCCCTTTTTGAACATCCTCATTAAAACTTTTCACAGTAAATAAAACGACAAGAATATCTTTAAATTTTTCATTATTCTTAACTTCTTCAAGAACACTATAACCTGATCGTCCAGGCATCATTATGTCTAATAAGATTAAATCAATATTATCATAGTTTTCTTCTATGATTTTCATAGCCTCCTTGGCATTATTACTTGTAAGTATCTCAAAACCCCCTAATTTTAAGAATTTTTCAGTTAAGTTGACAATGTCTAATCAAAGTTGAAGGAGTTCTTCACTTTTCTGGTTCATCATCAACTACTAATATCCTGTATGACATTTTTGTACAAATCCTTACAATAATTATCTGTCTTTATATGGAATATATAAAAACCTCTATATATAATTGAATTTAGTTATTTATATAAATCAGCTTATTTTTGACATTTGTGATCACGAATAGAAAAACATTTTATAGAAATGGTAAGAAAAAATCGACTCCCAAAATTCCCTGAGGATTACTTACATGAAAAGGCAGAAGAGTATAATAATTCAAAATGGATGAAACGTAACCAAAACAAAACTACTCTTCAGAGTATTGAATATCTTTATGATAGAAGATTAGAAGGTGATAACAAGGATGAGATAATGACAGAAGATTCACCTTTAATTTTGGATTTAGGCTGTGGAACAGGATTTTCATCGGAAATTTTAATTCAAAATGGTTTTCGAGTTATTGGAATTGATATTTTAAATGATATGCTATTAAAGGCAAGAGAAAAAAAAAAACTTATAAAAAGTTATAATGATTTGGAATTTATTTTAGCAGATACTAACCATTTACCTTTTAAAATGAATAAAATCGATTTTATTATCTCAATATCATCATACAATTTTATAACTTATGGATTAGAAAAATATGGGGAGAAAGTTAAACTCCTTAATGACACAGCACAGTATTTACATAAAATACTAAAGAAGAATGGAAGAATTGTAATTGAATTTTATCCTCAAAATGAGAGCGAATTGAAAATGTTTAATAATTCATTTATTAATAATAATTTTGAAGGATATATGGTAAAAAGTAATCCAAACCAAAAATCTGGTCAAACTTTTTTATTATTAAAGAAGAAGATGTAAAAATGGGAACGTGTAAGTTTTGTGGCAAAACTGATAGAGTAGTTTCTAACATTTTAGAAGTATGTAGAAAATGTATTTTAGAAGAAGATTGGGAGAATAAAATTAAACCACATATTCTAAACGTCCACAAACAAGTTCGTCAACTGGTCAATTTGCCAGAAAAACCACCTAAAGCAGAAAAACCTAATATCATATTGAAATGTAAATTATGTATTAATGAATGCGCTTTATCAGAAAATGATGTTAGTTATTGTGGTTTAAGAAATATTCAACTTAAAAATTCAGGTCAATTACCTTATCCGTCTAAATCAGAGGGTTACATTCATGGGTATATAGATGCTAATCCTACAAATTGTTGTAATAGTTGGTTTTGTCCTGCTGGAACTTCAGCGGGTTATCCAGAATATTCAAATTTTGAGGGTCCTGAATTTGGTACATATAGTTATGCTGCATTTTTATATGGTTGTACTTTTGACTGTCTCTTTTGTCAAAATGCCTCTCATAAATTGTTTACAAAGAGGTATTTATTTGATGTTCACACATTAGCAAATCAAATAGTTAAAAATGAGAAGATTACTTGTTTATGTTATTTTGGAGGTACCCCAGAAGCTCAATTACCTTTTTCAATAAATCTTGCAAATAAAATTCTTGAAAAAATTGGAAAATTGGGAGAAAAAAGGATAATGAGGATATGTTGGGAATGGAATGGTTCCGGAAATAAGGATTTGGTTGAAAAGTGTATGCAAATTGCAATTAAAACTGGAGGAAATATTAAGTTTGATTTAAAAACATTTAATGAAAAATTAAATTTAGCTCTATGTGGTGTAAGTAACAAAAGAACTCTCGATAACTTTAAATTTTTAGCTGAAAAATACTTTGGAACAAGAAAAAACTTACCTGAGATGAGTGCGTGTACATTAATGGTTCCAGACTATACAAATCATAAGGAAGTGGAACAAATTGCAAACTTTATTAGTTCTATTAACAAAGAAATTCCTTATAGTTTGTTAATATTTCATGGGGATTATCAAATGCGAGATTTAGGAATTACAACTCGTAAACAGGCTTTAAAATGTTTGGATGCAGCTAAAAAATCTTTAAAATATGTGAATTTAGGTAATAAATTCTTATTAGGATTCATTTAATGCTAAATTATTTTTTTAATTCTAATTGCATTTTTATAAAACTAATAGAACCACCAGTGAATAATAGTAGCATTGGGATAGAAATGTAAAATGATTCAATTAAAGATTCAAAAAAACCTATAAAAAAAGTAGATGGACTTAATAAAAAATAATAGAAACATAATAGTGGATATATGATTCCTGCAATAAAACATAAATAAATACCGATTCTTTTATCAAAAAATCCTAAAAATGCACCCGTTATAGCACCCACATTAATGAAGAGAAAAAAGAGAAACAAAATTAATAATTCTTCTTGTAATTGCCACATGGAATAATAATGTTTAAAAAAAATATATATTAAGATAAAGAATAGAGTACCACCAATCATACTTAAGCTTAAACCTATTTTCACTAATTTTATAATGATACATCACACGTTAAATAATCTATAAGGTACGCCAAAAAACATATCAGAACCTATAATCTCTATATTTTTTCTTTATTAGAGACTGTATCATAATAAATAAATAATTCCCCTTTTCCATTACATCTTTCATTAATTGAAACCCAAATATTGTCAGGATTTAAATTTTTAATTTCCTGTATAACATCCTGGTGATCTTCAACAACTTGTCTAACGATTTTTATATCTGGTAAATCCTCACAAGGCAGTTCTGGATTGTAATTAAATATCATCTTTATTGCATTATATGCATAAATGACGACTGGAATACTCACAACTGAAATTATAACTATGAAGCTTACTATAATTATAGCATATTTTTTTCTTAGGTTTTTTTTTCTAAATGTAAAATCATCGTTACTGGACTTAAAAGGGTCCTCTTTCATGATTTTTTAATTATTCTTATTTTTCTTATTGAATAAATGCCACTTATTATATTGAAAATTTCAATTTTAAATTTTATGGAAATCTATGAAATACAAACTAATTTATGAACAAAAAATGAGCGTGCGTTTATCCTTTTTTATCAAACAAATAGAAATCATTAAAAATAGATTCTCACTTATAATTCGATAAAAAAATTTATTTAATAGGAATAATTTCGATAATACAGCAAACGTGATTTTAAATAAATTTTCGTGGTGAGTAAAACATACAAAAAGCGCGCATACGATTGTCATCTACTCAATTAAATGCATTACAATCAGTATGCGAGCAAGTGCAAGCGGTATGTAGTTCTCAAGGGATTCGAAAGAATGGTCCTATACCTCTCCCAACAAAAAGATTACGTGTCCCAGTTTTAAAGGCTCCTAGTGGCCAAGGTACTAGTACTTGGGCTAAGTTTGAAATGCGGATCCATAAGCGTCTTTTTGAGATTATTGCTAATGAAAGAAGTATGCATCTTATTATGAAAATTCAGATTCCTGAATCAGTACTAGTAGAAATTGAATTAATGTAAACTTATTTTCTTAAAATAACTTTTAACTATAATTCCCCTAAATCGATTTGAGTTGGCTCATTAGCCAATTTTGCTTTTTTATCGATTTCAATATTATCTACATAATAAATGTTACCTAGAATTTCAGATCCTTGACCGATTGCTACTTCTTTACCTTTAATATCTCCTTCTATATGGGATCGGATAATATCTACATTATTCTTAGCCAGTATACTCCCTTGGATTCTATAATGTTGTTTTTTTATCTTTTCTCTTGAAACTCCAAAAAGGACATCCTCTGCTACAACATTCCCTTCAATATAAGTGGTTCCATCGATCGTAATTTTTTTCTCAGAAGATAAATTCCCATTTATTTCTGAAGAACCAGAAAGAGAAATTCCTTTATCTCCTCGGACAAAATGTCCTGCTTTAAAACTTCCCGATACTACTAAAGATCCTTGAATATTTATCAAATTTCCTATCTCTGTTGAACCTGAAAAATCAACATCTTCCTCTCCAGTAAGAAATCCAGCAATATTAAATGAACCCGAACTACTAACATCCCCATGTACAGTTAAATTCCCAGATCCTTTTATTATTCCGTTTGAAGTCAGACCATTACATTCTAAATCTCCATTAATTATTCCTGAGCCTGAGATTCGAATAGATTTATCAATTTTTCCCCCTGAGATGTTAGTAGAGCCAGAAGCACTAACATGTTCCTGTAATTCTATTAAATCTCCAGAGCTACTTATTACAGCTCTTTTCTTATCTTTTATACCAGAATTATCTTCATTTTTCTTAATCATATTATTTCGCTTGAAAAAGATATTTACTATTAAATAACAGCAATTTTTATAAAACCTTTTCTCTTTTGTAGAAATTTTTAAAAAACAACAGTTTAATTACTCAGATTTAAATTAATAAATAATTATTTTTTTTGTGAATACTCATGAGTCAACTTGAAATATTTTTTTGAAGTGAGTGAAATTGGCTGATTTTCATATTAAAACCTTTTATGGGCAAAAAAAAAGCTTAAGAGTTAGTAGTCCATCTAAGCAAGTTCCTTATATATTCTTAAGTTGTATAAACCGAAAGAATGATGGGTCCTGGGAAAAAATTTCTGAGGGAGAAGGAAAAACAGTACGTTTATCAATTGAGGAAATTATATGCATTATAGAAGTTCTTTATAGGAGAAATGCAAATTGGAGAGGATATCATATTTTTCAAGATCGCAAAACAGAGATATATGTTGGATGGGAAGATGAATCTCGTCAAGTCTTACGTGTTAAAATAGGTGAGTATATTAAGAAACTTCGATTTCCAAATCTAAATATGATGGCATTACTTTTGGATCATATCCTTAATGAAAAAATTGAATTTGCTACAAGTGGAACTTTTGAAACCAAAACGATGCAAAAAGGAGAGGTTGATGAAGAAGCTGAATTTGGGCTTTTTGCTGAGCATATAACTGCCAGAGATGGTTTACACATAGTAGAAACTACAGAATATAGTGCATCAAGAAGCACAGTTGAAATTAAAGCTGAAATAAAAGTCGAAAGTCCTAAAGCTTTATTAATTACTTTGCAATCCGGAGAGGAGTTTTGGATACCAAAGAGCACTGTACACTCTGAATATGAAGTTAATCAAAAAAATAAACTTCAAAAATTTATTGTAGATAAATGGATCATTGAAAGACATAAAATTTAAAAATGATAGATAGTGATTATAATCCAAGATTTTATGAAAATCCAATATTCTTAAACTTCTTTTTGTTAATTGTTAATATAGTCTTTTTTATTTTAAAATTAATGTTTTCATTTCTAACTCATAGTATGGCACTTCGAGCTGATGCTTTTGATACACTTACAGATATAGTTATGGTATTTGCAGCTTTTATAGGGTTTCTATATTCCAGAAAGAAACCAAATGAGAAATTTCCTTATGGTTATTATAAAATTGAAAATATCATAAGCTTATTCATATCATTATTCATTTTTTATACAGCCTATATTATTATTCTGGGAACTTTTCAAGATATCATTAATTTTACCCAGGGCAATTTTAGAATTATAAAAATATCAAACTTATCTTTAATCTTTTTAATAATTTCTCTCATAGTATCTTTAATCATAACTTACTATTTAAAAAAAGTAGGAAAAAAAACTAATTCACCCGTAATTAAGTCAGAGGCAAGTGAAAAACTCTATGACAATGTTATATCATTATCTGTTTTAGTGGGATTTATAGGCTACATTTTTAATCTTTATTTTTTGGATTCATTTATCGGACTAATTATTACTATTTTTATAATTAAAGGTGGTTTTGATATTTTCTTAAACTCTACAAAAGTTTTACTTGACGCGGTAATAGACTTTGATAAAAGAACTGAACTTAATAATATGATAAAGAATTTCCCAAAAATTAAAGAAATAGAGAGTTTAAATATAAGAGCCTATGGAAAATATATATTTTTAGAAATAAGTATTAGTTTAAACAAAGATCTTTCTCTAATTCAAATCCAATCGTTAAAGAATCAATTAATTGTCAAAATAAAAGAAAAATATCCACAAATTTTCAAAGTATTAATCTTATTTCAAACTCAAGCGAATCCTATAACTAAGGTGGCGGTTCCATTAATCGATAATAATGGGTTAAATTCTATATTATCCGATCATTTTGGTGAAGCTCTTTATTTTGCTTTATTTGAAATTAAGGAAAATGAAAAAGAGAGACAATTATTAGATTATAATATCTTTAATAATCAATATATAAATGAAGAGAAGAGAAAAGGGATTATAATTTCAGATTGGCTAATCTCAATGAGAATAGATAAAATTTATTTAAAGAAGGAATTAAAGATAGGACCTAATTTAATTTTTGAAAAAGGTTTTATTCAAATCGTAATAACACCTTATAATGAATTAAGTGAAATAATAGACTATGAATTGAATTATGGAAATTCTTCATAAAAATTAATTATTTATTTGGATTTTCTTCTGTAATTAAAAATAAAATCTGATTTTAATGGAATATAATATAAATTTTTTAAAGCAGCTTGTTATAACTGTATATGATGCAATAAAACCACTAGTAGGATTAAAACAAGCAGCGAAAAAATCTAAGAGAGGTGCAGGAGGAGACGTTTCTATGTATATTGATCTTGTTGCTGAAAATACTCTTATTAAATTATTAGAAGATAAAAATACTGATATATTATTGATAAGTGAAGAAATTGGAGAGAAATATATCGGAGATGAAGAGATAGCAAGGAAAAAAAAAAAGGTACTAATTGTTGATCCCATTGATGGATCAAATAATGCGGTTAGAGGTATCCCTTATTGTTCAGTCTCTATTGCTTATGCGATTGGAGATAATATAAATGATATAGAAAAAGCTGTAGTACTTGATTTGACTACAAAAGATATTTACTCGGCAGAAAAGGGAAAAGGAGCTTATTTGAATGATTCAAGGATCTATGTTTCTGATTATGAAATTCCACAAGAATGCTTTTTTGAGATAAATTTACCAAAGAAAAATTTGATGAAGAATTTAAATTTGTTAAATCCAATAATAAGAAAATTTTATAAAATACGAATACTGGGTAGTAGCGCATTATCTTTATGTCAAATAGCTAAAGGCAGTATGGATGCTTTTATTAACATGAGAAAAAGCAATCGATTAGTCGATGTAGCAGCGGGTATACTAATTTTAAAAGAAGCTGGAGGAAGGATTTTTTCTCTTGAAGGGGCGGAAATTAAAAGACCATTATCCATCAATGAAAAATTTCCGTTTATTGCTTGTAATGCTAAGTTAGAATTATTTCTAAAAGATGTATTTAATTAAAATATAAGATAAGATTCTGAATTTTTTAGAACATCTAAAAAATATTTAAGTTAAAATTTATGACTGAATTGAAACGTTTAAATAGGGATTTTTTTACTAAGAACACAGAATTCATTGCGAAAGAGTTATTAGGCAAATATTTGATACGAAAAGAACGAGGAAGACAAATGATTGGTAAAATTATTGAAGTAGAAGCCTATCTTGGACCAAATGATAAAGCTTGTCATTCCTATAATTATAAAAAAACAGAAAGAACAAAAACAATGTATATGAAACCAGGAACTCTTTATATTTATATGATATATGGATTATATTATTGTTTAAACGTTATTACAGAACCAAAAGAAATTCCTTGTGCTATTTTAATTCGACAACTGTTTCCTGTCAGTGGAATTGAATTAATGATTGAAAATCGTAATGCTAAGATTGGGAAAAATTATAAAAATTTAGTAGATGGACCAAGTAAGCTCTGTAATGCTTTAAATATCACTAAAGAAAAGTTTAATGGAAAAGATTCGTGTAAATCTGATTCAAAGTTATATTTTACACAAGGAGAGAAATCATCAAATAAAAAAATCATATTAAACAAGAGAATTGGCATAGATTATGCCGAGGAAGATAAAGATCGATTACTAAGATTTACTTTAGAAAATGAAATCTTATAATTTCTTTTTTGCTTAAATTTGACATTAATGGATAGATTTATATATCTGTATTTATGATTTTCTCTTGTAAATTACGGTATAAGGAAATTATATTTTAAATAACAAAATAATAATTTTTTCTAAGAGGTGATTTTATCAATAAAGACGCTCTGAAATTTTTTCAAGCATATATTAAAGAAATGATTGATATAGGTGGAGAAAATTTACCAAAAGCAATTTCCACAAAATCTGGTGCAAAACTAGGTAAATATTATAAAAAAAAGGGAGTATCTCTAAATATCGGAAATACATTAAAACAAGTCTATTCTGTTCTAAATGGAAAACCAATAATAAATCAAATAGATGAGAATACTTATGAAGTAATCATAAAATATCCTAAGAAATTTTGTCCAATTGGAGGTTCTTATAATCCCTCTAGAGCGCCAATCTTTCAAGAGAATATCTGTATTCCTTATACAAGAGGATTCTTGAATGAATTATTTCCCCAATTCATAACTAAGTCAGAAATATTAAAATGCATTCTGCAAAATAATAATAAAAGTTGTCATTATATTTTAAAACTTAAAAGAAAAGATACCAATGGCTAAATATCAAATAATTATTATGAATCCTTTTTTTTGAAGTAAAACCTTTTTTATAATCTAAATTAAAGCATAGTTTATGAAAAAAAATCAACTCATTATGAAGATATGAATTATTGTTAAATAAATAATTCTTATAACAAGTCTTAAATACTTTAACATTGAGATTTATCTATCTTTTAGCCTAATAAGAAATTATACCTTGACAAAGATGTCAAAAAACAAGGATGCTTTAAAATTCTTCCAAGCATATATTAACGAGATGATTGATATTGGTGGCGTTAATCTACCTAAATCGATCTCTACTGCTTTAGGTGCTAAATTAGGTAAATTATTAAAAAAACGAGGAATCAATGGATTAGAAAATACTCTAAAACAAATATACAGTGCCCTTAAAGCTAAAACTCAAATAAAAAGCATAAATGATAATACTATAGAAATTACAGTACGCCATTCTTCAAATTTCTGTCCAATTGGGGGAAAACCTAACCCAGAACGAGGTGAACTTGTTCGAGCTACAATCTGCAAACCATATACTATGGCAATTATAACTATTGCTCAACCTGAAATTAAATACAATATCAAAACGATAGAATGCATTTTAGATACAAATCATAAAAATTGTATATACCAATTAATAAAAGAATCAAAAGACAAAAATGATGAATAAAATTAGGTTTAAAAAACCTGAACCTCGATTATAATCCTAATATTATGACCAAAAGATCTCATGGCCCTCCACACCCTTACCATAAAGCGTAAATACCTATAGTTACGGTTGCTCTCTCCCGAGCCTAGCCGGTTTTCTAATTACGAGTTTATACTTTTCCTACAAAAAATACTACTCTGATACCTACCATTATGGGGAATGCTTCGACGGAACATAAGACTGGTTAATATTATTCATAAAATCTGAATTCAGGCAATTTCCACTATGAGCATTTTGTGGTCCACCCAGCTAAAGGGGCTTCAGACATTGCCCAAGGTGTCCAACTATAGTAATGTGCTATAAAATTTAAATTTATATTTTCAGTGAGATAATTGAGTTTCTTTTTTAGTATCTATTAAAATCAATCTGAAGAATGAAGATTTTTTTTAATCTCTTTTCTTCTAATAATTGAGAGAAATTCTTTCGTGTCTGGAAAAATATAGACAAGATCTTCCCCATCATCCTCGATTGTAATCTCTTTATAGAATTTTCCTTTAACCTTTGCTTTTAAATCATTTAGAATCATGAATTAAAGATATGAGCTAAAGATTCAAATAAAACTATAACATGGTGATGATACATCGATAAAAGTAACTAAAAATTTAGGTAGAAATGATAATAATTTTAATAATTAATTAGTAATAATTTGCTCAAGAAACGAGGTTATTTCTTGGTTGGCTGATTTTCCATGATTAAAAATACTATTTAGAAAGGTATTTAGAAAGATCTTGATTTCAAAATTAAGATCTTTGATATCCACATAGCTATATTTTTCTTTAAATTTCTTTTCATCGATTAATGGTTTTATATGTTTCTCTAATAAACTTAAAGTAAAATTGACAACTGAATTATTGACCTTTTCTTTATCCTCAGAAGAGAGTTCATAAATACCTTGAATGGTTTTATTTCTCAAATCATTTAGCTCTATTAAAGCATTTTGTAACTCTGGATTAAGGTTCAGCATTTTTATTTTTGTGGCTAATGGTTTATCTTCTTTATTCTCAAGTTGAGAATTACAATAATTTTCTAAATTCGCATAAAATCTTACTAAAAGTTTAAATGTATCATTTATTTCATACATATTTTTCCAAATTTTTAAATCTAAACCTTTAAGAGAGGCTTCTATTTCTTTTCTAATCTCATGGATAACTCCAGTTAAGTATTGAGAATAATCTTCAAATGGAAACCCAAAATAATAGCTGTTATATTTTTGATTAATATCTTTTTTAGTAAAAGTCTGAGATTGAATTTTCTCTTTTTTCACAATTTCCTTTACAAATTTCATAATATAATTGCAATTAGGGCAATAGGTAATCCAAGAACTCAGAATAACTTCTGCTGGTTTCACACCACTAGAACTGATATACCCATTGAAACCTGATAATAATTTACCATTAGAAGAAAATGTGGCTTCCTCTGGATAGAATGTTCTTGGAATGAATTTAGTACTACAAAGTGGGCATTTTAACTTTTCTTTTTTATTCATGATACTCTAAAACTTATATATAATTATCATTTAATTAATTGTTAAATATTACAATTTTTAATACAATTGATAATATATATACCAAAATAATATGTGTAACATATTTTATAAGGAGAATATTTTTTTAACCTTATGAAATAGTGAAAATTACTATTCATCACATAACAAGAATTAAAATTTGGTTGAAAAAATTATTTTTATTTAATACTTTAAAAATTTTTTAAAATGAATAAATAATTGGTAGGTTCTAAAATGTCAGAAGATATTATAAATATAGATGCTAGTACACTTGAGAATTTTATAAAAGACGTCTTTGTAGGTCTTGGCGTACCTAAAGAAGATGCTAGTATTATAGCTGATGTTCTGATTACATCCGATTTAAGAGGGATTGAGTCACATGGTATTCAGAGATGTAAAATGTATTATGATCGTATCAAGGAAGGGCTTTATAATCCAATAACAAAAATTGACATTATAAAAGAAGGTCCAACAACTGCTCTTTTAGACGGTAATTGTGGAATGGGGCACGTAATAGCTTATAAAGCAATGAAAATGGCAATTAAGAAAGCTAAGAAATATGGGTTAGGTGCTGTAGCGGTTAGGAATTCTACTCATTTTGGAATTGCGGGATATTATTCACTTATGGCTATTAAGGAAGGGATGATAGGATTAACTGTAACCAATGCAAGACCTTCTATTCCTCCCACATTTGGAAGCGAACCAATGTTAGGTACCAATCCTCTAACAGTAGGGGCTCCTACTGACGAAGATTTTCCATTTGTTCTTGATTGTGCCACATCAATCATTCAAAGAGGAAAAGTTGAATTAAATGCACGAATTAATAAAATGGTTCCTGAAAATACTGTGATTGATGAAAATGGTGATATTATGAGGGATCCTAATAAAATTTTAGAAAAAATGTTAGAACGGAAAGCATCTTTATTGCCTTTAGGAGGCAAGGGTGAGGAAACAGCAGGATATAAAGGGTATGGCTATGCTACTATTGTTGAACTTCTGTCTGCTGCATTACAAGAGGGTATTTATTTAAGAGATACCCTTGGAATAGTTGAGGATGGTCAAAAACGATTAAAGGTAGGACATTTCTTTTTAGCAATAAATATTGATAACTTTATAGGGCTAGAGTCATTTAAACAAACAGCTGGAAATATAATGAGAGATTTACGAGGATCCAGAAAAATACCTAATGCTGAAAGAATTTATACTGCTGGAGAAAAAGAAAAAATCATGGAAGACATAAGAAAAAGTAAAGGCATTCCACTCAATAAAAGTTTACAGAATGATATTAAAACCATGCAAAAAGAACTGAAACTGGATCATTATAAATTTTCTTTCAGCTAAGGGATTTTAGGATTTTCTTATGATTTACAAACGTTTATGGACAACATAATGCTTTCTAATTTGTTCACAATGGGGAAATATCGTGCTAATAGCACGTGAATTGTTTGACCAAATACCTGTTCCTTCAAAATAATTCACTCCAAATAAATTGGCTGTAAGTTGCCCTAAATTATTTAATGCTGAAAAAATACCCTTTCCAAAATATCCTTTCTTTACCATCGCAGTGTCAACATTACAACGTGTAATAGCGTCTCCTCTCCATGTTTGGAATAGATCAGGAAGTCCTAATAGAATACCTATTAATTCATTTTTATTCTTATCAAAAGCCATTGGTGCAAGTGGTTCTATTTTTTCTAAGTTCTGAGTCTCCCAAGTTTCCACAAAATGAGGTACATCAGAGTATATTTTTGGATTAAATGCTTTTATTCTATAAAAAGATTTTGGTATACTTTCAAATGCTTTAAAAAACTCCAAAATACGATTTGAACCTGAGGCATCTGGTAGAATTTCATGAAAAGAATCAATAGCTAAATTTCTAATATCATCCACATAATCATATAATTCTTTCATAGATCCATATCTAAATTCAATATTTCGATCAATTTTTTTTCCTTTATCCCATGATTTTTGAGCGACATATACGCAAGAATATTCAGATTCTTTCCGATATCCTAACTCTGATAAATAATCAAGTAATTTGGATTGAGGATTGGTATAAGCAACACCATAAAGCATTTGTTGTTTAAATCCCATGAATTGTATCCCAAAGCCTCCTAAATTTTTTGGAAAATTGATATTCCCTCTAACTTTCCTTACTTTATTTTCTTTTAAAAATATTTCACATTCTTTTATTAAAGTATGACACACTTTAAATGAATCAGCAAAGAGCCAACCAAATGTACCGCATTTCCTACTATAACTTGTAAAAAATGGGTCAATCTGGCCTATTACAAATCCTACAATTTTAGTGTTATTATAAGCGATAAGTGGTTTAATTTTATATCTTGGATCTTTAAATTTTGATTTCAGATATGTGATTAATTCAGATATTATTTTGTTTCTAATATTGTAATCGGGGACATATAACTTGCTCTCTAATGCTTCTTTAATCTCTGCTAAATCATATACTTCTCTGACTCTTACTTGACTAATATCAATTTTTTTTAATACTTGAACCATAATTTAACAATTATAAACTGATTATGCTATGTTAGGGTTGACTATATTTAAAGAAAAAAATTA